>JACRCD010000069.1 GCA_016219175.1 Deltaproteobacteria bacterium | reverse complement strand
TTCAATCCACTCCCCCGTGAAGTGGTCTACTTAGAACGAATATCAATAATTGAAACTCTTCTTGTTTCAATCCACGCCACCGTGCAGGGGGCGACCTGGTTCAACGCAAATAATGTCAAAGCCTATTTGTTTCAATCCACGCCCCCGTGCAGGGGGCGACCGCTGAACCACCGGAAACATAGGCCCCCCAATCTGTTTCAATCCACGCCCCCGTGCAGGGGGCGACCCATCGGCCCCATTTCTTAACGAGGTGAGAAATGTTTCAATCCACGCCCCCGTGCAGGGGGCGACTATTTGATACCAAAAAAGAAGCGGACGATTATGTGTTTCAATCCACGCCCCCGTGCAGGGGGCGACCAACTTTTATAAGGAGAACAACCGTGACGACAGGTTTCAATCCACGCCCCCGTGCAGGGGGCGACTGTCTCCTTTCAACCTGTTATCCCACCTCCTTTCGCTCGCCATATTCCGCGATACCAAATACAATAAACAAAAAATCACTCCTCCCGAAGAACACTCTGAACTCAAAATCTCTCTATTACAAACAGTTACACACAGCGCGAACCTACCGGGGATTTCATGGCAATTCACGGTTCGCGCCCCATATCAAACAATCAACGGCCCCTCCTGATCGATCCCCTTTTTGGCCCCGACATGTTCAACCCGGTGCTGCCAGTTCGAGCCCAGAAAGTAAAAGCGCAGGCTGTCCATCTCTTCATCAATCTCATCAATCAGCGTCTGCCGGAGAACCGTCCATTGGGCCGGATCGACGATGCATTCAAAAACGGAAAACTGCACCCGCTGGCCGAAATTCTTGCAGGCCTTTGCCACCCGCCGCAGTCTTCTCTGCCCACCCTTGTCCATTGTCGACACATCATAGCTTACCAGTACAAACATGACATTTATTTCCAGAGAAAGACCGGGTATCCGTCAAGATCACCCCGCAGATACCGGGCCAGCAGCAGCGCCTGGGTATGGAACAACAGTCCGACCTCCATTTTCTCCTTGATAAAAGGGTGCATGATCTCATCTTGTTTGCGGTTCTGATAGGCAACCAGCACCGTCTTGCGGGTATCGTCATCCATCAGAACCGCCCCGGATTCCATGACCCGGAAACCCTTATCTTTCACCTGGGAAAGGTTGATCAGCGACAGGGCAAGACGGTCGGCAAGAAACGGTCTGAATTCCTCCATCATGTCCAGGGCCAGGCCGGGACGTCCGGGACGGTCTCGGTGCAGAAACCCGACAGCAGGATCAAGCCCGACACATTCCAGGGCCGATCGCACATCGTGCATGACCATGGTGTAAAGAAAGGAGAGCAGGCAGTTTACCCTGTCCAGAGGTGGCCGGCGGCTTCTCTCGTGAAAAACGAAATTTTCCTTCTGCGAAGTGATCAGATTGTCAAAGACATTGAAATAGACTTGGGCGGCCTCGCCTTCATATCCTCGAATGGTATCAAGCGGGATGTCCTCCCGGATGTGCATGAGGATGGAATTGAGCCGGTCAATCGCCCCCTGCAGAACCACCACGTCGATCTTGTCGGCATGGTCGCGCAGAGCCCGCTGCAACACACTCCGGCAGTTGCTGATTTTACCGACCACGGCTGACCGGGCGATAGATGTCGATTTGTCCTGGTCATCGGCCCAGCGGTACTGCTCACGCCTGAGCAGAACATTGCCGGAAACCGGCCCCTGCACCTTGGCCAGAAAACGCCCATGTTCGGACAAAAAGCTTATGGCCACGTCTTTTTCGGCGCAGAACCCCATAAGATACGGGCTGCAGGACACCTGTCCGAAACAGACAATGCCGCCCAGGGTGTGCACCGGCAGCTGCATGCGTATCTTGCCTTCCACCTTGACGGCTACCGTCTCGCCTTCCTTGGCCAGATACGCGCCCTGGGTGGTGACAAACAGTGTGTTCAGATGTTTTTTCATTGTTCCTCGCAGGCCTGATCAAGATAACGATCAATCTTTCTTCTTTTCTCCAGTATCTTCGGCAGACAGATTTCATAAAACGAACAGGAATCGCATCTTTTGCTATAAACCGACTGGGGTGTCCTGCCCGCGCCGATGAGTTCGTGCAACTTCAGCGCCGTCTCTTCCGTCTCCCGCCGCAGCTCATCGGTAAAAACAACATCCTGCCGCCTCCGATTCTTGCCGTAAAAAAGCGCGCCGGCCGGGACCGCAAGCCCAAGCATCTCTTCAAGACAGATGGCCTGGGCGCAGAGCTGCACCTTGTCCCAGTTCTCCTTTTTCTCCTTGCCCCGCTTATATTCAACCGGGAACGGCTGCCAGCCTTCTTTAGAATCCATCCGGTGAAACTCGACAACATCACCCTTACCGATCAATCCCAGCCGCATGGAGCGCAAAGGCATGCCGTATTCAACGCGGACATCTTTCCGCGATTCCCGGCCCGACTGATCAACCCGATCATGCATCAGCCTGCCCTGGGCGGTGAACAGGTTCTCCTGCCACAGTTGCTCGATGTGAATTAGGGCGCACTGCCGCGGGCAGAACAGCAGATGCTGCAGGGCAGACAGAGGTAGGAGGTCGTCTTCTGTGTAAATAGCCATTTGCTTTAATCGTGAGCCTCTGATTGACAAAACAAGTTTAGCTCTCTAAAGTATTCTTACAACTTTCTTACCCGGAGGTCACCCATGGCAACAACCGTACTTTCCAGCAAGGGACAGATTATTATCCCCAAACCCGTGCGAGACGCCCACCAATTGGAACCTGGCCAGAAACTGGAGGTGATTGACACCGCTGACGGCATCCTGCTGAAACCCCCCCGGCCATATCCGCCGACAACTCTTTCCGAAGTGGCAGCCTGTCTCAAGTATAACGGCCAGGCCAAAAGCCTGAAAGAAATGGATGAGGCCATAAGGAAAGGCGCCCTGGAGAGTGCCAATGACCGGGGTTGATACAAATATTCTTGTCCGGCTGCTGACCCGCGACAATGAAGACCAATTCAAGAAGGCCTTTGCCCTTTTCAATAAGGACACCGTTTTTATTTCCGACACCGTTATGCTCGAAACAGAATGGGTTTTACGTTTTGCATACAGTTTCAAAACCCTTGAAATCTGTGACGCATTTATAAAACTCCTCAGTCTGACGAACGTCAAAACGAAAAATCCTGACACCTTATTTTCCGCTTTGGAATGGACCCGGAAAGGGCTTGATTTTGCCGATGCCCTCCATCTTGCATGCTGCAAAGATTGCGGCCATTTCGCCACCTTTGACTCTGATTTCATCCGCCGCTCCAAAGGGTTGAGTAAATGTGCAGTAAAAAACCCATGAAAGACCCTCTTGCCCGGATCTCCATTATTTTTCTCCAATCAGGTTCATGATCAGCCGGATCATCAATTCCTTCTGCCCTGATTCGCTTGCTGCGGTGAGCAGGGCCAGGGCCACCAGCGCCCGGTTATTCAACCCCTTTTCATCCAGCAGGCCGTTGGCCTGGAGAAACAGCAGAAAGAGAAAAGAGCCGATCCGCTTGTTGCCATCAGAAAAAGGATGGTCCTTGATAACAAAATAGAGGAGATGGGCCGCCTTCTCCTCCACGCTGGGATACAGATCCTGGCCGCCGAAGGACTGCTGCACCGCACCGATGAGGCCGGCAAGGCCGTGGCCCCGTTCGTGGCCGAAAAGATCAGTCGCCTCCCCCCTGCTCAACAATTCCTTTTTCAGAATGACAATGGCCTGCCGGACCTGGTCAATCTCCAGCACCGATCTGGTGTCGTGCTTTCTCTCTGGCACCGGCAGTCTGTCTTCGTCATACTCCAGAAGAAGCTGCCAGGTCCTGGCATAGCGGTTTACAACTTTCAGTACCGCTCGGCCCTCATCGCTGACCAGACTCTGACTTTCCAGAGTGGTGGCCAAAAGACGCAGAACCTGCCGCACCTCATCCACGCCTTTTTCCGCCAGCCTGCGTTGATTGAGTGAATAGCCGCGCACCAGATGGTCTTTCAAGACGGAGGTGGCCCAGATGCGGAACTGGGTGCCGCGTTGCGATTTTACCCGGTAACCGACCGATATGATGACATCGAGGTTATAAAAAGCTACCGGTTTATCCGAATCAGCAATATGCATTTTTTGCATATTGCTTTCCCGAGGCAACTCTCTTTCCTTGAAAACATTATTCAAATGCCGGGAAATAACCGATTGATCACGCTGAAACAGCTCCACCATATGCGCCTGAGTCAGCCAGACAGTCTCATCCTTGAGGTGGACATCGATCAATGATTTTCCTTCCTCAGACTGATATAGGATGATTTCCCCGAGCTCTGAATGCATGTTTTCTGGTTTTTCTGTTTTTTCGCTCATTCCGATTGCCCCATGCTACTTCTTTTTGCCTTTTAGCCGCTTCCGGCTCTCCTGCTCCGTGAGATAATTTTCAGAACTGACCACCTTGTTGCCCGTCTCAACCTCCAGTTTTTCCCGCGCCTCCACTTTCCAGTCTTTTTTCTCAGCATCGCGCTATCTCGTAAGTTTCTTCTTCCCTGTCCCCGTCAGCTTCTTGAAATTATCTCTTGAAACCACCGGGGTGCCGGACTGCTTTTCAATATCCTTGCGGGTCCTTCCAGCCACGGCCCCGCCATCCTTGGCATCTTTCTTCAATGGTTCAAAACCCTGGGAACCCCGGTCACGATGTAGCTTGGTTGTTGTAGCCTCGGCCAGCATGGTGAGAATCAGTTCAATATCGGTCATGTGGTCGCGGAGATTTTCTTTTACCAGCCCCTTCACCTGTTTGTATTCCTCCACTTTCAGATCAAACGCCCCATGCATGATCTCGTTGGTCAGGATGGCAAATTCCAGGCTTGTCTTCGCCCCACGGTTCTGCCACTCGTCAGTCAGATCCTGGCGCACGGCAATGCCGCGCATCCGTTTATCGATCCACTCCTTTGTGTACCCTTTTTTCTCATAAATCGACTTCATCCGGTCCATGGAGAGTTCCGGATTCTCGATTTCCTCAATTCGTTCCTTGCCGACCCTTGCCAGCCAACGCTTTAGCGGTTCCACCTTGGGTGAAGGAATGGATTGAATGATCCGAAACATAGTTTCCGTGTCCGCACAGTCGGTAGCGTAATACTTCCCGTCGGTTGCGATAAATTTCAGTTGTACGATTTTTTCGTACAACTCGACATAACCCTCTTTTGTGAGTTTGCGCTTAAGATCACTCCAATAGCGCTTTGGGACGCTACTGCCGGTCAACACACGCACGATATCAATGATCGAAAACCACCATTCCCCCTCATGGAAGATTTTTCGAATCTTTTCACCTTCAAAAACCGCAACCCGAATCAGTTCCGTTGATACCATCAAGCACTCTCCTCCTAAAGTGTTTCAATCGGCTCCTGCCGGCGGGCGATCTCGGTGGTGGCCGCCTCGCCCAGCATGGAAAAGATCAGTTCCAGATCGGTCATGTGATCCCGCAAATTTTCCCGCTCCAGCCCTTTCAATTCCTTACACTCTGACGGGGTGAGGCCGAAGGCGGCCTTGGAAATTTCCGCAGCCAGGATGGCGTATTCCGGTTCGCCATTGACGGCCCGATTCTGCCACTCGTCGGTCAGTTCGGCCCGGACGGCAATGCCGCGCATCCGCTTTTCAACCCAAGCTTCCGAATAGCCCTTGGCCCGGTAAAGGGCCTTGGTTCTCTTTGTTGCCAGTTCCGGGTCTTCGATCTCCTGTACCCGTTCATAGCCAACCTTGGCCAGCCAGAGTTTGAACGGCTCGGCCTTGGGCGAGGGGATGGACTGGATGATGCGGAAGAGGCCTTCGGTGTTGGCGCACAACATACGCTGCGCGCCACCTTCCGTCTCGATGGGAAGGGTATGTACAATCTGTACCCACCCTTTACCAAGTTCCGGGTCGCGCTGTTTCATGCGCCGGATATACTGCTTCGGATCTTTTGAGTCGATCATGGAGTGAACGACGTCCTCGACCACGAACCACCAGTCGTTGTTATGCAGGGTTCGCCTGATTTCCTTGTTTTTGAAGACACCCAGTTTGGTTTCCACCATATCACCATCCAGTTTTTAAACCAATCACAGCGCTTGGCTCAAAACCCATTGATTTCTTCAGGAATCAACCCATCAAGGTTGTTTAACTGATAGCTGCCATCCGGATTTACTGACAACGTCCTGTGCACTTTTGCCGAAGAATATTGGCCAGCTTTACTGTTGTGCTTCCACCAGATGACTTTCTCGACCGCCATCGTGCCGTCCGGTCTTGCCGACGATGCGTCCCCTTCAAAAAGTTTTGGGAGAACGGATTTGATAACTTCGGCATCCGAATCACTGAACTCGGTCTTTCCGGACAACTGAGGGCTCATGCTGCCGAAGGTGACATAAACAGCTTGGTCAACCCGATGTTTCATCCCCATACGATCAGCGCTGATATCGCTTTTCCCCTTTGCTTCCTCTGCATTGACACTCTTAACAATCTGAGTACTGGTTATACTGACAGGTTCAACACTAAAGGCAGATTGAATAGTGACCGGACCACGAATAGGTATTGACACACCAGAAGCATCATCTCCTTTACCAAAGGCAAAAAGCTGCCCAAATGCACGCACATCAAGCCATTTTTCGCAGGCAAGTTTAGCCGTCTCATCCTTCTTTTCCGGCATACTTTTGTCAATCTTGAAAGCATCCTTGCCCAACCCGAACTGAGAAGATTCAGCCCGTGCCCTAAGATTTGGCATGCCATCAATTTTTTTCTCATCCGATTGAACAAAAACAGTGTGGCCGGCATCCTGCAAACGATCCCGGATTTTTCGTTTGAGACAAACATCGGAAACCTCGCCATAGCCGTCATAGTCTATGCGAGGGCGGTTGCCATTCAAGGGGTCGCCGTTGGGATTGGCTTTTTTGACACTGAAGATGACCGCGAAATCAATTTTGTTATTCAGACTGCTCATATTCTGTCTCCTCTTTAATCAGACTTCATGGGTGGAATCTGTTTGCGTATTACGAAAAAACATCCTCTGGCAATGATAGCCCAGCAAAAATTCACCTGACATAGGTTTATCGCTGGTAAAATCACCAGGCTTGAAGGAACATAAAACCGAATCAAGCTCTTTTTTTCTGTTCGTCAGAAATCCTGGCCGGGAACTTTGCAGTCGCTGCATATAGGGTTGAAGCGCCAACTCAATACTCCGCCAGGTGGAAAACGGTCGATCCGCAAAACGCTGCATCATCCTGGCGGCTGTGGTGGAACGATTTTCTCCACCAACCGATAACGCAATTTCTTCTATCCGCTCGGCTATCGCCAGTAGTCGGCCATATAAATAATCCCTTGAAGTGTTATTTTCTTCCAGTATCATATCATATTCTCTCCTTTGTTTTTGGTCTGGGTGCCGTTTATAGAAACCTCTGTATAGTGCACAAGCGAAACCTAGATTCCGTTCCCACTCCCATTGTTCACAGTTATGCCGGTTGCTGGCCCGCCGGACAGCGGAATTCAAAATATCTTCCGGCAAGGGTCGGGCATCAACAATGCAGGGCAATATCCGCTCAATCAGGCTTTTTTTAAGGGTGTCGTTGCTTTTCAGGATATTGCCATAAGCCGCCTCGGCGATACTTCTTGGGACAGGTGAACTCACCGGCCAAATCACTTTACTGCCCGGCTTCTTACCCTCTTTTCCGCTTGGTATTTCGATTGTATGCCGCTGTGGCCAGGCAAACTGCGTGTGCCAACTTTCAATACGCTCGAGGTATTCACTCCCCTGAAGTTTCAGGTAGTACATGACTCCAAGCCTTCCTTTTGTAGCTGCATCCAAACCAAGCACGACTATTGATTCAGTAGGCTGGATGTTTTCCTTATAACCTTTCATATAGTTGTTGAATTTTATGGCAAAAGACTGCCCGGCATCAATGGAATGGTCTATTTCAAGCCCTTTCTTTTCCTCAGATTCAGGAGAAAATTTTATCTCATCTCCAAGTACAGCCCATATATCGTCAAAGGGGTCTGGTATAGGCCTGCCAGAAATCGCCCAAGTCACGAACACTTGCTCATTGGTTTGACTTCCTGGTCCTTGCCTGGAAATTAACCAACGCAATGCATTATGTGCTTTCTGGCTTACTTCAAAACTTATGGCATAAGGCTGGTTTTCGTTAGTGAATCTGCCCTGATAGGTCAAATAACTTGGATCGGTAGGTACAGATATCAACTTGGCATCATTGACCTTGGCAATGATCCCTTTAGGATGATTCTTGGCTATAAAACTTTCTTTCCCGGATATTTGGCAAAAACCGTTTTTTTGATTTGTATCTTCCTGAAATTTTTGCCATCTCTTTATCAAAATTGGATCTGACCAAGTCAGATCATCCGGGTCACCAAGGCGTTGGACCCGCCATCGAATTTTAGCATTTCCTTGTTCGTTGTTGTTCACTGCATTAAGCAGGGCTGGTTTAGGTAATCTCTTTTTCGATCCCTCCTCGCACGGACCCTGCTTTGCCCAATTGGTTATCAATATCTCGCGACCGTCATTCAGATAAGAATAAAGGATCTTGGCTTTAAGCAAATCACGAACCACGAACCCTTTCCCCACATATTTTTTTACGGCCTCAATCTTAGGATGGGTGTATTCAGAAATTGCCCAACAAGTAATAAGCTCACAAAAGTCTTCAAAGTATGACTCCTTGGCACCCCCATAATAAGGGTAGTCTTTTGCCACATATTGAATTTGCTCTACCAATGGATATGGGGCTGGCCCACTTGTACGGCCGGTCAAACTTTTAGGAGTTATTGGAATAACGGTTTCTTCTCCTTTCCAATAAGTCTCTTTGCCATAAGTCACCTCCTGCAGAAGCGGCTCAGCACGAATAAAATCCCCATCGCCATCAATAATGATTTCAATGTGACATTGTTCCTTCTTGTGATAGTAAGGCTCTAACGACTCATTCAATTGATGGTTTTGGGAAACAGCCTCATAAGTCTCATATAGCCTCGCAAGCCAGCTCATAGCAGTGCCTCTTCATGTTCAACAGACAGGACATTCTCACCTAGCCCGAATTCCTTGGGGAACATCTTGCGGATGAAGCGGCGACTTTCACATGTTTCCGGTCTGGGGAACTCCAGAATTCCTCTCCGCATGACGGCATGCCAGAAGCGGCTATGAAATTCATTCGTTCCTGTTTCATCCGGATAATCAAAACCGTGAAACATCAGGCCAAAGCTGAGTTCGTCGATTTCATCATAGGGGCCTTTTCCCTCGCCGAACTCGCAGGGTTCCACATAGCCTTGACAATCTCGGGTACCGAGGAAGATGTCCTGCCGACCTCCCTTTTCCAGCATTCGCTTTACAATACTGAAATGTTTTCCGTCGATCCGGTCCTTGGTCAGTTCCGGGCGGTGTTCATTCCATTCAAAATGCGCCTTAACCTGGTATTCCACATCATGCAGAAAAGTGTAAATCGCCAGGCTGTTGCCGCCACCCCAGACCAAAGGTTTTGTCCCCTTGGTCTGGGTGCGCAAAGGTTTCATGACCCGCACCTTATCCACATGCCAGATGATAGTGGGTTTCCAGTAAATCGACTTCAATACCCCTTTGATGGCTTCATAGGTCGGGACATGATAGGAGCATTTCTCCCCACCGGTTTTGGTTACCGGGTCGGTAAAAAGTGCGTACCGCCCCCATAACCGGAAACTGATATCGTTTTTCATCCAATTTTCCTCCCTAAGCATTCTGGAATTGCATGGTACTGACTTCTGTTGTGGATAACCCAAATTCCTGACTATAGTGGCGTTCGTCGAGATAATAAATTTCCTCGCCTTGCTGTACCGGCCTTATAGCTCCCGCTTCCTTAAGCTTCCGCATGATATTGGGGAACACATTGACACTGAACTTCTGGGCGCGCTTGAGCAATTGATACGCCTTAGCAGGTTCCGGGGCAGCACAAAGCCAGGCAATGATTTCCCTCCCTTCTCCATAGGGGACTATCACAGCCTCGGTGGGCGCATCAATCGCTTTGAAAATTTTCCCGGCCGTACTGAATGATTGCCTGAGCTGCAAGGGTTTTGTCCTGGCAATATTCAGGTGATTATTGCTCAGCAAACTGAGCAAACTGTCTTGTCGTCCGGCTTGATTCGCCGAGACCGGATAAACCATCTCGCCTGCCCGGCTGTAAAAATAATAGGAAAAATACAGACTCATCACATCAGGATCCAACAGGTCCGCGTCACCCTTTTCTGAAAAGACCCGCAGGGCTTTATCCCGGCCTTCCTTGATGTCATGCAGCATATCAATCTGTTCCAGTTGTGGATTGACAACATGTACCGTTGCCTGGGGCAGCCGTCCGTTTCTGTTGCACCGTCCGGCGGCCTGGGCTATGGAATCCAAACCGGCAAGGAAACGGATCACCGACGCAAAATCCACATCAACACCCGCCTCAATCAACTGCGTACTTATGCAAAGGACCGGCAGTTCGTTGTCTAAGCGTTGGCGGACTTGATCCAGGATCTTCTTTCTATGCGCGGGGCAGAGACTCGTGCTGAGATGAAATAGGCTTCCCGTCTCAATTCTACTTCTGCATGATTCATACAACCGCTGCGCCCAGCCCTTTGTGTTGACCACCACCAGACAATTTCCTTTTTCGTTGAATTCGCCAACTGCCAGATCAACCAGCTCTGACTCTGTCCATCCTTGCGGACGAATCCCTTTGGTGTCAATGCGCACCCTTCTAAGCTGATCAAACACTTCGGCCACGTTACAGACAAGTTCATTCTCTTTCGGGATATTCAACTGACCCTTGTCAGGAGCTTTCAACTTGTCCAGCAATGGCTGCGTCGCGGTACAAAGGACAACAGTGGTTCTGGCTTGAGAGACAAGAAAATTAACGGCGTTACAGAAGAGATGAACACAGTTAATCGGCAGGGTCTGGATCTCGTCAAATATCAGAACCGATCTTGCCAATTGGTGCATCCGCCTGACCCCACGCGTACCGCCGCTAAACAGGACATCAAGGAATTGAACCATGGTGGTGAAGACCACAGGTGCATCCCAGTTTTCGGCAATGAGCTTATCACGCCAAGTTTGCCGTTCCGGTTCAAGGTTGGAGTGGTGCTCCAATATCCAGGGGAATTCATCACCTTCAACTTCGATTGCCTCCCGGATGGCTTGGGCGTTCTGCTCGATAATCGACGTGTAAGGAATGATATAGATGATACGGTCAAGTTGATGCTGATGGGCATGATGCAAGGCGTACCGCATACTGGCAAAAGTTTTGCCTCCGCCTGTCGGCACGGTGAAGGTGTAAATCCCTTGCGCGCCAGCAGCTCTCTCCTTGCACTTCGCTGAGATCGATCTTCGTATTGGGTCAATTTTTTCGCTTTTTACAGGCAGGTTTGCAAGGTAGTTTTCAAAACGTATTATTGCTGATTGCCAATCAACTGCCTTCTGTTGCCGAAATTTTTCTTTATCTGGATTTTCAAAGTCCGCGCTGTTCATCCTGTCTGCGTCAATCAGGCAACTAAACAAAAAGCGGGCAAAAAAACCAATATTAAAACTGGTTACGATTTGGTTTCTTTTAGGATCAACCAAGTTCAGGATACGATGTGAACATTCTTGAATGAGCCTTGGGGAGGTGAGAGCGTCCAGATGCCCCAATACCTCGAAATCCATATTATCCTCACATTCTTTCAGATGAGTCTTTTTCACATCCTTCTTCATTCTGGCAATGAAACTATTTTCCCCTCCCGGTTTCAGACAGTCGAGCAAGCCGCCATGATGAGAAGCAAGACACAATGCGAGTATCTGCCCAACCAGCTCCCCTTGTGGCCCATATCGACGGAATTTCCCCCATATCCACTGTGCCCCCGCGCTGGAATGGTCAATCCTTCCCTTCAAAGACTGAACGTCCACAAACTCATCATCTATATCAGGATTAAGCATGCCTATTGCTGACTTGATATATGACTGAAATTGCTTACTATATTTACCTAAATCATGAAGTAGGCCAAGTAGTTCCCCAATGTCAGGGCAACCAATCTTTTCAGCAAAGCAACGACTTATTATTGATGCTTCCAATAAATGGTCACAAACAGCTTGCTCTTCCCCGTTAGATTGTCTGTGATGGGCGATGAATTTAATTTTCTTCATTCAAAAATCCCTTAACTACGCTTTCATATTTCAAATACGGCTCTCGACCAAACCAGGCAGGTCCACTCTTCGCCGCCAAAAGGCTCTTGCAAAGCCTGAGGTCATCGCAGCCACATTTTCCAAATGCTCTTCAAATGTCTGCCATTCATCCGGCGGCTGTCCCTCAAGGCTGTGGGCGTAATATTTCATGTCATACTTCCCAGCGTTTCAATGTGTAAGCGTTTGGAGAGCTCAAACAGTTCAAGCATTCCAGAGTTGCAGTGTTCAAGCCGCTTCAGCGTTTCAACGTTCAAGCTGTTTCATTGTTCCGGCGCACCAATCATTTACCCCTTGGCGCCGCTTCTTCCTCTCCATCCTACCATCTCCACCCTGTCAGACGATGTCATACCGAAAAATATTTTTTCAAAAAAAGAAAAGGCCCCTCTGCCACCGTTACTTCTCATACATCTCCGCCATTTTTCTGATCTCCCGGCGCGCCAAATCCCGCAGTTCCGGCGGGGAGATGATTTTCACCCCGGCGCCGTGGCTCAGGATGCGTTTGACCAGTTCACGGAAATCAGCGGCCGGAAAGTAAAGCAGCAAGCCCCCGTCCGGTTCCGGGCTGGTTTGCTGCTCCGGATGCCAGACCTGCTCGACCACCCACGGCGCGGATTGCGGCGAAAAGCAGAGCACGACTTCGCAACCGGCGTCACCCTGCATGATGCCGAAGTATTTGCGGGTATATTCCTTCATGGGAGGCAGGTTGTCCGGCAGCTTCAGGCTGTCGTCCGAGGGGGTAACATTTTTGATGCGGGCCAGGGCAAAGTCCCGGAGCGCCCGGCTGGCGGTACACCAGGCGATCAGGTGCCAGTTGCCCATGTAGTGCATGAGATGCAGGGGCTGCACCGTGCGGGTCGAATTTCGGCCGATGTGGGGCGAATGGTAGGTGATGCGCAGCGGGGAATCGGCAAACAGGGCCTGCACCGTTTCCCGGAAGCACCACGTATTCACCCTGGAATATTCGATATTCTTGACCGAGATCTTGTCGTGAAAGGTCTCCAGGCAATTATTTCCCCTCTTGCCTGAGCGTCCGAGGGCCTTGTTGATGATGGCGCACAGATCGTTTTTGATGGCCGGATCGGGGATGGTGGAGGCGAGGCGGACCGCCAGGGCCAGGGAGAAGACATTGGCCTCGCTGATCCAGCGGCCCGGCAATTCATAGGCGTCGTTGGTGTATTGGTAGCCATTGCGGAACCGGACAAACTCCAGCGGGGCATTGAGGCGGACGCGCATGAAGTCGATGTCCCGGTGAGCGGTGCGCCGGGAAATGCCGAATTCCTCAACCAGGCCGGTGGTATTGGGATAGCGGCCGGACTTGATCTCGTCATTGAACCAGTAGAATCGTTCATAGGCCAGCTGGTCTGACATGTTTCCCCACCATTCGTTTTTGTCTCGGAAAAACCACTACGATCACAAAAAGGTTAGGGGAAACATACTGCATCGACAGGAAAGTGCAATAAAAAAAGAGATATAATTTGTTAGTATCTCCAACCGGACCGCCGGTTCACTCAACCCGGCCCAACAATGGTCATCTCCAGCATCTCCCAGGGCTGGGCGGTGGGATCAATTTTCTTCACCAGGGCGGTGAATTTTCGGCCCGCGTCCATCTGCAGGGCCGGGGTTTCGTTGATGTAGGCAGGAAGGTAGCCGAGTTTTTGCCCGGCAGCGCTATAAACGGCAATGGCCTTGCCGTCATGGGGGTTGGCCGGTTCGCGGAGCAGAGTAAGCTGCTCTCCGTGGCGCAGGGTGCTGATGATTTCGGGTCCCTCGTAGTATTGAAATCCAGCGGCATGGCAGGAAAACAGGGGGATGATCTCCTGGGCGGCTGACTTTCCCGGCCGGGGAAAGGCGAGCCAGGCAAGGGCGGCAAGGGTTGTTTTGATAAAATTGCGACGGTTCATCCGGTTTCCTCCTGTGGTGAAACGTTTCAGCGTTATAGCGTTCAAGCGTTTCAATGTTCCAGCGTTCAAACGTTTGAGCGTTCACGCGTTGGAACGTTTTCCACGCTGGACCCGTTATTTTTTCAGATAGCTCTGCAACAGGGCGTCGAATTCCGCCATTTTGGCATCTGGCTTTGGGGGTTTGTATTTCTGCCCCTTAAAGCTGCTGCCTTTCAGATGCTCCATAAACTTATGAATCATGATGGACAATTTTTTGTGCTGATCAATCAGGGGCTCAGCCTCTTCACGGCCGATATACCCCTGATCCATGGCCACATAAAGCTGGCAGCGCACCTCGCCGCAGCTGCCTTTGGCAATGGCAAGAAACTGAATGAACTCCTGGTTGCCGCCTCTTTCATATCCCTCGGCGATATTCGACATCACTGACACCGAGGCCCGCTGGATCTGGTTACCCAAACCGAAATCCCTGGCGAATCCACCCTCTCTGGTAAGTTTATATATCCTGCCGGTCAATGACCGGGCCAGTTGCCAGATTTCCAGGTCTTCAAAGTTTTTCGCGGTCATGGCGAACCTCCTCCGTTCCAACGTTCCAACGTTCCAGCGTTTCAGCGTTTCAAGGTTCCAGCGTTCAAACGTTGCAGCGATTCGGCGTTCGAATGTTTTCACGTTGGAACGTTTGAACGCTGGAACGTTTGAACTTTTTTTTACTTTCCCTCATTCTGGCCGGAACCTTTCGCGGGTTCCCCATAATAGCGCTCCCTGGGGCTGGAAACCGCCTTGACGCAATGTCCTGCACCTTGCCGTAGGCCTTGTCAAGCTGGGAGGCCAGCAGATCGAGCTGTTTTTTCTGGTCGGCGGCAACCTGCTCCAGGGCGGAAATCCTGGTGGCGAGCACATTTTTTTCGCCCTCAAAGGTTTTGCGCGGCCGTTCCTCGTTTTTAGCGGCCTCGGCGGTCAGTCTCTCCGTCGTTTCCTTGACCGCTCTCTTAATGCCCTCCTCCATTTCCCTGGGGAAATAGCATGAATCCATCCCGGCGTGACACTCTCCAGCATATCCCGAGACCCCGGACAGATAGTGTCCTACCGGATCAAAAAATTTACTCAAACACAAAAAAACACTACTTCTCATTTTAGTTGCAGGCCAGCGAAAATTACCGGAATGGAATGATTCTGAAATGAGGCTCTTGCAAAATAAGCGAAAAAGTGCCTCCTGGCATTTCGACCGAATGGAAAAATATAATAAAATCAAGGCAATCAAAGATTCCTCACTGGGTTTGGAATGACACACAAGTTCATCTGGCATGAGCCTCAAATGAAAGAAAATACGAGCAGAGCAAATCCAGAAAAAGAACGGCGCATCATTTCCGGAAAAATGACACGCCGCCCTGCTTGGAGAGAGAAGAGGTGAGGAGATTCCTGAAACGATCCCGCTTACAGCCAGAATTCCGGGTATTTCCTGGTCTTGGGGATATTGTTGACAATGAGGGCGACAACAAGCATCACGCCTGCTCCCAAGGCGGCCGGCATCACGACATAAAGATAGCCAAGGTTATGCACACTCTCGCCGCCGATCACGGCGATCAGCGCCGTAGCGCCCCCTGGCGGATGGAGGGTGCTGGTGAGATGCATCAGGGCAATCGAGAAGGAAACTGCCGCCGCGGCCGCCAGCCAGGGATGTCCGCCGAGCAACTGAAAGGCTGTAACGCCGATGAAGGCGGAGAGGATATGCCCGCCGAGCAGGTTTCTCGGCTGGGCCAGGGGGCTGCGAATGGCGCCATAGATCAGGACGGCCGAGGCGCCGAATGAGCCGATGAGCATGAGCAGCCCATTTTGATCCACGAGTTTATAATGCAGCAGAGCGACCGCGGCTATGCCGCAGAAACTGCCGATCCAGGACCAGCACACCTCGACCATGCTCACCCGTGGCGGGCTCTGGCCATTGCCTCTCATTTTTTGCAATAATATCATAGCATTCGGCCTCTAGCGGGTTACACGGTATGATTGCACGAGATCATTGCGGGTAACGATGCCGATGATTCTGTCATCGCTATCAACAATCGGCAGACGATTGATTTGCCTGTCGACAAACAAGGCCGAAATCGCGCCGACGGTCATTCCGGCGCCGGCGGTGATTGCCGGGGTGGTCATGATATCCCGGATGAAATGATTACGCAGGCCGGTCATCATGCACCCTTTGTTATGCAAGCAATGGGCGATGATCTGCATGAAGGATACCGATTTCCCAAGCCCCATCCTGGCCAGGAAATCCTTCTCCGACACCATGCCGGCAATCCTCCCTCCGGTGTCTTGAACCGGGGCTCCGGAAATACGTTTGTCAGCCATAAAGGCCGCGGCCTGCATCAGATCCATTTCCAGGCCGACACAGTGTACAGGGCTGGTCATGATATCCCTGGCCGTCAGGGAATCCTTGATCCGTTGCACGGCATGACGGTAGGCCACCTGAAAGACTTCCTTGAAATCGCCGGGACTGATATCGATATAGCCCTGGATATCTTTCATCGCCGCAATAATATCCGGCTCAACAATTTCTATCGAGCCGCGGTCTCTGTCCGTTGCGTCACTCATAGATGTCTCTCCTAAGGCTCTTGCAAAATGAACTTGTGTGTCATTCCGAACGCAGTGAGGAATCTTTAATTGCCTTGATTTTATTAGATTTCTTTCTTCGGTCGAAATGACAGGAGGCCCTCTTTTGCTTATTTTGCAGGAGCTTCCCCTGATATTTTTTAGTCATCCCGTTCCGCCTGACGCCCTTGGTCTGCATGAGGGGGCAACAGAAAAAGGCGTAATGCGGATTACCTTCCGGTTTCTTGATGATGACCTCTTTGCCCAGAGCTGTCTTTGACATAAGTCAAAAACCGCAAAAAAAGAGCGCCTTGCCCAGCCGAAATCTCAATGTTTTGCTGTGGGAGCCACCAGGGGCAACATGATAATAAACCGGGTTATGCCGCTTCCGGACTCGATTTTTATGTTGCCATGGTTGGTGTGGACAAAACGGTTGATGATGTTCAACCCCCGGCCTTTGACCGCGCCCTGCTTCATCCGGGCCAGATGCTCCGCCGGGATCTCGCCGGTATTCTCAATAGCAAGCTCGGCCATGCCGTTGCGGCTGCGGATCCTTAGCGCCACCGTGCCCTCTCCCTGCTCGGCCGCGGCGCGCATGGCATTGCTGAGCAGATTGTCCAGCACGCGCTCCAGGGCAAAGCGTGAGCAGGAGACAAAAAGATCCGCTTCCAGCTGCGACGGCAACACGGTGACCCCTTTGAGCTTCAACTCATGCACCACCTCTTCGATGATGCTGTAGCGCACCGCGGCAATGGCGGACAGCTCGACGGTTGTTTCCCTGCCCTCGCCGGCCATGGCCTGGGCCAGATCCTGCATACGAGCGGCCTCGGAGGCCATGATATCAAGATATTTTTTCAGCTTACCCCGCACTTGCTCCAAGTCGGCATTTTCCATCAACTTGCAGGCACGGTTGGCAAATCCCGCCACGGCAATGGCCGGATTCTTGATATCATGCAGGATGTCGCCAAAGAATTCCAGCCGGGAGGCCTTCATGATCTCCTTGCCGAAAAAGGTGAGCAGCTCTATTTCCTCGTCGGAAAACGAGTGCTTCTGGTTGGTGGCGTTAAATGACAAAAGGTGGCGCACCCTGCCGTCGACACTGAGCGGCACGAGCAGGATGGAGTGAATATGCTTGGAGGCGGTGAATTCCTGCAGGGGGCTGCTGAGCAGGGCGCTTCGGGCCGGGTCCTTGATCAGCACGTAGGCCTGGGTTATCCGCTCGAATTCCGTGTCAATCGCGTTTTTTGTCTCACTGACCGCCACCTGGAAATAGGGATGATGGGCAATGGTAAAACTATGCCCCGCATCGTGATAGCAGGCGTCCTGGGGATAGGCCGCCTCCAGGTTGATGAACTGCTGGTCCTCGGAGACGGTGAAGAGTGAACAGCTCTGCACCTCCAGCAACTCCCGGATCTCGGGAATCAGCAGCACGAAAAAATCCTTCAGCTTGATTCCTTCCCGGCGGCTTAGTTTAACAAAGATCTTGTTAACAATGGTTTCCTTGCGCCGGTTCAGCTCCTCCAGGTCAAGTATCTTCTTTTTGGCCAGCACAAAGCTGATACGGCGGGCCAGCAGTTCCGCGTGGATGACTTCCAGCTTGTCGAACTTCCGGTCATCCTCCTTGTAATAGATCTGCAGGGAGCCGAGCAGATTATTGCCGCCAGGCTTGGGAACGGGCATGACCAGGGGAACGGCCAGCAGGGAATTGAAGCCCCACGACCTGACGATATCCTTGTTCTGATAGAGGGGATCCTTCATGATGCTGGGCACGGCAATGGAGCGTTGCTGCTCGATGACCTGGCCGGAGATGGTGTTTTTAACGGGGATGGTGGACATGCGCTCATAATCCGAAACCCCGTAGGCGCCGAAACTGGTCAAGCGCAGGGTTTCCGGATCGAACATGCGGATGGTGGCCGCATCGGCGGCCAGGTTCTGCACGATGCGCTCAGCCGCGACCTGGACAATCTCCTTGACGGACAGGCTGGGGTCGATGGCCATTATTTCTTCAATTTCCTGAATAATGGTGGACAAAAACCAGGACTGATATTCCGACTCAATGGTGTTGATCAGTTTCTGGAGCTGCCCTTCGCTTAAACCCTCTTTCTGGAGAAGAAGATGCCGGCTGAAAAAATCTTCCAGTTTCCTTTCCATGCACGCCTCCTTTATGCAGACACCTTGGAAACTCCCCTCTGCCTCCAAACCGAAAACCACTTTATTTAATATAATATACTAATCATCCGGGATTTTTACAGCTTTTCCTGAAAATTATTTGCATTGTTTATTGAGCCTCTTGCAAAATAAACTTGTGTGTCATTCCGAACGCAGTGAGGAATCTTTAATTGCCTTGATTTTATTAGATTTCTCCCTTCAGTCGAAATGACAGGAGGCACTCTTTTGCATATTTCGCAAGAGCCTCATTATTTTTAACAAATCCCTGGCAGCCTTCTTTTGGAAGTTCCAAACCACTCGTGCTTGACTTGGGCAACTGCCGCGGATAGATTGATGGCGTCGTAAAAACTCCGATCTACTGCGTTGTAGCGCATTTTTGTTCGTTCGGCATACCACATGTATAGCCTCGCTCTCAAAAATACACTACTCCTTGTATATCGAATTTTGTTACTTAGCCATCCGGGCTTTGTCGCCGACTTTTTACGAGTTTATCATAGATTGGAAGACACCATGCAAACATTACATCTCACCGTTTCCCGGGACTGCAAACTGAGCGGCGCGCCGCCCGAGCTGATCCGTGAACTGAAAAAAAAGCTCACCCTGATCAACCCCCAGTACCGGGACGCGGTAAAATACGCGCGCTGGATCGGCAAGAATCTCAAAAAGGAACTGCATTTTTTCACGGTGGCAGGCAACGACATCCGCTTCCCGCGAGGCTTCGGCAACCAGGCGGTGCTCATGTGCCGCAAGGCGGGCTATCAGGTGGAAATCCTCGACCAGCGGCGGTTGCTCGACCCGGTTGAGCTTGCCTTCAACGGCGACCTGCGCCCCTATCAGGAAAAAGGATGCGCGGCCATGCTTTCCCGTGATTTCGGGGTGCTTGAGGCGGCCACCGGCAGCGGCAAAACCGTTATGGCGGCGGCCATCATCGCCGGACGCGGGCAACCAGCGCTCATCCTCATCCATACCAAGGAGCTGCTCTACCAGTGGCAGGAACGCATCCGGACTTTTCTCGGCCTGGAACCGGGACTCATCGGCGACGGCTCCTTTGGACTGGCCCCTGTCACCGTGGGGCTGATCCACACGGTGAAAAAGCATTTAATCGAGCTGCCAGCCCATTTCGGCCACATTATTGTCGATGAATGCCACCGCACGCCAAGCTCCATGTTCACCGATATCATCAAGGAGTTCGACTGCCGCTTCATGCTGGGACTCACCGCCACGCCCATGCGCCGCGACGGTCTGACCGAGCTGATCTACTGGCATATCGGCGACCTGGTGCACACCGTTTCGGCGCGTGATCTTGACCGCCACGGCGCCGTGCTCAAACCCGTCATCATCGAGCGGCTCACCACGTTTACCTTCAACTACCGCCGCAACTATCAGGATCTGATGGCCGCCCTGACCCAGGATGCCAGACGTAACGAACTCATTGTCAATGATATCCGCCAGGAGGTAAAAAATGAGGCGGGCACGATCCTGGTGGTTTCCGACCGGATATCACACTGCGAAACCATCCGCGCCATGCTGGCCGCGCATGGCTTGCAGCCGTTGCTGCTCACCGGCAGGGTGGCGGGCGAGGAGCGCGGAGAAATCGTCAGACGGGTGCAGCAGGGGGAGGTGACGGTGCTGGTGGCGACCATTCAGCTCATCGGCGAGGGTTTTGACTGTCCGGGGCTGACCACTCTTTTTCTCTGCACCCCCATCAAGTTCGAAGGCCGCCTGACCCAGGTCATCGGCCGCATCCTGCGACCGGCCCAGGGCAAGGAGCCGAAGGTGTATGACTACGTCGATCCCGTGGGTGTGCTGAAGGCCTCGGCCAAGGCGCGGAGGCAGATCTACGAAATGACCATCTCTGCCTGAAAAGCGCCATGCCCGCTACCAATGAAAGACAAAAACAGGCCATTACCCAGGCCTTGTCCGCCCTGGCCATTGCCCCTGCCCTGCCTGAATTGCGTCAGGCCCTGGGCGCGGGTTGCGCGGTGCTTGCCGCCCCGCCCGGCTCCGGCAAAACCACCGGCGCGCCCCTGGCCCTGCTTGACGAGCCCTGGCTGGCCGGCAGAAAAATCCTCATGCTGCAGCCCCGCCGTCTGGCCGCCCGAGGTGCCGCGGCCCGCATGGCAAGTCTGCTTGGCGAACAGGTGGGGGAAACCGTGGGTTTTCAGATCCGTTTTGAACGGCGCATTGACCGCGCCACCCGCATCGAGGTGCTCACCGAAGGTATCCTGACCCGCCGCCTGCAAAGCGATCAGGAACTTGCCGAGGTGGGGCTGGTCATCTTTGACGAATTCCATGAACGCTCCATCCATGCCGATCTCGGCCTGGCCCTCTGCCTTGATCTCAGAGAGCTGCGGGAGGACCTGCGGCTGCTGGTCATGTCGGCCACCCTGGATACCGGTCCCGTCGCGGCACTGCTGGGTAATGTCCCGGTGATCACCGGTCACGGCCGGAGTTTTCCGGTGGAGATCGACTATCTTGACCGGGAACCACCAGGCAGGGTTGCCGCGGTCACGGGACAGGGCATCAGGCGGGTGCTGGCGGAAAAAAAGGGAGATATCCTGGCCTTCCTGCCCGGCAGCGGGGAAATCAGAGAGGTCCGGGAGCAGCTTGAGCAGGGAAAAGATGCCGGCACGGTTATCCTGCCGCTCTTCGGCAACCTCAGCCAGCAGGACCAGGACAGGGCCATTCTGCCCGACCCGGGGGGCAGACGGCGGGTGGTGCTGGCCACCTCCATTGCCGAAACAAGCCTCACTATTGAAGGAATTGAAAATGTCGTGGACAGCGGCTGGTCCAGGCTGCCCCGCTTTCAACCGGCCAGCGGCCTGAGCAGGCTGGAAACGGTGCGGGTCTCCAGGGCCGCGGCCCGGCAGCGCACGGGCAGGGCGGGCAGGCTCGGCCCCGGCTATTGCCTGCGGCTGTGGACCAGACATCTCCATCATGGGCTTGCCCCCTTTCATCCCCCGGAAATATGCGCGGCTGATCTGGCGCCCCTGGCCCTGGAGCTGGCCCTCTGGGGGGCGCATGACGCGCACCAGCTGCGCTGGCTTGATCCGCCGCCCGAAGCCTCGTATGAAACGGCCCGCCAGCTGCTCATCTCCCTTGGCGCCGTCGACGCCGCCGGGCGTATCACACCAACCGGCAGACAGCTGGCCGCCCTGCCCCTGCATCCGCGTCTGGCCCATATGCTGATCAAGGCGGCGGAGATGGGGCAACTCGCCCTGGCCTGCGACGTGGCGGCTCTGGTGAGCGAACGTGATATCCGCAGCCGGGGCGGGGGGGAAAGCACGGCCGATCTGCAGGAAAGGCTGCGGCTGCTCGCCCTGTACCGCAGGGCGGGCGCAGCGGCGCTGCAGAGGGAAGGAGGTGACGCGGGGGGATGCCGTCTGGTGGACACTCTGTCTGGACAGTGGCGGAGGATGCTCACCAACAACAGCCAAAGCGGCTATGATGACGACAAGACCGGCCTCATCCTGGCCTTTGCCTATCCGGACCGCATCGCCGTGCGCCGCCCCGGCCAGCGGGAACGCTACCAGCTGGCCGGGGGCCGGGGCGGTTATCTCCCGCCGAATGATCCCCTGTCGGCTTTTGAGTATCTGGCCGTGGCCCAGCTTGATGCCGGGCAGAAGGAGGGGCGCATCTTTCTGGCCGCCGCCGTCGATCTGGCTGAACTGCGGGCAAGCCAACCCGCCCTGTGCCGATTACGGGAAGACGTTGACTGGGACCCGCGGCAGCAACGGGTCATGGCCCTGCGCAGGCAGTATCTGGGAAAACTGGTGGTGAGCGAGCAGCCCCTGGCCCGCCCCGATGCGGAGCAGGTGGTCCAGGCGATGCTGACCGGCATCAAACAGATGGGGCTTGACTGTCTGCCGTGGAGCAGCCAGGCCCGGCAGATCCAGGCGCGCCTCCGCTGTTTGCGGGAATGGCAGCCGGAGGAGCAGTGGCCGCTGCTCGATGACGCCCATCTGCTGGCCGACCTGAACTGGCTTGCCCCTTATCTCACCGGCATCACCAGACGCGAACAGCTCAGGCAGCTTGATCTGGCCGCTATTTTCCGCAATATGCTCGACTGGCGCAAACAGCAGGAACTGGAGCACGCCGCGCCGGAACGGCTGCAGGTTCCCAGCGGCTCCCGCATCCGCATTGACTACCACCCCGGAGAAGCGCCGGTGCTGGCCGTTCGCCTCCAGGAGATGTTCGGTCTGGAGCAGACGCCCACTGTCTGCCACGGCAGGGTAAAAATAGTGCTGCACCTGCTCTCTCCTGCCCAGCGCCCCATCCAGGTGACGAGTGATCTCGCCGGCTTCTGGCAGAGGTCCTACCCCGAGGTGAAAAAGGAACTCAAGGGACGCTACCCCAAACACAGCTGGCCGGACGATCCCCTGACCGCCCTGCCCACCGCGAAAACGAAAAAACGTTCCAGCGGGTAAGCGTTCCAACGATTAAACGCTGGAACGCTTGAACGCTTGAACGTTGGATCGTTGGAACGTTACAGCTGCACCTCAAAATCAAGCACCGCATCGGGCAGCAGTATGACCGGCCGCCGCGCCCTTATCGTTATTTTCTGACCATGCTCTTTGTACAGCAGGCAGATCTTCACATCGTCAACGGTGCGAACCTCTTCCCCATCAATGGCCAGGATGACATCGTCCTCCTTCATTTTCGCCATTTTCGCCCCGCTCTGCTCGGCAAAGCCGCCAATGACCGGACCTTCACCCTTGTCAACCAGCATGACGCCAAGCAGCGGCGACGGCGGCATATTGACCGGATCGGAAAAGAAAACATAATCCGCCTCATCGGGCGGGAGATCACCCTCCCGGACATTGACCACCACCTGCTGCTTAACGGGAATCCTTCTTGCGACCCGGGGCGGGATGGCGTTTTCCTTGACCACATGCCCCGAGCCGGCAATAATAATCATCTTGGTGGCGGCATGGGATTCCAGATAATCGGCAATGGTCTGGGACATGGTTTCATCCCAGAGCACCTGGGACTGGACAAAAGAAGATATCTTCTTGTCATTGGCATTGAAATGCGGCCCGCTGTGGCTTTGAAAAACCTGGACCAGCCGCTGCCGGTAGCCCGGCATGGACAGATCCCTCTCCTCGGGCAGGGTTGCCTTGATCTCGGGAGACAAACCGGCAATCCCCCCTTCCTTGAAGGTGTCGCTGACGATGTCCTTGTCGAGATTCAGGGCAACCACCGGCAGCTTGTTCTGCCGGGCATACTGCAGAATATCGCGGTAAAAACGGTAGTCATAGCCCCAGTTCTTGAAGTATTCGGCCTCCTTCAGAAGCTGCCGTTCGTCAATGTCTCCCTTGACATAGGCATCAAGGGCCGCCTGGCTGCCGAGGTTAAACATCTCCATGCCGATGGCCACCTCCGGATAACGCTGATGCAGGGCCCGCAATACCCGGTACTGCAGGAGATGATCAGCCTGGCTCACATGGGTTTCCCCCACGTAAACGACCCGGCTCTCCGCGATGCTGTCCATGATCGCAGCAAATTCCAGGCTCTTTTGCACGGCGGCCCCGCGGGGCGGCTGATCGAGCAGGTAACCGATGCCGTAATCGGAATCAGGGATCTTTTTTTCCGCGTTGCGGCCATCCTCAAAATGCAGGTAGCCATATTTGCCGTAATGCCCCAGCTTATGCACCACGGCCTCAACCTGCTCCTTAGCGGCGCCTTGCACCAGCACGGCCACCAGTCCCGGGGCCAGGGGGTTTTCCCGCGCCTCCAGGGTGAAACCCGTGGCGGGAAAGGGGGGCCGGGCAAAAAGTCCCTTGGCCGCCTTGGAGTCAAGACCAAGAAACAACAGGTTCTTTACCCCCAGATCATGTTCATCAAGTTCCTCTTCGCTGACGATCCTGCAGCCCATCTCTTCCAGAAGCGGCGTAAACGGCGCATAAATATCCTCGCCTCCCGCGGCAAGCACGGCCAGTTTCTCCGCGCCGCCCTGGAACCTTGACCAGACGGGCGGCACCTCATCGGCCACGAGCTTTCTCATCAGATCATAATGAGGATCAATCTCCATGGTTTCCGGCATATCGGCCAGGGTGAAGGAGACCGGGGTGCTGTTGCCGGCGGCTTCAAACTGCTGTTCAACCTTTTCCTTGCCGCTTTGCACCTGGACCGAAACGGTCAAAGGATATGGGGGATTGTTCCGCTGCACCAGGTCAAAGGTGAGCTGGGGAGAGCCCTCCTTGATCACGAGCTTTAATTTCTCCACCGTCAGCACCGGCACATCGGGCCGCAGGAGCCACTGGTCAAAAAACTCAGCCAGATCAACCCCTGCCGCCGCGCCAAAACTCTGCTGCAGATCAGCCCAGGAAGCGGTTTGGAATTTCTTTTGCTCGTAAAAATTGCGCAGCCCGGCATAAAAGGATTCATCGCCGATCTTTTTGCGCAGCATGTGAAAAATCATGCTCACCTTGTTGTAACCCACGGCCCGGGTGGCCTGACTGGCGATGCCGTGATCGCCCGCATCCTTGAAATCCGCCACCTTCATGGTGTTGTCCGCGGCCACATGGCTCTGATACTTGACAAGCTGGCCTTTGCGGAAATCCGTATCCTCATTTTTGTCCGCGGCGTAGGCCTGATCGGCCAGATAGGTCGTCAAGCCCTCGCACCAGTTGCCCAAGTCATAATCCACCCCCACACCATTGCCGAACCAGGAATGCAGCACCTCATGGCCCAGGGAGGTCTCGGTGATAAAAGGCAAACGCACCACGCTCTGGCCGAGCAGGGTGAAGGTGGGCATGGCAAAGCCGGTGGGCAGCCGATTTTCCACCACACTGTAGCGTTTATAAGGATAAGGGCCGATGAGCTTCTCGTATCTGGTCAGATAGGCCTTGGTTTTTTCCCCGTACATCCGGGCAAACTCCTGGTCCTCCGGGAAAAAATAGGTGGTGAGGATGACGCCGCTCTCCAGCTTCTCTTCCTGAACCTGGTAGGGGCCGGCAATGAAGTGCCTGAACATCAGGGGCTGGGAGAAGGAAAACGAGACTTTTTTGCTGTTTTCGCCCTGCTGGTAAATAATGTCATCGGCCTCGGAGACCGCGTAAAAATCAGGGGGAATCTCAGCTGTCAGACTGATGAGCGCGGGTTTCACCGGCTGCGGATACCAGCGGTCAAGCAACACGATGCCCTGGCGGTCGACCATGGAGCTGGAGGCTGCCTCCGCCGCAATTTCCCCGGCAAAGGCTATGTTGACTGACTGTTCCGCACCAGCCGCGGCAAAGGTCAGCAGGCCCTCCTCGCCGATCGGTAATTGCCGCGGCCGGCCATCCACCAGCACCTCGCGGATCTCCAGGCCTCCGGTCCGCAAGGAGGTCTCCTCGCCCGGCGCCAGCGTGAAGCGCGTGACACCGGTCAGCGCGTGGCCGGCAAGGTCAAAGGAAACGGACAGGTCCACCCGCGGGAACTCGCCGGCGGAAACCGGTCTGTCGGTCAGCAGGGCAAGCAGCAGAAGCAGGGGCAGCAAAAATCCGGCATAATGGCAATCTGATTTCATTTCGAAAACCTTGTATCGTTAAATGTAAAAAGTGAGGGAAATGATCCGGCGTAAAAGAGGAAAATCATCCGAGTTGATTTATCATAAGGAGATGATTAAGATAAATAAAGTTCCATCCGAGAAGCAACACAACTTTGTACAACGCGGGAAAAACAATGAACGATTTTAAAAAATCATGGACCCTGGAAATGGCCGTGGCCGTGCTTGAAAATACAAACGTTGACGCCAAGACCTGGTCGGAAGCCGTGGAATGGCTGCTGCTCTATGGCCCGCCCCACATCAGGGAACTGCTGGGCCAGGCCTCCCATTCGGCAACCTCCGCCTGCTTCCCTGAACTGAAACCCTCGGGATACACCCGGGACGGCCAGGCCTGCTATGAAATAGATGCCATTGCCGAATCGCTGGGCCTTTCCAGGGAAGAGGCCATCGAAAAAATGACCGAACTCGAACAGATCCATGGTTTCCGCCACCTTTACGAAGATGACGAAACCCTCAAGGTGCAGTAGGCAGCCCCGCGGGTTTTTTCCACCCCGCACCTAAACCCCTGTCAGAGCAGCCCGATTCCCTTTGGGCTACTCTTTTTTCTCCTGCAGTTCGGGATACAGTTTCTTGGCGCATTCCGGGCAGATGCTGTGGCTGAATTCCGCGCCCGAGTGTTTGCCGAGGTAGGCCTCAATCTGCTGCCAGTAGCCCTTGTCATCGCGGATTTTCTTACAGGATGAGCAGATGGGCAGAAAGCCGCTCAAGGTGTTCACCTTGGCCAGGGCGTTTTCCAGCTCATGGATCAGCTCCTCGCGCTGGTCATAGAGTTTCTTGCGCTCCACAATGTCCCGCTGCAGCCTGGTATTGGCCTCGATGAGTTCCACGGTCCTCGCCGCCACCAGCTTTTCCAGATCCTCCTGTTGACGGATCAGTTCCGTTTCCGCTCGCTTGCGCTCGGTAATATCATGCAGAACCGCGACAATAAACCTGTGGTCCAGCTCGTTGACCGCAACCATATTCAGCAAGACCTGCCGGCCATCAATAAGAAGCTGCTCATCCTCGCCCGCCATAACTGGGTCCCCGGCAACCTGCGACAACAGCTTATTGACAAACACCCGCTGATCCCCGCTGAAAAAATCCGCGAAATCCTGAAAAAGCAGTTTCTCTTCAGGCTGGGAAAGCAGACGGCAGGCCGCAACATTGGCATAGACAACCCTGCCCTCCGGGGTTAATTCAACAAACGCATCGGAAATGCGGTTCAAGGCTATTTCAAAATGTTTTTTGGCGGCAAGAAGCTCCTTGGTGATTTCGCGCTCAAAGATGTTCTCGGCGCCAATGATGCCTTGCGCGGCGGACGAAGACCTCCGCAGCCCGGCCATGGCAAGAACTTTTTTAACGTGCTCCTTGACCTCCTTGAAAGGACCCTTGGCAATACAGGCATCGGCGCCGATGCCGGCCGCGTCGATCTGCTCCTCCGCGGCTATCGCTGAAAAGATAACAATAAAAACATCCTGCAAGGCGGGCATGGAGCGCAGCACGCGGCAGAGCTTCTCCCCATTGATCTTCGGCATCACCAGATCGACAAAGACCACATCCGGACGAAAGGAATCCAGCATTTCCAGGGCCTCTAGCCCGTCGGCCGCGGTCCTGACCTCGTAGCCCATCTCAGCCAGCAAATGGCTCATCAAACGCAGAATAACGGCATTGTTATCCACGACGAGGATACTATGAAGGGTTTTCATGCTCGTAACAATACCTGATCGGGCGAGAAGAAACAGAAAAATCTGCGCCCTTTTTTCAAAATTCCCACAAAAAAAACCCTGCCAACCAGCTAAGGCCGACAGAGTTTTTCCATGAGACAAGGAGTGAAACGGGCAACTGCAAGCTTATCATTTGCGTTCCTGCCGGCGTCATCGTGACCTGGGGCGTTTTATCGCTTTTCGGTCATGATGGCATCCGCACCATGTGTTTCAGTACCTCCTGTTCAATCCGCCGCCCAACAAACCTTCCCCAAAAGGTCAGCCCGGCCGGATAGGGATTCGTGCACCGTTTTTGCCGGCCACTGAATCATGATGATCTCGTAAAAAGTCTGCTACAAAGCCCGGGTGGCTAAGTAACAAAATTCGCTATACAAGGCGTAGTGTGTTTTTGAGAGTGAGGCTATACATGCGGTATGCCGAACGAACAAAAATGCGCTACAACGCAGTAGATCGAATTTTTTACGACGCCATCAATCATAAACCCATGAGATTATGCTATGGGCAAGCTTGCCGGGATGTCAAGCACAACTTCTCTTGACATCCCGGCAGGCGCTGTGCCAACATGGAAAAACAACAGCTATCAATATGAAATTCAAAAATTTCCTATTGCCCAATCAGTATGAACAAAGAAATCAGCCCCGCAGACATCAGCAAAATTATTCAGCCGGGCTCACGGATATTTATCGGCACCGGCTGCAGCGAACCGACCATTCTGACCGGGCAGCTTGTCATGAAAAAGCACTATTTCGCGGATTGCGAAATAGTCCATTTCCTGACCCTGTCGGACAATAATTTCTTTGACCAGCTGGAACCTTCCCTGTTCAGGCATCAAGCCCTGTTCGTCGGCCAGTCGATCCGCCAGGCGGTGAATGAAGGCAAGGCCGACTATATCCCCATCTCACTTTCCGATATTCCCAAACTTTTCAGGTCAGGCAGACTGAGAATTGACGTCGCCCTCCTGCAGGTCAGCCCGCCTGGCCGGTTCGGCTTCTGCTCGCTCGGCATTGATGTCGATATCAACAGAACCGTTTTTGACTGCGCCAAAATCGTCATCGCCCAGGTCAATCCGCGCATGCCCAGAACAAGCGGGGACTCCTTCGTCCGTTTCGCCGATATCGACTATTACGTCAGACACGAGGCCCCCTTGCTGGAATTTCAATACCCGCCCCCGGATGAGGTTACGGAAAAAATCGGCAGGTACTGCGCCCGGCTCATTGAAAACGGCTCAACCCTGCAATTCGGCATAGGGGCGATCCCCAATTCCGTTCTTTGCCATCTGACCGACAAGTCTGAGCTGGCCATATTCAGCGAGGTTATTTCGGATTCCGTCATTGACCTGATCGAAAGTGGCAATGTCAACTGCCGCAACAATATCCATCCCCACGTCATGACTTCTTTTGTCATGGGAACGAAGAAATTGTATGACTATGTGCACGAAAACCCGTTCATCGAATTCCACCCCACCTCCCTTATCAACAACCTGACAAATATTGCCAGAAACAACAAAATGGTTTCCATCAATGCCGCCCTGTCGGTATCCTTGACCGGTCAGGTCAACTCCGACAGCATCGGCACCAATTTTTACAGCGGCGTGGGCGGCCAGCTGGATTTCACCAGGGGCGCGGCCCTTTCCGAGGGTGGCAAACCAATCATCTGCCTGCCCAGCGTCACCCATGACGGCGAGACCTCGCGCATCGTCGCCACCCTTGAACCCGGCTCAGGGGTTGTCGTGCCGAGAAGCGATGTGCATTATGTGGTGACCGAGTGGGGGGTGGCCTTTCTGCACGGCAAAAGCATCAGGGAACGGGTCATGCAGATGATCGGCATTGCCCACCCGAAGTTCAGGAAATCGTTGCTGGAGGAAGCAAAAAAACTGCATTTCGCCTACGAGGATCAGCTGCTGCCCCAGACCAGGGACGGGGTTGTCGTGGTTTATCCGGAACGGTATGAGTGGCATTTCACCACCAGGGACAACCGCTGCGTCTTTTTCCGTCCGGTCAAACCCACCGATGAAAGGATGCTGCAGGAGCTTTACTACGAACTGGACCAGGAGGACCGCAAGCTGCGCTTCTTCTCTTTGAAAAGCACCTTCTCCCACGGAGAAACCCAGTCAACCGTCAATGTGGATTACGAATCGGTCTTTGTCCTGGTAGGCCTTGCCGGAGACGCCGAGCAGCAGAAAATCGTCTCCATAGGTTCCTATTATCTTGACCGGTCTCTCAACCGGGCGGAGGTGGCCTTCACCGTGACCCGTGAATACCGCAGACAGGGCTTGACCCGCTTCAGCCTGAGCAAACTGATCGATGTGGCCAGGGAAAAAGGGATCACCGGCTTTACGGGCGAGGTCCTGCGCATAAACGATGCGATGCTCCATGTCCTGAAGTCACTGCCCTATAAGATCTATTTTGAAAGCGAAGAGGACTATCTTCTCTTCAAGTTCACTTTTGATAACTGATCCTCTTTTGCCATCACCACCAGGACGACCTGACGCATTACAGGTGTGAATGCCCGGCCTTCGGCCATCCCTTGACGATCTGCAGAATCTCCCTGGCGTAGGCGCATTCGCATTTTGCCGGACAGGGCTCCGTGTCGTGCTGGTTGAGACACATCCCTTGGCATTTTTCGCTGTTGTCGAGCCTTTCCTGATACAGGGGGCCATCATATAAGTGTTGCAAGGCCCCGACCGGGATCGCCAGGGTCGTGCCGCAGGTATGGTTAAACAGGAACAGTCCTTCCCTCAAGGAGGCAAAACAGACCTGATAGCCAATGACACAGGTGGCCGGATCAGCCAATAACTGATTATAATCCTGCCACTTTTTCCCGCAGCTGGGGCATGCTTTGAATATGTTTTTTTCCATATCATCCGAAATATCTTTCTAAGGGAACACGGACCATCAGCCTTCAGCCATAATACCTGTAGTTGTGACAAAAATAGCATGGTAGAAGCGAAAAATAAGCATTATAATCTCAGCTATCAACATATTTTTGTTTTCTTATCTGCTAATCGAGGATGTCCATGCGAATAAAACTCCTGCGCAGTGCTGCTGTCTCAATGTGTGCCGCCGCGATCCTTGCCTGTCCCCTCATACCATTCCCCCAGGCCGTTGCCCAGATCCAAAACTCCGAACAGATTCAGGATGCCGCCGTTGAGACGGAAAATCAGCCGGAGCCCGCGCATGTCTCCCCGCCGGATACCCACCCGGCTGAAGTAACCGAAGAAATCCCCGCTGTTGTTGAAGAGGATGTGGCTGAAACCGCGGAGGATGCCAATAGTAACCCCCCGGGCCTCAGCGAAGAGGATGTGCCGGATACCGCCAATGATGGCGGCAACCCTCCGGGCCTCGGCGAAGAGGAGATCCCGGGAACCGCCGATGATGGCGGCAACCCTCCGGGTCTCAGCGAAGAGGAGGTCCCGGAAACCGCCGATGATGGCGGCAACCCTCCGGGCCTCGGCGAAGAGGAGATCCCGGAAGCCGCCGATGATGTGCCTGACTCGCAAACAGCTGTCGAGGAAGAGCAGCTTCCTGCCGCGGACGGCGGCAGTTAATAATTGTTTGCGCTCTACCTAACGACAATATATGATAAAATTGTAATAAAATGAAGAGCATTGATGAACGACTGTCCCCGAAGTTTCTAAAAATACTCAGCAACAGAGGGCAGAAAATGACAACTCAGGCAATCGACACCAACAGCAGGCTGTCCCGGATTACCGCATGCTTTCTGGCCTTTGGCTCGGATCCTCTTTACAACATCAACAAGATCACCGCGTTCTGCGGAAAAGAATTCGGGGCCACCTGCGCCCTGTATAACCGACTCAACGACGGCATGCTTTGCTCCTGGGGCGGATGGAATCCCCCGCCGGGCTATAAAGCGGTTGACTGGGCGGAAGGACATATCTGTTATGACGTGATCAGGCAGGGCAAGCATGATGTGTATCTGGTGACAAACCTGCAGCAATCACCCTATGCCGAATCGGATGCCAATGTCCGATTATATAATCTGCAGACCTACATGGGCACGCCGGCTTTTTTGGACGGCGGATGTGTCGGCTCTTTATGCGTTGTCTTCCAGCGCGACTTCACCCCGAATCAAGCGGACAAGGATCTGTTTCTGCTTCTTGCCCAGGCCATCAGCATCGAGGAAAATCGCAAACAGACCTGTGCGCTGCTGAGCCGCGAAAAAGAGAAACTGGAGAAACTGACAGCCGCTATCGGTGCGGGTCTGGTTGTTATTTCCCCGGACTATCACGTGCTCTGGACCAACAAAGTCATCCAGGATATCTTCGGCCAGACGGAAGGGAAGATATGCCATACGGCTTTTAACCAGCGATCAGACATCTGCCCGGACTGCGGGGCCAAAAATGTTTTTGAGAACAATATGGAAAAATCCGTCAATGAACAGACGGGAAGAGACATCAATGGCAGGCAGATCTGGTCAAAGATAGTGGCCACCCCACTCAGAAACGACAATGGTGGTATTGATGCCGTTCTTGAGGTGGTCATGCCCATTACCGAGAACAAAATACTGGAGGAGGCAAATCTGCGGCTCATCACGGACCTGGAAAACGTCTTGACGGAAGTCAGGAAACTAAGCGGCATGCTGCCGATCTGCTCCTCCTGTAAGAAAATCAGGGATGACGCCGGGTACTGGAACCAGATTGAGGAATACATCAAGGATCACTCCGAGGTGCAATTCAGCCACAGCATCTGTCCGCAATGCGCCCAGCAGCTCTACTCCGAGTTTCTCGATACCAAGGAGCTTGACGACAGATTGTTCTTTAATATCGATCAGGAAAAAAATCTGATCCAGGTCCTGTGCAACGGCCACTTTTCCGTGGAGGACATTAAAAAAGGGGCGGCGAAACTTTATGGCGATCCGCGGTTCAGAAAAGGAATGGACAGCATCGTTGATTTGTCCAAGACAACTCTGGAGCTTGACTTTGACAGGATCAATGATCTGACTTCATTTATCAAGGCAAACGAGAAGACAAGAGGTCAATGCCGTGTGGCTGTCATAGTAACCAGCGATGTCATTTACGCCGTTATCAGGATGCTGGGCCTTTTTGCCGAGGCAACGACAATGAACATCTCCCCTTTTAAAAGATACAGTGAGGCGGTTGCCTGGATTAATCAAACCCGGGAAAACAACTGGATCAGCGCGGACCGGATCCATCCGGTGGCGCCGCATAGCGACAGACCATGACTTCTTTCCCTCATGCCGCTCATGACCCGATCGCTGACAACAGCATTGTCACAGTGGAGTCTTTAAGTAAATTTTTCGGCAGCCGCTGCGCCGTGGACCGGATCAGTTTTGCCGTCCAACAGGGGGAATGCCTTGGCTTTCTGGGACCGAACGGCGCCGGCAAGACCACGTCAATCAATATGCTTCTCGGGCTGGTTGAAAAAAGCAGCGGGCGCATCCGTATCATGGGGCTGGAGATCCCCGGCCGGCAGCGAGAGGCAAACCGTCTGATCGGCGTCGTGCCCCAGACCGACAGCCTGGACCCGGACCTGACGGTGGAAGAAAATCTGCTCACTTATGCCAGCTATTTTGCCATCCCGGCGCGAACCGCCAAAACAAAAACCGCGGAACTCCTTGACTTCTTTGCCCTGGCCAACCGGCGGCGGGAGATCATCGAACATCTCTCCGGCGGCCAGCGCCGCAGGCTGTTGCTGGCCCGGGCCCTGATCAACGACCCGCAGCTGCTCATCCTGGATGAACCAACCGTGGGCCTTGACCCCCAGGCCCGGCATCTCATCTGGGAACGGTTGGCCATACTGCGGGAAAGAGGCACCACCATGCTTTTAACCAGCCACTACCTGGATGAAGTGGAACGCCTCAGCGGCAGGGTGCTCATCATGGACCACGGCAGGGTTGTGGCCCAAGGGGTTCCCCGTCAGCTTATCAAGGAGCTGGTCGGCACTGATGTCTTTGAAATTGAAGGCACGGCCGCGGAGCTCGACGCCCTGGAAAAAACCTTTACCCAGTGCAATGCCGCAACAGAGAGGCTGAGCGACAAGCTCTACGCTTACACCCAGGAGGATTGCAGCCGGATCGAAGCCCTGCTCAAAAATTCCCGCGGCTGGCTGCGCAGGCCGGCTAATCTGGAAGATCTCTTTATTCAACTCACCGGCCGGTCATTGCGGGAATCATGAAATTCTTTCGTTTCCGGACATTATGGCTGCGCAACAGCCGGGTATGGCGCAAACATTTCATGGCCACCCTGATCGGCAGTCTCGGCCAGCCGCTGCTGTTTCTTCTGGCCATGGGCTACGGCCTGGGCCGGGAAATGGGAGAGATCGAAGGGCTGACTTACCTGCAGTTTCTGGCCCCCGGTCTGACCGCCTCGGCCGTCATGTACAGCGCCGCCTTCGAGACCACCTACGGCTCCTACACCAGGCTTTCCCTGCAGAAGACCTACGAGGCCATTCTCATGACCCCCCTGAACGTTACCGACATCGTGCTGGGGGAAATAGTCTGGGGGGCATCCAAGGGACTGTTTGCCGGCATCATCATGCTGGCCGCCCTGCCGCTTTTCGGGGTCTGGCCTTCGGCCTGGACCTTGACCTTGCTGCCGGTGCTTTTCGTGTCAGGCATGTTTTTTGCCGCCTTCGGCCTGATCATGACCGCCCTGGCCACCAGCTATGAATTCTTCAACTATTTTATTTCGCTTATCCTGACCCCGCTTTTTCTCTTTTCCGGCATATTCTTTCCCCTGCAATCCATCGCGCCCACGGCAAGAATATTTTTTGAGCTGCTGCCCCTGACCCCGACAGTCACCCTCTCCCGCATGCTCTGTTACGGCCAGTTCAGCGAACCGTGGCTGCTCAAAATCGTTGGTTCGCTACTCCTCACCCTGCTGACCTGCTGGCTGTCCATTGTGCTGATAAGAAAGAGGCTGATCCAGTAAATATGGCTCATGGCTGATGGCTCGTGGCTGATGGCTCGTGGCTGATGGCTCATGGTTCATGGCTCATGGTTCGTGGCTCATGGTTCGTGGCTGTTAATTGAGTTCCCGCATGAGCGGGCCCCTTCATTCTTCCTTGGGGCCAGGATCTTATTTAAGGCTGCACTGAGTTCATGCATCTTGTAGGGCTTGGGGACAACACCGCAAAAACCGTAAGCTGTGAAGTTGGCCATGATGGGGTCGTTGGCGTAACCGCTTGACACCACGGCCTTGACCTGGGGATCAAGTTCCAGCAGCTTCTGGATTGTCTCCTTGCCCCCCATGCCCCCGGCTATGGTAAGATCCATCAGCACCACGTCAAAGGGGCGTCCCTCAGCCCTGGCCTGCAGGTAAAGAGCGATAGCCTCGCTGCCATCCCGTACTCCCTCGCTTTCGCAGCCCATATAGCCCAACATTTCGGCTGCTATTTCCCGCACGATTTCTTCGTCATCCATGATCATGACACGTCCCTGAACAGTGGGACGCCTGGTTTCCTCGGCTTGCTGCTGAACGGGCGCAACATTGTCCGTGGCCGGCAGATAAATGGTGAAGGTTGCCCCCCGGCCTTCCTCCGAGTCAACGGTTATCATGCCGTCGTGTTTTTTGATGACCGAGTAGGCAATTGCCAGCCCGAGCCCGCTGCCGGTACGCTTGCTGGAAAAGTAGGGGTCAAATATCCTGGACAGATTTTCCTTGCGAATACCGCTGCCCTCATCGGTAAAAGATATGGCGACATATCTGCCGGCCGGCAGGGTAAGCGGGTTATGATCGCCAAGCTCAACATTATCCGCCCGGATGGTCACCGTGCCGCCGGAGGGCATGGCCTGGGCCGCATTGATGACCAGATTCTGCGTCACCTGGCTGAGCTGACCTGCGTCCACCTCAATGGGCCAGAGATTTTCCGCCAGATGATACTCGCTCCTGACATTGGCCCCCCTGAGGATAAAACTTGTCGAATCCTTGATGAGTTCGGTGATGGTGGTCTTTTTTTTGATCGGCGCCCCGCCCTTGGAAAAGGTAAGCAGCTGCTGGGTCAGCCCCTTGGCCTGCAAGGAGGCCTTTTCCGTCATCTCCAGCCGCTTGTAAACCTCATCCTCGGGACTCAGATACATCTTGGCCAGGGATATATTCCCTAAAATAGCGGTGAGCAGATTATTGAAATCATGGGCAATCCCCCCGGCGAAAACTCCGACTGATTCCAGCTTCTGCCCCTTGAGCAACTCCTCTTCCATCTTTTTCTTTTCCGTGACATCCCGGAAGATGCACTGGGTGGAAACAGGCTTGCCGTCCTGAAATTTACAGCAGGCATTCCCCTCAATGATGATTTTTCTACCGTCTTTGGCCACAAAAACCGTATCGATATAATGGACATTTTCGATGGAAATGACCCGTTTGAATGTTTCCAGGCAATGCTCCCGGCAATCAGGGGAGATCAGGTCAAAGATGGAAAGTCCGGCAATTTCCTCCTCGCTGTAGCCGAAAGTCTGCCGCCAGGCCCGGTTTACATATTGCAGATAGCCGTCAGGCCGCACGATCTGGATCAGATCATGGGCATTCTCAAAGAGATTCCGGTAGCGCTGCTCACTTTCCCGCAGCGCCTGTTCATTACGTTTCCGTTCACTGATGTCCCTGAAGATGCCGACCATGGCCACGGGCCGGCCATCCTCAAATTTTGTGCTGCATCGCCCCTCAACGACAATCTTTTTCCCGTCCTTGGCCACAAAGACGGTCTCGTTACGGTCAAGCCTCTCGCCCTGGAGCAGACAGTTGAAGATACTGCGGCACTTTTTCCGGCAATCTTCGTCAACGATATCCATCAACTTAAGATGCTCCAGCTCGCTGTCGCTGTAACCGAGGGCATCGCGCCAGGCCTGATTGACAAACAGGAAAGATCCTTCAGGTGTAACACTGTGGATCAGGTCGCTGGCATTGTCGATTAAGTCGCTGTAACGCGCCACGGATTCCTCCAGGGCAGCGGTCCTCAGCCGGTGCGCGGCGCGGTCCCGTTCCAGTTCATGCACCCGCGCGGCCAGTTCATCATAGCTTGGCTTTTCGTTCATCTCATAGGTCTCCAGGCAACCCAAGGGCCCATCAGTTCATGGTTGATGCCGTTATCGCCGCCACCACAGCGTAACGGGTCAGTTTCCCGGTAAAAACCAGGATGGAAAACAGGAAAAAATTAACCCGTAATGCTCCGCCCGCCAGACAGAGAGGGTCACCGATTACCGGCAGCCACGAGAACAGCAGGGTCCAGGCCCCATACCGGCCATAAAACCGCCGAGCCCTGTCCAGGGCTGCCTCGTCAATTCTCATGATTTTGCCGGCCAGGTACCCAGCGCCCCACTGTCCGGCCAGATAGGTTGTGCAGGCCCCCAGGTAATTGCCGAAGGTGGCGACGGCCACCACATGTTCGACCTCAAAGCTCTTTAACACCAAGGCCACCAGCAGCCACTCCGAACCAAGCGGCACGACCGTGGCAGCCAGGAAGCTGAGAACAAACAGGGCCGGCAGGCCATTATTAACGAGTATATTTTCCAATGTCCACAATTATCCGCTACTACACTGTAACAGTTCTTTTTCCGTATGATGGACAAATGGTTTCATCGTTTGCCCACGCGGACCGGTGGGCGGCAAAGGCCTGCCCACCCCCGAAAAATCAAAAGGGACATGGGGCTATGCCTGAAAGGCAATCCGCCCTCTCGCCCCACCACCAATCAGACCGCCAGTCTGAGGATATCGGCGATCTCCTCCTTGCGGTACATATCGCTTATTCCCCAGAGGGTGGCCAGGGCCGCGCCATTTTCCGCGATCATCTCGATATCCCCGGCTGGTATGCCGCCGTCCCGCAGCCGCACCGGCGCCTGGATGGAGACGAACCATTTCTCCAGGGCTTCTATGCCCGCCATGGACCCCTCAAGGCCGAAAACCTCCCGGGCAAACCGCTCAAACCTGGACGGATTTTTCCGGCAATACCATTTCATCCAGGCCGGCATGACAATGGCCAGCCCCGCCCCGTGGGCGATATTATAGATAGCGCTCAGCGAGTGCTCTATCATGTGATTGGGGAAACTGTACTCCTTCAGCCCCGCCGTGGTCAGGCCGTTCAAGGCCAAGGTCGCCCCCCACATGAATTCCGCCCGGGCCTCGTAATTTCCCGGCTCCCTCATGATCACCTCGGTTGTCTCCATGACGGTCTTGATAATGCTCTCCACCAGCCTGTCCTGCAGGTGCGTCCCGGCTTTGCGGGTAAAATAGCCTTCGATCACGTGGGCAATGGCATCCACCGCCCCATAGGCCGAATAAGCGGGCGGCACTGAGCAGGTCAACTCAGGATTGAGAATGGACACCCTGGGATAGACCAGGGGCGAGGAGATATTATATTTCTGTTTCGTTTCCTCGTTTGTCACCACCGCATTGCCGTTCATTTCGCTACCCGTGGCCGCCAGGGTAAGAACGGTAAAGACCGGCAGGGCCTCCGTCACCTTCCTGCCGGTAAAATAGTGCCAGACATCATCGGCAGCCTTGGCGCCCACGGCAATGGCCTTGCCCTCATCCAGCACCGACCCGCCGCCTACCGCCAGAACACCGTCCACACCTTCCTGTTTTGCCCGCTTCACCCCTTGCCGGGTATGGGAGAGCACAGGATTGGAATCCACTCCGCCAAACTCCACATAACGGACCCCGCTTTCTTTCAGACTCGCCGCCACCCGGTCAAAAAGGCCTGAGCGTTTTATCGAGTTCCGCCCATGGACAAACAGGACTTTTTTGACGCCCGCCTGTTTCAGTTCAAGGCCGATTGATTGTTCCTGCCCACGGCCGAAGACGATTTTCGTCGGATTATGAAAGACAAAATCAAACATGGCAAACTCCTTTTTCAGGGACTGGGGAAATGGTTATTGGCAAATGAAAGAAATTATAACCGAAACAACAGAAACCATGAAATTTTTTCGCCAAAAACCGCGGCGCCGGACGTCGAATTCGCGCGCCGTATTGTGGGCAGGGTCCTGCAAATTTTCAAGGCACCCTTAAACGAAACCTCGGCGAGCGCATTTCCCGCCGCCGCTCTGCCATATCCGGACGGAATGCCACCACTATGGCACAATCATTGCTATATCATCCGGCATAGTTATTTTGCAGCTATGTATCAGAACAAATTGTTATCTAACTTAAAAAGGAGAAAAAAATGCGCGGTTTAAAAATCATCGGATTAACAGGTATTATTTCCGGGCTCTGGTCCCCTTTCGCCTTGGCCGACACTATTGATCAGATCATCCTGCCGCCGGGAGAGCCGCGGGCGGTGGAGATTTCCGGAACATTGTCGGGCTGCGGCGAACGGAACATGACATCTCTCACCACCTCTGTTGATGACATGCTCATCATCCAGCTCTTTGCCGACCCCCTGGTTGAACCAGTCGAACCGTGCCTCATGGATGGAATACCGTTTACCCGGACCTTCACCCTCTCCGCGGCAAGTGAATATGCAAAAATCATCGCCCTGCTCTACAGCGGAAGTCCGGCAGCTGAAGCGACCATGCTGCAGGATTATGTCACCCTGACTCTTGACGCGCCAAACAGCGAGGCGACATGCCAGGACGATTGCACCACCGGCTTCGGACTCTGCCTGGCGGACTGCAACACGGCAGTAACCGCCTGCATAAGCCTCTGCCCGGCAGGGGATATCGTCTGCCTCGATGCGTGTAACAGCGTGCAGACCCTCTGCCAGTCCGAGTGCGATACGGCCCAGACCAATTGTCTGTCCTCCTGCACTCTTAGCGCCACGGCAAACTGCACTCCGGAAACCTTAAATATCAACGCCAACGGCAACTGGATCACCTGCGCCCTGGCGGTGCCCGCGGACTATGCCTTGGAAGATATCGATGTCACTTCCATTTATCTGGACGGCGTCATCCCGGCGGACAAGGCTGTTGTCGAAGATGGCCTCCTAAAATTGAAATTCAGCAGGGCAGAGCTGGTTGCCCTCATTAAGGACGATGACACCATTGAATTTCCCATGGAAAAAGAAGTGACGGTAAGCGGAGCCTTAAGCGACGGTATAACCTTTACGGCCACGGACAGCATCACCCTGATCAATCCGCCCGCGAAAGGGAATCAGAACACCGTACGAAATGAGCAAAAGACCCAGGGCAATGGCCAGACCAATGGCAATGGCAAGGCAACCAGCAACGGCAACGGCAACGGCAAATCAAAAAAATAGACCTTACCGTCCAGCGCAAGACTCACTCTCACCCTTACACATTTCAGCCCTGAGCTGTTCCATGATTGCAGCGTTGCCCGTGTCGCACGAAAGCGACACGGGCAACGCTGCAATCTTATCTGGCCAGCATGAGCCAATAGAAGCCATCCACATTGTTTTTTCCGGAACCTGCCGCCTTCAGGCGGCGCTGCCGGCTCGCAAAGCGTCGCCAGGAAACGACACGACCCTAGATCACGGGAGAATCGCCGTCCTTAGGCCATGACATTATAATCTGCATGATTTCACGCACATAGGCGCATTCGCAGTGAGAAGGACAGCGCTTCAGCTCCTTCATATTCAAGCAATAGCCAGGGCATTCCCTGCTCCCTGTGAGTTTTTCGGTAAAAATAACCCCGTCATAGAGATTTTGAAACTGTTTGACCCGCAGGCCGATGGTATTCCGGCAGGCATGACTAAAAAGAAAAAAACCCGTCTCCAGCTCCTTAAACGATACCTGGTACCCTAGGAGCGAAAGAGAAGGATCGGCCAGAAAATCGGCCTGAAGGGGCCAGATGGCGCTGCAGGCAGTACATTTTTTAAAAATCTCCGCAGCCATAAAAAATGGACCTTGATCAGTTAGACAGCACAATAGGAAGCAAGAAGAGCCCCGGTGAATTCAGCAATTTTGGCAAGTGAAGGGATATGTAGTCTTTCGTCCGGAGAGTGAGGGTTTCTAATGGTGGGACCGATGGAGATCATATCCATGCCCTGGTATTTTGCCCCGATTATCCCGCATTCAAGACCGGCATGGATGATTTCAATACCAGCCTCTTTGCCGAAATGCTCCTGAAAGACCTTGCGGGCCCTGGCCAGAAGATCCGACTGCATGTCCGGCTGCCAGCCGGGATATCCTTGGCTGGTCATGATCCTGCACCCTGCCAGGCGAGCCAGGGACTCGATCCCGCGGGTCAGCCAGCGCAGGCTTTCCTCTTTGCTGCTCCGTTGGCTGAAGAGAAGACAAATCTCTCCATCCTTCTCACCGATGGTGGCAAAATTCACTGACGTTTCGACCAGCCCCTTCACCTCCCTGGACATGGCCATTACCCCGTCCGGGGCCGCGGCGAGAAGATCAAGGAGCTTATCCGTCGCGGCGGCGCTGTATACATGATCCGGCGCCTTGACCCCGCGGACAAGGGCAACGGCAAGCCCCGGTTCGTTCACATACTCCTGACGCAGAGTGAGCCGCCATTGCCGGACAAATTCCTCAAGCAAGGTTCCGGCGGCGGCAGGGGCGGTAAAGCAGGCGACCGCCTCCCGCGGAATGGCGTTATGAGCGCTGCCTCCGGCAAGGGAGGCAAGACACAGATCCGTACGCTGCCGCAAACCGCTGAGCAGACGGGCAAGAAGCACGTTGGCATTGCCCCGCTGCTCGCCGATGTTGATGCCGGAATGCCCGCCTTGCAGACCATGCACCCGCACCTCATAGGGAATGGCGGAGCTGGGAAATTTTTCATACCGCACCGGCAGAAAGAGGCAACTGTCCCTGCCGCCGGCGCACCCGATGGTGAATATGCCCTCATCCTCGGAATCGAGATTGATCAACGCCCTGCCGGAAAAAAAACCGGGCTGCAGTGAGGCCGCGCCGTTTAAGCCCGTCTCTTCATCCACGGTAAATAACAGCTCAAGGGGCGGATGGACAAGCTTGGTGTCTTCCGCCATTGCCATGGCAATGGCAAGTCCCGCGCCGTTATCGGCCCCGAGTGTCGTACCCGCGGCCCGCAGCCACTCCCCGTCATAGCAAAGCCTGAGTGGATCATGGGCAAAATCATGACTGCTGTCCTGATCTTTTTCGCAGACCATATCCATGTGACACTGCAGGACAATTACCGGAGCCGCCTCCTGTCCCGGGCTGGCGGGAACAGTGACCAGCAGATTGCCCGCGCCATCGCACTTGGCTGCAAAGCCCAGGTTTCCCGCCCATTGCCGGAGAAAATCCCGCACCTTTTCTTCCTGCCCGGAACACCTGGGTATCCGGCTTATCTGCTCGAAATGGTGCAAAACAGCCTTCATGAAAGTTCCTCCCGCGCCATCTTCCTACTTCTTCTCTTGAGAAAGCTTCTTGGCTAATTCCTGCCCCTTGGCGATTTGCTCCTGGCTAAGCTGCTTGATCAGGGCCGTCCTGTTCTCCTCGGCAATTTTATTTCCCTTGGCCGCGGCAATATCCCACAGGGCATAAGCCATGATAAAATCCTTCTCGATGCCCTGACCCTTGGCGTACATGGCGCCAAGACTATTCAAGCCGTTCACATCGCCCTGGTCGGCGGCTAATTTATACCATTTGACCGCCTCTTTATCGTTTTTTTCGACCCCATTCCCCTGCGCATACATGGACCCCAGATTGTTCTGGGCATTGGCATTGCCCTGGTCCGCGGCTAATCTGTACCATTTGACCGCCTCTTTGTGGTCCTGGCGAACGCCATTGCCTTGGGCATACATAACTCCCAGATTATTCCGCGCCTTGGCATTGCCCTGGTCGGCAGCTAATTTATACACCTTAAGGGCCGCTTTATAATCCTGGGTCACCCCCTGGCCGCTCTCATATTTCTGGCCCAGATTATTCTGTGCCTTGGCGTTGCCTTGATCCGCCGATAACGTGTACCATTTTACCGCTTCCTTATCGTCCTTGGCAACCCCTTCGCCGTTGTCATATTTGAGCCCCAGATTATACTGCGCGTCCGCATTACCCTGATCCGCCGACAATGTGTACCATTTCACCGCTTCCTTATCGTCCTTGGCAACCCCTTCGCCGCTCTCATACATCAACCCCAGATTATACCGGGCAAACGCATTGCCCTGATTGGCCGACAGCCTGTACCACTTTACCGCTTCCTTATTGTCCTCGGGCACACCCTGGCCGTTGTCATACATGATGCCCAGATAGAGTTGCGCCTCGGGATTGCCGTCCATGGCTTTGGGTTTCAATTCGTCAATTGTTACAGCTCCCGCCCGGATGACGGCGGAAAAGAAAATGACGGCGGCAAGCACCAATGCCCGGTGAAGTGATAGTTGTATTTCGTTCATCTTTAATCTAACCTTATTATGATGTGGTTTCACGCGGATGGAGAGGAATCTCAGTCCATTTCCGCACCGAATTATCAGCAACTTTACCATTTTTTTTCAAGAACAGAAAGAGGCTGAAGCAAAGAAAAAAGCCCCTCACTCATATTGAGCAAAGGGCTTTCTTGCGGGTCCGGCCAACAGGCGCTCTGCCGCTTAGTTCGCGGCCCCTCCATCGAGGAGCTTCCTGACCAGTTGACCAATCGATGACTTGCTGAACGGCTTCAAGGCGAACTCCCTTATGCCGATAGCCTTGGCCGACTCCTCGCTGACAACGGAACTGAACCCGGTGCAGAGGATAATCGGCAGATCAGGTCTGATCATGAGCATCCGGCGGGCAAGATCGGTTCCTGTCAGGCCAGGCATGGTCTGATCGGTGATCACCAGATCGAACTGGTCAGGATCAGCCATGAAGACTGCCAGGGCTTCGGTACTGCTGCATTGAGATATCACGGAGTACCCCAGCCGTTCCAGCATCTTTTTGCTCAATTCGGCGAGCAGCTCCTCGTCATCGACAAACAGGATCCGCTCCTTGCCTCTCGGCGTCTCTCCCGGCTCTTCGGCTTTTCTTGCCTCCTCCTCAGTCACCACCGGGATATAAACACGGAATGTCGCCCCCTGACCCAGGATACTCTCGACAGTGATGGCCCCGCCATAGCTCTTGATGATCCCATGGGTGACGGACAAGCCTAATCCCGTCCCCTTGCCGATCTCCTTGGTCGTAAAGTACGGATCAAATATTTTATCAATAATATCGGGACCTATGCCGATGCCGGTGTCGCTTATCGCAAGCTCGACATACTCGCCCGGCTTTATCTGCTTGGCCTCCAGCAGCAAGGGCGAGTCTAAGCGGACCGCATTCACCCCCACCAGAAGCACGCCGCCCGTCTTTTCCATGGCATGGAAGGCATTCGTGCACAGATTCATGATGATCTGATAAACCTGGGTCGCGCTGGCCAGGACAGCCCCGCATTGGGGATGGATATTCTCCTTGATGGTGATGGTGGTGGGGAGCGAGGCCCGCAGCATCTTCAACGATTCTTTGACCAGCGGCTGAATATTGATCGCCATCCGCTCAACGGCGGAATGCCGGCTGAAGGCCAGAATCTGCCTGACCAGATCCTTGGCGCGGTGAGCCGCGGTCAATATTTGCTCGAGATCTTGAGCCAATTGTGAACCAGGAGGTGCATCCTCCCTGGCGATATCGGCAAAGCCGATTATGGGTCCCAGGATATTGTTGAAGTCGTGGGCAATGCCGCCGGCCAGGATGCCGATGGCCTCCATCTTCTGGGCCTGGTTCAACTGCTCCTGAAGCTTCTCTTTTTCCTCCTCGGACCGCCTGCGCTCGGTGATGTCGCGGGCAATGCCAAGCACACCTACAAGCTTGCCCTGGGCATCAAACATTGGCGTTTTAATGGTGTCAAGCAAGGCTCGATGGCCATCATCGGCAAAGATGATCCATTCCTCGTTGCTGTTGGGCCTGCCAGCTGCCATGGCCTTGCGGTCGTGCTCCCGGAAAAAATCGGCAAGCTCCCTGTCGACAAAGTCGTAATCGGTCTTACCTATAATATCCTTTTTCGCGGCGCCGAAGAACCGTTCGAACATCGGATTGCAGTCCAGATAGGTGCCGTCCCGGTCTTTAAGCCAGATCAGGTCCGGTATGGTTTGCACCAAAGTCTGCAGACGAGTTTCGCTCTCTGTCAGTAACTGAGTCGCCCGCTTGCGTTCCGTGATATCGAAGCAATAGCCGATATAGCCCATGAACTCCCCGCTGCTGTTGTAATTGGGCGTACCGACATCCTGAAGCCAGCGATACTCACCGCCATGGTGACGGAGTCTGTATTCCATATCAAAGGAATTCCTCCTGTCAAAGGCTGCGGCATAGGTTTTGACGCATCGGTCGAAATCCTCGGGATGCACCCCTGCCGTCCAGCCATTGCCGAGCTCCTGATCCAGCGTTCTGCCGGTGAAATTCAACCAGGGCTTATTAAAATAATTGTATAATTTATCGGGGCCTGATGTCCAGATTAAGGCCAGGCCCGAGTTGGCCAGATTGCGGTACTGGGTTTCCCGTTCACGTAGCGCCTCTTGCGCTTTGAGACTTCGCAGCTCCCGCAAACCCTGACCAGCCAGGGACTCGGCAAGATTGGTAATGAGGGAGAGATATTGATCAAGCTTTGTCTGGCTGATGACCGGCACCTTGTCGAAGGCGGCGAGGTAGTCCTCTTCGTCGAATCCGAATTCCGCGGCCTGGCGGCGAAACTGTTCGCGGTCCGGCGGAATGATAAAAAACTGGCCGGTGAAAATATTAGCGAGATGAATGCCTTCAATGATGAGGGGGGCGGCGATGTCGGTCAGGCCGCGGGGGCAGGTGATCTGGGAGTGACCGCCCGAGGGTGACAACCCCTTGTTGATGGTCTTGTCACTGTCAATGCAATCCCGTTTGGTCCGGGCATTGACCCGGTGAAACTTGGTGCAGATATCCAGCCAGCCCGAGCCAGTAAGGATATTACCCTCAAGATCGATGATGGCTGAAGGGATGCCGGCCGCGGCATGAAGACTGTCCAGCAGGCTCTGGAGCTTGGGGATGTCGATCAGGTCTTGAATTCGGTGGTTCAGGTGCAAGGCATGGTCTCCGGAAAAAAAATGTGAGGACGCGACGCAGGGGGTTAAGCCCTTCTCGCCCTGATTCATACTATAATTTTCCGTCCACACCTCAAAGCTATTTTTACCAAACGTCATTGCCGGCAAGAAAGATAGCCGGGGAAAACCGCCGTTTCTGCCGATAACCTATCCGTTTGGCCGCAGGCTGCGGGAAATTGAGCTTTCCTCCGACAGCCCCCAGCCTCATTGCCCATAGCCTAATTTCAGACAACCTGATCTCGGCAGATTAAACGCTGGTACCAAAATACAAGATCAAAAAAAGTGCCTAAAGTACTTAAAATACTTCAAGTGCCTAAAGTTGTGGTACTTTCTGATCAGATAAAACCTTTCACTTTAAGTACTT
>JACRCD010000068.1 GCA_016219175.1 Deltaproteobacteria bacterium | reverse complement strand
TCCCACGGCCAGGAGCAGATGGTGATCGAAGCCATCGGGGCCGGGGCCAAGGGCTATGTGCTCAAGCCGATCAAGCCGGAGAAGTTGCGGGACAGCATCAATAACGTGATGAGCCGTTACGGCAAGAACTAAAGGCGATCATGGAAGGTTTTCCCCCGGCTGCCGCGGGTCGCGGCCGGGCAGGATAAAGGGCTAACCAGGGAATGGCCGCGGACCCCCGGCGCCGGAATGGGCGGCGGCTCACCGCTCCTCTTGCGTTATTCCTTCTCCAGGCCGGCAAGCAGGGCATGGAACATGGTCGCCGGGCAGACAGCGGTAGCGGTGCGCTGCTGCGCCTCATCGCCCCCGTAAACCAGGCCGCGCCCCAGCAGTGTCGGAAAAATCCCGGAAAAATAATCAAGCCCCCTGAAATAATCCCTGTTGATCGTCATGCCGGCTTTAATCTCAACCGGATAGAGATCCGGCCCGTGAGAGAGCAGCAGGTCGACCTCATTGCCGTTGCTGTCCCGGTAAAAATGGAGATTGCCGCGCCTGCTCCGATGCAGGCGGTATTTCAAGGCCTCCATTTTTCACCTTCAATCCCCACGCAGTCAGGTCCGCCGGCCGTCATTCCGGCATGCTTTAAGCCGGAATCCAGCAGTCTTCATTCCTTCGCAATCAGGCCGACATCCCACAACGCCCAAAAACTTCAGCCTTGAAACGCTTTCTCGTTTAAACGCTTCCACGCTGGAACGTTTTTCCCAGCGATATTCTTGGTGGCGGGCGAGGTGATCTGGCCGACGAGCCTGCCGGACCGGGTCAGAATGGCCATCTCGATACCGTGCTCAAACAGCTCGTGCACGACCTGGGTGGTGAACTGCACATTGCCGAAGATGAGGACCGCCTCGATCTTGTGGCATTGCACGTCAAGCAGGGTCTCGTCGTTTTTCTGGACGATGAGCCGGTCCCCTGTCTTGCGGAGGATGGAATTCTGCTCGGTCAGATAGAGGTTGGCCATGATTGATTATTTAGCCGCCACCTTGATTCCCTCACGGCGGCCAGCCTCGATAAGGGCGCTTTCCCTGCTTCGCTCCCATTCGATACTGCCGCAGGGAATGGGTTCGATCCTGGAATCCTCGCGGGCCGCCACCCGCCAGAGCAAATTCAGGTCTTCCCTGGTGCGCGGCCCGTAGAACCGGGGCGAAACCACCAGCAGATCGATATCACTCCACTTTGTCGCTTGCCCTCTGGCATGCGAACCATAAATGATACCGTATTCCACGGGGATGCCGATGGCAATAAGCCTCTTCAGGTAGTTTTGTGCTAAGCGGTAAATTGCGCTGTCAGCCATTGCAGCACCTCCTCAATTGCATCGAGATACCCCTTGCTTTACGCCAGTGCGCAATCTGTTTATCAATATCGATCATTCGTTCCACCATTTTCAAAACAAAGGCTTATTGCATGCGGTATTTCATAGTAATTCAAAATGACAGAGCATAGCAATTGTATATTGCCTATTACGCTGGAACGCCGGAACGTTTTCAAGCCATACATCCCTGCCTAAGATTCAATCATACGGACTTCAACCGGCAGTTGTCCATGAGCCCATCAGCCATCAGCCATCAGCCAAAAAACTATCTCATCCTTTCGTAAATCAGGTCAGGCCGGGCCTCTGCGGCCAGCCAGATAAAAACAGGCGGCGGATCGACAGGTTTAACCTGCGATTATTTCATTGAGACCTTCAACCACGAGATCTAATTCCCTGGCGGTGGCTTTACCGATTTTTTTCCCAAGGCGATTGATTGACAGCGTTCTGATCTGGCTGATTTTCACCCAGGATTTTTTAGGAAATTTTACGCCGTCAAGCTCCATGGTTAACGGGAAAGCAGCTTTTTGCGGCTGGCTTGTTATTGCAACAGCGATCACTGTTCCTGAGTGTTTATTGAAAACATCCTGACTCAGGATAAGCACAGGCCTGAGACCTGCCTGTTCATGGCCGATAGTTGGATTTAAATTTGCCCAATAAATGTCGCCCCTTAATATTCCGGCCATTCTTCTCTCTCCGCGGAAATTCCTTCATCAGCAAGAGCCTGTTCAAATTCCGGATTCAATTTCGCGCATTCAACCGCTAAACGGTTTTGTTCGACCTTGTTCAGCTTTTCGCGGATCGCTTCCTGAATGGCCTTGCTCCGATTTGGGAAAACGCGGGATTTGACCAGAATATCAAGACGGTGCAAAATATCTTCTTCAATTGAGATAGCGATTTTTGCGGTTGCCATGATCTCACCTCCTGGTATTACAATATATCATACCAAAATGTTTGGCAATACGTAAGGCAGGATACAGGTTGGCAGGATCAAAACACCCAGGCAGCCACCCTTGCCGCTGCCGCCCTGCCCCTGGACGCCTCTTTCTCGCATTCCTCGAACATGATATAATTGAGGGCGGCATAAAAAAACATCATGAAGAGGTCAATATAATGAACACAATGAATAACCCGCCGCACCCCGGCGAAGTGCTCAGGGAAGAGATCCTGAAACCAATGGGGCTAACCGTGACCATGTCGGCCAGGCTGCTCGGCGTCAGCCGCAAATCCCTTTCCAAGATTGTCAACTGCCAGGGAGGCATCACTCCCGAGATGGCAATCCGGCTGGAAATGGCCTTTAAACCCAGCGCGGAATCGTGGCTTCGGCATCAGGCCGCCTATGATCTGTGGCAGACCAGACAGAATGTGAATTTCCATATCGCCCCCCTTAGCGGCAAGAATCCCCTTGACAACGTTCATGGCGGCAGAACGGGTCATGATCAAAAATAACCACATCGCCGGTCACCGGCGAACTGTAGAGCAACTTCAGGCCTTGCCTCATAAACCTCTCCTCAGGGGAAACACATCAGGAAAATCTTGCCCCTGGGTCCGCCAGGGGATACCATGAAAGAGTCAATATGACCTGAGGCTCTTGCAAAATAAGCAAAGGAGTGGTTCCTGTCATTTCGACCGAAGGGAGAAATCTAATAAAATCAAGGCAATTAAAGATTCCTCACTACGTTCGAAATGACACACAAGTTCATTTTGCAAGAGCCTCGACCTTTATAGCCATTTCATCAAAGGAGCATGCCAATGCCCAAAATCTCCGTTGCCGAGGCCAAAAGTCATCTTTCCGAATTCATAGCCCGGAGCGCCCATGGTCATGAACGGTTTATCATCACCCGGCGCAACCGTCCGGTGGCGGCTCTGGTCAGCATCAAGGACCTGAAGATCATTGAACAGCACCAGGAGCGGCAGTGGCTGGCCGCAGTGGCCGGCAGCTGGCCTGATTTCACCGAGATTGCCGAAGCCATGGGCGATATCGCCGAACTTCGACGTCAGGGAGGGGCTGATCGCGATGTATCTCTTTGATACCGACATCTTCACCAACATCTTCAAAAAGACCCCTTCGCCATTGCTGCTGGAGCGGCTGGCCGGGACCGCGAAGGAACTCCGCTTGCCCTTGCCGATCTGAAAATTGCCGCTATTTCGAGAGCATCCGCAATAATCCCTTCATAACCCGGCCACGTCCGACAGCGTAACGCTCAAACGCTTCAGGGCTTGGACGTTTACACGCTTCATCATTAGCGGGCTTGAACATTTTTTCCCAACATCCCTTCCGGCCAAAGATTCAAACATATGGACTTCAATCGGCAGTTGCCCATCAGCTATGAACCACCAGCTAAACAAACTACCCCACCCCTTCGTAATCAGATCAATGCTGTCGAGGGGATGTGCTCGGTCCTTTGCTCGACAGTAGGACCAGCAATGGGAACTGTCCCCATTTGGGGTTGTCACATTGAGGTTCAAGTGCTGCAGGCAGAGCTTGGATAAACCCGCACCGTCCGCCGTCTATGTGATAAAGAAGTTAAGAAGATAACACGGGATTTTTGGGAGCAGAAAAGACGAATGGCTTCTGTAGTGGGGTTGCGTGTCTGTGGTGGTGCTGAGGGAGGATCTCTCCAAATTGGAGACATTTTCTTTGCTTTTTTTGTTAGGGTTCAATATATTACAAATGTTATTTGTTTCTAAAAAATCAACGAAACATACAAGGCAGAGAATTTGGAATGAAAACCATCGAAGAATTGTGCAAAATAAGTCAAAAAATTGATCAGCTATATGAAACCGGCAAAAACACTGGCTTCGCAGAAAATCTTAACGTGATATTATGCTTCAAAAATTGAAAAAGAAAAATCAGTAACATAGAGCCAATGCGCACTCCAAAATATCTCCCGCGCGGGCGGGCCAGACGCAACGCACCCAGCCCGTCAGGCCAGCAACCAAAGCCCAGACTTATCAGTGTTCTCTGCGCTACAGCCGAGGCTTTCTCTCTTATCAGATCCATCATGCTAAATCTGCTGTTTCTGGCATTGGTAATAACGATCGGTTTGCTGATCTGGCGTGAAACCCAAATTCATATTGTTTCAATCAATTCTTTTCAAGTCCCCGAGGTTCTCGCTAAACACGGGTACTCATCTAAGGTTATACAGAACCGGATTGTCGCCCATTTGCAAGAAATAGACACAAATGCAAAAAGTTCGACAGACCGTGAATTACTTATGCCGAAAGGTCGTCCGTTCGATACCGATATTCAAATTCCTGGTACCGGGCTTAGCTATAGTACTATGGTCCGTTTGGTGAAGGAATTTTTCCGACTTAAAGACACTACTGTAACATGTGACGTGGTCGAGAATGATGATATGTTGGAAATGCGGGTGCTCGTTAACCGGATCAATAGTGCCGATAGGACATTTTTTATTAAGGACAAGGTTGACAATATCGAGACGTTGCTACGAACATCAGCCGTAGAAATCCAAAGAGAGATTTACCCGATATTGCTGGCAAGCTACTTCGTGTCAATTGAGGAGAAGCAATGCAAGGGTACTGATTCCTGCGATTTTTCTCCGTCCATACAGTTATACGAACAAATTCTTGCCAGTGACCGGGTTGATGTTCACCCGTGGGCTTTCATTGGCTGGTCGAGGGTTTTAGGGAAACTGAAACAATTTGACCGCCAGCTGGAAAAAGCTATTCAGGCCGTAAATATTGCGCCCAAATCTTTTGATGCTTACATCTGTTTGGGTGTTGCACTACAAGATCTCGGGCGCTTTGAGGAGGCCATTGTGAAATACCGTAGCGCAATGGAACTCGACCCGAAAAACGCTGTTGCCTTTTACAATTGGGGCGTTGCACTAGGAAGTCTCGGGCGCACCGAGGAGGCAATTGAGAAATACAGCCGCACCACGGAACTTGATCCGAAATTCACCGCTGCCTTCAATAATTGGGGCAATGCGCTGGATAAATTAGGGAGAAATGAAGAGGCCATTGAAAAATTCCGTAGCGCAACGGAACTCGATCCGAAATTTGCTTTTGCCTTCTACAATTGGGGCAAGACACTACATAATCTCGGGCGCTTTGAAGAGGCCATTGTGAAATACCGTAGCACCACGTCACTCGACCCGAAAAACGCTGTTGCATTCTACAACTGGGGCGTTACGCTAGGAAGTCTCGGGCGCACCGAGGAGGCAATTGAGAAATACAGCCGCGCAACAGAACTCGATCCGAAATTAGCTGCTGCCTTCTACAACTGGGGTGTTGCACTACAAGATCTCGGACGCTTTGAGGAAGCCTCTGAGAAATATCGTAGCGCAACAGAACTCGATCCGAAATTAGCTGATGCCTTCTACAACTGGGGCAATGCACTACATAATCTCGGGTGCTTTGAGGAGGCCATTGAGAAATATCGTAGCGCAACGGAACTCGATCCGAAAAACGCTGCTGTCTTCCTCAATTGGGGTGCGGCGTTGGGAAAATTAGAAAGAAACGAGGAAGCCAGTGAAAAAATTCGCCACGCCATAGAAATTGGCCCTGATGCCCCTGACGCCTTCTTCAATTGGGGTGTAGTATTGGGGAAATTAGGGAGAAACGAGGAGGCCATTGAAAAATTCCGCCATGCCACGGAACTCGATCCAAAAGACCCTGATGCCTTCCTCAATTGGGGTGCGGCGTTGGGAAAATTAGGAAGAAACGAGGAGGCAATTGAAAAATACCACCATGCCACGGAACTCGATCCAAAACTCGCTCTTGCCTTCTACAATTGGGGCATTGCCTTACAAAATCTCGGGCGCAACGAGGAGGCCATTGAGAAATATCGAAAAGCTAAAGAACTGGATTTGGAATTAACTTGCATACTTGAGAATAAGTGATGTTAATATCACTACTGTTTGTCCAACCCCCACCCCCTCCCCAACCCAAACGCCGTCTGTTTCCCCAGATGCGTCACCTCGCAATACCGAAGCAGCGGCAGAAATTCCGCCAATTCCCCTTCATAAACCAGCTTCCCCTGCAAGCCGCCGATCAGCATGTTGGTTTTCTGGCGGTTGCTGTAGCGTTCGATATCCACCCAGCGGCAGTCGCTTTCCCTGGCGGTAATTTGCTCCGCTCGCCGGACCAGTCCCCGGTAGTCAAGCGGCGGTTCTCCCTGGCCAAATGTTTCTTCTAGGCTTGAGACGCGGCGCAGGGCGGCGCGGATGAGCAGGTGAAAGGGCAGGGTTTGCTAGAAGCGGTTGTCGTGTTTCAGGCGGCGCGGGGTGAGGAGCCGGATGGTGAGGGAGTTGACGGGATCGGCGGGTGGCGGTTGCAGCGCCAGGTTTTGCAGGGGAAGGGTCTGGTGGAGAATCTTCTGGTCGCCATCGTAGAGGGTGGCGTCCTGGTTTTCGACCGCAGCCATGGCGAAGCGGCCGCAGCCGTTTCCCGCTTGCCTCCCCAGGCCGGCTTCGCCCATCTGCTCCACCGCGTAGACGATATGGGGCAGGAAATCATTATTCTTGCCGAAGAGGGTGAGGCCGAAGCTGAAGGCGTCGTCCATGGCGTATGCCCGGCCGTTGTCAGCGGGCGGCTGCAGCACATAGGGGTGCGGCGGAAAGGTGGTTTTCGGGTTATCAGAGTCTTTGTCCGGCCGGATGGCGTGGGGTTCAAAGATAAGGGAATAGACGCAGGTTGCGGAAAGGAGGCAATCGGCGCAGGTCTTGCGGCGCAGGGCGCAGACCACTTTTTTGAGGGCATGGCCGAACGCGCCCCGCAGCATGGAGCCTTTAAAGGCCGGCAATGAGGCCGGTGAGGTGAAGCGACAATGAAAAAAATATTTGCCAACCAGCATGAACACCCCCGTATGCCCGGTCCGATGCCAGGCGTTTCAGCAGATTGCCTCTTTTGTCAGCCGTTTGTCATACTAACTACTATGAACCCTAAACTAACAAACTGATACGCCGAATGCAAAACAAAATTTGTCAGGAAGCAAAAAAAATATGTTTGCGGCCTGTGCAGTGGATTCCGGCTGAAGGCATGCCGGAATGACGGTGGGGCCGGCAGGTGAGCAAACCCGTGGGCATGATGAAGCCATGCCCACCCTTGCGGTGCAATGGATTCCGGTTCGCGCTTTACTTGCCCGGCATGAACGTCTTGGTTGCATGTTCACTGCCCGCCCTGATACGTTCCTAAAAAATGACTTGCGGGAAATGAACCGGCCAATCTATGATGAATGCTAAGGAGTTGCTTAACATGGATACCTATTTTGCCCCGGCCAAGCGGTGCGACAAAGAGACATTACAGCAGGATCATGGATATGTTTGACATAAACCCATCATCCAAACAACAACGCGCCGAAAGATGATGCTCGATTTAGTTAATTTGGTTATGTGAAGTATTAATATGAACGTAATAGAGGCTCTTGCAAAATAAGCAAAAGAGTGGTTCCTGTCATTTCGACCAAAGGGAGAAATCTAATAAAATCTAGCAATTAAAGATTCCTCACTGCGTTCGGAATGACACACAAGTTCATTTTGCAAGAGCCTCAATAGGAAAGTCATCTAATGAGGATTTATCTTGATTGTTGCAGTCTCCAGCGGCCCTTTGATGACAAATCAAAACCGAGGATAGCGGTGGAAGCTGAAGCTGTACTCGTTGTTCTCTCATTGTGCGAGTCAGAAGAATTAACGCTTGTTGCTTCTGATGCCCTATATTTCGAAATTGGTCGAATTCCGGATCAGGGCCGTAAAGAGGAAGCTCTGGCAATTCTAAAAATAGTAAAGGAAACTGTTGAGCTGTCACCAGAAATTGAAGCACTGGCAAGAAGGCTGGAGGCATCAGGGATTAAACCGTTGGACGCTTTGCATTTGGCATCCGCATCCATTGCAAAGGTTGATTACTTTTGCACATGTGACGACAAATTTTACAAAAAATCTATAAATTTCAAAGGATTATACAGCAAGGTAGTATCGCCTGCCGAGCTTGTGATGGAGGTAGACATATGAATATTGAAACAAAACCAATATCTGAAATTAACCGTCGAGCCACTCACATTCTGTTTGAGAAGATGGGCGCTGTTGACACAATTCGATTCCTGAATCAATTTTCGATTGGCCAAGGTGATTATACAAAAGAACGGGAGAAGTGGCTTGGTCATATATCCCTGGATGATGCCATAACACAAATCAAGATCGAGAAAAAATAAGCCAAACGATGGAGGCTCTTGCAAAATAAGCAAAAGAGTGACTCCTGTCATTTCGACCGAAGGGAAAAATCTAATAAAATCAAGGCAATTAAAGATTCCTCACTACGTTCGGAATGACACGCAAGTTCATTTTACAAGAGCCTTGATGTACTTAAGCCGTTGTCAATAAATTACTGTAACACACCATGCGTGGCAACGGCATAAGGGGCCGTATAGGTGATATCAAATCTGTAATGGTTGTTTTATAACGGCCCCTAAGTTGACACTGAGATCCTGAGAGCGCATGATCATTCCGAGTCGCGCCGTGCTTGCCCGGAATGACCACGGTTGCATGTTCCCCTCCCCGCCCCGCTGCCTTTCCAAAAAATGACTTGCAGGAAATGAACCGGCCAATCTATGATGAATGTTAAGGAGTTGCTTAACATGGATACCTATTTTGCCCCGGCCAAGCGGTGCGACAAAGAGACATTACAGCAGGAGATCAGCATCATCAGCCGGAACCCGGTTATTGACGGGCTGATGAAATCCATTTCCGGTCTCATCGCCGTGCTGGACGAAGATCGCCAGGTGCTGGCCGTCAACGAAACGATGCTGGAGATGCTGGGTTACAACGATGCCGGCGAGGTTCTGGGGCTGCGTCCGGGCGAAATGATCCGCTGCGTCCACGCCCATGAGGAACCGGCCGGCTGCGGCACGACCAAATACTGCATGAGCTGCGGGGCGGCGATCGCCATTGTCGCCTGTTTTGAGGAGAAAAAACCCCAGGAACGGATCTGTGCCGCCACGGTCAAAAAAGACGGCAAGGAAATCGAGATCTGCTTCCAGGTGCGCTCCTACCCCATCAACTTCGAGGAACACCGCTTTCTTCTTCTTTTCATGCAGGACATCACAAATCAGCAGGCCTGGGCGGCCCTTGAGAAGATATTCTTTCATGATATCAGCAACATAATAACAGGGCTCTATGGCGCGGCCGAGCTGCTGGCCATCGACGCCTCGGACCATGATCTCATTACCACGCTGGGGCAGTTGGTCCTGAGACTTAAAAAAGAGATAGACATCCAGCGCATTCTCTCCCGCACCAAGGGAGAAAATTACCAGCTCGCCCTGCAGAAAATACCGGTCATTGAAATTATGAGGGAACTGCGCAATTTTTTCGCGGGACATCCCGCGGCCCACGGCAAGTCGTTTCTGTTTCCGCCCACCCTGCCCGTGGTGGCAATTGTCACCGACTGTTCCCTCCTGCTGCGGGTGCTCACCAACATGGTGACCAACGCCTTTGAGGCCACGGAACCGGCTGGAGAGGTAAAAATCTGGCTGGATCAGGATGAAAAAAACATAACATTCTGCGTCTGGAACCAACAGGTCATTGCCGATGATATTCGTCCGCGCATTTTCCAGCGCCATTTCACCACCAAGGAGGGGCCTGGCCGCGGCATCGGCGCCTTCTCCATGAAACTGTTCGGAGAAAATTTTCTGAAGGGCAAGGTCGATTTCACCTCCTCCACCCGGGACGGCACGGTGTTCCGCTTCTCCCTGCCGCTGGCCGGCTCCTGAAACCAGGCAACCGCGTGTGCCCCCTGCCTGAAAGCAATAGGCGGGAACGGTGGCTTGGTGGACAATAAACCCTGTCCACCCATTGTCCGCTTCCAGCCATGCACATATTTTGATCGACTTTAGAGTACGAGTTCGTATATTTTTAAAGCATGACACGCCATCGGGAATACCCGCCGGCGCACATTCCATCTACAGGAGGGGAAGTTATGCCGAAGACAATCAACGGATCGGTCGGTCTCGGGGGCAAGAACCAGTCAACGGACGTCATGGTGGTGCAATACCTGCTCAATTGCGTCCCTGTGCATCAAGGCGGCCCAATGGTAGAACTGGCGGTGGATGGCATCACCGGCCCGAAAACACTGCAGGCGGTCCGGCAATTCCAGGCGGTGCGGTTAGGCTTTGCCGACAGCCGGGTTGACGTTAACGGGCAAACCCTGCGGGAGCTGCACAAGTACGATCCGTACCCCCAGGAACCGTTCAACCCGTCCGGGATGAAATGGGGCAAAAGCCCGCTGCAGAAGGGTTACGGCGGCAAATTCGCCGGGAAAGACTTCGGCGGCGGCAAGATGGCGGGAGGCAAGCTCGCTGGCGGCAAGGATGCGGCCGGGGGCAAGATGTGGGGTTCCGGTCCCGGTGGCAAGAGTAGTGGCCCGGGCAAAGGATGGACTCCGGGCGGCGGCAAAACCCCCGGCTGGACCGGCGGAGGCAAGATCTGATGATACGTGCGGCAGACATGGCCAGCCACCCGCGCCCCTGACATGAGCGAGAAACTTACCCCCTTTGTGCGCGATGTGGTATTGCCGGCAGGGCCTGACGTAGTGCCTCGCCTTGCCGAAGCGGCCTGCTCCTTCCGGCTGGCATACCACCCCTCGCCCATCCATCGCTGGGGGATATTCGCCATGGAGCCGATTCCCGCCCGGAGAAGGGTGATCGAATACACCGGGGAACGCATCAAGCCTGACGAAGTACGGCGGCGCGGCGTGCGCCCCAGGATCTACATCTTCTGGGTCAGCCCACGGGTGGCCATAGACGGGGCCATCGGCGGCAGCGGGGCGGAATTTATCAATCACAGTTGCGCGCCGAACCTGATAGCCCGCAAAAGGCATGGCCGCATCCATCTTGTCAGTCTGCGCCCCATTGAAGCAGGCGAAGAGCTGCTGCTGGACTACCAGGTTAGCGGTGACGCCCCCCTGACCCCCTGCCGTTGCGGGACACCCCAGTGCCGTGGTTATCTGAACCGGCAGGACGATCTGCTTTAGCACCACTCCTTTTTACTTAACCATCTGGCAGCTTCGAGGTGACTTTTTACGAGATCATCAATTTTACCGGGCATTCAGTGCTGAAAAACGTTTCTTCCGGCATGAAGCACTGCAGAGCGCCAACCTGCCCGAGGAAGGACTTTCGCGGCACGTGATCATTGCCGGGGGCGGCATGGTCGGCCGACATAATCGCCCAGACCATTGTTAAGTGGATTACTGTTTCACCCAGGGCGGCATGGTCGCCGTCATCGACAATCCGGAGCAGAGGGAGGGCTTCCAAAAAATGTCCGGCGCGTAAAATCGGGTTGCGGATCGTTTTATTGTTTGATCTTCTCAATGAATCCTAGTAAATAGCTGAAAGAATACAACAAGGTGTTACTGAAAAATCTCCGGCTCGGAGTCGCGCATCTCACCTATGATTACGGGATCATTGTTTCTCATCCATACCTGCTCGCTGCTCCTCGGTCTGACAGCGGGTTTTGTCATGCACCGGTCAGATTACTGCATGGCCGGTATGTTCCGGGATGCCTTCCTGTTTAAAAACACCTTCATGCTGCGAACCCTTCTGCTCCAGATCGTCATCACCATGGCCATTTTCGAGATCGCCAGATTGTCCGGTCTTCTGCCTCTCTATCCTTTTCCCCTGCTCGGTTTCCCTTCCCTGGCCAACCTTGCCGGCGGTTTTCTTTTCGGCCTCGGCATGGTGCTGGCCGGCGGCTGCGTGGTCGGCACCCTGTACAAAATGGGCGGGGGCAGCACGATAAGCCTGGCGGCCTTTCTGGGGCTGATAGCGGGCAGCGGTCTCTATGCGGAAATGCATCCCCGCTGGTCTGCTTTTATGAAAGCAACAACATTTTCCCAGAACTACCTGACATTACCCCAGCTGGCCGATCTCAGTCCGAGTTTGTTTGTCGCGCCCATTGTCCTTGCCGCCGCCCTGCTCTTCGGCAAAGGGGCCAAAAAGGATTTCTGGCAAAGACCGTCTCAGGTGCGCGGCTATCTCCAGCCATGGAAAACCGCCTGCACCCTGGCCCTGGCAACCCTTGTCTCTTATCTGCTGCTCGGCATGCCCCTGGGCATTACCACCACCTACGCCAAGATGGCGGCCATGCTTGAAAATCTTGCCGCCCCCGGCCATGTGAGCCGCCTCCCCTTTTATCAGATCATGTCGCTGGACATTGTCCATCCCGCGAGCGGGGCGGTGCTGCGGGGAGGTCCGGGACCGCGGTTTGACTCCATCTGGGCTATCCAGTTCCCGGTTATTGCCGGTATTGTTCTGGGCAGCATGATCTCGGCCATCCTGCTGCGGGAATTCACCATGCATGCGCGGGCGCCGGTCAGACAATATGTCATGGCCTGCTGCGGCGGCATCATCCTGGGCCTCGCATCGCGCATGTCCCCGGCCTGCAATATCTGGCATCTCATGGGCGGTCTGCCCATCCTTGCCCTCCAGAGTCTGCTGTTTCTTCTCGGTCTGATTCCGGGCAGCTGGGCCGGCAGTAAAATAATCACCTTTGTTATCCTACGGCAGCGCAGCGGCCCGGCTGGTTAAGTAAGCCGGGGACAGAATGATTTTCGCAAAAAAAACCGCGAAAAAAATTCAGCCCCCTCATTTTGGAGAAAAATTAAATCTCTCTCCCGGTTGCAGGTTATGACATTGAGGTCTAAGCAATGAGTGAGAAAACGAAGCAGGAAAGGATTGACATCGACATGCGCGGCCAGGTTTGCCCGGCTTGCCTTCTGGTCGCCATGGATACCATGAACAAATACAGAGCCCCCCTGTTGGGAGGCAAGGTCCGGCTCTGCATCAAAACCGACAATCGTGAGGCCATAACCACCATCCCGACCACCGCCCAAAATATGGGCTATGCCACCAGGGTGACAAAAATGGCAAGCTATTATGAAATTTGTGTCGGTCTGTTACCCGAAGAAAATGAAAAATGACGCCATTGCCAATTCCGACTTTTTTTACGAGTTCATAAAAAATGATGACATTACAAGAATTTCTGACCCTGGCCCAACAGGCTGCAAAAAATCCGGATGCACCTTTCCCGGCAATAAACGCCGACCTGGGTGAGCTTGCCCCTCTGGCCGTCTTCCTCAAGGAACTCATTGATGAAAACAGATCCCTGCGCAGCCAGCATCATCTCGCCACCCGCTACCTCCGCAAAAAAATCGACCAGCTGCTCGTGGTCATCGGCACCATCCCGCTGCGGCCGGAAGAGCTTGACAATGCAAGCCTCATCACTCTTGACCCCATTGGCATCATAGCGGAATCCTTCACCCAGATCCTTGATCATCTGCGGCAAACCAACGATAAACTGGAACTGGCCATGGAGGAGAACCAGGCGATTTTCGAGGCGGTGGGCGGCGGCATTCTCGTGCTAGACCGTAACAAACAGATTCTGTCCTATAACCGCAAATTCGAGGAAATGTTCGCCCGGCCGGAGATGAGACTGACGGGGCAAACCTGCCGGGATATCATCTGCCTGGGGGAGCAGGGCAAGCAATGCGTCTTTGACAGCATGCTGGAAACAGGCCAGGCCGCCATATCGAGAGAGTGCCCCCGGAGCAAGCGCCACTATAACGTCATCGCCTCCCCTGTCAAGGATAGCCGCGGCAGCATCATCAGGGTTGTCCTCCTCTATCTGGACATCACCGAATTGGTCCAGGCCAAGGAAGCGGTGGCGGAAGAAAAAGAGCGGCTGGCGCTGACCTTGAAAAGTATTGCCGAAGGGGTGGTGGCGACCGACACCGAAGGCCATATCACCTTAATGAATCAGGTGGCGGAAAAGCTCACGGGCTGGTCTCTCAAGGAGGCCTTTGGTCAACCGGCCGGCCAGGTCTTCAAATTATTTGCCGGCAGTGAACAGAAACCTCAGCCGGCCATCTGGCGAGAGATCGCCGCGGGGGGTGGCGAGAATGAACGGATAGGACAGGCCACCCTCCACTCCAGAACCGGCAGCCAGTGGCTGGTAACGGTCAGCGCGGCCCCCATTTTACGCAAGGATCAAACGTCAACCGGCACCATTATTGTTTTCCGGGACATCACCCAGGAAAAAAAGATAGAGGAAGAAATCATCAAATCAACCCGTCTCGATTCCCTGGGCTTGCTGGCAGGCGGCATCGCCCATGATTTCAACAACATGCTTACCGCCATCATGGGCAATGTTTCCGTGGCAAAGATGCTGGTCAGGCCGGGGGAAAAGGTTCATGACCTGCTTGCCGCCAGCGAGAAGTCCTCTGCCCGCGCCAAACACCTGACCCAGCAGCTCCTGACCTTTGCCAAGGGAGGCGTGCCGCTGAAAAGGCTCCTTGCCATGCAGAAAATACTGGTTGACGCCGCCCTGTTTTCATTAAGCGGCTCAAACATTAAATGCGAGTTTTCCATTCCCGATGCCATCTGGCCGGCCGAGGCGGATGAAGGCCAGCTGGGTCAGGTCATTCAGAACCTGGTAATCAATGCCTGCCAGGCCATGCCCAATGGGGGGGCGCTCCGCATCGGCGCCGAAAACATCGTACTTGACGGTCCCCCTGTTCTACCTCTGCCTAACGGCCCCTACATCAGAATGAAGGTCACGGACCAGGGTGAAGGCATCAGTAAACAGAACCTGGAAAAGATATTTGATCCATACTTTACCACCAAGGAGACCGGCCATGGCCTTGGGCTGACCATCTGTTATTCGATCATCAAAAATCATCAGGGGTTCATCACGGTCGATTCCGAGGCCGGGCTCGGAGCTACATTTACCATTTATCTTCCCGCCTCCAAAAAAGTTCTGGCGAAGACGATACAGAAGGAAGAGGAAACGGGCAATTCCAGGGGCAAAATCCTCATCATGGACGATGAGGAAATTATCCGGGAGGTTGTCACCGAAATGCTCAGCCATTGCGGCTACCAGGTTGAGCAGAGCAGCGACGGTGAGGAGGCTGTCGCCCTCTATCTGCAAGCCAAAAAAGCAGGGACGCCCCATGACATCATTATCATGGATCTAACCATACCGGGCGGCATGGGGGGGAAGGAGGCCATCGGCAAACTCCGCCAATTTGACAGCAAAGTCAAGGTTATCGTCTCAAGCGGCTATGCCAATGACCCGGTCATGTCGAATTACGGCTCCTACGGTTTTAACGGGGTGGTGCCTAAACCTTTCAGCATCCAGGAACTGAACAGGGTGCTGAAAAAGATCCACGCCGGGAATTAGGGGCCGTTATAAAATAAGCATTACAGATTTGATATCATCCATACGGCCCCTTATGCCGTTGCCACGCATGGTGTGTTACCGTAATTATTGACAACGGCTTAGGCTGCGGACCGCGGGCTGGAGGGTTGCCGGTCCGTCCTGACTTGAAGGCGCTCATCCCGCCTAAAAATCCCGGAAATCATCCGTGTCCAAAGGAATCATTTCCGCGGGAGAGGTTTTTTTGTTTGCCGGTTTCCCCGGGGCCCGGGTTGACGGGCCACGATGGGGCAGCAAGACTTGCCCCGTTGCGGCGGATGGTCTTTTTTTCATGCCGCGCCCCGGTTGCACTTCCTGGATTTCCCCAGCTCCCCCGTTTGCTGTGCCGCTGCCGCCTTCAAGAATTTTCCGCAGATCCTGCACAATTTCCTGCATACGAAAAGCCTGCATTTTCATTTCTTCCGAGGCGGCGGCGGACTGCTCCGCCGAGGCCGCATTATTCTGCGTGACTGATCCCATTTCCGTGACTGTTTTGTTTATCTGCTCGACTCCCAAGGCCTGTTCGCGGGAAGCAACCGAGATTTCATTAATGAGGCCGCCGATTTTCCGGCTGGCCGTGGCCACTTCGTTAAAGGTTTGATTTGAGCTTGCGGCGATAATTCCCCCTCTTTTGACTTTTTCCACGGTGGACTCAATGAGAGTGGCGGTATTGCGGGCCGCTTCGGTTGCCCGCATGGCAAGACTTCTGACCTCGTCGGCCACTACGGCGAAACCACTGCCTGCCTCACCGGCCCGGGCCGCCTCGACAGCGGCGTTGAGGGCGAGAAGATTTGTCTGAAAGGCGATTTCGTCGATGGTTTTAATGATTTTTGATGTCTCCTCGCTGGCCCGGGAAATCTCTGCCATGGAAACGATGAGTTCCTCCATGGATTTTTGGGCCCGGTCGGTGATTGCCGCCGTCTGTTTCATCAAATTGTCCGCCTCATTGGCGTTGTCCGCCGTGGCCTTGATCATTGTGGTTGTTTCTTCCATGGAGGCGGAGGTCCCTTCCAGGGCCGCCGCCTGCTCGGAGGCCCCGGAGGCGACCGCCTGGCTTGATCCGTTTATTTCACCGGAAGACCGGGCGACGTTTTGGCTGCTCGCTTCGAGGCGGGTCATGGCGGAGGAAAGGCAACTGACGATGGACGAGCTTGACAGATAGAGAAAGAGACAGACAAGAACAAGCAGTGATGTCCCGCCGATAATGAGACTCCATTCCAATTTTCTGATAAAAGAGAGCTCAGCGCTTGCATCCCTGACAAAGACCAGCGCCCCTTTGGTGTTGCCGGAAAAATCAAGCAGCGGAATTGCCGTGAGCATGTGTCCCTCTTTTTCCGTTGCCGCCTCGCCGGATGAGGATTGCCGCAGAAGCTCGGCGGTGACATAGGGATCGGTTGCCTCATGGTTTGACGAGAAAATACGGACGAATCCGCCGATTTCCGGCAGCTGATTCTCCTTCAGGTCCTTGGCGACGCCAACTTCCTTGCGATCCATATAGACCGCCATATTGTCCGAATCGAGAACATGGGCTGTCTCAAAAACCTCATTGAGCTCGAACTGGGACTCAACGGAACCCAGGTGCTCCCCCGCCGGGCCGGTGACAGGGACGAGCCCTCTCACGTCAAAGCCACCGACGCCGATTTCGATGGCGGACAGTGGTTTTTTCTCCTGGTTAACCTTCACGACAGTGGCCCGGAAGCTGGAAAGATCATCGCCTCCGTCTTTATTGCCCGGCTCATGCCAGATACGGAGAAAGCTTTTTGCCGGCGGCAGATGGAAATGAACCTTGAATTTTTTAATGCCGAGAACAGAGGTGACCTTTTTGTGGATCGGGTCCGTGCTTTTCCGCAGCAGGGCGCGACCTTCCGCCTCCCGGCCGCTCAAGGCAAGCTGATAGGCCTCGGCAACCCCGGGAAGTTCCGAGGCCAGGGCGGCAATGACGGTGGCCTGCCTTTCCAGGCTGGCAAGACTTTTCTTGGCGAGTTTCGCCTGGCTTTGCGCCAGTTCCGCCACCTTTTTTTCCCAGAGGTGGTTCTCAACCCACAGGGAAACGCTGATCAGGAAAACGGTGGAAAGAAACATGAGCAAAAGCGGGATAAACATTACCTTGAACCGCAGACCGAATCGCATAGTGCCTCCTGTATGGAAATCAAGACAACCAATAAGCCGCAGGGGAATAAGATATGGAATGATCGGACTTCATGGACTTCATGGCGGTATTTTTATGCCGCCAGAATGGCGGTGAAGCCCATAAACACGATAGCATGATTAACGGGGCGAGTCCAAAAAGTTTATTTCCCGGTCTTCCAACCAGAACTTTGATCCCGGTTATTTCCCTTCAATGGCCAGATGCAGACGATTGGCTCCGTTTTTCCTGGCGATCTCCATGGCGGCTACCACCCGGTCATAGCGGACTTCCCGGTCGGCCTTGATCACCACCTCCTGCCTGTCCGCCGTAGTCAGTCCCGCCCGGACATGAAGGGCCAGGTCCCTTTCTCCCACCCTGGTATTGCCGGCATAGAAATTTCCATCCCTGTCCACCGAGATAACGACAACCTGTTCGGTGGACGGTGTCTCCATTGACACTTGGGGCAGCTGGATATCGATGGCCTGCTGGGTGACAAAATTGCTGGTCAGGAGAAAATAAATGAGCAACAGAAAGACGATATCGATAAGAGAGGTAAGGGGTATGGAGGATTGCGGCCGACGGCGCGCGGGAAATTTAAGCATCGCTCACCTCTGTTTGGAAGACAGCCATGCCTTGACCAGGTAGACAGCGACCTCTTCGTGCGCCGCCTGAATTCCCTCAACACGATTTTCCAGATAATTATGAAAAAAAACAATGGGAATGGCGACAACCAGGCCATAGGCCGTGGTGAGCATTGCCTCCCAGATGCCCCCGGCCAGGACCGATGCATTGACGCGGCCGCCGAGTTCCGCCACGGCCATGAAGGCCTTGATCATACCGAAAACGGTACCGAGCAGGCCAAGCAGGGTGGCAACGTTGCCCAGGGTGGACAGGGTGCCGAGATGACGCTCCAGAAGTTTCAACTCCCGGCTGACGCTATGGGAGAGAACCAGTTCCAGGGTTTCACGGTCGGCCGGATCAACGGCTAAACCTTCGCGCAGGATCCGTTCAGTCGGGGTCATTTTAGAATTTCCGGAGTGCTCCCTTGCCCGGAGCCGGGCGCGGGCTTCCGCAATTTTTCCGGTGCTGACCAGATGATAGATCGAGCTGGCCAGCTGCTCATGGACTTTTGCGGAGGCGGCCCGATAGTTGAAAAAACGCTCAAGGAAGATGGTCAAGCCGACAATGGAACACAGCAGTATCGGCCAGGTCAGGATACCGCCCTTCAGTAAAAAATCCAATGTCATCATCCGCTCGCTCCTTAGGCAGACACAGGCGGGAGGTGATTGGCCCCCGCCTTTTTACGGCCTTGGCCAAGGCCCGGAAAATGCCCCTTCGTTGGCCAGAAATTCTCCATTTTACCGGAAAGTGAGGCCTGTGAAGGGGAAAATGACAGGGCAATTTCCTATCAATCGCACCCCAGCCTGGCCCAGCCGATGATAGAAAAAGGATAGCGAAACCCCTCACGGAAAGCAATTATTATAAGCTGAGGCTCTTGCGGAATAAGCAAAAGGGCGCCTCCTGTCATTTCGACCGAAGGGAGAAATCTAATAAAATCATGGCAATTAAAGATTCCTCACTACATTCGGAATGACACACTGGCCGAGGAGTGAAACCGTTGAGCCTTGGCAGCGCAATTAAAGATTCCTCACTGCGTTCGGAATGACACACAAGCTCATTTTGCAAGAGCCCAGCTGAGTTATTTTGCGGAACGTCCGGCTGGTTCCGGCATGTTTTCAGCCGGAATCCACCTGCCGCTCAACCGCTACATGATTTTTCGCGGTGATGGCGGTTCATCCCCGCGCGCCATGCGCAGCTTTTCCTCCTGCAGCCGGCCGAGGGTTATGGTGAGCGGCTCTTTGTTAGCGGCCGCCACCTTGCACCAGTTGTTTATCTCCTTGGCCAGCGGCTCTTCCCCCACGCCATAAGAGAGCTTTGCCTTATCCAGCTGGTTGTCCATTCTTCCCGAATTGATGAAGGTCCAGAGCTGGTCACGCTGGGAAATGATGCCGGTATGGCCGCGGGTCGGGGTGGAAAACGAAAGGATATATCCCTGCTGCAGCAGCGGCGCCATCTCGCGGTAAACCTGGTCGGCGACAGCCGAGGCATTTTCCACCCTGGCGAAACTTCTGGCGAAGACCTTTTCCCCGGACAGCTCGATCAAGCCTTCACCGTTCAAATAAGCGTTCTCAGGCAGACCACGGGCCGCGGCCATCCGCATGAGCTGATCCTGCAGACCTCCCTGCCCCTGGTACTGCACGCCCATCTGCCGCAAGCCCCGGACCACCAGACCATAGCAGTCAATCTCCCGGTATGGTTTGCCGTAATAGGGCTGCACCGCCCTGACCAGGTTTGCCGAGAAGGGATCCGGCCGCTCCGGCGCCGCGGTAAATTCCCCGGCGGGAACTGTTGCGCCTGACGGCCCGCCCGCCGGGGCGCAGTTGCTGACCGGCGTAACAGCGGGCGGCGCAGTGCGGCCGGACACCCCGGCCCCGGCAACAGGGCAAGGCTCCCAGCTCAGCTCCCTGCTTTCCCTGTCCATGAAGACCATGGTGCCCGGCTGCATCCTGGTAAAGTTTTTGCCCCGGTTGCCGGCGGAAAAAACGATCTCCCAGGTCTCTTTGCCCAAATTCTCGTGATTGATCAGAATCTCTGAAACGGTGGGCTCCTCGTTGGAAATAACCCCAACCGGCAATCTGTCCCCGTCGCTTGCCGGCTGATACGCCCTGCCGGCCTCGTGCAGACGATCAGCAAAAACAGCTCCGCCGCCGTTTTTTGGGGCCGGTTCCGTTTTGCGGCAGAGCAGTTGCCCGGTATTTAAGGAGTGAATTTTCATTACCGTCACCCAGATGACGAAATTGTCTGGCAGAAGAGATGGCCTCGGTAGTGGGTATAATGAAAAAGGTCAGGCAGATTTCGTGCCACCATGAGCGGTCCGGCCAAGAACCGCGGCAGATATGGTAAAACAGGGAGTTCTCATGCCGGGATGAAGACCATGTTGACCATGAATAAGGTCAAAAAATTGACAATATGGCTGAAAAGAGGCCCGTTAAAAACAGTTAGCCATCCAGGCTTTGGCGCCGGCTTGTTACGGATTGATCATTATTAAGCAGATGGCCGAGAACCGGCGGCAGCAGGTGGCGCTTATCGATATAGTACTTCCCCGAGGAGAAGCCGTTTTGGTCGTTTGTCAGGGCGTAGACATCGGAGAAGAAAAATTTCCTGGCCGCTGTTTCCCTGGCCAGGGCCTGATTGAAGAGAGATATGATCCTGGAGAGCAGTTTCAGGTCATGTGCAGCCGGTTTGCCTTTGTCGGCAAAGGGGGCCGGAACCCCATGAAATACCGGGGAGATATTCCTGCTGGTCAGGACCCTTGCCACATAGGCGACGTAATTTGTTACCAATCGCGCAATGGATGATTCCAGGCCGTTTCCCGTTTTCTTAAAATGGTGGATGATCCCTTCATCAATCCGGCAGTCGATTTCGCCGAACATGACAACCACGGCAACCCCTTCCGCCAGGCTTGCAACCTGCTGCTCAAACCAGTACTTGAACTTGTTGCCGGTTTCATTGGCCAGATGCCAGGCCTTGCAGCCCATGATGATCCTTGGTTCGGCCCGATACCGGTTCTCTTTATAATGAATCACGGCATGGGCCGGGGAAAGACAATGGCTGTCCCCCAGCAGTGGCAGGACGGGGAGGTCCCGGCCCGCCGCGTATTCCTCCGGGTGGAGCTCCCGGTAGGCGAGGAGCCGGGATAGGAAAAGATAAAAAGGTCCGGCAAACCTGTCATGAATATTGGCATGGGCCAGTTTTTGGATATCACCGGCTAGTGCTGGCCAATCGCCATGAATCCAGGAAAAGATGGCCAGGCAGGTCCGCGGTTCCAGGTAACCGGGTTTGGCCAGGATGGCTTTCTTATACTGGCGAATCGCCTCGGGAAATCCGCCTGGCAGGTTCACCAGGGCATTGCCCAGGTTATAATGCGCCTCCGCCAGATCAGGGGCCAGGGCTACAGCCTGCCGGTAGCTGCTGATCGCCTCCTGAAACTCTCCCTGTTCATTGAGGGCGTTGCCCAGATTGTTGCAGGCGGGTCCATAGCCCGGATTGGCGGCAATCGCCCGGCGGTATCCGGCAATGGCCTCCCCGTAGCGGCGTAAACCGAACATGGAGTTAGCCAGGTTATAGTGGGCCTCACCACTGGCATCATTGACCAGGGTCGCCTGGCGGCACGGGATTTGCGCCTCGTCATATTTTGCCTGTTTATTAAGCAGATTGCCCAGGTTATTGAGAGCGGTAAAATTATCAGGGGCAGCGGACAGGACCCGGCGATAAAGAGCCTCTGCCTTTGGCAGCTGCCCCTCCTGGTGATGACGGACCGCCAGGTCAAGCAGCTGGGAAATAGACATGCCATCCCCTTTTTTCCTGCCGGCGCTGTTTTGAATTTTTCGTTTTGCCCACTTTAAGGCTGACATGGGAGGCCCAGGCTTCGATGATTTGTTCAGGTCAAGCGGTCATGCGATAAAGTCTCGTTTACCTTTCGCGGCGTCAGCGGCAAGCTTCGATGATTTGTTCAGGCCAAGCGGTCATGGGTCTATCATGCCCGCCGATAATATCGTGCCGTTGCCATCCGCGTGCGCAACAAAAAGCCGTTGCGCACCCTACCAAAGCTGGGATATCCGCTCGCTATTGCAGGTCACGGAAAAAATTAAAGGTATCCCTGCCCCGGTCCTTGCCCCTGGCGGCAAAGGTCTTCCGCAGGGCGGCCATCTCCTTTTTATGCAGAGAGAGATTGGACAGATCGATCAGGACAAAGTCAAACCCGGCGCCTTTCAGCTCGTCAAGCCGGGCAAGAAGGGAAAAGGGTTTATCCGGCAGGGCCAGGGTCTGTCCCCAGCGGCGGGCAAGCTCAAACCGTTCCCCCCTGGGGCTGACAAAGGTCTTGTTGAACTGAAAAAATTCAGGCTGGAGCCTGGCGGTAAAAAGCGGCGGCCGGCCAAAGACCACAAAGCCGGTCCGGCTTTTTTTCTTATGGGTGCAAATCCTGGCCAGTCCCTGGCGGTCCGCTTCGATGGCCAGCAGCACCGGATCAACCCCCTTTTCCCGCAGAAAGGCCAGGGCGAGAGAGTTCAGAACATTCAAGGTATAATCCCCCGCGATCACGGGGCTGGCCGGAGCGGGCCGTCTGCCGTCCGGTTGGCCTTTGCGGCCGGCAGCCGCAAAGAGCTGGAGCTGGCCCACATGGCCGATCATCCACTGCCGGAAACCCTTGCCCAGCAAATCGTGGACCGCCTGACGGTAAAAGGGCACCTCATCCTCAAGGATCACCGGCGGCAGAACCCAGGTGAGACTTTTCAGGACATGGGACTGGGACTTCTTCTGCTCCCGCAGTTGCTTGAAACTTTCCGCATCCAGCGTCACCAGCAGCCGCTCAGGTCTCTCCACCACGGACTGATTAAGCACCCGCAGATCACCGCCCCGCAGCCAGACCGGCAGCATCTGTCCCCTGGCCTGTCTTTCCGGAACGGACGTCCGGCCGCCGCGGGCTCTGACCGGCCGGGGCACCGCTACTCCCATGGCCAAACCCTTCAGGACAACCTGCGTCTTGCCCTGTTTCCTCGCCTTGTCAATCAACTTTTTAAACTGGGCCGGCGGCGTCAGCCTGCTGCCGCGGGACTCCATCTGCCGTCTGCCTCGCACATCCACCTTGTACAGCACATCTCCAATCTCGGCCGGCGCGCCCGGGATGAGAAGCGCAACCGTGTCACCGCTTTCGCCCCTGGCCAGCAACCTGCCGTCCTGGCGGATCTCTTTTAGGGTGAAGGAACTGCGCTCCCCGGTCTGCTCCTGGTGCAACCGCACCCTGTCCCCGGTCTCCAGGGCATCCTGCAGCACCACGGTTACCCTCCCCCCTTTGCTTGAGGTCACCTGGCCCAGAAAGTGACCGATATTGCCGGTCTGAAACGGGGTGATGGCATCGCTCGGCTGGGCTGCGGAAAAGTAGCCTCGGGTCGGCTTCCGCCCCATGGCGTCATGCAGCAGCCTGCGCACTTCGGGCAGAACATCGGCCGCGTTCTCCCCGGCATCGATCATCTTCCGATAACCCCTGACGACCGCGCCGACATAGCTGGCGCTGCGCATGCGCCCTTCGATCTTAAAGGAAACGATACCGGCCTCGGCCAGCTGGGGCAGCAGCTCGATGGCCTCCAGATCATTCATGGAGAAAAAATAACCGGCATGTTGACCCTTCGCTGCATCAGCCCAGCTGTAGCGCCTGCGGCACGGCTGCACGCAGCGGCCCCGCAGACCGCTTTTGCCGCCCAGATAACTGGAAAACAGACACAGCCCGGAATAACTGAAGCACAGCGCCCCATGGACAAAGGCCTCAAGTTCCACCGGGCACTGGGCATGAATCTTTCTGGTTTCCGCCAGGGTCACCTCCCGGGCCAGGACCACCCGTTTGAAACCCATATCGGCAAACTGCTGAACGGCAAGGGAATTGTGGGCGCCCATCAGGGTGCTGGCATGGAGGGTAAAGGAGGGGAAATATTTTTTGACCAGGGAATAAAGGCCCAGGTCCTGAATAATCAGGGCGTCGGGGCCAAGCTGCTCCAGAATGGCCAGCAGCTCGACAAGCTGCGGAATCTCGTCCTCCTTGACCAGGCTGTTCATGGCCAGATAGACCTTGACCCCGTGGCGGTGGCCGTAATCAATCATGGCGGCCAGCTCCTCCGGGGAAAAATTCCTGGCCAGGGCCCGGGCATTGACCGCCGGCGCGCCGACATAGACGGCATCGGCGCCTTCCTCAACAGCCGTGACAAAGACATCAAGGGATCCGGCCGGGGCAAGGAGCTCGGGCTTTCTGTCAGCAGCCCCTTTCATATCTCTTCAAGGGGTAGAATAAAGAAAAAGTTATTTCCCTCTTCCGTTGCTTCGTATCCCGCCTCGCCGCCGTGCATTTCCACCACCTGTTTGACAAAGGTCAGGCCGTGGCCGCTGCCGCTCTGTTTGGCGCTGTTCTTGCCACGGAACCCTTCCGTATAAATTTCCCGGGCATCCTCATCATCCAGATGCGGGCCGGTGGTGAAGATATTGAACTTGACACCCGGGCTGCCCTGGCCGAAATAATCAGGCATCGCCGTCCGTCCATAGGCGATGGCCTTGCGAACCCTCCCTTTATGGTCAATAATCTCCTCGGTATATTTTACCGCATTGGAAAAATAGTTGGCATAGACCTGGGACAGCAGCCCCACGTCAACCCGCAGGGGAATCTGCTCGGTTGACATGTCGGTGGGCCGTTCGATGGTGATGCCCTGGGCCTCGAGTCTTCTGGTAAACTGTTCGAGCTGGGGCAGGATGATCTCCCTTTCCACAAAACATTTTTTGGAATGGAGCACCAGGTGTCCTTTTTCAAAATGATCCCGGCGGAAAAGACTTTCCAGGAAAAGGCTACAGTTATTGTGGTGTTTGAGCATCTCCTGATGGCAATCAATCAGGTCCTGATGCAGAGTGGAAACCCGCTTGATGATCTCCTCGCAGGAGGCCCCGCTCAGCTGCATGGTATCCGTCTGCATGGATTCCTTCATGCCCCGCATCTTCTTTTCAAGTTCCTCCACATCGAGGATCTTGCTGCGGATGCGGTTGAACAGATGCTTGAAATACATATTGGGAATAATGACATTATGCTCAATATCCATCACCAGGTTATTGATAAACTTGAGATGCTTGATGTTCTGGACGGTCAGCCGGCGGTTGTGGAGATTAAAGCCGATGCGGTTGGCGAATTTGCCCAGAAAGAACTGGTCCTGCGGAGTCAAGGGGCGGGGGGCTTCAACCTTGAGCATGCCCAGCAGAAGGTCCTTGTCCCGGTGGGATTCGGAGACCCCTTCCGACATCTTGCTGACGATGGGCACCACCACGGCGCCCTCCACCGTATACATCTTCGCACTCAGGATCATATAGGACGGAGCGGCTACCCCCTCGGCCTGCAGGCCGGTGCTGCTGTCGCAGACAAACTCCAGCGCGTTTGACGACTCGTTGATCAGATAAAGCCTGGCTTCAACCCCCATGAACTCCTTGAGCACGACCACGCTGATGCGGTAAAAATCCTCAAGGGAGCCGTATTCCTGGGCCAGGTCAAAGAATGTTTTCAGAATATCATTCTGCAGTTGGCTGAAATTATAGCGGCCGTAATCAACCCTCTTCTGGGCAATCCGCCGGTGTATCTCTTCCAAGCGCCTGAGTCTCTGATTCGTTTCACTCATACCGTCTCATTCCAAGTTCCATTCAAGCGGGCTTTGCATGAAAGCATTCACGCCAAAACCGCGCGGCACCACATCCGATTCAGTTCAAGGCCTTCGCGGCGGGGATTCCGTTCAATACCCCCTTGAATGGTAAAAAGGCACCGGTTTCAAGTCAACCGGAATCAACCATCAGTCAAATTCCAGCACAACCTCATCCATCCCCCCTTTTTCCTGAAGGATGACGTGCACATGATCGGTAACATTCTCCTGCACATCCAGCCCCGAGTAATTGGGCTGGATCGGCAGCTCCCTGCCGCACTTCCTGTTTATCAGCACGGCGAGCTGGATGGCGCGCGGCCTGCCCAGGTCCATAATGCCATCCAGGGCGGCCCGGATCGTTCTGCCGGTATATAATACATCATCAACCAGGATCAGGGTATATTCTTCAACAGAAAAGGCAATCTCCGTCTTCTTGACAATGGGATTCTGGCTGACCAGGCTCCAGTCATCGCGGTACAGGGTTATATCCAGATAACCCACCGGCAGGTCCAGGCCTTCATGCTCGCTGATGATGCGCCGCAGTCTGTCCGCCAGAAAAACCCCGCCGGTATGAATGCCGATCAGGGCCAGTTTTTTTATGCCCCGGTTATCTTCCATGATCTGCAGGGCCATGCGGGTCAACGAACGCTCAATGTCATGACCGTTCATGATGATTGTGCTCTTTTCCCTCACGATCAACTCTCCTTGGCTTGCGCCCCTTAGCGCCAGAAGGCGTCAATGCCCCGGTCATGCACCAGGTTAATCGCCTCGGGATAGGCCTCGCACTCGGCGGCAAAAACCCTGGCGGCAATATCATCCGGCGTGTCGTTTTCATCGAGCGGCACGCATTTCTGCACGACAATGGGGCCCTCGTCATACACCTCATTGGCAAAATGCACGGTGCAGCCGCTGACCTTGACGCCCCGCGCCTGCACGGCCCGGTGCACCTTCATGCCGTAATATCCGGGGCCGCAGAAGGACGGGATCAGCGACGGATGGATGTTTAAGACATTTTTTCGCAGCTGGGCGGGTGGCTCATAGAGTTTCAGAAATCCCGCCAGCAGCACCAGCTCGACCCCATGCCCGGTGATGATCCCGTTGATCTCCGCGTTGTCCGCGGCATGGAAGGCCGGGTAGCCGTAGTCCCTGGCCTTTTTCAGCCCCAGGGCCTCCCTGACGTTGGAGATGACGACCTCAATGGCGCCCTGCATGGCGCCAGCGGCTATTCTCTCATGGAAATTATCCAGGGTGCGGCCGCTGCCGGAAAGAAGAACTGCCATTTTCATGAATGCTATCCTCAGGCGAAATGGGGATTGGTAGCGACATCCACCTTGTCCAGCCAGGCGGAAATTGCCGTGTCGTATCTGCTGGTCAAGGCAAAAACCTTGGCGCACAGCCGGAAACGGGTTTTCAGGGTGGTGTTGCCGTGCTCCTTGATTTCAGCGATGACAACCGGATAATCAGCCGGATCAACAATAACCGTCACATCCTGGAAATTCTTGGCGGCAGCCCGCAGCATGGTCGGCCCGCCGATATCGATATTTTCAATGGCATGGGCCAGGGTGCAGTTCGGGTCGGCGGTGGCCTTGTCAAAGGCGTAGAGGTTAACCGCCACGATATCAATGGCTTGCAGGCCATGCTCCTGCATCTGCCGCAGATGGTCCGGGTTGGTTTTCTGGGCCAGGATGCCGCCGTGTACCTTGGGATGGAGGGTTTTCACCCGGCCGTCGAGCATCTCGGGAAAGCCCGTGAACTCCGAGACATCCTTGACCTTGATGCCGTTGTCCCTCATTTTTTTGGCAGTGCCACCGGTGGAGAGAATCTCGATGCCGAGTTTTTCCAGTTCCCTGGCAAATCCTTCAATTCCTGATTTATCCGTCAGGCTGATCAGCGCCCTTTCTGCTTTTTTCATGGTGTCCCCCTTGGTTAACTCGGTTTCAGCGTTCCAGCGTTCCAGCGATTCAGCGTTTCAGCGTTTCAGCGTTCAAGCGTTTCAGCGTGCAAACGTTGCAACGAGGAGTCTTTTGCCTTCTCCCTTCTCCCCTCTCCCTTCTCCCTTACTCCTTCAACCTTCTTCCTGATGTGATTTCTTGATAAATTTGCGGATCAAGCGCCTGTCCCGTTTTCCAGGCCGCTTGGGCGGCGGAAAATCCCGGCCGAGATGCATGAGACGCCGCTCCTCGGAGTTTTTCTCCCTGGAGGCCAGGCTTTCCGCCGTTTCCTCATAAAGCGTGCGCGCCACGGTGGCAGGCCCTCTCTTTTCCGAAAGGCCCTGGACAATAACGACAAACTCGATCTCGTCCCGGACGATGCGCAGCTCGTCGCCGATACCCACGGAACGCGCCGCCTTGACCCTGGCCCCGTTCACATGAACATGACCGCCGGTCACCGCCTTGGCCGCCATGGATCTGGTCTTGTAGAAGCGCGCGGCCCAGAGCCATTTGTCTATGCGCACCTTTTCCTCAGTCATTGCGATCTCTTGTCAACAAAAACATGAGGTTAAATTACCACATTTTGCCGGGGGGGCAAAGAACTTTGACATATTTGCAACTTGTAACTATCCAGCTGTTTAGACTGTAGACTGAAGACTATAGGGCTGTCGGTACTGTCGTATTGCATATTTTCGGCACTTTTCCTTCAGCCTACAGCCTTCAGCCTATCTACCTGGATAGTTACTGCAACTTTAAAGAAACCTGTTGGCGAGGCGGACAAAAAAAGGTAAAAATGGCCGCACATGAAACTGAAAACCCTAGGCATAAAAAACATCCGCTACCCGGTCAAGGTGCGGGAAAAATCAGGAAAACTGCAAGACACCGTGGCCAGCATCACCCTGCAGGTCAACATGCCCCAGGCCTACCGGGAAAACTGTGTCTCCATCTTTCTGGAAGTGCTGAACAAATACCAGGATGAGATGAGCGTCTCCATCTTCTCCAAACTGCTGCAGGAGGTAAAAGACCAGCTGCAGGCTAACTCGGCCCATCTGGAAATGACCTTCCCCTATTTTCTGGAAAAGAAGGCCCCGGTCACCGGAACGCCCGGACTCATGGAATACCGCTGCCGTTTTACCGGCGGCATCGGCGGGGATGAGGATTTTATCCTGTCCATCTGGGTGCCCAGCACCACCCTCTGTCCCTGCTCCAAGGAGATCAGCGATTACGGCGCCCACAACCAGAGAGCGGAGATCAATCTCAATATCAAATCAAAAAACTTTATCTGGGTCGAGGACATGATCGCCCTGGTGGAGTCAGGGGCATCATGTGAAGTTTTTTCCATTCTGAAACGGCCGGATGAAAAATTCGTCACGGAACGGGCATACAACAACCCCATGTTTGTCGAGGATGTGGTCAGACGGGTGGCGGAAATGGTCCAGTCCCATCCGGACATCCATTGGTTTTCGGTGGGGGTGGAGAGTTTTGAGTCGATCCATAAGCACAGCGCCTATGCCTATGTGGACAGCGATGACATAGGAATTTAGACAACCCCGGTGGGCGCTGAGGGTACGCGGTGACAAACACGGGTGAAGCACCACACCAATCCCGGTGGGCACGATGAAGCCGTGCACCACCCTACGCTCCTGGCAATTTCCCCTTAGGGCGCAACGGCTTTTTTGTTGCCACGCGGATGGCTCGCCCAGTCACGCTGCCCCCAGCAGCCGGTGCTGCCGCAGATAGGCTGGCACGCCTGGCGGCAGCAGATCGTCAACCGCTTCCCCCCTGCCCAGTCTCTGGCGCACCATTGACGAAGAAACAGGCGACGGCGCCATGGCCAGGGAATAAATCCTGTTGCTGCCCTCCTTCTTCCACACCCCCTCCGCCTCTGCCTCGTAATCAGGAAAAGATCCGGCAACCACGCTCGCCACGGATTGGCAGCCATGGGAAGGCCTGTTGATCACCACAAAAGAGGCGCTGTGCAGCAGTTCCCCGTATCTTTTCCAGGTGGTGATTTCGGCAAAGGCATCAAGGCCGATCAGAAAAAAAAATTCCGTCTCCCGCTCCCGGCTCCGGCGAAAGTGGGCCAGGGTGTCAATCGTGTAGGAAGGGCCGCTGCGCAAACCTTCCACCTCGGAAACCACAAAGCGGGGCTCGCCGGCCACGGCCAGACGGAGCATGGCGACCCGGTGCGGAAACGGGGTAATGCGCCGCTCGTCCTTGTGCGGCGGCGAGGCAGCCGGAATAAAATACAGGACATCAAGGGCCAGCTGCCGGAGAGCGGCCCGCCCTATGGCCAGATGGCCATTATGTACGGGATCGAAGGTGCCGCCGAACAGACCGGTCTTTTTCATGGCTCGCCGATGAGTGTTGCCTTATACCCTTACCTGTCCTTCACCATAGACGATGAACTTTTTGGTGGTCAGCTCTTTCAAGCCCATGGGTCCGTAGGCATGGAGTTTGGTGGTGCTGATGCCGATCTCGGCACCCAGACCAAATTGCCCGCCGTCGCTGAAACGGGTGGAGGCGTTGATCATAACCGCCGAGGCATCCACCTCCCGCAGGAAACGCTGGCCATTGGCGTAACTGTTGGTGACAATCGCCTCCGTGTGCTGGGAGCCGTGGTTGGTGATATGTTCCAGGGCCGCATCCAGATCAGGAACCACCTTGACCGCCAGAATCAGATCGAGAAACTCCGTGCCCCAGTCGCTGTCACCGGCGGGTAGCGCCTGGGGCAGAATAGCGCAAGTTTTCGGGCAACCCCTGAGTTCAACGCCTGCCTTGTCAAGGGCAGCGCCAACCCGAGGCAGAAAATCCGCGGCAATCCTCTCATGCACCAGCAGCGCTTCCAGGGCATTGCAGACGCCGGGACGCTGCACCTTGCCGTTCATGACAATATTGATCGCCATGTCAAAATCGGCGGTCTCATCCACAAAGACATGACAGACCCCCTTGTAATGCTTGAGCACCGGGATGCGGGAATTTTCCGCCACAAAACGGATGAGGCCTTCGCCGCCCCGGGGGATGATGAGATCGATCAGCTCTTCCAGTCCCAGCATGCAGGTCACCGCCTCGCGATCGGTAAAGGGGATCACCTGAATCGCCGCGGCATCAATATTTTCAGCGGCCAGGGCCTGCTGGAGCACCTTGGCCAGGGCCAGGTTGGAATGGATGGCCTCGGAACCGCCGCGCAGCAAAATACTGTTGCCGGCCTTCAGACATAAGGCAGCGGCATCCACCGTGACATTGGGCCGGGACTCATAGATCATGCCGATGACCCCCAGGGGAATACGCATGCGGCCAACCATGATGCCGTTGGGCCGCTTGACCATCTCGCTTACCTCGCCCACCGGATCGGGCAGGGCGGCAACCTCTTTCAAGCCGTTGATCATGGAATCCATGGTCTTGTCCGACAGATTAAGGCGATCCAGCATGGCCTCGGACAGCCCTTTTTCACGTCCGGCCGCCAGATCCTTTGCATTGTCCCGGCGAATGAACTCCTTCTGCTGCACCAGAGCCTCGGCCATGCGCAGCAGGGCGCGGTTTTTACTTTCAGTGGAAAGGGAGGTCATTTTCCGTGCGGCCCTTCTGGCCTCCCTGGCCATGGTGTGAATGGTCTCCTGTATAGTGCTCATGGCAAACTCCAAATATGAAAAATTAAGAACGCGTGTGGCTCATGGCTGATGGCTCATGGCTGATGGGGGATGGCTCATGGTTCTTAGCTCATGGTTCTTGGCTCATGGCTCATGGTTCATGGCTCATGGCTCATGGCTCATAGGTCATGGCTCATGGTTGATGCGCACCGGCTGACGCCTGCCATATCCCATGAACTATGAGCTATCAGCCATGAGCTACGCGCCAGCTGCTACAGCTTAACCAGATTATCCCGGTGGATGACCTCGTCGCTGTCCTTGAAGCCGAGAATCTCTTCTATCTCGGAGGTCTGGCAGCCATGGATCCTTTCGATATCATCGGCCTTGTAATTGACCAACCCCGCGGCCACGGCCCGGCCGTCACCATTCAGACAGTGCACCGGATCCCCGACGCCGAACTTGCCCCGCACCTCTCGTATGCCGGAGGGCAGAAGGCTCTTCCCCTGCTCCAGCAGGGCCCGGCACGCCCCTTCGTCAAGGACGAGAAAGCCCTTGGGCCGCAGGGTATAGGCGATCCAATGTTTGCGGCTGGCCAGCTTCTGCGGTTTGGGCAGAAAAAATGTGCCGACCGGCTCACCGCTGAAGAGTTTCCGCAGCACTGACGGTTCACGGCCCGGACCGATGAAGGAGCAGCCGCCCCTGGCCGCCACCATCCTGGCCGCCAGAATCTTGCTGCGCATGCCGCCGGTGCCGAGCGTTGAACCGCAGATATTGCCTGCCATGTTTTCCACCTGCGCGGTGACCTCCGCCACCGTTTGTACCCGCTGGGCCTGGGGATTGGTGCAGGGGTTGCCGGTATAGAGTCCGTCAACATCGGTGAGGCAGATGAAAATATCAGCGTCGATGAGATTCGTCACCATGGCGCCCAGGGTATCATTGTCGCCAAAGCGCAGTTCCTTGACCGACACGGTGTCGTTTTCGTTGATAATGGGCAGGATTCCCCATTCAAAAAGGGTGGCCATGGTATTTCTGACATTGAGATAGCGGTGGCGATGGGCAAGGTCATCATGGGTCAGCAGCACCTGGGCGACCTTCTGGTCATACCGCTCAAACAGATCTTCATAGGAGCGCATCAGGCTTGACTGACCGACCGCCGCGGCCGCCTGCTTTTCCCGCATTTTCAGCACCCGGTTGTCAAGCCCGAGTTTTTTGCGGCCCGAGGCCACGGCCCCGGAACTGACCAGGATCACCTCCCGGCCGCTTTCCCTTAGAAAAGTCAGGTCCTGGGCCAGATTCTCCAGCACCGTTTGATTCAGGCCAGAACCCGTGGTGAGGACAGCGCTCCCCACCTTCACCACAACGCGGCGCGCCGAATCAAGAAAGCTCCTGCGCAGCTCGACGCCCTTTTCTTTCGGCACCTGAAACGTCATATTACTCAGCCGTGCTTTGCTCCCGGATATCTTTCAGCAGGTCGGCAATCCTGTCTTTCAATAGGTCCAGCCCCTCCCCGACGGCGGCCGAAATGGGCAGCACCTCTATCCCCTCCTGGCGGAACCTGTCGCGGATCATCTCAAGTTGGTCCCCTGTTTCAAAGAGATCAATCTTATTGAGCAGAACCAGCCGTTTGCGGTCCATGAGCTGTTCATTATAGAGGGCAAGCTCCCTCTCCAGGGTGTGATACTGATCAAGCGGGTCAGCTTCCATGCCGGAGCCGTCAATGACATGCAGCAGGATATGGGTTCTTTCGATATGACGCAAAAACCTGTGACCCAGTCCCGCCCCTTCATGGGCGCCTGCAATGAGACCGGGAATGTCAGCAATAATACATTGGCCGCTGGCTGCTAAAGGCAATACGCCGAGCTGGGGTTCGAGAGTGGTGAAAGGATAGGCCGCCACCTTGGGATTGGCGGCGGATAGTTTGGAAAGCAGGGTTGATTTCCCTGCGTTTGGCAGGCCGATCAAGCCGACATCGGCCAGCAGTTTTAATTCAATGCGCAGCCAGCGCTCTTCTCCGGGCTGGCCTTTTCCGGCTTTTCTCGGAGCCCGGTTGGTGGATGTGGCGTAATGAACATTGCCGCCGCCGCCTTTACCGCCCTTGGCCACCACAAACCTGGCGTGCTCATGGTCAAGATCGGCCAGCACCTCGCCGCTCTCGGCATCCTTAATGATTGAGCCCACAGGCACCTGAAAAAGCAGATCCCCGCCTTTCCTGCCATGTTGCTTTTTACCCTTGCCGCCGGTACCATTCTCGGCAATGAAATGGGAACGGTAACGAAAATCAATCAGTGAGGCCAGTCGAGAGGAAGCCTCGATGATAACCGAGCCGCCGTTTCCACCGTCCCCCCCGTCCGGGCCGCCTTTAGGGACAAATTTCTCCCTGCGGAAACCGATGCAGCCATTTCCTCCGTCTCCGGCTTTAACAAAAAATTTGGCTTCATCCACGAATGCCATGCAAACGCCACCTTGACGGAGTCAATCGAATTTTAAATCAAACGGCCTGGCTTGACCAGCTGTACCGCCAGGCACAGCCTACAGCCGACAGCCTATCCACCTGAAAAATTATCTCTGATTTAAAATTGCAGGCAAGCCGGGTTTAAGCTGCTTCCACGGGATAGACACATGCCCTTTTCCGGTCTTTGCCAAAATCCTCATAGACCACAACACCGTCGATCAAGGCATAAAGAGTATAGTCGCGTCCCAAACCCACATTTGACCCGGGATGAATCCTGGTGCCCAGCTGACGAACGAGAATATTGCCGGCCCGTACAATCTGTCCGCCGAATCTCTTTACTCCCCTGCGCTGGGAATTACTGTCTCTGCCGTTCTTTGAACTACCACCTGCTTTCTTATGTGCCACAGTAGAACCTCTTCAATAATCAATGCGGAAATGGAATCGACCTGGTCCCCATTATTCCGCAGGTAACATTATAAGGAAATCTCTTTAATCTCAAGCGCGGTATACAGCTGACGATGGCCTTTTTTCAGTCTATAGCCCTTGCGGCGCTTCTTCTTGAAGACCACAATCTTCTTGCCTTTGCCCTGTTCAACGATCTGCGCCGTAACCTTGGCGCCATCCACGGCAGGCTGTCCCACTTTGACATCGGCGCCCTCGGCAACCAGCAAGACATCTCCCAACTCCACGGTGTCACCAACTTCACCAGCGAGCTTTTCCACGCGAAGACGTTCGCCAGCCGCCACCTGATACTGTTTACCGCCGGTACGAATTATAGCGTACATTTCATCCTCCAACACCAGAACTGACCCGGCAGAGCCGGATACGATTCTTGTCGTTCCTATTGGTTTATAATCTCAACATGTTGTATATCCGAAGAGATACCCTCTCCGATCAAACGCGCAAGGCAACTGCCCGGGATAAGGCGCGGACTGCAAGGCCATCGGCGGCGGCAAGACTTAGCAAGCCGGCACGCCTGTCCTTCAGCCGTCCCCCCTGAACGGTTGCCAATATTTATTATCTCCGGCCCGAACCCAAGAAAGCCGGACCTGTCAGGGCAGAAATGACAGCCAAGACACGGAAACAGACATTAATACCATAAAGGACAAATTTGTCAAGGTTGATTTTATCAGGTATATTTCCGCCTGCTAATCCTCCGCAAGTCATTACTCCGGCAGATCAAATTTGGCGGAATTTTTCAAAAAATTATAGGGATTGGCAAAGACGACCTGCCTGATGATCTGTTCGGAGAAATCCCCGCTTTTCCGCATCAGCATGGCCACCTTGGGAACCGCCAGGGGATCGGAGTAACCCCAGTCCGCGGAACCGTTGACAATCATGCGCTCAGCCCCGTAACGGCCGATGATGGCCACCGCTCTTTCCGCGCTCAGCTTGGTGACGTAATAGACCGTCATGCCGAGCCAGCACTTGGTCTGCAGGGAGAGTTCAATGGTTTCCTCCGTATTGTGGTCGATAACGATACGCTCCTGAGCCACCCCCTCGTCTTCAATAATTTCGATGATCCGCTCAATTCCCTTCAGTTTGTTCTGATGCGGCGAATGGATGCAGATCGGCATCTTCCGCTCATTGCCCATCCTGAGCTGCCGCCTGAAGATTTCCTCTTCCTGGCTGGTAATGAGATCAAAACCGATTTCGCCGATGCCGACCACGTTCTCCCTGTCCAGAAATTTCTCCATGCTGTCCAGCACATCATGGGCCATGCCGTTGCGGGCCTCTTTTGGATTCAGACTGAGCATGACATAATGCCTGACCCCATATTTCGCGGCCCGCGCGGTTTCGGTGGTGATCATGTGCTCCCAGTAATCCTCAAAACAAGCAACGGCCCGCCGGTCCAGCCCTGACCAGAACGAAGGTTCCACGCAGGCCACAATGCCCGCTACCGCCATGTTAAAGTAATCATCCGTGGTTCGCACCATGGTGTGAATGTGAGGTTCGATCATGCGCATCTTTTTTCCTCCATGAATTTTGATGGCGTCGCAAAAAGTCGCCAACTGCTTCGTTGCTGCAAATTATCTCGTCATTGCGGCGTACCCAAGTACGCCTCACTCCTCGAAATTTGCGCGCCTCGCATTTGACGATTTTTGCTTAGCCATCCCCAAAAAATGACTTTTTACGAAATCATCAATTTTAAAGATGAAGTGATTGAGGCTCTTGCAAAATAAGCAAAAGAGTGGCTCCTGTCATTTCGACCGAAGGGAGAAATCTAATAAAATCTCGCAATTAAAGATTCCTCACTGCGTTCGGAATGACACACAAGTTCATTTTGCAAGAGCCTCGATTGTCGCGGATTACAGCCCCCGGTAAATGATCTCCAGCACAATAATCGCATAGGAGGTCACGAGAACCGGATCCTTTTCCCACCATCTGCCGTTCTCATTCATCCAGAAGCCCTCCCCGTTCTGCAGATTAAGCAGCTTCTTGGCCAGGCCGGTCCGCCAGTTCACCTTGCTGCCGTCCGCCAGGACAAGCTCATTGACGCCGCAGGCCGCCAAGGCCTTGGCCATGGTGTGATAGTAGTAATAGAGGCCATCCTGGCCCAGGCCAGGATTTTCTTCCAGGGTATAATTTTTGCGCAGCCAGTCCAGGGCCGCCACCACCCGGGGATCGTCCTTTTGCAAATCCGCATAGATATAGCTGAGCAGTCCGGCATAACTGATACTGCCGTATGAACGCAGCGCCTTACGCCCGCCAGAAAGCTCCATCTCGCCAGCCTTGCTGTCCCCCGGAAAATAGATGAATCCCCCCTTGTTCAGCGGATCATCACTGGCCCACGGCTGGTCATTGTGGCCGGGCAGATTCTGACACCGCTCAATAAACTTGATGGCCGCCTGCCAGTTGAGATCCTTGGCCTGATCCGCCCCAGCGCTGTCTCGGGCAAGATGCTTGGTGTAGTAGATGGATTCCAGGGCAAACATGGTGTTGGACATATCCGAATGCTGATATTTGCCGCCATACCCTACTCCCCCATCCAAGGGGTTATCGGTTTCCCCTTTTTTGTCAAAATCATCCTGCAGTCCCACTTCAAAATTCCTGGCCCTGAGGATGACCGGCTCAAAGGCGGGGTTGGCCGCCGTGAGCAGGGCCATCATGACCACGGATGTATTGTAATTGGCCATCTCCCGGACATAGACGCCGCCATCAGGCTTGACACAGTCCAGCAGATACTTATAGCCGTTATGAACAAAGTCGGGAGGGTTTGCTTTGGTCCGGCCGCTCGGCTCCCCCATATAGGCGGTGAGCACCAGACCGGTCAAGGCCGGATGGTCGGGCTGAGACCAGTAGCCGCCGGGGTTCTGATTTTTCGCCAGCCAGCCGAGACCGCGCTCGATGGCGTGCTGCAGTTCGTTTTTCAAGGAGAGATCACTCCTGGCAGCGGCTGCGCCCAGCCGTATCTCCTCCGCCTGTGCCGTTGCGGCAGAGCAGAGCAGACACAGCAGCCCGGCCAGGGCAAGTAAATGATGTCGTCTTTTTTTCATGTCGTCTCCTCCCCTCAACTATTTTTCTCGATGATGACGGTCACCGCCGTGCCGGCCGGAGGAACCGAAGCGCTGTCAACCTGCCAGATCTCATCACTGGCCCCTTCCGCCAGCTGATGATCGATCAGGGCTGACGGGTCATGGAAGAGCGCCACCATTGACTTATCAGCCTGGGCCAGAAAGACGCCGTCAACCACGACGGAGCCGGTGAATACCCAGGGTAGCGCGCCCGCGGCTTTCCCGTCCTTGGCAATCCACTGTTCGACCGGGACCTTTTTCTCCTTGCCCTTGTCCTGCCAGCTCACCCAGATTTTAACCCGGTCCCCTTCAGGGGTCCTGTTCTCGCCCTGCTCAGCCAGCGGATGCAACGAGCCCTCGACCCCGAGCAGCAGCAGGGCAATCTGCAGGGTGTAGGGAGAAATCCTGGTGCGCAGCAGGCTCTCATGCACCTTGCCGGCGTTCTCCACCAGGATATACTCAAGCAGTCCCTTGTCCATGTTGACTTCAGCGGGAAACTCCACCCGGTTTTGTTTTTTGACGATACGGCAGCCGTCCATTTCAAAAACACCGGGGGAAACCATCCGTAATGGAGGCGGGGAGGCCATACCCCCACCACCCTGGGGGGGCTTCATGGCCGGCGGCAGAGGAGGCGGAGGCGTGAGTGCCGGCGGCGGACCGGGCGGCGGGGACGAGGGCGGCGTCTGCTGCCCTGATACCGGGACAACAGTGCAGAGCATGACCAGTAACAACAGAAACAGACGACCCAGAAGCCTTTCTTTCATTGCTCCCTCCTTTTTTTCAAACTGATACGATAACGCCTTTGCCGGCAGACACGGTTTTTCATTTGCCTCATACGTGATAACATACCATAAACGGACAACCTGATGTTGCTCATTTTCACCCTGGAGTTTGTCCTTTTTTCCCCTTTTCACCCAAACAAATCAAGGATAAGTGAACTGCCCGAACGAAATGGCGGTACTGCCGGAAAACGGCGGCGCCGGCGCACGGAAACCATGGGATATGCCAGTCCAGGTTGGGGGGGCAACCTGAACCGGACATACCATAAAGTTAGGTGGGGGATAATGAAGATAAGTGGGGCCGGGGATGCCGTTTACCGGAATCGCGTGCGTTGAACACAGGTCACGCAACCTTTCCCCAGCGGCAAAAACAAACCCCTCGCTCTCCTTGCAAGGGAGAGTGAGGGGGAGGTAAAGATCATGGAGCCTTTTATTATCGCGGCCGCAATTGCTCCAGAAAACTCATGGCTTCGGTTACGCCGTTTTCAAAACCGCCGCCCGACGCTTCGAGGGCGAATTCCTTCTCCGTGAGACTGTCGTTTTCGAACTCCAGCTCATAGGCTCCCGCGCCGGCCTTGAGCTTCACGCCGATCTCTATCTTGAAGCCCACCTTGAAGGTCACCCCGGACTTGAAGGCCCCGGGTATGCCGCCGATCACTTCCTCACCTGCCTGGCCGGCCAGGGTCTCCGCAATGCCCAGGGCGGACTTGACCCGCTCCATTTGCCACTTGGTCTTGGCCATGGCGAGATCCCACATGGTCTGCAGATCATACTGATTGCCGATCAGCTCCATGTAACTTCCCAGGAAGGTGATATTAGTGGTGCTCCAGCCATGGAGGAACCCGGCCAGAGAGGCCGCCACCTCCTTGCCGCTCGGCACGACCAGCAACGCCGTGTAACTGATGAGGACCGTCTGTCCCGATGGATCGAGATAGCCGACGGGATGATTCAGGGCATAGGCATAGGCGTTGAACGTCTGCGGGATGAGGAGCTGCCCCTGGTGCCCGTCGCGCTGAAGGAAGCGCCCCAGCCGGGGATCGTAAGCCCTCGACCGGTAGTGGTACAGCCCTGATTCCACGTCGTATTCCCGGCCGGTAAAGGTAAAGGTGTTCACCAGGCCGGAGGCGCCGTCAAAGGAGAAGCTGCCGCTGTTATGGATGATCCGGCCCCAGGCGTCATAGCCATAGCGCTGCACAACATTGCCCGCCACATCGGTTATGGCGACAATATTGCCCAGGCCGTCCGCATGATAGAAGTATGTCTGGCCGCCCTGCACGGTCATGAGCGGCTCATCGATACGGTTGCTGTGGATAAAGTAGGCAAAGGGACTGCCGTTGCGATACTCGCAGAGAATCTCCTGCCCGTCGTAGAGATAGGCACGGGTCTCCCCGCCCGCGGTCCTGCTGATCCGGCGCCCCAAGGAGTCGTAGGCGTATTGCCCGGTGATGACGCCGCCTTCATAATAGCCGGACAAACGGTTTTCGCTGTCGTAGACATACTCAAACGCCCCTCCATCCACCTCAACCATATTGCCGGTGGCGTCAGCCGTATAGACATGGCTGGCATCCTGGAGCAGTCCATTGTCGGACCGGTAGACCTCCCCACCGCCGGGCACGAAGCGATTGCCCGCATCATCATAGCTGTAGCCGAGGTTGTGGTTGCCAAGGGTAACGGAATCGATGTTTTCACCGGTGAGCCGATTCAGCGCGTCGTAGGTCCACGCCACGGAGCCGTCGGCCAGGGTCGCCCCTGTCCGGTTCCCCACCTTATCGATGGTGTACTGACAGGTTCCCACCTGGCCGGCTGGTCCGTTGCTGCTGACCGACAGGAGCCGTCCCATGGCGTCGTAAGTGTAATCGGTGACCACCCCATTGGAATAGGTAACGGAACTGCGCCGGCCGGCCTCATCGTAAGTAAACGCCACCGAGCTGCCCGCAACGCTGACCTGCACCAGCCGCGAAGCGTCGTCATAAGTGTACTGGACCGCAATGCCGCCAGGTCCGGGGACCGACACCCCAGTCCTGTTGCCGGCCTGATCGTAGGTATAGTCCACCTGTCTGCCGGCGCCATCGGTAACCGAGGAGAGCCAGCCAATGGGGTTGTAGCCGAAGCCCGTGACGTATGGGCCACCAGGGATGTCTTCACTCACCTGCAGGAGACGGCTGTTTGAGTCATACAGGTAGTCGATGTCCCCCTCGGGTTTGTGCATGGACACCATCCGGCCCATGCCGTCGTAATCGTAGGAGAGGATGGCCCCGCCCGGGTTGGTCTTGGAGGTCAAATGCCCATCCTGGTCGTAACCGAATGCCCATTGCCGGCCGGAGGATGGATCCAACGGATTTACGGGCGGACCGGTCCTGGCGAGCAACCTGGCGGCCGCATCGTATTCATACCCCGTTGTGTTGCCGTTGGGGTCGGTAACCGCAAGCAGGTTGCCCACCCCGTCATGGCTGTACGAGCTGGTTCCTCCCAAGGCATCGGTCGTCTCGGTCAGACGCCCCTGCGGGTCATAGGCAAACAGGGTGTCGCGGACATAGAAATCCCTCATAATCAAAGGTTTGCCCAGGTAGTTGTAGCTGATATCGTAAAGGGTCTCCGCATCCTGGAGAACCTGGGACATCATCCCCTGCCCGGTGTAGCGGAAATCGGTGCGATTCCCGGCCCCGTCAATACGGGCCACGGCCCGGCCGAGGTTGTCGTACTCGTAGCTATTGACAACGCCCTCGGGGTCCGTCTCCCGGATTCTATCCCCATAAGCATTATACCCGTAAGACCAGACCGTGCCGTTGCCGTTCGTATGGGTCAATTTATTTCCGGATGGGTCGTAAGTCCACTCTTCCACATAAACCGTCTGTCCGGCCGGCCCCTGTTTTTCCTTTCCGGTGAGGTTGCCGTCGCCGTCGTAGGAAAAGAGAATCTTGTCGCCCATGGGCAGCGTGACGCCCGTCACCAGGTTGAGGGAGTTGTATGTGTAAGCGGTTGTCAAATCAGTCCCCGGAGCCGGGTGGCTGGTCTCCGTCAGCCTGTTGCCCCTGGCGTCATAGGTGTATTCGCGGAGCCGCCCGCTCGGATCCTGGCGGCTCAGCTCGTTGCCGCTGGCGTCATAGGCGTGCAAAGCAATGCCGCCCAAGGGATCGAGCACCTCGAGCACCTTGCCTTTTGCGTCGTAGGTGTACGTTGAGGCGTCACCCAGGGCATTGGTGACCGTCTCTTTACGGTTATCAAGATCGTAGGCATAGGTGGTCCTCCTGCCGGAGCTGTCCAGGTGAGCGGCAAGCCGGCCGGCCAGGGGCCCGTCCGGGTAGTATTCGTTCACTACCGGGCTGTTTCCGGCCGGATCCAGGATCCGGAGCAGATAATGAGAAGTGTCATAGGCGTAGCGCGTCGGGTTGTTCTCCCGGTCGGCATACTCCACCAGATCACCATTGGCGTCATAGGTGTAGCGCGCAAGTTCGACGTCATCACCATCCTTCATGGAAGTGATTCTGCCATCCCCATCCCGCTCAAAGGAAACGCTGCGCCCGCTGTTTGTGAAAATACCGTCAGCCAGGATTTCCACATAGTTCCCGCTCCTGTCCTCAATGCGGGAGACGCCCTGAATATCACTAATGGTATAGGTCAATCCCCTCTTGGTTGTCAGGATGTAGGTCTCGGGGTTGAACTTCCCGGCGGAATCCAGGAAGAAATACCAGTCGCCTCCCGAATAGACCACCATGTGGTTGCCCACGAAATCCAGTGCATCGTAAACCCCTGGCGGCGCCGTGAACTTCGCCTCATAAAAAGGAAACCAGGGGGAGAGCTGGACGGGGGTGAAGGCAAAAGCCACGCGCCGGCCGTCGGGCAGGGTAATGAAGACGTTGTGACTGGCGTCTTCCCGGATGTCAGCCGTCTTGAGATCAAGGGTCCAGCCGACCCCGAAATCGCCCATGCTTTTCCGGGTGCTGTCATAGGTGCGCTTGACGTTGACATTCATGCCCATGGCCGGGAAAGACACGTCTTCGTACGTGAGGCTGAATCGCCCCAGTTTGACGGGGTCAGTCACCCCGCATTCAACCCAGGCCGAGGCGGTTTGCCTACCGTCGGAGGCTGTCAGCCGCAGGCGGTAGAAATCATCGGCAAGCAGGCTTGCATCGAGGGCGCCCAAAATGCCGTTGATCACCGGACCGTTACCCGAGGAAATGCTCAGCCACTGGTCGCTTCCGGCCGGGGCTACCTCGACAACCCAACTAAGCAGATTGTCGTCGCTGACCGTGCCCGTCACGTTGACCATGCCGGTAAGGTTCGCCCCTGCCGCGGGCGATGTGATGGCCACCGTGGGAGGGGTCTCATCCAGCGGGGCATTGGGATCGTAGACGACGACTTGCGCCGTATCCTGCGCAATCCCGCCGTAGCCGTCGACAACGCTCAGCTGCACCGTGTACGTCCCGGCGGTAGCAAAGGTAAGCCCGATGGAGGGCTCGGCATACTCCTGCCCGTCCAAGGTCCATTTATAGGTGAGAGGATCACCGTCTGGATCCGCTCCCGTGGCCGTGAGAGTAATGGCCGCGTTCATCGAACCGCTGTATGGCCCCCCGGCCTCCACCACGGGGTTGTGATTGGGGGTGGGGTGAATGATGGCCAGTGTCTGTTGCGTCGCCCCCACCGCGCCCCGGTCATCGGTGACCGTCAAGGTCACCGGGTAATCGCCGGGTTCGGCGTAGGCATGGGTGACGATGGCGCCGGTGGTGGAAATCCCGTCGCCGAAATCCCAGGCCCATGAGGCCAGCGCTTCCCCTTCCGGATCACTCGAAGCAGTGCCGTCAAAGGTGATGGTCTGCCACATCGTCAGGTTGCCCTGCACGTTGAAGTTTGCCTCGGGGGCCTGATTGGGCGGGGTGATGGTCACGGTGGCCTGGGCGCTGTCCGTGCCGCCCCGGCCGTCGTCCACCGTCAGGGTTACCTGATAGTCGCCGACGGCTGCGTAGGTATGGCTCGTCTGCATACCCGTGCCGCTGCCGCCGTCGCCGAAGTCCCAGGCGTAGCTCAGTGTGTCGCCGTCCGCGTCATAGGAACCGCTCCCGTCAAAGGTGACCGGAGAACCGGTCTCCCCCGAGTAGGGTCCGCCGGCGTCGGCTTCCGGAGCCCGGTTGGGAACGGTGACCAGGCAGAAAGTCTCCCCCGTGCCCGTCCCGCCCCGGTTGTCCGTGGCAAACAGGGTCACGACGTAAGTCCCCGGGGCCGCGTAGACATGACTGCTGTTCTGGCCCGTGGCCGTGCCGCCGTCGCCAAAGGACCAGGAATAGGAAACGATGGGATCATTGTCGGGATCGACCGCGCTGCCCGTAAAACCGATGCTCTCATCCGTCAGCCCGCCGTAGGGGCCGCCGGGACTCACCACCGGCGCCTGGTTGGGCCGCGGCGTAACCAGGATCTGGAAGAACTGGGTGGCCGAGGCGCCCCGGGCGTCCTGCACCCGCACCATCACGTCGTTTATCCCCACCTGGGCAAAGTCCGGGGTCCAGGTGATAAGACCTGTCCCCGAAGCGATGGACATCCCGGTTGGGGCGCTATCCAGAAAATAGGTCAACGCCAAACCCTCGGGGTCTGCGGCGTTAACATCATAATGATAAACGCTCTCCTCCTGGGCCCCGGTCACCGGCGTACTCGTGATCACCGGCGGACGGTTCACAATCCTGCCCACGGACTTCACGTAGGCCGGACCAGAGATGCAGGCCTCGTCACCGGTCACGGCCCTGATCCGGTACCAGTAATCCTTGTTCATCACCACATTGTAGTCAATAAACGTGGAGTAGGTGGAATTTGTGGCGCCGATGAGGACAAAGGATTCATTGGCGTTCTTGTCGGAGCGCAGCACCTCGTAGAGCGGGGCGCCGGTGTGGCTCCAGGTCAGCTGGCATTTGGTGGCCTTGGGCCTGGCTACAAGATCCGTGATGCAGCGCTCGTAAACCATGACCTCGCCAAACGCCGTATGGCTGAGGTTCGGCTGCCCTGACTGCGGAAAGATCACGGCGGTGTTGTCCGTGGCCCGCAGGATGATGTCCTTGCGGCCCGCTGCCGCGAAAGCGGGCAGAACGGTCTTGACCCCGTGGGCCTCGTTGTAATCATAGGGCGCCACAAAGTCGCTCTCCCAATCCCAGGCGGTTATGGAATCCCCGAAGCTCGCGTCAACGTCATAGGAGCCCGAGCCATCCACCTGGATGGTCTCGCCCACCGCGGCCAGATAAGGCCCGCCGACTACGGCCGTGGGCGGATGGGGGGGAATGGTGATGCGAATGGTAAGGGTGGAGATGTCGAAACGCGCCGGCGTGCTGTTATCCACCACCCGCAGGGTTACGGAGTAATCGCCCAGGGCGCCGTAAGCGTGGGAGGCGGTGAGCCCCTCGGCGTCCGGATGACTCCAGTCAACCCCGTCCGAGGCGTCGAAGTCCCACTGGTATGACACGATCTCCTTGGCCGGGTCCACATGGTAGGAGGAAAAACCGTCAAGGGAGATGGTCTGTCCCACCGCCCCGGGGTTGGGGGCGGCGTCTATAACGGCCACCGGAGGTTTCTCAAACAACGTCCTGGTGAGGATGATGACGCTCCAGGAGGCGTTTGTCTTGTATCCCACGTAGGGCCAGCCGTCGTACGGCCAAGAGCCGTTGGCGTTCTGCAGGTCCACCAGCCGCCGGGCCAGGCCGCGGATTTCATCGCCGTACCAGTCGAGCCCGCCGGGCAGATGGGTCACCTCCTGGGGCAGGGCGAGCCGCATGGCCTTGGATAAGGCATAGAGGGAGTAATAATAAGCGTCCCGCCATCCCTGAAAACCGTTCCAATTTGCGGCCAGATAATTTTCGCAGGCCAGCCAGCGGGAGTCGGAGGTATTGAAGCCGGCAAAGGACAGCTCAACCATGCCGCTGGGGCCCGTGGAGAAGGCCCTGTTCGGGCTAGGGCCCTGGTAGCCGAAATAGCCTGCTGAATTATAGCTGTAATTCAGATAGGCGTTATTGCGCTCCTTCACCCACTGGGGCACGGCACAGCCCCACAGCCGCTCGGCCGGGATCATGCCGATGGCCGCCCACTGGGAGGCGGAGTTGTCGGCGTCCGAGTTCCAACCATAGCGCCAGCCGCCGTTGTACCAATGCCCGGGGTCACCTTGACCCCAGGCGTACATGTCAACCATATCCTGGACGATGTCCCGGTAAGTGCGGCCGATGACGTTCACGCCGCCGTAAGGGGAAACGGCGTCGGGTGTGCCCGTGGCGATGAAGGCGTCCATGACCGCGCCCAGCTCGTAGATGGGATGGTCACTCGGCCAGGTAAGGCCGATGCCGTTGTTGTTGCCGTCCGGGTTGGCGGGGTTGCCGCTGGAATCCACGCCCTGCACCGACATGTTCTGCGAGGCGAGGGTGGAGAGGAGATAGCGGAGACCGCCCTTGACCGCCTCAACATACGGATCCTCGCTCGGGTCACCATTCTCCAGGTGGCCGTTGATCTCGAAGGCCTGCACGGCGCTGGCCGTGGTGTTGCCGTAATGGTTCCCGTAAGAGGCGTTGTTCCACCAGTACCAGCCGGGATAGGAGGCATGGGTCTCCTTCTGGGTGTAAATCCACCAGAGGCCGTCGTCGATGGCCTTGTTGACTTCCACGTCCAGGGTCTTGTCCTTGACCAGGAGCCGGTAGTCGTCGGAGGAGGTCTCGCCGGCTGTGTCCGTCACATGCAGCCGGGCGACAATGAGCGTCCCGGCCGGATCGGTGTAGGTATGGGTGGCGGAGAGGTTGTCGGGGTTGCCGATGGTCTGCGGCGCGGAGCTGGCCCCGTCGCCGAACTCCCAGTAATAACTGCCGCCCGCCAGATTACCGTCGGTATCCTTGGCCACCCCTTTCAGGATGGCGGATTCGTTGGGCCACGTCTCGTGGGGCACCAGAAGATCCGTGGTCACCTGCGGGACGCAGATAACCAGGGGCGGGGCCGCCTCGGCCGCCGCGGGACCGAGAAAGGCAAGCATTTTTGCCAGGGGTGACTCAGCAAGCCACGGACACATAGCCATGGGCGCTGCGAGAATCAGCCCCTGAAGCAGCAACAGCACACCAATCATCCTGATCGCCATGCCTTCCCTTGCCATTCTTCCCGCTCTCAAGCCTTCCATATCCCGGCCTCCTCTCATGTCCGCCCGCGGCCCTGAAAAGATGACGCGTCAGCGCCGCTTCGCGGTTCAAGGTATTCAAAGTTCGTCCGGCGGTAAATCCGGCGGCGCGCAACAGATGCGCCGGTTAAACCGCGAGAACCGCCTGGTCTCCGGCTACCACAGCCTGACCAGGTGTTTTACACTGTCTTGCTTGCTTTGAATGACAGCAACACCGTGTAACGCTTGGTCCGTGGTCAGGCAGGATTTATTGCCCGCCAATCCGTGCGGGCCCACGATGAACCCGTCTGCCCGCCCTACAAAAAAACCGTTACAGGGTAGTGAGAAAGAAACTTAATGTGGCAAGACTATAGGGCGGAAGATATGAACCGCCGCTGGAGCTGGAGTTGCTGAGCAAAACCGTGGCGCCCCGGCCGGGGCTGCAATGGAGTAGAGTTGACTGGTTTTCATCTTTGTTTCCCCCTTTTTTCACTTCCCCGCTTCCTTCTTCATTTATACAGAGAACAACCGGCAAGTTTCACCAGGACCGCTTTCCCCCGAAACCGGGCCCGGGACCTTACCGGCATTTATGATTTTTTCATCCTCTTGCGGCCGAGACCGAACAGTCCGGCCAGCCCGGTGCCCATGAGCAGCATGGTGGCCGGTTCGGGTATGGGCTCCGTGCCGCCGCCACCTCTGATAGTTAAAGTACTGGCAAAAAAGATGCTTTCCTGGGAATCTGGATCATACTGTTGCAGGAAAAAACCGGAACCGGGCGCTATTTGGGTGAGGCTCAAGGTTATGTCGGCAGTCTCACCGGCGGCCAGATTGAAATCCCAGCCCATGGCCCAGGAAACGTCATCCGGAGTGGCAGCAGGAACGCCATTTGTGTTGTCCAGTGTGCCGGCAAGAAGATGGTCATAAATATCGCCAAACACAAAACCGGGCTCGTCAATCTCCCAGGACTGGCCGGCTCCAGGGGCATCATAACTGACGCCGTATTCATTATAATAGGTATTGACAGTCTCATCGATCTCATGATCAAAAAAGGCGAAAAAACTGTGAAAACCCAGGCCGGAAGTGCTCCAGGAGATGGTGCCGAGTCCGGTGGCCGGCGTTGGAGCAGTAAGATCAAAATCGCCCACCATGCTCACCCCGGCAGGGGCCGCACCATAGGTTACCGTTCCATTAATATTAAAGCCATAATCATACAATGTCGGGGTCGCCGAGGCGATGCCGGCAGTTAAACCAAAGGCCAACACGGCCAAAACTCCAACACGATATTTCTTCATTTTTGCCTCCCTTATGGTTTATTTTTTCTCGGGCCAAGGCGGGAAATAAACTTTTAAAATGAATAATCATGCAATATTTACTCCAGTACAAAGCAGCAATAGGCACAAAAAAATAATCATTATTACAGATAGTTACATGGCGCATTTTTCGCCCGCATGCCACAAGCCCTCTTGTTTTCCAGGAAAACGGAAAATAAACCGGAAAACCGGATTTCTCGTACGCCTCACAATTTCAATTCAGCAAAAGATAGCAACCAGAGAGGCGGAGCAGACCTGAGCGGCGCCTCACCCTGGCCGGTCAGGTCAAAAAGCTCCGGCATGCAGGCCCTTATTGGTGGCGGCAATGATGCGGGCCTGCACCGGGATCGCACTGGTGCCCCCACCCTCTCGAAACTTTTCTCCTGCGGCACCCGCGGAAGTTTTAAATGTATTTTTCCCGCCCCATCTGCTAGCGTATACTGAATTACCATTTCCATCGAGACTCTTGCAAAATAAGCAAAAGAGGGCCTCCTGTCATTTCGGCCGAAGAGAGAAATCTATTAAAATCACGGCAATTAAAGATTCCTCACTGCGCTTGGAATGAGACAAGTTTATTTTGCAAGAGCCGCCATCTATTATATACAGACTGGGGAAATCCATGATGCGTCTTCTTTTCATCATCATATCAGGTATCTTGCTTTTTTCACCCTGCCCCGCCTCCGCGGGACCCTCGCCGTCCGATTTCGAGCAGGGCAAGCAACTTTTTCTGTCGGGCAACTACCTTGAGGCGCGCCAATACCTTGACAAGGCCTTCAGGGCAGACCCGGCCAACCCGGACATCAACTTCCATCTCGGCCGCGCGGCCTTTGAACTCGGCGATTATGAAGGCGCTCTCATGGCCTTTGACCGGGTGCTGATCATGGACCCGGCCGCCACCCGGGTCAAGCTGGAAATAGCCCGCTGCCATCTGCGTCTGGGCTTTAAGGAAATGGCCAAACAGTATTTCCGCGAGGTGCTGGCCACCAACCCGCCGGAGCCGGTATGGAAAAACATTGAAAACTATCTTGCCGCCATTGAGGCGGAGGACAGACGTCATCTCTTCACCGGCGCCTTGACCCTGGGGGTCAACTGGGATGACAATGTCTACCAGTCGCCGGTGGCCGATACCATCCTGGGCATTCAGCTTACCGGCCCAACCGCCAGACCGAAAAGTGACCGGATCTATGATTCCACCGTCGTCTTCAACCATGTCTATCTCTTTGAGGAGCCGCGCCTTTCCTGGAAAACGACCTTGACCAACTACAACGGGCTGTACGAGAACCAGCAGGACCTTGATGTCTACTATTTCGCCCTGGGCAGCGGGCCGGTATGGAAAACCGAGGCCTTCCTGTGGAACAACAATATGATCGTCAAATATATTGATGTGGAGCATGACCGTTATCTCGGCGCCTTTGGTTTCGCCTCGGCCCTGACCGTGCCGGCCGGCCTCATGCTCCTCAATTTCGGCGGCCGCCTTGAGGAAAAAAACAATTATCAGGATCCCTTCCGGGATGCCACCAATTATATGATCAACTTCAACCCGGTGCTGGTTGCCGGCGCAAACCGGCTCTCCGCCAACTTTTTCAAGGAAAGGGAAAACAGTGCGGCCAAGGCTTACGCCTACGACCGGATCGGCTGGGCATTGCAGTATGAACGGGAATTTTCCGAAGACATCTCCGGTTTCGCAAGCTTCGGGCTGCAAAAGAGCGACTACCAGGGGGTTGATCCTTTTTTTCTGGCCACCCGCGCTGATACTATCAAGGAATTCAAGGCGGGCGCGGCAAAGCTGCTCTGGCAGTCAAAGTCAAGCCACCGGAACCTTTCATCCCAGCTTGTCTACACCCATCTTGACTCGGATGCCAATATCGACATCTACACCTACCGCAAAAATGTCATCTCCCTGTCGTTGACCATGGGATTTTAATAGCCGCCCCTGCGTGAAAAAAGGACGTTTGCCATGAAAAAAAGAGTCTGCCCGCCAGCATTTCATCCCGCAGCCTTTCTCGCCCTGCTCATTCTGCTGCTGCTATCGCCCTGGCCAGCCCGGGCCGGGGAAGCGGAACAGCCGGCGGCCACGGTGGTGGCCGTCCGCGGCGAGGTGCGGGCCGTGAGCGTCAATGGTGAGACGCGCCCCCTGGCCGTCAAATCCCCGGTCCACAACGAAGACACCATCCAAACAGGCAAGGGCGGCCGCATCCAGATCCTCTTCACCGACAACACCATTTACAGTCTCGGCCAGAACAGCGAAATGAAGATCATTGACTACAAATGGCAGCCGGAAGAAAAAAGCGGGGTCTTGAAAACAAAGGTTAAGGAGGGTGTTTTCCGGGTCATGGGCGGGGCCATCACCAAAACTTCCCCCCAGAACTTCACCACCGAGACCCCGGCGGCCACCATCGGCATCCGCGGCTCCATGTACGCGGGAACAGTGACCCCCTCCTCGCTCTCCGTTATTTTCCAGGGCGGCAAGGGCATTGCCGTGACCAATCCCTTCGGCGCGGTGGAGATTTCCAAGCCGGGCCACGGTACCAGCGTTAAATTAAACAGCGCCCCGGAGCCGCCCCGCAAACTGAGCGAGAAGGATATGGCCGTGTTCAGCACCGAGCTGCCCGCCGAGGATGAGGAGGGCGAACAACAGCCCCCGGCGGAGGGGGATGAGGAGAAGGAAGTAGCGCCAGCGGCCGACGAGTCGGCGGCGGCCCCCGCAACTATTGAGACCGCTGCCGCCACCGCTGCAACCGAAACCACCGTGCCGGTGATCGAGCTGCCTCCTCCCAATGAAACTGCCCCGGCCATTGATCCCGCGTCCGAAACAACCCTGGTGCCGGCTGACGGCATTTCCGGCTATTTTGGCGCGCTTACCGGCGTCTCAACCTTTCCGAACGGCCCAACCGACCCCATTAACGATATGCTGTGGATGGAAATAAACTGGCACAGCGGCAGGGTGCTGGGCCGCCTGAAAAGCAAGGATGGCTCGCCGTCCGCCTTCTTTATCGGCAAGGTCGGCAGCAATGGGCTCATCGAGGTGGACATCCTGGGCAGCAACATGACTCCGCCGCCACCGGGAACCACTTTCCCCGGGGTTATCACGGCAATCAGCGGCTCGGGCAGCGGCGTCATTTCCGGGACCGGCTTTGATCTGTTCACTTTTACCGGCTCCGGCAACACCTATGATCTGAAACCGGACGATCAGCCACGGCATGCCGAATGGAGTATCCAGGGCACGGCCGGCAAGGAGATCCAGGAAGAGGACGACGGGGTTTCTCCCCGGGGAACCGTTAGCTGGAAAGGTTTTGTGGTGGGGGTCTCCGAAGACATGGCCGACGTCGACTCAGACAGGCGCTTATTCATGAACAGCGACCAGAATGATTTCGCCTTTATCGTGGACAAGGACAACGGCGCCTTAAACGGCGCGCTGTCCGCCGCTGACGTCAACGGCTCAAACTCGCGCCTCATCACCATCGACCTGGGAGGCTCCCTTCCCTCGGCCTTTGTCCTGGAGGACAATTTCGCCGCCGTGCTGGGCTGCGTCAGCGGCGACTGCATCTACAGCGGCCCGGCCACCCCCGCGGGTCTGAAGCAGTACGGCAACTTTCTCATTTCGGCCGCGCCGGAGGTCAACATTCTGGGCGATTACGTCACCTGGGGCTACTGGGAAATCGCCTATACGGATCCCGCCAGCGGCGCGCCATACCACACCCATGTCCCCGGCTCCCGCTGGATTGCCGGAGAGCCGACCCCGGTTGACGAGGTCGACAACCTGACCGCCGCCAGCTTCACCGGCCACTACGCCGGCATGGCCCTGGCCAGCCGGGTCGATCCGGCCGCACCCCGGCAGGTCGAGGATCTCCGGGGCACTGTTGACCTGAGTGTGGACTTCGGCCACATCCAGGACGCCGACGCCGTGCGGGGCGTTATCGATCTGGGCGAGATCCGGTTCAACGTCGGCAGCGGCGCGGCCGGCAACGCCTCGGCCAACGGCTTCAGCAACACGGTGAGCGGAGTAAGCGGCCCGACCGGCACCCTGCCGGGCAGTCAGTTCAACGGCGGCTTTTACGGTCCCGGGGCAAGAAACATTGCCGGCAACTTCCATGCCCCAACCGGGTCAGGGGTAAGTTATACCGGCATTTATGGCGGCACGCGCTGACCTTGGCAAAGCCAATACGATCCCATCTCAAGCCGTCACCTTTTAAAATCGGCTGCCTGGTCGTGACCGCGGCCCTGTGCCTCTTTGCCCTGTTCGGCGGCAACAGGCCGCGGCTGCTTACCGCCATTGACAACCGCCTGACCGATGTCATGTTCAACCTCCGGGGAAGCGCCCCGGCAAGCCCCGCGGTGGTGGTGGTTGATATTGACGATGCGAGTCTGGCCGCCATCGGGCAATGGCCATGGCCCAGAAACACCGTCGCCGCGCTTGTCGCGCGGATCCATGAGGCCGGCGCCCGAGTCATCGGCTTTGATCTCATCTTCGCCGAGCCGGACCGGACCTCCCCGAAAAACCATCTGGACAACATTATCGATCTGCTGGACACCCCTGTTGGCGAGGAAGAAAGAACCGGGCTTCGCGCCAATCCCGCCCTCGATCACGACCTGATTCTGGGCGAGACCCTGGGCTCCATGCCCAGCGTCCTGGGCTACGTCTTTCTCACGGCCCGGCAGCACAACCTTGCAGCCAAGACCCCCTTCCCTTCCTGCATCATCCGGTTTGATCCGCCGGGCACAGAGCTCTCCTCGATCAATTTTATCCAGGCCAGCAACACCATCGTCAATATCGAAGAGGTGTCCCAGGGAGAAAGCGAGGGTTTTTTCAATGCCTTTCCCGACCCGTCCGGCACCATCCGCAAGGTCCCTCTTTTCATGGCCTTAAACGGGGCGCCCTACCCCTCCCTGGCCCTGGAGACCGTCCGCATCGGCCTGGGCGAGCAGGAGGCGACCATCCACCTCTCCCAACAGCTTGAGACTTCCCCAAGAGGGGTGCTGGGAGTCAGCCTGGGCGAGAGATTCATCCCGACGGATGACCAGGGCCAGATCACCGTCAACTACCGGGGACCGGTGAAGAGTTTTGCCTATGTCCCGGCCGGGGAGATCCTCGCCGGCCAGGGGCTCGACAGACTCAAGGACAAATACGTGCTCCTCGGCACCTCGGCCGCCGGCCTGCTGGACCTGCGGGCCACTCCCTTCTCCAACATCTTCCCGGGGGTGGAAATCCAGGCCACCGTCATTGACAACATCCTGGCCGGCGATCCGCTGACCCACGATCTCTACACGGAAATCGGCATGACCTATGCGCTGGTCGCGGCTAGCGGCCTCCTGCTCAGCGCGCTGCTGGCCCATGCCCCGCCCCTGGCCGGGGCCCTGGGCGGCCTGCTGTGCCTTGCGGCCACCGCGGGCGGCTCCTACCTTTTCTTTCTGAACAACCGGATCATCGGCATCACCTATCCGCTGCTGGCCATTATCACGGTTTTTCTGGCGGTGACCCTGAGCAATTACTTCTTTGCCGGCCGGGAGAAACGTTTTCTGCGCCACGCCTTCGGCCATTATGTCTCCCCTGAGGTGGTAAGTGAAATCATCAGGAATCCGGCCAACCTCGCCCTGTCCGGCCAGGTGAGAAACCTGACGGTGTTTTTCAGCGATATCCGCGATTTTACGTCAATTTCCGAGAAGATGGCGCCGGAGCGGCTGGGCAGCTTCATGAACCGCTATCTCACGGCCATGAGCACGGTGGTGCTCGCCCATGGCGGCACGGTGGACAAATACATCGGCGATGCCATCATGGCCATCTGGGGCGCGCCGCTCACGGACCACGAACACGCGGCCAGGGCGGTGCGGGGCGCGCTGGCCTCGGTCAAACGGCTGGATGCCCTGCAGGCGGAACTGCAACTGGAGCAGACGGGGAAAATCGAGATCGGCATCGGGCTGAACACCGGCGACATGAATGTGGGCAATTTCGGCAGCAGCCAGCGTTTTGATTACACGGTCATCGGCGACAACGTCAACCTGGCCTCCCGGCTGGAGGGACTGACCAAGGTCTACGGCTGCCGCATCCTGATCAGCGAAGCAACCAGGGATGGGGCCGGGCCGGGATTTTGCTGCCGCTTCATCGACCGGGTGCGGGTCAAGGGGAAGAAACAGCCGGTGAACATCTTTGAACCGCTCAGCGAAGGGGAACCCGAGGCTGAGCTGCTGCGGGAGGTGACGGATTTTCAGAAGGCGATAACGGCCTATCAGCAGCGGGATTTTGCTTTGGCCCAGCGGATCATGCAGGCCCTGGACGAGAAAAACGGCCGCAAGCTCTACCGCCTTTATCTGGAGAGGATCGATGTTTTCCTGCACTCTCCGCCGCCGCCGGATTGGGACGGGGTCTTCATCTTTACCACAAAATAGGCGGGAGGGCGGAGCCCGCCCTCTCAGCCCTTGCCCCGGTCCCAGCTGATCTCGTATTTTTCCATGTGCAGCTCCCGGTTGGGGAAAACCGCCAGGGTCATCTTGATTTCATCTTCCAGGTTTTTAATGGTGACCGCCTCATCTTTCAGCATCATGGCCGCCACCTTGGGGTGGACATTGACGGTGACGGTGGTGGCGTTGGCCTTTTCCGCGTCTCTCGCGATATTGCGGAAGATCTCATAGGTGATGGTGCGGGCCGACTTGAGCCGTCCCGCCCCATTGCAGCACGGGCATGGCTCGCACATCGTTTTGGTCAGATCTTCCCGGTTGCGCTTGCGGGTGAGCTGGATAAGCCCGAATTCCGAAAATTTGAGGATATTGATGCGGCTTTTGTCTTTCTTGACGGCGTCGTGCAGCACCCGGAAAACCTCTTCCCGGTGCTCCTCGCTTTCCATGTCGATGAAATCGATGATGATGATGCCGCCTATGTTGCGCAGCCGCAGCTGGTAGGCGATCTCCTTGACCGCCTCCATGTTGGTCTTGAAGATCGTCTCTTCCAGATCCGTCTTGCCCACGTAACGGCCGGTGTTGACATCAATGACGGTGAGCGCCTCGGTGGACTCGATGATGATATAGCCTCCGCAGCGCAGCCAGATCTTGCGGGCCAAAGCCCGGTTGATGTCCATCTCCACCCCGTAGGCCGTGAATATCGGGGCCTTGCTGTCGTAAAAGTGCACCTTGGGACGCAGATGGGGCACAAAGGTCTCGACGAAATTAACGACCCGCTGATAGGTCTTTTTATCATCCACGACAACCCGGTCAACGGTGGGTGAAAAGATATCCCGCACCACCCGCAGGATGATGTCCAGATCCTCGTAGACCAGGGTCATGCAGGGCGCCTTGCCCTCCCTGTCCAGGATCTCGCTCCACAGATGGAGCAGAAACTCCATGTCCGCCTCAAGCTCCTCGCTGGTCGCCCCCTCGGCCACGGTCCTGACGATGAATCCCGTGCCGGCCGGCCGCAGCTTTTCAATAGCCTGGCGGAGTTTTTCCCGGATCTCTTCGTCCTCGATCTTGCGCGACACCCCGATGTGATCGGTCATGGGCATGAAGACCAGGTTCCGGCATGGCAGAGTGATGTGGCCGGTCAGCCTGGCCCCCTTGGTGCCCATGGGCTCCTTGCAGATCTGCACCAGCAGCTCCTGGCCCTCGACCAGCAGGTCGCTGATGCTCTTGCCGGGAATCCTGTTGCTCAAGGACTCGGGGGCCTCATTGCACAGACAGTCATCATCCTCGGGATTCTGGTAGCGTTTTTCAAAATCGGCCCGGTTGACATGGATATCATCCACATAGAGAAAGCCCGTGCGTTCGAGCCCGATATCGACGAAAGCCGCCTGCATGCCGGGCAGGACCCTGACCACCTTGCCCTTGTAAATATTGCCGACCAGCCCTTTTTCGGTTGGCCGCTCCAAATAAAATTCCACGAGATTGCCGTGCTCAATGAGAGCAATGCGAATCTCAAACGAGGTTGCATTAATAATTAAATCCGTTGCCATTATCTGATAAACCCGTAAAAAGTCGAGGAAAACACCAAGATGGCGACGCCATCATCTGATTACTCTTTCTTCTGTTTTTAGCACGCGCGCCTGCTGTCTTTCTTTATCCGTGAAGGAAAAGATGGCGGAGACGATCTCCAGGGGTTTGAGTCCCGGCGTGCAGATTTCGTTTAGCACGCCTAATCTTATCCTGTTTTTTTCAACCAGGGCAAGAGAGGTAACCTGAGGCCGCACGTCAAGTTCCCTGTCCTTTTTCTTCCTGCTCACTCTGATAGAGTAACTTGTGCCGGCCAGGAAATCGTCAACCTTCTCCTGGTCCATGGCGGCATCAATATCGATGAGGTAAATGGTTTCCACCTTTTCCGGGATTTTCTTTTCCTGACAAGGTTCGATGCCCGTGACGCGCAGTCCGCCGGGCAGCTGTTTGTTTAATCTGCCCAGCCACTCCGCCGGATCGGCCAGAGGCTCGGCCAGATCAAGGAAAAGATATTCCGCCAGACTCTCCGTGCCCAGCGGCAGGGCCGGACTGAAGGAAACCTTGGGGCTGGGATTGAACCCTTGCGAAAAATTCAGCGGCAGACCAGCCCTCTGGAAGGCGCGGAAAAAAAGCTGCAGCAGCTCAAGATGGCTGATAAATCGCGCCCGCTCGATGCGCTGGTAATCGGCCCGGTAGAAATGATGGGTGGCTTTGGCCGCCTCCGGCCCGGCGGGGAGGGTTTCTTCCGCCCGGAGCGGTCTGTTTTCCGGCTTGCCGGCCACCACCGGCCGTATCTTTTTGAAATCGCAGAGCCCGCATTGCTGGCAGCCATGATAACGGCAGTCGGGGGTGTAGCCCTCGGCCAGCCCTTTGTCAAGCTCCTGTCTGAAAAATCCGGGGTCAAGCCCCACGTCGAGATGACTCCAGGGCAGGGGCTCGTCAAAACCCCTGCGCCGCAGATAATAATGCAGATCAAGGCCGAGAGTGGCCGCGGCCTGGCGCCACAGGTCAATGTTGAGATGATCGGTCCAGGCGTCAAGGCGCGCCCCGTTGTTCCAGGCGGCCACGATCAGCCGCGACAGCCTCCGGTCGCCCCGGGACATGATGCCTTCCAGAAAACTCTGCCGGGGATCGCCCCAGCGCAGCTGGATTCGTTTGTCACGCATATTCCTGCGCAGAAAATCAATGCGGGCGAACCCTTCCTCAATGGTGAGCTGCGGCTCCCACTGGAACGGGGTATGGGGCTTGGGCACGAAGGTTGCGGCGCTGACCGTGATATTGACCCTTTTGCCCGGACACTGGGCCAGTGCCCTGGCGGCCAGCCCGGGAATGGCGGCCAGATCCTCCTCGGTTTCCGTGGGCAGCCCGAACATGAAATAAAACTTGATCAGCTTCCAGCCCAGGGCAAAGGCCCCCTGGCAGGTGGCGAGCAGGTCCTCTTCGGTGATGCCCTTGTTGATCACGCGCCGCAGCCGGTCGGTGCCGGCCTCCGGGGCCACGGTAAAGCCGGTTTTGCGCACCCTCTTGATCTGGGCCATGATCTCTCCGGTCAGGGTGCCGACCCGCATGGAGGGCATGGACACGGAAACCTTGGCCGGCACGAAGGTATCCATCAGCTCGGCCAACAGCGGGGTAAGACAGGAGTAATCGCCGCTGCTCAGCGACAGCAGGGCCAGCTCCTCAAAGCCGGTGGCGCGGATGCCTTCCCGGGCGGCCTGCATGATCTCCTCGGGGCTCCGCTCGCGCACCGGCCGGTAGATAACCCCGGCCTGACAGAAACGGCACCCCCTGGTGCACCCCCTGGCGATTTCAATACCCAGCCGGTCATGGACAATCTTAAACAGGGGCACCAGGGGCGCGGGGAAATTTCCGCTGGCCAGATCGGGCAGGATGCGGCGCTTGACGGTCCCGTAGCCCTTCTTTAAAGGGATCATGCCGGCAAAAGCGCCATCCTCCCCATAGCGGGGCTCAAAAAAGGAGGGCACATAAACGCCCTCGATCCCGGCCAGCCGGTGCAAAAGCTCTTTTCTGGACCAGCCGCCGCGTTTGGCCTCAATGAGCACATCGGCGATGTCGAAGATGGCCTCTTCGCCGTCGCCAAGCAGGATGGCGTCAAAAAAATCGGCAACCGGCTCGGCATGAAAGGCGCAGGGGCCGCCGCCGAAAACCACGGGATGGCTTTCATCGCGCTCCGCGCTGTAAAAAGGCAGACCGCCGCGGGCCAGAATGGTCAGAATGTTGGTGTAACAGAGCTCATAGGGCAGGGTGATGGCCAGCATATCAAACTGCGCCACCGGCTTTCTCGATTCCAGGGCAAAGAGCGGGGTAGCCGTTTGCTCAAGCAGTTTTTCCAGATCCGTATCCGGGGCATAGACCCGTTCGGCCAGGATATCAGCCCTGCTGTTTAACAGGTGATAGAGAATCTGCAGTCCCTGATGGGACATGCCGATTTCATAGAGATCGGGAAAGGAGAGGACAACGCGCAGAGCAACGCTGTCCCATTCCTTGCTGATGACATTGAATTCGTTGCCGCTGTAACGCCCCGGTTTACGGACCAGGGGCAGAAAATGATCAGGATTCACTTGACGACCACTCTCTTGTAAGCGGCGGGCACATCATAGCTGAAATCATCCACGGTAATGGCTGGCTCGGGCAGCCAGTCGGCCAGACGCAGCTCCATGGTGCTGTCATGGATGAGCGAGGCCACGGTGACCTTGCCGGGCAAGGGGCATGACCCCTCGCTGTAGTCATCATAACTGACATTGAAGATCTTTTCTTCCTCTTCGTTTAAGACGATATGACGGAGAAACACGCCGCTCTCCTCCGCAAAAAGAACCAGGCTTTTTGTGCCGTTGCCGTAGCTGATTTCAAACCAGTAACCTCCACCATCCTCGTCCCGTGTCACATCGAGTATCTGTATTTTCCCGGGATAAAGACGGCCGATAAGCCAATAAAAGCCATGCTCCGGCAAAAAACCCTCCGGCGCGTATTTCGCGTAGGTCGTTCCGTCCACCGGGCCTTCGAACTCGGTGGCGGTAAGCACGGACACATAGCGGAACGAGGCGCCGTCGGTCACAAAGACCACCATGGTTTGCCCGAGCGGATTGATGCCGACAAATTTCAGGTAGGAAGGAGACATGGCCTGCAGAAAACCATTGAGCGTGCCTTTCCGCCAGAGGGAAGAAAAAGCGACGGTGGCCTGGGCGTCGATGCAGCAATGACAGTTCCGCTGTCTGCTGATTACCTCCACAAAGCGGTCGGTTAAAGCGCTCTTTTCACTATCGGATATCCGGGCGGTCTTGGGCAGGCCGGCACAGCCGGACAGAAAAAACAGGCCGAGACAACAGGCAAGAGACAGACAGCGAACCATATTATTCCTGTTTGATTTTTGGTCGCAGCGCATTAATCTCGGACAGCACATGGGCCTTTTTCATATCATCCTTATACAGCTCCAGGGCCCTCTCATAGGCGGCGAGGGCCTTCTGTAACTCGCCGGCCCGCTGGCAGGCGTCACCCAGATGCTCGTTAATGGTCGGATCATCAGGCTGCATGGCCGCGGCGGCCTCCAATTCCTTGACCGCCTCCTGGAAATTACCCATCTTATAATAAACCCAGCCCAGCGAATCGCGGACAAAACCGTCCTCGGGCTTTAAGGCCACGGCCTGTTTGATATACTCCAGCGCCTTTTCCAGGTTGATGTTCTTGTCCGCCCAGGTGTAGCCGACATAGTTGAGGGCGTATGGGTCATCCGGCTTGATGACCAGCACATGCTCCATCTTGGCCAGCGCCGCCTCCGGCTCGCCGGCATGGTCGAGATAGAGCCCATACTCAAACCAGACCTTGGGCTCTTCGGGATAGACCAGCACGGCCTGTTCAAAAACCTCCTTGCCCGCCCCGGGGTCCCCCTCCTCCCGCAGCAGACCGGCGAGAAGAAAATAAAAGGAGGGACGCCTGGTGTCTTCCGCGCCAATGACATTGCGCAGCAAGGTTTGCGCGCGTTTGGAGTCCTTTTCATCCATCATGATCTGAAACAGCATGAGAATGGAACTCTCATAATCCTTGCTCGTGGCAGGGACTTCCTCCAGGATTTTCCTGGCGTTGACCGAATCCCCTGACTCGTAATAGGTAAGGGCCAGCATTGACCTGGCCACATCCCGGTTTTCACTCTGTCCGAGCATTTCCGTAAACAGCGCGATGGCTTCGGGGTAGCGTTTCTCATCAAGCAGCACCCGGCCGATGGCCAGATCGACCACCGCTGTTTCCTCGGTGTAATTTTTCAACTCGCGCAACTCGGTCAGGGCCTCCTCGACCTTGCCCTGCTGCAGGTAGAGACGGGCCAGACGGCCGCGGATCTTGGTATTGGACTCGTCTTCCTCAAGCAGCCGCCGGTAAACACCAATGGCCTTGTCGTAAAGCTGCCGGTACTCATAGAGGTCGGCCGCCTCAATGGCTAGCATGGGAGACCAGCTCAGGGCAAGCGCCTTTTCATAGGCCTCAACCGACTTATCGTAATAATTAAGCTCCCGGTAGAGCTTGGCCAGATAGCTGTAGCCGGTATGGGACTGGTCGTCGATCTCAACCAGCCTTTCCAGCATCTTCTGCGCCTGGGGGTAATCCCTGTCCTGGGCATACAGGGCGCCAAGCATCAGCATGGTCTGCTTGTCATCCGGGGCAATCCGCAGAATGGCCTCGTAAACCGCCCGCGCCTCCTTGCCCCGGTCCATGGAGCGGTAAATATTGGCGAGCAGCAGCCGGTTCTGGATATTGGCCGGATCAAGGGCGATCATCTTCTCCAGCTGCACGACGGCCTGTTCCTTTTTGTCCATGTTGACCAGCAGGATGGCCAGCCGCTGGCTGACGAAGTCGGCCCGCTGGTCGCAGACCAGGGCCTTCTCATAGGCCTCCAGGGCCTCATCAAAACGGTTTTCGTATTCCGCGGACTTGCCCCACAGGAAATAAAAGTAGGCGCAGGCGGCATCGGCGGGCTCTTCGGATGCGTCCGCCGCTTCGGGGGCAAGGATAGCGGAATCCATGACACTCCCCGTGGCCTGGGTGCTGCCGGAGCAGGAACTGTTGGCCAGAAAAAACAGCAGGGCCAGCCATATCAAGCCCGGAGGGAAAAGATGGTTCCTCCGGCGACAAAGATTGAAAAGATTTTTTTTCAGCATTTCTTACGTATATCGAGGATTGGTAACTGTTCAGTCGTCCGGTGCACGGCAACGTCTCTTTTATCGTAGGGTGGGCATGGGTTTATCATGCCCACCGGAATTATTGTATTTTTTTTACCGCGTGTGCAACAAAACAGCCGTTGCACACCCTACCCGTGGCTGACCACCACAAAGCGCAAGATACAAGGCATACAAACGGTTTCATCGTTTGCCAACGCGGATTGGCGGGCAATAAACCCTGCCCACCCTTTCTTTATCCTTTAACCTGACATCAGAGCAGTTACACGGTTATTAGTAAATTCGGTGATCCGGATATCATACCACTCCGGTGAAAAATATCCCATCTTCCTTTTTAGTTCAAATCATTTTCTGGTGAGCGGCTTTTGCAAAATGACGGAGAATCATCGCGCCGTCATTGCGGGCAAGCGCAGCGCGACCAGGAATCCAGCCATTTAGACCCATTTCTTCCGGTCTGAACTCCGGCGGTAGGGGTAGGAAATTTTCTTGGCTCAAACAAAGCCGGACTGCTCTTTCTGACGGTCAAACTTCTCTGTTGACATAGCCGCTCATTGATGCTAACTGTTTTTTATACCCTAACCTGGGCGGCGGGCGATAGATGGACGATCAAATAAATTTAGTGAACCAAAAACTGGAGAATTGTTCAGGGTAATGCTACCTGAGTTGTCGACAATTATCACCGTATCAAGGCTGAGATGAACGTACATACTGATCCTCAAATCATAATCCAAAACGGCAAACCGGCCTTCGCGGTCATTCCCTGGGATGAATACCAGGAACTAATCCACAATCAGGCCGAAGACAATGAACTTGATGTTTGGTTTCCCAACGAAGTTGTTAAGGCCAATGTTAGAGGAGAAACTCTTGTTAAGGCTTGGAGGGAATATTTCAAGTTAACCCAAAAAGAATTGGCAGAAAAATCAGGAATGAAACAGTCCGCCCTGGCTCGCCTTGAAAGCGGCAATTCGAAACCAAGAAAATCAACTTTAAAGAAAATAGCGGAAGTCCTGGAAATCGAGCTTGATCAACTTATAGATTAAGAACTGGCATATCGATTCAAAAATTCGTGTGGCGCGGCCACGCAAAGCGATACAGGCGAGACATAGTCCCCGCTTTCTGAGGGGCTTGAAATATAACAAAACAATTTTTCACCCCTAATCTGATGAGGCTCTTGCAAAATAAGCAAAAGAGTGGTTCCTGTCATTTCGACCGAAGGGAGAAATCTAATAAAATCTAGCAATTAAAGATTCCTCACTGCGTTCGGAATGACACGCAAGTTCATTTTGCAAGAGCCTCTGATATAACTATGAAAATTCAGATTCAGACGAAACGGCACGGCCAAAATGTTTCTTTGGGTTCAAGTCTTGAAATATAAGGATTCCAAAACCAATAATTCAAGACCCTGATGCACACGTTCGTAAAAATGGCTTTTTCTGCGGACTCGTTGGCGGCAGCAAGGAAATCCCACAGAAACAATGAAATATTGAGAAAATAGAGTGAAAAAACTAATCGCTACTTTAACTGAAATCCTCTCAAGAAATGTCGATTTTGTGGTGAAGACCGTAACTATCGGTGGAACCGTACTAGCGATGTTGAGTGTAATTCTGTATTTACAATCAGACATCGAGAAGAAAATAAACGAAAAATTAAGTGATCCTAAATTCGTAAAACAGATTGCGGCGGAAATAAAATCTCCATCAATTATTTTTTTAAGTGATGGCAATGCAATACATGACGATGGCGGATCTGAATTTGTTTATTTAGACAAAATAGTTCCTGAATATGATGATAAGAAAATGCGAGTTGTTGGAATTACAATAACAACAAAACAATTCATGAAAAATCCTCCTATTCTTTCAAGTATTGATGGCGAAGAATACTTTCAGGAAGCAAAACGGGTAGACACTTTTAAATGGGAATACAAAACTATTGAATTGGATAGGGTATATTGGTCATTACCAAATGACAAGATGCCTCTTGGGAGATATAAGTTAGAAATCGTTCGGTGAAATATCTAAAAAATTAATAAAAAATTCGCCAACCAATCGTTCCAGCGGAAGCCGCAAACAGCGAGGCTTCCGCTGAACTCTACGTTAGCTACGAGAGAATGTGTGTAATGCTTATTCGGGTTTGCTTGATCTTAATTTTAAATATTTTTGTTTTAGTCGGTTGTTACAAGCCACGTCCAGTCAGTGTTCCATCAATTGCACCATCGCAAGAATGGTATATAGAGGAGAATTGTGGATTTGAACACTGCTATCCGCTTGTTGATTTTTTGGCAGGAAATGGAATTAAAGTTAGAGTTGAAGCAGAAAATTAGGCAGCAAGAGGGACGTCCTTAACATTTTAAGTTTTATTTCCTCGCAATGTGTTATTTTCCTCGTACCATAAGTACCATAAGGGGTCGGACAAGCTGACAAGCTGACATCTTGTGCTAAAATGCTCTAAAATCAGCAGATTTTACGGCTATAATCAGTATATTGGCACAAAAATACGTACTTATAATTTCCGTGGAAAAAGGTGACGAATTTATTTCCCACCATGCACAACCTGAAAATGATGATAGCAATCCGGCAGGAGAACCCTGCCAGTCACCACAAAACAGAAATGGGTAATGATGATGAAAAAGAAATACGTATTGATGATGGCAGCAGCTTTATTAATGTTTGGCTCTTCCTTGCCGGCCTCGGCCGCGCTTGTCGAACATGGGACCGTGACCTATGAGGGGATGGAAAGAAGGTTGATTTACGATACTGACCTCAATGTCACCTGGCTGGATTTCTCTAATGCCCCGGGTAATTATGTTACGCAAGCGTCATGGGCTGACAATCTCGCCATCACCATAAACGGTCAAACGTATGACGACTGGCGCTTGCCGGCCACACCTCCTGTTTCCCAGATAGTTGGATATAATGTTATAGGATCTGATTTGGGCCATTTGTATTATTTCGAATTGGGAAACTTGGCAGGGGCATTGGCCAATACCGGGGTTTTTCAGAATCTGCTCCCGGTTTGGTACACTTCCGGCACAGAGTCGGGAAGCAACATCTGGCATTTCGGATTTTTTGATGGATGGAACACCTATGGCACAAAAAACTACAGCTCATATTATGGAATTGCCGTCCATGAAGGAGAAATCACGGCAGCTCCAATTCCGGGCGCCGTTTGGTTGCTGGGGTCTTCTCTGCTTGGAATTATTGGAATAAAACGGAAAGTAAAAAAATAGAATGACCTTCCGGGTCGGTATCCTGATCACAGCAAATCAGGGTCAAGCAAATCAGGGATCGGACCAAGCTAACAAGCCGACATTTTGTGACAAAATACTCTGAAAGCAGCATATTTTACGGCTATAATGCGTTTTTGGGCAGGTAAATGCGAGCCATAGGAGACTGATTGTCATGGAACTCCGGGACTTCCATACTTATTTGGGCTCGTTGGCTTTGCATCAGCCCAGCACCCTAAAATTCAGCGAATATTTATTGTTTTCAGCAACCAGCAGCAGTTTTCCGGCAACCAATTTTTTCAAATCCCGTCTGGCCGTCTGGGTTGTGACTTTACTGTACAAAATCAAAAACGGCCTGCTATCGATGAGTTCCTTGATGGTGAAACTTACCGGGTTGTCCAGGAGCAAACAGAGCAGTTCACATTGCCTTGCTGTCAGAATTTTCTTTTTCCTTTCGAAGAGATAAAAATCCCTGAGCGAAAACTTCCTGATGAAGTAAACAATAGTTTCCTTTATCCTGGCCAAACTATCAACAGACGCTTCCAGGCAAAATTTCAAAAAAGGAGTGGCGTCATTTTTCAACTTGATCCCTTTTGAAAATGAGTTGTAATACTCGTCCACATTCCTATAGTAATAATTAGAAAGCTCGCGCGGGACATACTTTATATTCGCGGACTGGAGAAGGATAGCTTCAAGCAGCCTGGCTGTTCTGCCGTTGCCATCCCAGAATGGATGGATCACGCAAAAATAGTAATGGGCCAGTGAAGCTCGAATAAATGGGTTAAGGCGCAAAATTTCGTCACTGTTCAGCCAGACAACGAACTCTCTCATCAGATTGCGTATATCCTCAATAATTTTAGGAGGAATATACACTCCCCCATGCGCCTTATCGCCGACATACACGAGGCCGTTCCTGTACTTTCCGGGAACATTATTTTCATCCGGCACGTCCCTGGTTATTATCTCATGAAGCTCGCAAATGAGCTCCTCGGTTAACAGAAAAGGTTCCGCGGCCGGAGCAATGCCTGAGAGGAGATGGTACGCTTTAATGAGGTTCTTGATTTCTTGCCGGTCTTTTTTGCTATAGATTTCGACCTCTTCTCCCCTGGCGATTTTTTTCACATCATCACCCGTTATCGGGTTGCCCTCGATAGCGGCGGTGCCGGCGATAGAGCTGTACATGATGTCCGGCTGAATTTGCGCCGCCAGCTCCGGAAGAATCGGCAGGTCGGCAATGGTCTCGTTCAGCACGGTGGCCCGGGCCAGGAGGCTCTCAATCTGGGAAGTATCATATTTTTCGCTAAAATAAAATTTCCCCGACTTGAATGTTAAAAATTCCCGCATGAAAGACGCCTTGAATGTAACAAGAAATGTATCTATAAAATTGTTTAAAATCGATATGTTAAAAATATAATAGCTAAAAAAATGTCACTTTTATTCTACACAAAATAAAGACAGAATGAAAGCAGCAAAAAAATGGACAGACTCATCCCGTAGGGTAAACGCACGGTGAACGCCGAGAGACATGAAAAAGTGAAAAGAGGGCTGGATATTTCTCCTGCTGACCATGCCGCGGCAGCAAGGATGACCTTCCGGGTCGGCATTCTGGGGATTGACGGCAGCGGCAAGAGCACTCTCGTCGCGGGGCTTGAGCACCGTCTTGCCGCTTCCTTGCGCGTCATGAGCGTTGGCCAGCGGGTGACCCTGCACACCAGGGAGGGAGAACGGCTTGATCTCCTCGGCCCTCTGCCGGAAAGCGCCCACCCCCTGCGCCATCTGCTGCGCAACCTGGAGCGGCACTGGGTCCTGCAGCGGCTGCCCGCCCTGCTCGCCCGCTACCGTCCGGATATCTGCCTGGAGGACCGCGACACGGTCATTGATTTCTGCGCCCTCGTAACCGCCCACCTCCCCGCCCTCCGCCATCTCACTCCCGGGCGCCGGGTGAGGATATTTTCTACCCTGACCCACCGCAGTCCGGCTGACATGTATCTCTTCCTGCGTTTGCCGGCCGCGGTTGCCGCCGCGCGCCTTCAAGGCAAGCGGCGGCAGACCCGCCGCCTGCGCGCCCTGCACGAGACGGCGCCTCTGCTGGAACGGGTGGCGGCGGAATATCCGCGCTTCCTTGACTATCTGGCGGAAATCAACGTGCCGGCGGTGGTGCTCGATGCGCGTCTGCCGGCCGCCACGGTTCTTGACGCCGCTGTCCTTGCCATCCGCGATTTCGCCCCATGACTCCTTTTCAGACCAGGCCGCGGATTCGTTCCTTCATCCCTGTGCAGTGAACCAGCCGCTCCTCATTCTCATCCGGCGGCAAAATGCTTTTTCAGGACAATTCAGGTCGGGAGTGCTATTATGAGACGTGATAGTGACTTCAGGCTGACACTTTTCAGATTTTTCAATATTCTCACGCGAACCCCTTTTTCAAATATCCGCCATGAATATTTACCGCTACCCATCCAACGCAAAGATTATTCTTCCCACTCTACTCGCCGTCCTGCTGTTTGTCTTATTGCTTTTTGCCTATGTTATTCCGCAGTTTGAAAATAACATTCTGGAAAGAAAAAAAGAAATGGCGAGGGAATTGACCCATTCAGTAATTACCGTCCTCTCCTATTATGAAGCAAAAGAACGGCAAGGAACATTAAACCGGCAACAGGCTCAGGAAGCCGCCAAAAATATTATCAGAACCATGCGTTATGGCCATGAGAAAAAGGATTATTTCTGGATAAACGACATGGAGCCGGTCATGATCATGCATCCCTATCGGCCTGACCTGGAAAATAAAAATGTGGCGGACTTCCAGGAAAAAAACGGGAAGCATCTTTTTCAGGAATTCGTCGCCATTGCTGAAAACAGCAAAAGCGGCTTTGCGGAATACATGTGGCAATGGAATGATGACAGCGCCAAAATCGCACCCAAACTCTCCTATATCCAATTATTCGAACCCTGGCAATGGATTGTGGGGACAGGCGTTTATACCGAGGACGTCCGGGAAGAGATCAACGGATTAAGCCATAAGATCACCCTGATTGCCGTTGGCGTCCTCTTTATTGTCGTGCTTTTGGAGTACCGGATTGTCACCGCTTCCATCAGAACGGAAAAGAGACGAAAAACGGCGGAAGAGGAACTGAAAAAACACAGGGATCATCTTGATATCCTTGTCAGACAGAAAACCGAAGAGGTTGTCGGGATGAATGCTTCGCTCAGAAATGAGATCGTGGAAAGAAAGCAGGTGGAGAGCGAACTCCTGCAAAGCGAGGAGCGCTACCGGGACCTGATTGACAACGCCCACGACCTCATCCAGAGTATCAGACCGGACGGCTCATTTGAATATGTCAACAAGGCCTGGAAGGAAACGCTGGGCTACTCTGCCGAGGAAATTGCGTCCCTGAATGTTTTTGATCTCATTGCGCCCGAGAACAGGGAGCACTGCCTTACCGATTTTCAGCACATTATGACCGGGGAAGAAATGCACACGGTGGAGGTGAGCTATCAGTCGAAAAAGGGGGAGCTTGTCCTGCTTGAGGGAAATATCAGCTGCCGGTTTGGTGAGGGAAAACCGCTTTTCACCCGGGGCATTTTCCGGGATATTACCGGGCGCAAAAAAGCCGAGGAGAAAATCAAGGAACAGAATGATTTTCTGCATACGGTCATCGAGTCAATCCCCTTTCCATTTTATGTCATCAATACGCAGGATTACACTATCACACTTGCCAATTCCCAAACCGCCCCGCCGCATAAATGGCAAGGCACGAAATGCCATATGCTGACCCACGGCTGCGAAACTCCCTGCTCTGGAGATGAAGGTCATAAATGCCCGCTCAGAATTGTCAAGAAAACCAAGGCCCCGGTGGTCGTGGAGCATGTTCATCATGACCGGCAGGGCCGGAAGACCTTTGTAGAGGTGCACGGCTATCCGATTTTTGACAAGAACGGCGAAGTGACTCAGATGATAGAGGCCTCGATTGATATTACCGATAAAAAAATGCTTGAACAGAAAATGGAAGAGGATTCGATTACCGATGTGCTGACCGGGCTTTACAACAGGAGAGGATTTTTTTTACTGGGGGAAAAACAGCTTAAAATCGCCAAACGGGGGAGTCAGGATTTTTTTCTGATGTACGCTGACCTTGATAATCTAAAACCGATCAATGACCAGCTTGGCCACCAGCAGGGGGATGAGGCCTTGAGAGAAATCGCGCAAATCCTTAAAAACACCTTCAGGGAATCCGACATTATGGCGCGCATCGGCGGCGATGAGTTTGTTGTTCTGATGCGCGGCGGCAATGAGATGGAATCAAAAGAAAACATTATGCAGCGGCTGGGAAAACATATTGAAGACAGCAACCAAAGAAAAGAAAGAAGATACAACCTGTCCATCAGTATGGGATTCGCCATGTTCGATCATAACGCTCCAGCCGAACTGGACCATATGTTGCGCGAAGCCGATGCCTTGATGTATGCCGCCAAACAACAAAAAAAAGCGCGGCCTGAGATGAAAACAGCCCTCAATGGGGCGGAGTGACAGGAAGATGATAATAAATTCAGACAACCTGATCTCGGCAGATTAAACGCTGGTACCAAAATACAAGATCAAAAAAAAGTGCCTAAAGTACTTAAAATACTTCAAGTGCCTAAAGTTGTGGTACTTTCTGATCAGATAAAACCTTTCACTTTAAGTACTTTAGGCATTTTAGGCACTTTAAGTACTCAAACCGGTAACAAGCCAGAATCTGA
>JACRCD010000070.1 GCA_016219175.1 Deltaproteobacteria bacterium | reverse complement strand
TTCAAAACGAGAGAATACAATTTTTTTCTTATTTTTTAGTGGGAGATAATTATAGCCTTATAGAATTGCCAAGGCAAAATTGATCTGGTGGCAGGGAGTGGTTTTACAGATCTTCGATGTGAATATATTAACAGCTTGAGCATATTTTTTACTCCGCATCACCGCACGCTGATCCCCTCGTCCAGATATTTGATGAGCGGATAGATGAAGAACTCGATGATCCTTCGTTTGCCGACCTTGATTTCGGCGGTCACGCTCATGCCGGTGGTGATGGGGGTAACAACGCCTTCCACCAGCAGCGAGGTGTCGCGCGGCTCCACATACACCTCGTACACCAGGCCCAACTCCTTGTCTTCCATGCTGTCGCTGGCCACATGGCGCACCTGGCCGTCCAGGGCGCCGTATTTCTGAAAATTAAAGGTATCCACCTTGATGCTTGCCTCCATGTCCCGGGCAATGAAGCCGATGTCCTTATTCTGCACCAGGGCGCTGATGATGAGCGGCGAGCCGGCCGGCACCAGCATGATCAGCTTTTCCGCCGGGCTCACCACCCCGCCCACCGTATGAATCAGCAGTTTATTGATGATGCCGTCCACCGGCGCCACCAGCTGCTGTTTGGCATTGATGTAGGTCGTTTTTTCGATGTCAGCCGTGAGATAGTTGAGTTTGTTCTGCTTGTCGGCCAGCTCGGCCAGGATTTTGTCCCGCTCGCCTTCCCGGATCACCGCAAGCTCGCTCTGCACACGGGCAACGGCAGCGTGTAATTCCTTGATTTTGTGCCCGGCCGAGACGAGATTGCCGCGATAGCTTGTCACTTCACTTTCCGCCTGGCTGTACTGGTCTTGGCTGACCAGGTCCCGCACCGGCGCGAGCCGGGCGAATTTGTCTTGGGCAATAGCCAGCAGCTCTTGAATACGTTTTGCTTCCGCCTCTGCCGCGCTAAGCTGCTCGTTGACCTGCCGCAGCTCTTCCTCCTTGGCCTGCTCCTGTTTCCGCAGCCGGGCCGTGGTCGAGGCATAGAGCTTTTGCTGTACCGCCAGCTGCTCTTCGCCGTACCGCCCTGCCGGCGGCTGAAAAGGCTGCTCACTGAAAATCGCGTCCAAGCGCAGCAGTTCAAGCTCCAGCTGGCCGGCGTTTTCCCGCAGGGAGGCCAGCTCGGGCTCGGTGCCGGACGGATCAATCTCCATCAGCACCTGATCTTTTTTGACGAAATCGCCTTCCTTCACCAGGATGCTGCTCACCACCCCGGTGGTGAGCGGCTGCAGGATCTTGATTTCCCCCTGCGGGATGATCTTCCCCCTGGCTGAAACAACAATGTCCACCTTGCCGAACCAGGTCCAGCCGCCGAAAAAAATAATCGCGACGGTAATGATCCAGAAAATTGTCCGGCCCAGGGGATGTAAGGGCTCATCCTCAATCTCGGCCAGCAGCGGCTTGAACTCATGACGGTCGTCTTTACGTCGAAACATGCTTTATCCCTGCAAGATGCTGAGCTGGTGATAATACCCCTGCTTTTGCAGGAGTTGCTCATGGGAACCCATCTCCACAACCGCGCCATTATCCATGGCGATAATCAGATCACACTCCCTGATGGTGGAAAGGCGGTGGGCAACGATAATAGTGGTGCGCCCTTTCTTGATCTGTTGCAGATTCTGGTTGATGATCCGTTCCGACTGGTAATCCAGGGCCGAGGTCGCCTCGTCAAAAATCAGGATCCTGGGGTTGGTGATCAGGGCCCTGGCGATGGCGATCCGCTGTTTCTGGCCGCCGGACAGGGTGGAGCCGCGTTCGCCCACCATGGTGTCATACCCTTGCGACAGCTGGGCGATAAATTCATGGACCCCGGCCATGCGGGCGGCCTGGATGATCAGCTCCATGGGGGCATCGGGCCTGGCGAGGGCGATGTTCTCGCGGATCGTGCCGCTGAACAGATAATTTTCCTGGAGCACCACCCCGATATTATAGCGCAGCCAGACGGGATTCATATGGCGGACATCCACCTCGTCGATATAAATGGCGCCGCTGCCGGCCAGATAGAGCCGCTGCAAGAGCTTGGCGATGGTGGATTTGCCGCTGCCGCTGCGGCCGACGATGCCCACGCTCAGGCCAGGCCGAACCGTGAAACTCACCTGATTGACCACAAGCGGGCTATTGGGGCTGTAGGCAAAACAAACCTTGTCAAAGGTGATGTAGCCGGCAAGCTGGGGCAGGGTGATGGCCTTATCGGCGGCAACCTCCACCGGATGGTTCAGAATGTCGCCCAGCCGGTCCACCGACAGCAGGGCCTGCTGGAATTCGTTCCACAGATTCACCAGCCGCAAAACTGGGCCGGAGAACTGGCCGGCAAACATCTGAAAGGCGATGAGCTGGCCGATGGTCAGCTCGTTGTTCAGCACGGCCTTGACCCCGAGAAAGAGGATGGCGATGGTCATCAGCTTTTGCAGGCTGCTGGCCACGGAGCCGGAAATATTGGACATGGCGGCGAGCCGGAAACCGGCCCGCACATAGTTAGCCAGATGATCCTCCCACCTTTTTTGCATGGCCCCCTCGATGGCCAGGGATTTCACGGTCTGCATGCCGGTGACCGATTCCACCAGATAGGAGTTGGACGAGGCGGCCATCTGAAATTTCTCCTCCAGCCGGTGTCTGAGTTCCGGGGTGATCAGCACATAGATAAAGGCGATCACCGTGACAAAACCCAAAACAACCAGGGTGAGCCGAACGCTGTAGAGCAGCATCACCGCCACAAAAACAACGGAGAAAAACAGATCGATCAGCACAGAGACCGCCTTGTTGGTGATAAACTCCCGGATGGTATCGAGTTCCCGCACCCGGGCGGCGATATTGCCAACCTTGCGGGCCTCGAAATACATGAGGGGCAGGGCCAGCAGATGCCGGAACAGCTTGGCGCCAAGCTTCGCGTCAAGCTTGCTGGCCGTATGCACGAAGATATAGTTGCGGGAGATATTGAGCAGCAGCTCGAAAATGGTGACCGCCAGAAAGGCGATTGCCAGCACGTCCAAGGTGGTCATGCTGCGGTGGACGATGACCTTGTCCAGGATGACCTGGGTAAAGAGCGGGGTGATGAGGCCAAAGAGCTGCACGACAAAGGAGCCCAGCAATACCTCGCCGATGATGCGCTTGTATCTGGCGATCTCCACCAGAAACCATCTGAAGCCAAAGGCGGCCTGGGAGGAAAGAAGACGGTGTTTAATAATGATCCACTGGCCGGCGCCTGTTTCCGTTAGCTCGGCAAAGGATTTTTCCACCGCCTTTTTCTCGCCGGGCAGAACCACCAGGGTTTTGCCCTCAGCCGCAGCCACCTTGAGCAGCACGGCATAGCTGCCGTCCCGGCAGAGCATGATGGCCGGCAGGGGATATTTTGCGGCCAGCTGTTCGATGCTGATCTGTTTCAGTTTGGCCCGGAAGCCATACTTTTTGGCGATGCGCAAAACCTCTGGGGGCGCCAGTTCCGCCTCGGTGATACCGAATTCCCGGCTGGCCGACCTGGTGTCAAGGTCGACCTGGTTCAAGCGGGCCACGATTTCCAGGGCCAGGAGTGCGGTGTTCATGAGGAAGCCCCCTTGGCCAGCATCCGCAGATGCAGGGTGTTCATGGCGCGGTCCACCGCGGCCAGCTCCAGGGTTAACTGTTTTTCCAACTGCTCGTCCAGCTGCAGCAGCCAGCTGATGCGGTCGAGGATCTGCCGGTCGGCCAGCCGTTCACCCATGCTGTGCTGCTCTTCCAGGGCAGCGCGATAGGTCCGCCAATCGTCCAGCCCTTGTCCGGCTAACCCAAGTTTAACACCAATGAGAGGATTTTAACGATTTCTGCTCCATTTGCCCTCAAAAAATCTAATAATATCAATTGGTCTATTGTTAGAGGGGCTATGTAGTGCCATAAAATAAATGAGACATATTGACTTTTTCA
>JACRCD010000067.1 GCA_016219175.1 Deltaproteobacteria bacterium | reverse complement strand
TCTACTGCGTTGTAGCGCATTTTTGTTCGTTCGGCATACCACATGTATAGCCTCACTCTCAAAAATACACTACGCCTTGTATATCGAATTTTGTTACTTAGCCATCCGGGCTTTGTCGCCGACTTTTTACGAGTTCATCAATTTTAAAAATGTCATTTTTTGCCCTTGTTTTACCGCGGCCGGCAGTCCCCGGGCTAAAGCGGCAAAAGTGATTTCCAGTTGGAGAGATAACGGCGCACATCCTCAAACGAGGCACTGTAGGCCTCTAAAGGTTGCGCCTTCCCCTTGACGCTGTAGCTCCTGGGTCTGAAATACGTCGAGGCATCCTTGAGTTGCCGGTATGTCTTTTCGCCAAGGATGACATCCACCTGTTGCCGGGAGGTCATCTCTTGCAGCCGGAAGGCCACATTAACCGCATCTCCCACTATGGTAAAATCCCGCTGTCCGTCGACGCCGACATTCCCCATGACCGCCTCCCCGGTGTTAAGGGCGGCGCCTATTTTCAAGTCCCGGCCGATGCCTGGCGTATCCCGGCCGATTTTACCCGTCCACATGCTGATCTCCAGGGCGGAGAGCAAAGAGCGGGCCGCCGTGGCAAAATCCGCGCCCGCAGGCCACACGGCAAGAACCGCATCACCGATGAATTTGTCCACCCGGCCGCCGTTTTTCTGGACAATGCTGTCGACTTTCCTGCTCCACTGCCCCAAAAATTCCGAAATATTGTCCGCCCCTATCTCCTCTGACAACGGAGTGAACTGCCGGATATCACAAACCATTATCGTGACTAGCCCTTTCCGCAGAAAGGTGACGGTTTTTTCTCCGCCGCTTTCCGTCTCATCGCCTGAGTCCGCTGCTCCAGCCCAATCTTCCTGCACGAAGCACAGTTCCGATTGGCCTATGTTGATGCGGTCCTGCGAGCTCAATCTGGTGGGGGTATAGATTCTCCTGCCATTGACAAAAGTGCCGTTTGCGCTGCCCAGATCAACGATATTGTGGCTGAAATTTGCTTCAACCTGGATCATGGCATGCTGCCGGGATACCCACGGGTACGGCAGTAAAATATCACTGCCGTCACCCCGTCCCAGACGGTACGTGCTCTTGCCGGTCAACGGCCAGCTCTTTTCCTCTCCGCCGTCGACTATTTTTATAAAGGCTTCAGGTGGGGTACTATTTGTCATGTTCTCATCATAATCATGGATGTATTAGCGCCCCATCAACGTTATGCGGGTAATGACTCATGGTTTTTACCACGAATCGCCCCGGCCGGAGAATGTTGAACCTATACTATGGCAATTCTTTTATATTTCCCGTATAATATCATTATTATCCATACAAGGTGTATTTTTTTAACAAATCAACAACCACAAAATGACAGATTCTACAGGAAAGCCAGCAGGAAAATTAGCTGAAATCTTTTCCAAAATGAACATGAGCGAACTGCCGGCAATGTCCACTCATGTCCAGGAACTTATTTCCCTGGTGCACAGCAGCCGCAGTGCGGCCTACGATTTGTCACGCGTCATCCTCAAGGATTATTCCCTGACCAACAAAGTATTACAGGTTGTCAACTCCGCCTATTATTCCCTCAGCCAGTCCGTCAGCTCCATTTCAAAAGCGGTGACCATTCTCGGTTTCGACGCGGTGCGGGACCTGGCCACGGCCATCGCCATTTTTGAAGATTTCATCAAGTCAGGCGTGGAAAAAGAAGGCATCAGCAAACTGATGACCCGCTCCTTCCTCAGCGCCCTGCAATGCAGGGATCTGGCCGCGGAGAAAAAACTTAACGTTCCGCCGGAAGAGGCCTTCATCTGCGGGCTCCTCCATAACCTGGGCAGAATTATCACCTTCATCTACCTGCCGGAAATATATAAAAGAATTGAAACCCTGGTCGCAACCGGCGCACCGGAAGACGCTGCAACACGGGAAATTCTCGAAGATCTCACCTTTGCCGACCTGGGCCGGGAGATCGCAAAATTCTGGAATCTTTCCGACAAGGTTATTTCCGCCATGGATACTCACCCGATCAGGCCTAAAAACAGCTACGACACTGAAGGCTATCTGCAGAACCTTGCTGATTTCAGCAACCGCTTTGTCGATCAGGTCTGCAACGGAGAAGATACCAGCGCCCTTATAAACCGTTACGGAGAGATCCTCGCCATTAACCAGGAACAGGCCCTGGCAATGCTGGCCAAATGCGTGGAGGCGTCCCAGGACATTTCCGACTCCGTCCGCTATGGTCTGTCGAAACTAAAAATACAAAGCAAGCTGGAAAAGGCGGTCCGCACGGGGCCTGAGGCCCCTGTCCCGGCGGAAAAAGCAGGCCTCGCTGGCGGCAGGACAGGACTACAGCAAATTACGGAGATGGACGAACTGCCGTCAAGCGACAAATCCATCAACGAATTTATCAAGGAAATGACCGAGACCCTGATGGGGCCATTTCAACTCAATGAATTTTATGCCAACCTGCTTGAAGCCATTTACCGGGGAGTCGGCTTCGACCGGGTCATCCTCTGCGTCATGAGCATTCAGGCCACCAAAATCGCCCTGGTGGGCCGTTTTGGCCTTGGCGACATTGACGCCGCGGATATCGTCAACTTTGAACAGCCCCTGTCCAATGTTGACCAAGCCATTCCCAGGGCCATGAAACATTGCAAGGACTTCGCCATTGAAGCGGATGCGGCGGCCGGGGCCTTCCCGGAAAAACTGCATTACCTCGTCAAGGGCAGGACCGTTTATCTTTTCCCCATCGTGGTTAACAATAAGGCCATTGCCCTTCTTTATATGGATCGCAAATCGGGCCGGTCCAGATTAAGCAAAAACAGGGTCAAGGCACTCAGGCTGTTTCGAGACTTTGCAGCCATGGCAATCAAGAAAAGCAGCAAGAAAGGATAATTCAACATGCTGGAACTTCGTTTCATTCGCGAGCATATCGATCTGGTTAAAGAAAAAATAAAACTCCGCGGCATCACCAACAGCCGTATTGACGAATTCATCGACATCGACCGTAGCCGCAGGGAGCAGCTTGCTGAAGTGGAAGAGCTGCGCAACCGCCGCAAAACCGTGTCCCAGGAAATCGCCGAGCTGAAAAAGCAGAATGTTGATGCGGACAACCTCATCACCGAAATGAGACAGGTCAGCGACAGAATTAAGGAGCTGGAGGGGAGCCTTACGAAAATCGAGGAGGATCTCCAGACCATTGTCATGGAAATTCCCAATATCTGCCATGACACGCTCCCCGCCGGCAAGGACGACAGTGACAATGTCGAAGTGAAAAAATGGGGCGAGCCCACCCGCTTTTCCTTTACCCCCAAGGATCACTCCGAACTTGGCGAGGCCGACGGCACCCTGGACTTCAAGCGGGCGGCCAAAATTTCCGGAGCCCGTTTTGCCCTGTTGAAGGGATTCGCCTCAAGGCTTGAGCGGGCGCTGATCAACTTCATGCTTGACCTGCACACCCAGAAGCATGGCTACCAGGAGGTGCTGCCGCCATTCCTGGTCAACAGCGCCTCCATGACCGCCACCGGCCAGCTGCCGAAATTTGAAGCGGACCTGTTTAATGCCAGGGGCTGGGATCTTTATCTGATCCCCACCGCCGAGGTGCCGGTAACCAACATACACCGCGACGAAACCCTTACGGCGGAGGAGCTGCCCATCAAATACTGCGCCTACACCCCCTGTTTCCGCTCCGAGGCGGGCTCATACGGCAAGGACACCAAGGGCCTCATCCGCCAGCACCAGTTTGACAAGGTCGAGCTGGTCAAGTTCACCACCCCGGAGACCTCCGACGCGGAACTTGAAGCCCTGCTGGCCGATGCCGAAGAAGTCCTGCAGCTGCTAAAGCTCCCTTACCGGGTGGTGGTGCTGTGCACGGGGGATCTGGGTTTTTCCGCCACCAAGACCTATGACATCGAGGTGTGGATGCCGGCCCAGAACAAATACCGGGAAATTTCCTCCTGCAGCAATTTTCTTGATTTCCAGGCCAGACGGGGCGGCATCCGTTACCGGCCCAAGGGCGAAAAAAAGAGCGCCCTGGTCCACACCCTGAATGGCAGCGGCCTGGCCGTGGGCCGCACCCTGGCCGCCATCTACGAAAACTACCAGCAGGAAGACGGCACCATCAAGCTCCCGGAAGTGCTTGCCCACTATTTCAGCAACCGCTTTGCCTGAGCTTTACCCAACACGGCGCTTCCGCTTGCCGCGCTCTGCAAAGCGGGCAAACGGAAACGCCGTCTTTTCAATATCTCCGAACCTCTCACTCGCTATTTTCCACAACGACTGGTCCATATTTTTCCAAATTTCCGGAATTAAAATTCCAAAATAATGAAAAATCAAGGCGCTTACCACTAGCGCAAACAGCCCGCTAGAGCTACAACCTGTTGATAACGCGGCAAAATGCCACACGAACAAGCGCTGGCACAGATACTGCTAGAACAATTACAAAGACATAAAAAAGGTGAGGCGCCCAAAAGAGCCGCCCACCCCTATGCCGAGCAAGACAAAGGAGAGCATAAAATCATGCAAAGGATCCGGTTGCCTTTTTTAAAGAAATACGCCATTCAAAGCGTTGTCGCCTTGGCAATCACGGCAGCCTGCTGCCAGGCTGCCAGCGCGGATCCGATCACCAGTGTTTTTGGTTCAAGCTGGACCCAGATAACCGCCGAAGACAACGTGGGCGCAAACGGCTATGTCAACCCGGGATGGGGTGGCCAGGATTTTGATGCCGAATACCTTTATTACAAATTAGCGGGGAACACCCTTTCCATCGGCCTGCAGTCAGGATTCGACCTGGTTGACGGACATGTGCTGCATGGCAGAAACTACTATGCCGGCGACCTGGCCCTCTCCTTTGACGGTGATGATTCCACCTACGAGTACGCCTTTGATTTCGGCCTGTTCACCAAAGATTATTACGGACACTTAGTGGATGCCGACACCTCCCTGCCGGACGGCAAAGACGCGGCCGGCCTCTACGCCGTCTCAACCTGGAACCAGGGCATTTACTTCACCGTCTCAAACCCATTCGCCATGGATGGCGGCACCCTGGTCGCCAATGCCAACGGCACAACCGCAGCCGGTGCTGACAGCACGCTTGATTCCTATTGGCGAACCTTTTCCTTTGACATTACCTCCATCGGCAATTTCGTGGCCCTGGATGCCCATTGGACCATGTCCTGCGGCAACGATGCAATTGACGGCCACGCAGCGGCCCCGATTCCCGAACCGGCAACCATGCTGCTCTTCGGCACCGGCATCGCGGGCCTGGCAGGCTTGCAACGCCGGAGATTGAGTAAAAAATAACCAAGCACTCTTCTACTCTCCCCCGGGCGGAGCCACCCGGCTCCGCTTTTTTTTGCCCGTTCCCCCCTCAAAAAAGCCGCCCCCTCTTAGCGAGGAAAACGGCGGCTTTGGCCGTCGAGAGGATTGCCGGAGACTTTCCGATGCGGCCTGGCTGACATATCCGCAACAGCTTTTTACCGGCGTCCTCTGCGTCGCTGCGCTCATTTTCCCAATAAATACTCATAAGCAGATGAGTCATTACTAAGTCTATTGCCCCAAAAATACCCCGTTTCGTTTACCTGGTGCCCCTCAAAACCTGGTCATTTGCCCCAACCGAGGAGCTCTCCCCGCACCAGGCACCCCCCCGCGCTCAACAGAGACAGACATCATTAAACTTTGTTATATCCAATAGTTAAAAAAATAAAGCCACCCAAAAAAAATCAAACCCAAGAGCTGGCATTCTTATTGCTTTGGCATAGTATAAACTATTGTTGATACCTTTTCTCTGAATATAAAGAAACTATATATGCAGGAGCACCAAATGTTTACCCGAGATAACGGCCAGATATGGATCAAAAGTCCGGAGGCTGAAGGGACAACCAGCAAGGGGGTTTGGGTATACCCAAGCGAAGCCATAGAGTGGCACTACATCTGCACGCCGCTGGGAATGCTGGTGACCGGATACACCATCAAACCCTCACGCATTGACAGCAAGGACCTGAAAAAGATTCAGTAGGTTTACTTTTTCTCCAGGGCCAGCCCTATCAGCCGATCGAGAAGCCGGGGAAAATCTAAACCCGCGGCCTTGGCCGCCTGCGGGAGCAGACTTGTCGGGGTCATGCCCGGAATCGTGTTGGTCTCAATAACAAAAACCTCTCCCTGCTCGGAAACAATCATATCAGTACGACTGTAACCTCTTAAGCGCAAGGCGCGATGAGCCCGCAAGGCATAATCCCGCGCCACACCCGCTATCATCTCGGGGAACTCAGCCGGGCAGACCTCCCTGCTGGCCCCTACCGTGTATTTGGCCTCATAATCAAAAAAAGGATATTCCTCACCCGGAATAATCTCAACCAACGGCAAGGCCGTAAGAGTATCATTGCCCAGCACCCCGCCTGTTACTTCCCTGCCCCGGACAAACTCCTCCACCATCACCTCCCCGCCAAAGGCAAAGGCGCGCCTAAGCCCCTCGGACAGTTGATCATTGTCATGGGCGATACTCATGCCCAGGCTCGATCCCTGCCCAACCGGTTTGACAACCAGGGGAAAACGTAATTGCCGGGAAAGAGTTGCCGGGTTGTCGATATCGTCAGGTGAAGCCATCTGCCAGTCCGCAACCCGCAAACCCGCCTGCTTGTAATGAATTTTGGCCAGATTTTTGTTCATGGCGATGGCGCTGCCCAACACACCGGATCCCTGATAGGGCAAACCCAGCAAATCGAGAAAGCCCTGCATGGAACCATCTTCACCCAGGGGACCATGCAGGAGGATAAAGGCCACATCAAGACGGGACGCATCCTCAGCCAGTCTGGCCAGATCAACCGCCGGATCATAGCGGAACACATCATATTTTTCTTTATCAAGGGCTGCCAGCACACCTTGAGCGCCGGCAAGCGACACCTCGCGTTCTCCGGATTTCCCGCCGGCCAGCAGGGCAACCCGTAATTTCTTACTCATAGCCGTCCTCTTTTTTGGATAATATTAATTGGGCTTGCATATTACATATTCCATAATACATTAGCAATGTAATGAAACATGAAACTCTGCACAAGCTGAAAAGTATTGTCGGCAACAACCGTCTGGCCACGGCCCGGGAAGAACTCCTCTGCTATTCTTACGATGGCGCCGGCCGGGAGTATCTGCCCGAAGCCGTAGTTTTTCCCGAAAGCACGGAGGAGATAAGCGCCATCATGAAACTTGCCAACTCCACCCCTTTTCCCGTGGTGCCCAGGGGTGCGGGCAGCGGCATGACAGGGGGGGCCCTGGCTGTTGCCGGCGGACTGGTCATCGCCCTGAGCCGGATGAATCGCATCCTGGAAATCGACGAATTAAACCAGGTGGCGGTGGTAGAGCCAGGGGTGATTACCGGCACTCTGCGGGAAACACTGCAAGCCAGGGGCCTCTACTATCCTCCCGACCCGGCGAGCCTGAAGTTCTGCACCATGGGGGGAAATGTGGCCGAATGCGCCGGCGGGCCAAGCGCCGTGAAATACGGGGTCACCAGGGATTATGTGCTGGGTCTCGAGGTGGTCCTGCCGGACGGCGGGATCATCCAGACCGGAGTAAGGACGGCCAAGGGCGTTGTCGGCTATGACCTCACCCGTCTTTTTACAGGTTCAGAAGGAACCCTGGGCATCATTACCAAGATTACCGTCAGGCTCATTCCTTACCCGGCGTCCAGGAAAACCTTTCTGATCCTGTGCCGGAGCATATTCCAGGCCACCTCTCTTGTTGCTGGGATCCTGTCCAAACACCGCCCCTGCACCCTCGAATACATGGACCGCACGGCCCTTGAGATCGTCAGCGGCAAGCTGCCTTTTACCCCAGCCCCCGGCACGGAAGCCATTCTTCTCCTCGAAGTTGACGGTGACGCCCTTGAGGTTGACATCCAGGCCGCTTCCCTCGGGAAGTTTCTGGCAACAAACAATGATCTGCTTGCCATAATGGAGGCTGAAAGCCCGGAGGAAGCCGCCGCTCTCTGGAGCGCCCGCCGCTCGGTCTCTCCGGCGGCCTTCAGCTTGAAACCCCACAAAATCAGTGAAGACGTGGTCGTGCCCCGCAGCAGGATCCCGGAGCTGGTCTCTTTTACCGAGGGCCTTGCCGCCGAACACGATCTGACCATTTTCACCTTCGGACACGCCGGTGACGGCAACATCCACGTCAATATCATGCTCGACAAGAGTCTGCCGCGGGAAGTCGCCAGGGCCGAAAAGGCCAGGGCGTCTCTTTTCCGGCAGGTAATCCGGCTGTCCGGCACCCTCTCCGGCGAACACGGCATCGGCCTCACCAAGGCGGAGTTCCTGCCCCTGGAACTTGACAAAACAAGTCTTACGGTTATGCAGGGCATAAAAAAATTCTTTGATCCCAACAACATACTTAATCCCGGCAAGATGTTCGTCACGCAGTGCCACAAAAAAAACAATTGACAAAGAGAAGCCGTTTAGATATAGGGTTATGTTTTCAGAAGTAAAGAATCAATTGCACATTTTACATAACTTATTTTTTTCGGAGCGACCATGATCGAAGTTGAGGTAAGAGGAGACATCGAATACGCTATTCGCCAGCTGAAGAAGAAACTGCAGCTTGACGGCATCAAAAAAGAGCTGAAACGTCGCGAGCACTACGAGAAACCGAGTGTCAAGAAGCGCCGCAAGCAGGCCGAGGCGAAAAGGAAACTCCGCAAGGTTATGTACCGCATAGAGCGGGAAGGGTAGCGACCTCCCTCCTCGGATGACAACAAAACGGGGAATTGCTCAATTACGCTCCCGCACATCGCAAGGCCATCAAAACAGGCATCCTGGCATCGTTCTCCCCAAGGAACTGTTGCATTGCCAGGACCTGTTTCTTCATTACCTTGCCGCCGAAAAAAGACTGTCCGACAATACAATCCGCTCCTACCAGGCTGATCTTACTTCTTTTTTGGCCTTTCTCGCCATTGCCGATGTATCCTTGCCGCAAACCGGAACCACCCATATTAGAGACTTTTTTTCCGCCAGCAAAAAAAAGGGGTTAGCAAATCGCAGCAATGCCCGACGCCTTTCCTGTCTCAGAAGTTTTTTCCGTTTTCTGCGCGCTGAAAAAATCATCGACCGTGACCCAACTGCCATCCTGGAAATCCCCAGGAGCTCCCGTCCGCTTCCGGCGGATCTTTCCGTGGCCGACGTCGATGTGATCCTGAACGGTCAAGGAGAAATGACCCCTCTGGCCGTGCGCAACACAGCCATGCTGCATCTTCTTTATGCCACGGGCGTGCGGGTCTCCGAGCTTGTCACCCTGCCGTTCATGGCCGTCAACCTCAACGCGGGCTTTGTTCGCGTCCTTGGCAAGGGAACAAAGGAAAGACTCATCCCTTTTGGCGATCAGGCAAAAGACAAACTCATTCTTTACCTGCAGAGCAGCCGGGAAATGCTCCTTGGCGGCAAAAGAAGCAACACTCTGTTTGTGACCAGCCGGGGCAAGGCCATGAGCCGACTGCGCTTCTGGCAGATTCTCCAGGAAACAGCTTACAAGTCTGGGATTGAAAAAAAAATCAGCCCCCACATGCTGCGCCACTCCTTTGCCACCCACCTGTTGTCTCATGGCGCTGACCTGCGATCCGTGCAGCTCATGCTGGGGCATGCCGATATCGCGACAACACAAATATACACCCATGTGGACAGCCGAAGGCTGAAGGCCATCTATGAGAAATTCCACCCCCGCACCAGTAAAAAAGAGAAATAAACGCTCAGACTCCGTGGTTCTTTACTTCCAGGACAATATTGATCATTATGCCGGCACAGGGGAGCGAAACGTGCGATGGAAGTCATAACCACTCATTTAAATGCTGATTTCGACAGCATGGCATCAATGATTGCCGCCAAAAAGCTTTACCCCAAGGCAATCTTGTCCTTTTCCGGTTCGCAGGAAAAAAACCTGCGTAAATTTTTTGTCCAGTCGCTGATGATCTATGATTTCCAGCGTATCAAAAACATCGAGCTGGACAAGGTTAGCAAACTGATCGTGGTTGACACCAGGCTGGCATCACGGATAGGCAACTTTGCCAAATGTCTGGAAAACCCGGGGATACAGGTTCACCTTTATGACCACCATCCCGATACCCCAGACGACATGAAAGGGGATGTCGAAGTAGTCAGGCCGGTGGGCTCAACCGCCACCGTCTTTGTCGAAATATTCAAGGCCAAAAACATTATCATAGACAAAGATGAAGCGACCCTGCTGGCCCTGGCCGAGCATGAGGATACCGGCTCCTTCACCTTCAACACCACGACGTCCGCCGACCTGCAAGCCATGGCCTGGCTGCTTGACTGCGGGGCCAACCTCAATACGGTTGCCCAGTATATCACCCAGAAACTGACAAGCCACGAGGTTTCGCTGCTTAACGAGCTGATCAAATCCGCCACAACGTACACAATTCAATCCATCCCCATCACCGTAACCAGGATCTCCTGCAGCGAATATGTTGACGAATTTTCCCTCATTGTCCGCCAGTACATGAGCATGGAAAATCTCAATGTCATCTTTGCCCTGGCCAGCATGGGGGAAAAAATTTACCTCATTGCCCGGAGCAGGATTCCCGAAGTCAATGTCGGCATGATCGCCATGGAATTCAATGGGGGCGGACATGCCTCGGCCGCGGCGGCAACCATTAACGATATGACCCTGATCGAGGCTGAAGAAAAGCTAATCCGTCTCCTGCACAAACATGTCCGCCCGGAAAGCAAGGCCTGGGAACTGATGTCATCGCCGATCATTTCAGCAGGCCCCGAACTGTCAATCCTGGAAGCAAACGACATCCTGATACGATACGGCATCACCATGCTGCCGATCATGAAAGAGGGCAAAATCCTGGGAATTTTTTCGCGCCGGGATGCCAGCAAGGCCATTCATCACAACCTGGGAACTCTGCCGGTCACGGAATTCATGACCACGGATTTCGCCACCCTGCCTGCCTCCGCCACCCTGGCCGACATCCAGGAGCTCATCATTGAACACCGGCAACGTTTCATCCCGATAATTGAAAGCGATCTGCTGGTGGGGGTCATCACCAGGACAGACCTGTTTAATCTCCTGATCAATGATCCGGCTTATCTTCCCAGCCTGAACACCACCCAGAACCAGCCCTCGACAGAACGCAACAGAAACCTGACTAACCTGTTAACCCAATCACTGAACCGGGAAATGCTCATTCTCCTGCAGACCATAGGGGAAGTGGCCCGGCAAGACCGCTTCACCGCCTATGCGGTGGGCGGATTCGTCCGTGACCTGCTGCTGCACGTTGAAAATTTTGACCTGGATATTGTTGTTGAAGGCGACGGCATAACATTTGCCAAAAAACTTGCCAAGGAAGTGGGGGGCGCGGTGCGCACCCATGTCAAATTCAATACCGCCGTGGTGAAGCTGCCCAACGGCTTTAAAGTCGATATTGCCACGGCCCGCCTGGAATATTATGAATATCCGGCCGCCATGCCCACGGTTGAACTCAGCTCCATCAAACTGGATCTCTTTCGCCGCGATTTCACCATAAACGCCATGGCCATCCACCTAAATCCGGAAAAATTCGGCATCCTCGTTGATTTTTTCAACTGCCAGAACGATTTAAAAGACCGGCAGATCAGAATCATCCACAATCTCAGCTTTGTCGAAGACCCGACCCGCATCTTCAGGGCCATCCGCCTTGAGCAGCGTATGGGTTTTGTGCTGGGGAAACTGACTGAAAAACAGTTGAAGAACGCGGTAAGAATGCATCTTTTTGATCAAAAATTCGGCCGCCGCTATTTTCAGGAGATCAAGCTGATTCTTTCCGAGCATAATCCCCTGCCGGCCATCCAGCGCCTGGCGCAATTCGACCTGCTGAAATTCCTGCACCATTCCCTGCTGCTTGACGCGCGCCTGACAGACATACTTGAAGAAGCGCACCGGGCCATCTCCTGGCATAAACTTCTTTATCTGGATGAAAATTGCCAGAAATGGATTGTTTACCTGCTGGCCCTCATGTCCCGCATCCAGACCAGGGCCGTGCTGGCTTTCTGCCGGAAATTCGAAGTTCCGGAACGATACACCCAGATCCTGCTCCGGGAAAAAATCGAGGTAAAACGCATTGTCCGCATCCTGGAGAGACGAGTTCACCTGCGGCCAAGTGAAATTTTCTGGCTCCTGAAGGGATTAAGCCAGGAGGGGCTTCTTTTCTTGATGGCAATTTGCCGGAACAAAGCGGGAAAGCAGGCTGTCTCACTTTATGTAACCCAGCTGCGCCACATAAAAACCTGCCTGCGCGGCGAGGATTTGAAGAAAATCGGCTACCCCCCCGGCCCCCTTTATCAAACGCTGTTGAATCACCTTCTTGAAATAAAACTGGATGGCGGGCTGCACACCCGTGAGGACGAAATCAAATTTCTCGAGAGAGAGTATCCCTTGGCAAGCAGGGATGGAAAGGATAGCAAATGAACATCATCCAGCAGATTATCATACTTGCGCCACCATTTCTTTTCGCCCTCACCATCCATGAATACAGCCATGGCATCGTGGCTTACCGTTTGGGCGATCCTACCGCCAGCAACCTGGGACGCTTAACCTTAAACCCCCTCAAACATCTGGATCCCCTGGGCGTGTTGGCCTTTATCATCATGAAAATAGGCTGGGCCAAACCTGTGCCGGTCAATCCCCGTTACTTTAAAAACCCCTTAAAAGATATGATATGGGTGGCCCTGGCCGGACCCGCCGCCAACCTGATGACGGCAATCGCCAGCAGCCTGCTGGCCCAATTACTTTCCTACTTTGCCGTATTTATCCCCAAGGCGATTCTTCTTCCACTCTTTCAGATGGTGGGGGCGAGCATCTGGATAAATATCATTCTGGCGGTTTTCAATCTCTTGCCCATCCCTCCCCTGGATGGGAGTAAAGTTCTGATGGGTATCCTGCCGCCACGCCAGGCAGCCTCATACGCCAAACTCGAGCCGTTTGGCTTCCTGATCCTGCTGGTCCTTTTTTATACAGGCTTTTTACAGAAGGTGCTCATGCCGATCATCGCTTTTGCCGAACGCATGATTACCGGCTGAGCAGAGTCTCTTTATTCCCCTTCCTTAGCAAAGGAGAGATTAACCGGCTCCCCCCCGTACAGTGCGCAAAACTCGCGAACGAGTTTCCTTCTTGCAGGGACATCAAGCATGAAATAAATCGGACTTAACATTAAAACTTTGATTGCTTGTCGAGGCGTCATAATAGTCCTCCTTGTTATCTGCCATGGCTACTTATATTATCAAGCAATTTTCAGACCGCGAATGGCTTTCACAAATATTAATGCAATTACAGCTTATTATTCTGAAAATAGTCCCTTGACCAGCAAATAGTTGCCCTTTTTTTCATTTTCCCGGAAGATATTTTCCAACAATCCGGAAAGCAAACAGACCCATGAACATTGTTTATTTTCCGAAAATCACTTTTCCAGGCCACAAAATAGGGAGATGGCTTTTTTTTTGCATTTGCTCGGATAAGTAGATTAGGATAAAAATTATGATGCAGCCATCAACGCAAGAAAAATCAGAAAAGAGCACCAAGCTGGCCCGCCTCCAGACCTATAAGCTCTATTATGAAAGCAAGATAGCCTGCTTGAGCAATAATCGTCTATCACCCGCCCTGCATCTGCTTGCCTGCAAAGATGCCCCTGTTGAACGTGGCAACATTGAGTCCAGTTGGCAACGAGGCCGTTATATCAAAAAATGTTTGCGCTTTTACAAAAAAAAGTTAAATGAACTGGAAAAAGAACTTAAGAAAGTTTAATGAAGGAAGGTAAAACTAAAACATTCTTTGTCTGCGGCAATTGCGGGGCAACTTTCCACAAATGGCTCGGACAGTGTCCTGAATGCCAGGACTGGAATCGTATCGAGGAACAGGAAAAACCCTCCCCTTCTCGTTTACCCAGTGGTTACAGCGGAGCGATCGCTCCTGTTCAACCCATGTCGCAGGTCAATCTGACCAGCGCCCCAAGAATAAGCACCGGCATGTCGGAATTGGACAGGGTGCTTGGCGGCGGACTCGTCAGGGGATCGGTTGTCCTCATAGGCGGTGATCCCGGGGTTGGCAAAAGCACGTGTCTGCTGCAGGTCTGCTGCAGGCTCAGCGAAGAAATAAAGGTCCTGTATGTTACCGGAGAAGAATCGCCGCAACAGATAGCCATGCGGGCCAACAGACTGCGCCTGCCGAACCAGCATCTGCTGCTCATGGCGGAGACCCAGGTGGAAAACATCTGCGCCACCGCCCTGCAGGAGCAACCGCAGATCATGGTCATTGACTCGATCCAGACCATGCAGACGGCCACGGTTTCATCCGCTCCCGGCAGTGTTTCCCAGGTCCGTGAATCAGCCGCCCAACTCACCCATTTCGCCAAACTTAACAACCTTGCCATTTTTCTTGTCGGCCACGTAACTAAATCAGGCGACCTTGCCGGCCCGAGGGTGCTTGAGCACATCATTGACGTTGTCTGTTATTTTGAAGGCAACAGTGACAGCAGATACCGCGTCATGCGGGCCGTAAAAAACAGGTATGGCGCGGTAAACGAACTCGGCGTCTTTGCCATGACGGAAAACGGGCTCAAGGAAATCAGCAACCCGTCGGCCATTTTTCTCAGCCGTCTCTCCGAACCCATGCCGGGCAGCGCTGTCATGGTCATCTGGGAAGGCAGCCGTCCACTGCTGGTGGAAGTCCAGGCCCTGGTTGACGAGAGTCATGCTGAAAATCCCCGCCGCATCACGGTGGGCATTGAACAGAATCGGCTCATCATGCTCCTGGCCGTTCTCCATCGACACGGCGGCATCGCCACCTTCAATCAGGATGTTTTCGTCAATGTTGTGGGCGGGGTCAAGGTGAGCGAAACAGGAGCGGATCTGCCCATCCTCCTGGCCATCACCTCAAGCCTCAGGGACAAGCCTCTGCCCACCGATCTGATTATCTTCGGGGAAATCGGCCTGGCCGGAGAAATCCGCCCGGTGCCCAACGGACAGGAGCGGCTCAAGGAAGCTGCCAAGCATGGTTTCCGCAGGGCGATTATTCCCAAGGCCAACGCTCCCCAGGAAAAATTCCCAGGGCTCACTGTCTTCCCCGTGGAAAAATTAACCGATGCCCTGGCTGCCATTTCGGATCAATAAAGCGCTAATGGAAAAATTCCATCCATAAAAATCGGTTGCCCCTGGCCCGGGAAGAACATCTTGCATTGACATGAAAATTTCGAAATGGTAAATAACGGGGCAAACAAAATGGAGGAATGGCCGAGTGGTTTAAGGCGGCGGTCTTGAAAACCGTTGAACGAAAGTTCCGTGGGTTCGAATCCTACTTCCTCCGCCATTTTTTTTTTGCGGAACACGGAGAGATGACCGAGAGGCCGAAGGTGCTCGCCTGCTAAGCGAGTGTAGGACCAAAAGTTCTACCGAGGGTTCGAATCCCTCTCTCTCCGCCACAGATAGAAGATCCATCGCGCAAGCAGAATGGATCTTTTTTTTTGCATAACGACCCCCTGGTTCCAGAGCCATGAACTACCTGCACGAAGTCCGAAATCAGTACGAAAATTATCCCTATCCCCTGCGTAACCCCGAAGACGAAAAAAAAAGGCTCCTGTCCACCGAGGACAGCTTTCTTGAAAGGATCAATCACTTCTGTTACGCCGGAAAACAAAATTTCAACAACTTCAGGGCGCTGGTGGCCGGAGGGGGAACGGGAAGCGCGGCCATCTTTCTTGCCGAACAGCTGCGCAACCGGGAAAATTCTCATGTGGTCTACCTTGACATCAGCCGGGAAAGCATGAAAATCGCCCGGCAACGGGCTGAAATCCGGGGGCTTACGAACATAACCTGGGTACATGGGTCCATCCTCAATCTCCCGGAACTTGATCTCGGCGCTTTTGATTATATCAACTGCGTGGGAGTGCTGCACCATCTTGAAGATTACCACAAAGGCTTACAGGCCTTAGGTTCGGTGCTGGCCCAGGACGGCTGTCTGGGCATCATGGTATACGGCAGGCACGCCAGGGCACCGGTTTACCAGATGCAGTCTCTTATGGGACTGATCAATGGGGGAGAAACATCCATGCAGGAAAGGGTGGAGAATACCAAGATCATTCTCGGCAGCCTCCCACCATCAAATTTCTTTAAACGCCATGAACGGGATTGGTTGAGCGAGGTGGAGGAATACGGCGACATCGGCATCTATGACCTGTTTCTGCATTCCCGTGATCATGGGTTTGACGTAATTGAGCTCTATGACTGGGTAGAGCATTGCGGCTTTCATCTCGTGGAGTTTATCGGCCCCCAATTTGAAAGCAGGATCGGCTATGAACCGCAAACATTCATCAGCCACCCCGGGCTGCTCGGAAAAATAGCAAAACTGCCAAGCCCCCATCAGCAGGCCATCGCCGAATTACTCTCCGGCCTTATCCAGCGCCACAGCTTTTATCTGTCCAGAAGAAAAAACACAAAAGCCCTGCTGGACGACCTGGAAAACGTCCCCTTTTTCTTCAAATCCACGCCACAGGGACTGGCTGAGGAGATTCAGCAGAGGCCCGGGGAAAAAATCAGCCTGACAAGTCCGGACCGGATATCGCTGCAGTTCATGCCCTCCCGTTTTACCGCACCTATCATGCGCCATATTGACGGCAACAATAGCCTGAAAATAATCTTTGACAGGATACGCCACGAGCTGAACCGCCATGAACTGTCTGACCGCGAACTACTTGCGGATTTTCGCCCGATTTATGAAATTTTCAACCGCATCAGCTGGATGCTTCTCCGGCACACCTCGGTATCGCCATTCCCCCCCGCCCACCTGCTACAGGAGAGAGTAAGCAGAAAATACCGGCAATCTCCCTCTGCTGAAGAATAATTTACCAGCCCCACAACGCACTTCTCACCACCCAGCCGGTAACGTCTTCCTCTTCATGCTTGACCTTCACCCAGCCGCTCTTTGTCTCCAAGGTGCGGAGGACGACCCCGTTCTGGGCCTGACGGACAAGTTTGTACTTTTCGCCCGGTCCGCTGCGGATGTTGACGATCTTCGCTTTCACCACAAAATAAGCCTTGCGGTCGACCAGATCTTTCTGCACCCAGCCCGTGTCATCCTGATAATCAGTCACCTTCAGCCAGTCATCCTGCTTGTCAATGACCTTTAAAGGGTATCCCTTGCCAAGCTCCCACACCACCTCATAATTTTCGCCTGGGCCTGAGCGCATGTTCACCATCTCCCCGGCAATACTGACCATTTCGGCCTGGGATACCCCGAGACAACTTAAAAGAAAAATCATAGTCAGCACAAGTTGCTTCATTGTTTTCTCCCGATCCAAATTCCTTTATTCAGCCTTAGGGAGCGTGGTTTTTCTCACATCACCCGCCCGTAACGGGACCCCCCCCACAGTCAGCGATATCGCGTCAAATTTGCAGGCTTTTTCCATACAGGCTAGACAGGTTATACATTCCGCATCTTCAGGAGACTCATTAAATTTCACCCCCATGGGACATACATAATGACACGCTTCACAGTTGGTGCACTTTGCGGTATCAAGTTGCAGCTTCACCAATCTGACCCGGCTGAACAACCCATAAAACGCGCCCAGCGGGCAGCCCACCCGGCAGAACGGCCGGCTCGCCACCACGCTCCAGCCGACAAAGACGACCAGGATGGCAAGCTTGTTATAAAATAAAAACCCCACCGTTTTCCTGAGATCAGGCTGCAGCCAGAGCAAGGGGAGGCCGGCCTCAAGGGTTCCTGCCGGACAAACGTACTCGCAAAACCACGGGATACCCATGCCAAAATCATTGACGGCAAACAGGGGAAGCAGAATAACCAGAAAAAAAAGCATGCCGTATTTGACAAAACGCAACGGGCGGGGCACAAAGAATTTGCGCGAGGGAATCTTATAGAGCAGTTCCTGAAAAAAACCGAAAGGGCAGGCCCAGCCGCAGACGAGCCGGCCGAAAAAGGCGCCCAGCACACCGATACATCCCAGAACATACCAGCCAAGATAATACTGACCGTTTTCCAGGTTGAAACGCAGGCTCAGCATCAGCTGCTGCAAGGCGCCAATGGCACAGTAACTTGTAGCCGCCGGGCAGGAGTAGCAGTTGAGTCCGGGAGCGCAAACCACCTTCAGCGGCCCCTGGTAAATCGTTCTGGTTACGGGAAACCCCCAGTAGCCATTGGTCAGAAAGGCGATAACAAGCTGCACCCATTTCCGGCCCAGTTCCATATCAGCCGATCCCCATGCAGCTCAGACATATCTGCCATGACTGTTCCAGCACCCGGGAAGGCTCCCCGCTCATCACCCCGGCCAGGAAAAGGATGAGAAAAAAACCCAGAACAATAAAGGGAAGTTTTTGTATCGGTTTCTTTTTTTTCATAATTCAGAGGCTTTTTGCGGTTTCATTCTTTTCCGCACGGCATCAATCTTATCGCCTATACCAACATGTTTATCCCTGCGGTCATCCATGACTATCTGGGTCACAACACGGCGGGCTCCTCGCTGAAATGGGAGCTCATAAAGGCTCGCAACCAGGTTGAGCAATTCATGAGCCTCTCCTTCTATGAGGGTGCCCATGTCGTTTAACTGAAAATGCGCATTGGCCTTCTCCAGCGCCTGCTGGATATCCGCCACATACTCACCCACGCTTGCGGTTTCAGTGCCCAGGGGAATGATAGTCAGCTGCATAAGCGCCATGGCAAGCTCCTTTTCTGACCGCGAGGGCTATTCGACAAACGACCCGTCAGGGACGATTTCATCCATGTCGCGTTCCAGTTTGTCCGGATCCGCGGCATTATAATAAACGATGTTTTTTAGGTGAAAAAAAGTGTCTATGTCGATTTCGGAAAAACGTATCCCGGCGCCGCGCCCATCTGTCCTGATCACCTCTCCTGTCATGGACAATTTCACTTCACTACTGGTTCCAGACAAAAAAAGGGCAATATCGCAATGCTCGCCGGAACGGTGTCCCAAAACTCCTTCAACATAAACCCCTTTCAGGCTCAAGTCCCTTATTTCAAGCTGGTCAAAAAAATCCTCCGCAAAACGGACCGAGGCTGTTGTATGAAAAAAAACCCGGGTATTTTTACGTTTTTCCTCATGTGCCATAGTTATCCCCCGCTTAAAGCATATTATTCCAATTCCAAATCATTTGTATAACTTTGTACCCCTCAAGGGGGTATTGAACTGAATCGGCTGCGCTGCGCGGCTCCTTGCCGTACTCATTGTACTGTCGCGTCGCTGCTCGCTTGCTTTCGCGTTCTACTTTTGATTTGAAATTGGAATTAGACCATTGTCAGGAAGCCTTCCCGCCGCAAAACCGAAACAACATTCAGCAGAGGAAGTTCAGCGCCCCGCTCCGAAAAACCGACTCCCACAAAATCACCATTCTTGGCCTTTTTAAATTTAACCATGGTAACGGTTTCCGCCAACACGTCCGAACAGATAATAACGCCATTCCACTGTCCATTTGTCAAAAAAATCATGTGCGCACCATTCTCATCGGGAATATCAGGAAGAGAATGCCCGGTGGGGACCATAATCGGCAGGGAAAGTTTTTTCAGTTTTTTATCGGGAATATTCGCCAGCGACCCCCTGAACTGCTTGGCCAACCCCTTGAATAACCCGCCAAAATCCTTTAAAGGAACATTGCTGTTCTTCAAATACCCCTTGAGATTGTCCTTTGTCACCTCCCGTATCAGGGCAATGGCATTTTCCTGGATATATACCTGGCGTCCCGCCAGTTTAATTGCTCGAAGCTCGGCGGCAGGGCAATTCTTTATGGAATGATCCTCCGAGTCTTGCCGCGCGGCCGGAACGCTGCTTTCTCCCGCAATACCAGGCAGGAATGCCTCCTCTGCCGGCAAGGAATCTTCCTTGGCATTTTCTTCACTTACACCTTTCCTGACGTGCAAAAGCTCCGTCAACAGCTGCCGGATTGTCTCGCCGACATATTCAGCTCGCTCCAGAGAAGATTGGAGATCATGCACCAACCGGTCAACCTCGGCACTATCGAGCTCTAGATCGTTTTGCCGCAGATTCAGGACTTTTTCCCGCAGCTGATCAATATTTTCCGGCACTAACACCTCATCATCAAAGTCATCCTGCTGCCCGTCCCTTGCCTCGGAAGTTAATTGTGCGCCCTGGGAGCCGGCCTGCTCTCCGGCGCCCTGTCTCTTCCCCGCCCTGATTTTTTCTTTTAGGGCATTGAACCGGAAGTAGAGTCCCTTGAACAGCTTCTCGTCCTTTTCCAGATCCAGCTCATCCGATTCGTACAGATTGACCACATGCGCCATTGCCTCTTTGAGAAAATCAATGGACTCCGCGGGCGTGCTTTCCCCTTTCTTCTTCACATACTCCAAAACACTACCCGCCATGATCAGGATGGCATGGGCCGCCTTTCTATTTTTAAAGCGCTGCTTCAGGCAGGAAAAGGCCGACTCCAGCAAATCAATCCTTTTCTCGCTCAGCCCCCAATCCTGCGCAATAATTTCTACCTTGAGCCTTTTGATTGACTCGTCGATGGATAGTTGAATCACTTGTTTCTCCTTGGAAGCGGCCCGCTGAATCGATCATTTTTCATTGTATGACCTAAATGAATTTTATGGTATTCTTAACAATATTTTTTATCATGTGCAAGCCCAGCCCGGCAAAACGGCGACAAAACCCAACCAATATACCATGACCATACATCCAGGTTACCTCATCTCCTTTCTGTTTGGCGCCATCATCGGCAGCTTTCTTAATGTGGCGATTCTCCGGATACCCGAGCCGGATCAGTCCGTCGTTTATCCCGCTTCCCACTGCCCGGAATGTAAAACACCGCTCAAGTGGTATGACAATATACCTCTATTCAGTTTTATTTTCCTCAGAAGAAAATGCCGCTACTGCAAATGTCCCATTTCCTGGCAGTACCCCCTGGTTGAATTGTCCATGGGGCTCTTCTCCCTGGCATTATTTCATTTTTTCCCCTTCCCCTGGCCGTTTGTCGGCTTTTTCCTCTTTACCGCGGCGCTGCTGGTCATCATCGTCATCGACTTCAGACATCAGATCATTCCCGATATCATCAGCCTGCCCGGTATCCTTGCCGGCTTCGCCTGTTCCTTTCTCAACCCCGCCATTTCCTGGACTGACTCGGGGCTGGGCATTTTTTTGGGCGGCGGGATCCTTTTTATCATATCCTACGGCTACTATTTTTTCACCAAGCGGGTAGGCATGGGAGGAGGGGACATAAAGCTGCTGGCCATGATAGGTGCTTTTCTGGGATACCAGTCGCTGCCCTTTGTCATTTTCAGCAGCGCATTTCTGGGCTCGCTGGCAGGGCTAGCCGCCATGATCAAACAGAAAAAAGGAGGGCAAACCGTTATTCCTTATGGTCCCTTCCTGGCCGCCGGGGCCTTGCTTTATCTCTTTTTCGAGACTTATATCCAATTTTTTATGCGATCCCTTTTACTCACGGGTTAGCTTATGGTATTGTGATATGCAAGTAAGTACTCAGGTGGACAGCCCGCAGAGTAAAGATTATCAGGAGCAACCCAAAAAATTGATTATGGAAGTCCCCCCTCCCCCATACAGCTTCGCCAATATAATAGCCAGAAGCCACAGAATGCAGGCAATTTTTAAAACCGTCAAAAAAATTGCCGATTATAAAACTTCAATCCTTATTACCGGTGAATCCGGCACGGGCAAAGAGCTGATTGCCAAGGCTATTCATTACAACAGCCGCCGCCGCGACAATCCCATGATTGACGTGAATTGCGGAGGCATTCCGGAAACCTTGCTGGAAAGCGAACTGTTCGGACATGTCAAAGGCGCTTTTACCGATGCCTACAAAGTGAAAAAGGGCCTTTTTGAAGAGGCTGACGGCGGCACCCTTTTTCTTGACGAGATGGGCGAACTCCCCCTCTCCCTGCAGGTAAAACTGCTCAGGGCCTTGCAGGAAGACGAAATCCGACCTTTAGGCGACAGCAAAACAGTCAAGGTGGATGTGCGGATTATTACGGCTACAGCCAGGCATCTCGGCGACATGGTCAATAAAGGCCTTTTCCGGGAAGACCTCTTTTACAGAATCAACGTCCTGACCATAGAAGTTCCTCCTCTCCGCGAGCGCAGGGAAGATATCCCCCTCCTGGTTGAACACTTCGTGCAAAAATATAATACCCGCCTGGGGCTGGAAATCAAAAATGTGCATAGCGAATGCTTGCAGAGGCTGATGAACTACGACTGGCCAGGCAATGTCCGAGAACTGGAAAATGTGGTGGAAAGAAGCATGGTGCTGGCGGAGCAGGACGTTTTAACCACGGAGGTTCTCCCGCCGGAACTCTTGCGGCAAAGTGGCTCCGCCCATGTTGATGACATTTTTTTCTGGGACGAATTCTCCATCAAGACCAACGCCAAAAAGCTTGAAAAGCAGCTCATCACAAAGGCCCTGGCCGAAACGAAAGGCAACAAGACCAAGGCGGCAAGCCTCCTCGAAATCAGCCTCCCCGCACTTTTATACAAGATCAAGGAATACGGCATCGAAGGATAATACCTCCCGGATTCTCCTAAAATATTTCTACCCTCCTCCTCTTTATTACAGACCGTTCCCCCCCTCACTTGCCCGTTCCCTTATTTTTTTCTTGACTTTTACTCTCTTGAAATAGGATTCTACTTGACAAGCAGTATGATTTTCAATACTTTTGCCTAATTTAATAACTATTATTAATTGAACATGCTGAAACGAATTATCCTTTTTTACGCGGACGGATTCCGGTCCATGAAAACCGGCCGCAAACTGTGGACGATTATCTTCATCAAACTTTTCATCATGTTTGCAATCCTGAAACTCTTTTTTTTCCCAAACTATCTAGAAACAAATTTTGCAAATGACGAGGAGAGGGCTGACCATGTTTTTGGCAACATCACCAAGCTCCCTCAAAACAAAAAACAGCGGAGGTTGTAATGGTTGAACACATCGATCTATCTCAGGTCAACTGGGCCCGAGCCCAGTTTGCTCTCACGGCCATGTACCACTGGGTTTTTGTCCCCCTTACCCTGGGGCTTTCCTTTCTCGTGGCATTTTTCGAAAGCATCTATGTGCGCACGGCTAATGAGGAATGGAAACGCATTACCAAATTCTGGATGACCCTGTTCGGTATTAATTTTGCCATCGGCGTTGCCACCGGCATCATCATGGAATTTGAATTCGGCACGAACTGGTCAAACTATTCCTGGATGGTGGGCGATATCTTCGGCGCTCCCCTGGCGGTTGAAGGCATCTTTGCCTTTTTTCTTGAAGCCACCTTTTTTGCCGTCATGTTTTTCGGCTGGAACAGGGTCTCCAAAGGATTTCATCTTTTCTCCACCTGGATGGTGGCTATCGGCTCCAACCTTTCCGCCCTGTGGATCCTTGTCGCCAACGGCTGGATGCAGTACCCTGTCGGCATGCGGTTCAATCCGGACACGGCTCGTTTCGAAATGCAGAATTTCTGGGAGGTGCTTTTCTCACCGGTGGCCATCAGCAAATTCACCCACGCCACCAGCTCGGGATTCCTGCTGGCCTCTCTTTTCGTGCTCGGCATCTCCTCCTGGTATCTCTTGCAAGAACGCCACCAGGTCATGGCCAGAAGAAGCATCATCGTCGCCTCGGTCTTTGGCCTGCTTTCTTCAGCCTATGTTGCGTTCACCGGGGATGAAGCCGCCTATAGCGTTGCCCAGAGGCAGCCCATGAAGCTTGCGGCCATGGAAGGGCTTTACGATGGCCGGACCAGCGCCCCCCTTATCGCCGCCGGGCTGATCAACGCGGCAAAAGAGCCGGGCGACAAACAGGCCCCTTTCGCCGTTGAGCTCAAGATCCCCGGTCTTTTGTCGCTGCTGGCCAACCGTGAGGCCGGCTCCTTCGTGCCGGGGGTCAACGACCTTGTCTTCGGCAACAAAGAGCACAACATTATTGGCGCGGAGGAAAGGATTGAAAAAGGCAAGATCGCGGTTGAATTGCTGCGAACTTACAAGGAGGCCCGGAAAGCAGGGGATAAAGACATCGCCAACGCCGCCCTCAAAGCGTTTGGCGATTATCAGGATAATCTGGGATACGGCTATCTGAACAAACCGGCCGAGGCTGTGCCGCCGGTGGGTATTACCTTTTATGCCTTCCATATTATGGTGATAACAGGGACTATTTTCCCGCTTGTCTTCCTCTTTTTTCTTTATTTCCAGGCCAAAGGGACGCTTTCCTATCAGAGTTGGCTGCTGAGCCTCGGCATACTGTGTATTCCTCTGGGATACATCGGCCAGCAGGCCGGATGGGTCCTTGCCGAGGTTGGCCGGCAGCCATGGGCGATCCAGGGGCTGCTGCCGGTCACGGTGGCGAACTCCAACCTTACCACCGGTACGGTGCAGACAACTTTTTTTATTTTTCTCGCCCTTTTCACGCTGTTGATGATTGCTGAAATAAGTATCATGCTGAAACAAATCAAAATCGGCCCGGAGGAAAATTAAAATGATCGGAAATCTTGATTATTCGACCCTGCAGCAAATCTGGTGGATCATTGCCTCCCTGGTTGGCTCGCTGTTTCTTTTTCTCACCTTTGTCCAGGGCGGCCAGACCCTTCTTTTTACCGTGCCCAGGGACGCGGAGGAAAAGGCGTTGATCATCAATTCCCTCGGCCGGAAATGGGAACTGACCTTTACCACCCTGGTGCTTTTCGGCGGCGCTCTTTTCGCCGCCTTTCCCAAATTTTACGCCACCAGTTTCGGCGGAGCGTACTGGGTCTGGATGCTGATCCTGTTTACCTTTATCGTCCAGGCCGTCAGCTACGAATACCGGAAAAAACCCGGCAATTTTCTCGGCGCCACAACCTATGAGGCCTTTCTGTTCATTAACGGCAGTGTCGGCATTCTCCTCATTGGCGCGGCGGTCGGCACCTTCTTTACCGGTTCCAGCTTCTCCTTAAATGACTACAATCAGGTGACATGGCAAACCCCATACCGGGGACTGGAGGCGGCAAGAAATTTTTTCAATCTTTCCCTTGGTCTATTCCTGGTTTTCAATGCCCGGGTACTTGGCGCCATGTATCTGATCAACAATGTTGAACACGCGGCTCTGGCCGACCGTTGCCGGAAATCAGCCTGGAAAAGTTTCCTCTGGTCCCTGCCGTTTCTGCTCTATGTTGTTGCCAATCTTCTTTTTATGAAGGGCTATGCCCTTAACCCTGCAACAGGCGAGATCTTCCTGCAGAACGCCAAATACCTGCAGAACCTCCTGGGCAACCCCGTTACCCTGCTTTTGCTCCTGGTTGGTTTGATTCTGGTGATTTACGGAGTTGCTCTCACCTGTTTCAAGAATAAAAACAATGGCATCTGGTTTTCCGGCATCGGCACCGTCCTTGTCGGACTGGCCGTTTTTTTCCTGGCAGGCTTCAACGATACCGCCTTTTACCCGTCAAGCTTTGATCCGCAGAGCAGCTTGACAATTTATAATGCATCGAGCAGCCACTATACCCTGACGGCCATGACCTATGTAGCCTTAAGTGTTCCATTTGTCCTTGCTTATATTGCCTATGTCTGGAAGCAAATGGACAGCAAGAAGCTCTCCCTTGCGGAGCTGAGCAGTGAAGACGCCGAGGAAATGTATTAAACCTCAAACTGCCCGGCAGATAAACTGAAGGCTGAATGAACAAGGCGGGGCGATGACAGATATTAACAAGCCTTCAATCTAAAGCCTGCAGCCTTAACCCCTGAGTGGTTACAAAAATTGTAAAGGAGAATGAAAATGACAACAATACTCATACTGAGCTGGATCGCCCTCTTGATTGTCTCCTACCAGGGGGCAATTTTGATTTTGAAAAAGAGCGGCTGCTTATAAGACAGGCAAAGCGCAGAGAAATTTCGCGGGCGCCCTACGCTTTTCTCTGCGCCTCGCCTGATCTTGAGCCTTTACGGCCTGTCCCTGTCCACTGATGGAGAAAAAAATGGGTATCCTGGAAAAATTTACCGAAAAAGACATGATCGAGCAGATGGCTATCCTGGAGGACACCAAGGAAGCCGGGAGAAAAGAGCTCATCCCGGAACTTTTTGAGCTTTTGGCGGCAAAAAAATGCGAACAGGCCACCCATGAAATGATCTACCACACTCTTTTCAGCCTTATGAAAGGCGATGAAGAAAGGATCAAGGAAGGCATCCGCCACAGCTCTTACCGCGTTCAGCTGCTGAGCATACGCTGCTGCCGGAAATCAGGTATGGTTTCCGTAAATCCCGAGCTCCTTGAGCTCTTGAGTGAAAGCGATGATACAGCGGTAATCGGAGAGATAATCATGACCTTGGGCGCCTTTAAGGATCCGGCCCTGATAGACACTCTGTGTCCCTATCTCTTCCATCCGGACCCGACAATTCTGTCCCGGACCATGGAAGCGTTAACAGGGATAGAGAATGAGGAGGTGAGAGACATTCTCATTGACTTGATTAACAGCGATGAAAACCTTGACTCCCCGGAAAGAGAATGCAACCTGGCAACGATCATGGCGGTGGAACATCTGGGCAGGATGCATGACGAAAAAAGCAGGAATTTCTTACTCTCCCACCGTAATCACACTGATCCCGTTTTTCGCAAGGCCATTGACAAGGCACTGCAGCTTTTATAACCTGCGCCGGATCTCTTCCGCTTTTTGTTTCTCCCCCATATCTTCATAGAGGGCAAGCAGCTCTGACAGGGTCCGCTCGTCTTCCGGAATTTTCTCTAAAAGCTGACTGCAGTGTTTTTCCGCTTCGCCAAATGCTTTTTTGAGCCGGCACGCCTTGGCCATGCCAAGAACGGCAAACTGATCAAAGCCTGTCTTCATGCTCTGCTGATAATGGGTAATGGCTTCGTCCAGCCGGCCCAGAATGACCAGCGCATCCCCGACCCGGGAATGAAGGTTCTGGTTTTGCGGTTCTTTTTCAAGAATCTTCAGCCAGAAAGAGACAGACTCCTCATAATTTCTCATCCCCCGCTGGGAGTCCCCCATGCCATAAAGGGCAAAGATATTCCAGGGCTCCTGCTTCAAGGCCTTTTCATAAAAAACCACCGCCCGCTCATACTGCTTGCGGCGCCGGTATATATTGCCGGCCATGGTAAGCACAGCGATGTACGTATCATCCAAGGCAATAAATTTTTCAAAATAGGCGAGGGCTTTATCGTGATCCGCCAGCTTATAGTAAAGGTTGCCTATGCCGCGCAGGGCATACTTGTCCGTGCCGTCAAGGGACAAGGCTTTCAGATAGAGTGTTTCCGACTCGGAAAAATTCCCCATTTTCACGTATGAATCGGCCAGCCTGGTCAGGACATGGATATCATCACTGTTCTGTTCGAGATAACGCTGCCAGAAGGTAATCGCCTTGCCTGCCTGGCCCAGACCGCGGTACGAGTCGCCAACACCGCGCAGGGCAAACATGTTCAGCGGGTCAAGTTCAAGCGTTTTCTCATAAAAGCCGATGGCCTTATGGAATTTGCCCGTTTCCCGGTGCAGGTCGCCAAGCCCCACCAGAACGTAGGAATTTTCACTGTCAATCTCCAAGGCCTCCAGAAAAGAATTTTCCGCCTCTTTCCAACACCTTTTTTTTAAAAATTCAGAGCCCTGACGAGAGAGCTCTATCGCCTTTTTGTGATCAGACTGCATGTTTCCCTTGGCCCAGTGCAGGTACTCGGCCAGGACATGCTCGGCCTGAACGGTTACCCACTGGGGCAACTCGTAGGGATGATTTTCCTTGAGCCACACCTCAAGCTTGCCGCCATTCTTAGCCAGGAACTTAAATGTTATGCGGTATTCTTCATCGCTCGTCAGTTTGTCCTGCCACAGATAAAAAGAACGGATCGGCCCATCTATCTGGGCGCAGGCAACCAGCCGTTCCTGTACAGCCTCTCTGGCTATTTTTTCAGCATCTTCACGGGAAGCAACCGTTGTCCATCCGATATACATCGTCATCTCCTGGGCCTAGTCTTTTTTCCGTTTCATTTCAATTGTCTTTTGCACAAAATCACGAAACTTTCTTATGTATTGTATCTGATCTTTATCCAGCTTTGGTTTTTCATCAATCCTGTCGAGATAAAGAAGAGCAATCCCCTTTTCTTTTAAACAAACGGGGAAAAGATATACCGTGCGCCCCCTGACCAAAAAATGCAAGGCGGCAGGCAAGGCCTCTACTTTATCAGAAGTAAGGGCAATGTCCCGGCATGTCAGCAATGACTGGTGCAGCAGACCCTGCCCGGGCTGCGACAGCACCACCTGAAATTTCCGGACCTGGTCAGGGGAAATATCGCCTCGCCCCAGTTGCCCTAATAGCACTTTCCTGTTGCCCTGGGTATGCAGCATGGCAAAAACAACCCGATCAAACCCGATGCCCCGGTATAGGGCATCAAGCAAAAGAGGGAAAAAATCATGCAGCCGGAAAGGACCCTTGGCCATGGCCGTGATTTCATCCCAAAAATCTTTAATACTTTTGCCTTCAGCAGACGGTTCCGCCACCCTGCGCGTCCTGATCTCTTCCAGCCGCCCGCGGAAATCCAATTTCACTATGGCCGGACAAAGCGAAGCAAAAATTGCCTCTGATGCCTGTGTCGCAACGGTGAGCAGTTCCACCGCCTCATCCTCTTCAAGAGAAAGGGCATAACCGTATTTTTCCATGAGCGGCTCTACATCATGCCATAACCACAGAGATTCGACATACCGGTTACTGAAATCGACAATAAAATGCAGATATTTTTCAACATCATAGTCTTCGCCAGTGAGTTCCGGATCCGTCTGCATACATTTTATCACACTTTCCGTCATATTCCAGAAAATTGCGACTTCCCTGCCGACTCCCGCGTAAGTAAGTCCATCGAGCACCGACATGGCTGACTCATCCTCAGGTCTCCCCTTTTCGACCTGATCCTTAACCGAGGCATAAACAACCGGCAGATAAATACAGGCGATAATTTTGCCAAGATTGCGCATGAGCCCGCAGATAAACGCCTCTTCCGGCAAAACCTTCAGATACCGGGCCTCGGCGACGCTGCGGGCAAGCAGGGCCGCCAGAAAAGACCGGCCAAGAAGCTCGGTGATCTCCTCGGTGTTCACTCCTGCCTGAACAAAATCATCAAGCAGGGCGATACCGATGGCGAGATCCCGGACAGTGTCAAAGCCCAACACCGCCACCGCCATGGAAACGGTTGATACCTTCTGTCCCAGGGCATAGTAAGCTGAATTGGCAAACTGCAGAACCTTGTGGGTGAGGGAAAAATCCTTAAGAATGATTCTGGCCAGATCATCATAATTGGCGCTCATCTTGTTGCCGGTAAGGGCAAGCAATTCCTGGACGTGAACGGACATGGCAGGGAGCTCGCTCATATTTATCCGGGAAAATACCTCTGCAAGCTTTCCCTGAGTCTGCAGACTGGAATCTGACATGAATTGAATGTTTCTTTTATTACGCACTTGAGGGAAATAAAAGGATCCTTGAGCATGAGATCAAGAACATTAATAGCCGCTCACAGAGGCAAGCAGGGACTCTACAAAGCTTTTCCCATAAGGGCAAGGGTATATCACAAACACCGCCCTTTCATTTTATGGCTGTTTTCCGGTCGATTCCGCCGAAAAAAATCTTGAGATGTCCATGCCGGGATAAAGCTCCTTTGCGCAAACCGGGCAGATTCCATGGCTGAAATCAGCCTCCGAGTGGGCTCTGATGTAAGACTCAATTTGATTCCAATAACCCTTATCATCTCTTATTTTTTTACACTTTGCGCAAATAGGCAGAAAGCCTTTCAATATTTTTATCTTTGATTGGGCCATTCGCAGTTCTTCTGTCCTCTCTCTGACAAGGTTTTCCAGATTCTGTCGATAGTTCTCCACCTCGGTTTCCGCCAGCCGCCGCCGTCTGACATCCTTAAGGCGCTGCTGGATGATAAAAAACGATATGCAGCCAATAAACAACAGTATTGCCAGGGAGATATACAGCAGTTTTTTAGAAATTTCCGCGATTTCGGCATAAACGTCATCCAGATAAATACCGGTGCCGATTACCCATCCCCAAGGCTGAAAGAGCTTTACGTAGGAAAGCTTGGCATCAATATGGAGCGGCTCATCATTTAGTTGCCACATATAGGGGACAAATCCGGAGCCTTCCTTTAGGGCAACCTGTACAATTTCCGTGAAGAGATGCTTGCCGGACGCATCGGAAAATGCGGACAAATCCTGATTTTCCAGTTCAGGCCGATACGGATGCATGACCATCCTGGGCTGCATGTCATTAATCCAGTAGTAATTTTTGTTGTCCGGCCCGTAATGCAGCTCCCTGACTTGTTCCTTTGCCAATTCCTTGGCCTCGGCAAGAGATATTTTCCCCGCCCTGACTTGGGCGTCATAATGCGCCATGGTACTGCACACTGTGTGAACCAGCTCGACAAGCATCAACCGTTTTTGATTCAGCAGATTTTCCCGGGAAGCCGGCAAAGCCACGCCGAATATGGCGACGCAAAAGAGCAGCATGGCAAGCAGCGATGGGGTAATTATTTTGAAATTTTCTAATTTAGCAGCTGAATTCATAGTGATTAGACTCGGCAGGCCATTCCGGGGTTGCCATGGCGCCTCTTTTTTTTTAAGATTTATACAGCATCGCGCTTGCGGCACTACCTTATATTACCATTTTTTCATCACCCGCGGGGATAAATCAGGAGTTTTATCATGGGCGAATATCAACGTATTCTTGTCGTGGTCAGAATGATCCAGTCATGCGGAAAAGCCATTCAATCCGGGGTTTCACTTGCCCGCAAATATGGGGCCGACCTGTATGTTATTCATTCCATCCATAACCCTTTCGGCCTGAAGGGCTGGGGGCTGGGGACCCGGGCCCTGGCCCTGGAGTATGAAAAAAGTATTCTCGCTGCCAGACGCAAGTTGTCCGCCCTTGTCGAGGCGGAGAGAACCCAGGGCATGTCCATAAAGGAACTGGTCCGGGAAGGAGAGCCCACCGAGGAAATCCTGAAAACCATCGAGGCGGAAAAAATTGATCTGCTGGTCATGCTTGCCCACGAAGAGGGCCATGTGGAACACTTTCTTTTCGGGCGCGGCAACGAGGAACTGGTCAGAAAGATGCCCTGTTCGATCATGCTGGTAAAAAAGGAACCCGGGGCGGCTGGTGAAGGGAAGGAGGATGAGTAGTGATGGTTGCGGAAGGCGGATGAATGGTCCGGGCAGATCCACCTGCTCCATCCCCTTCATCCACCTCCCCATCGTCTTCATCTCGTTTTGGCTGCTAAACTCATGTTCCCGTAAGCAACGGGTAAATGATAATCCGAAAGCGGAAGCAACCGCTGTTTCATCAACAAGATTGCCGACAATTCCTGTAATATTGATTTCCTACAGACTGTTTGTTGCGCCGCCCTGAACAGCCAGCAGATCATTTGACGAGAACACCTTGTCAATATCAAGGATCATGACGAAATCCTTGTTGATTTTGCCCATCCCTTTAATGAAATCGGTATTGAGCTTGACGCCGATATGAGGCGCCGGTTCGATGTTAGCCGGCTCCATCTCCACCACCTCCTGCACGGAATCGGCCAGTACGCCCAGCACGATGACCTCGCCATCAAGATTCACCTCGACCACGATGATGCAGGTGTCAACCGTCTGCTCCGTACTGGTCATGCCGAAATTGAGCCGCAGGTCGATGACCGGCACCACCCCGCCGCGCAGGTTGATGACGCCCCGCATGAAACCAGGCGTTTGCGGCACTTTGGTGATGGAGCTGAATTCCAGGATTTCCCTGACCTTGGCCACATCAAGGGAAAAAACCTCCTCGGCCAACTTAAAGGTCAGATATTGCACGGTTTCCGTAATTGCCGCCACACTCATGGTAAACCTCCTAATAATTATATGAAAGTCCTGCTTTCATGCCTCGGGGATGAAGCAGCAGGCAAAACATGGGCAATGGGCAGCAGGCAAAAGCGAAGATGCTTTTCTCTTGCCTTTTGCCTTTTGCCTATTGCCTTTACAGTATAGAAAGTCCTGCTTTCATGCTGCGTTGACCCCGCCCGGCAGCCAGCTGCTTTGCGCGGGATCAGTATTTTTCAAACTCGTCGTCGAGGCGGTCAGCGGCCCCGAGTCCCCCCATGTCAAGATGGACAACAGCCCCTTTCTTATTCCCCATGGCTGCTTTCGGCATGTTTGTGGCTGCCGCGGCGGGATGGTGGCCCAGGGCAAGCTGTCTGGCTGCCCCGCGCCTTGGCGCGGCTGACATCTGCCGGCGGCTTTCCGCCTCCAGAGAGAAGAAGGCGATGGTGGATTTCAGCTGTTCGGCCTGGCTGGAGAGCTCCTCCGTGGTGGAGGCCATTTCCTCGGCCGCCCCGGCGTTCTGCTGGATGATCTGGTCCAGCTGCTGGATGGCCTTGTTGATCTGCTCGGCCCCGGCATCCTGCTCCTTGCTTGAGGCGCTGATCTCCTGCACCAGTTCGGCGGTCTTCTGGATGTCGGGCAGCATCTTGTTTAACATGTCGCCCGCTGTTTCCGCGATGGCCACGCTGCTGGTGGAGAGCTTGCTGATCTCGCCCGCGGCGGACTGGCTCCGTTCGGCGAGTTTCCTGACCTCCGAGGCCACCACGGCAAAGCCCTTGCCGTGTTCGCCGGCCCTGGCCGCTTCAATGGCGGCGTTTAAGGCCAGCAGGTTGGTCTGGCGGGCGATTTCCTCGATGATGGAGATCTTGGTGGCGATCTGCTTCATGGCGGCCACGGTTTCGGTGACGGCCTTACCCCCTTCCTTGGCGTCCGTGGCGCTCTTGACCGCAATTTTTTCGGTCTGCATGGCGTTGTCGGTATTCTGGCGGATGTTAGAGGCCATCTGCTCCATGCTGGAGGAAATCTCTTCGGCGCTGGCCGCCTGCTCCGTCGCCCCTTGCGACATCTGCTGGGCCGTGGCCGACATTTCCTGACCGCCGCCGGCGACGTTGTCGGCCGCGCTCTGCACCTCCATAACGACTTCCTTGAGCTTAGCCACCATGCCCGACAAAGACTCCATAAGCTCGTCGTTTTCACTTCGTTTTTTGAGTTCCACTGTCAGGTTCCCCTGGGCAATCAACCGGGCGTTGGCGGTGATTTCCTTCAGGTTAGCTATCATGTCGGACAATGACTCCATCAACTCGTCGTTTTCACTTCGTTTTTTAAGCTTCACCATCAAATTGCCCTGGGCAACCAGTCTGGCGTTGGCCGTAATGCTGTTGGTGGCTTCAATCAGGATGTTCAGGTTGTTTTTGATGTCATTGAAGTCGCCATTGTAGTTGTCGGTAATGAGCGGCGGGATATCCCCCTTGGAAATCCGGTGCACATAGCCGGCTGCCATGCTCAGCGGGCCGATAACCGCATCTAATGTTTCATTGACGCCGGTGACGATCTTCTGAAAATCGCCCTGGTGCTTGGCGGCATCGGCCCGGCTGGCCAGCTTGCCGGCCACCGCGGTCTCGGTAAGCATGGCGGCATCCTTGGCCAGGGCGCGGATGGCATCGACCATCTTTTTCATGGAGGCCATGACGCTGGCGGTGTCACCCGAGGCAAGGGCTATCTCACGACTGAGGTTGCCGGCGCCCACCAGATTGGCGATTTCACCCACCTCTTTCGGGTCTGCGCCAAGCTGTTTTAAAACGATGCGGGCGATGAACAGCCCCAGGCCGATGGCGAGCAGAACACCCATGATGAGCAAGCCGGTCATCATGCTGCTCGCCCTTTTGGCGTCAACGGAATTCTGATCGGAAATCAGCTTCGCCTGCTCAATTTTGGCCTCCATCATTTTTTCAATCGCGTTCTGCTCGTCCCTGGATGCCTTGCCCGCCTCGCCCTGAAGCAAGGCCGTGGCTTCCGCGTCCTTATCAGCCAAGGCCAAAACGACTACCTTGTCAAGCAAGGGGCCATAGGCCTTGCGAGTCTGGAGGAAATCCTCGAATAATTTGCGGCCTTCGTCCGTCAGAATGGTCTTTTCAAAAAGGTCTGATTCCTTGCTGATGACTTCCCGCAGCTCCTTGATGCGGCCGGCGAACTTCTCTCGTTCCTCCTGCGTGCTGGCGGCAATAATATCGCGGGCATTCACCCGGACGCGCTGAAAGGCAATGGAAATCTCGGCCATCTCTCCCAAGGGGACGGTCGCCTTCTCGTACAGTTTTGTGCCGGCCGCATCGATTTTACGGATGTTGTAGACGCCGACCCCGCCGATGATGGCGGCCACGACTGCCACAGTAATAAAGCCCGCCAGCAACTTTCCCTTTAATGTCATGTTATAGAACCAGCTCATACTTTTTCTCCTTGATGTAGCGTTCGCATTATCCCGTCAGGTCCATATTGCCTGCCGGAATTTCCGGCTTTTGTCACTGAAACCCTTGTGCCTGAGGCTTATTGCGCTAAGGGTATCTGGTGACTTGTGCTGTTTCTTCCCTTCACCCACCTCGTCATCGCCTTTATCTCGTTTTGGCTGCCATACGCATGTTCCCGTAAGCAACGGGAAAAGGATAATCCGCAACCGCATGTCCTTCCGCGTTTTTATGAGTCCTGCCGCCCTGGACCATCCGCTGTAACCGGCCGACACTCAGCCGCAGCTTCTCATCCCGCTGCTTGAGAAGCACGGCCGACGAGGCCGATTGATCCGCATTTGCAGCAGTTTGCTGCGTTACTTTATCCATCTCGCAGACTGCCGCATTCAGCAGCTCGATACCACGTGCCTGTTCTTCGGAAGCTCCCGCTATCTCATCAACGAGATTGCCGATGATTCCTGAAATATGGACATTTTGGCCGAACGCTGCCCGGGTTGAGGAAGTCAGCTCGTTGCCGGCTTTCACCGACTGGATTGTTTTTTCAATCAGACCGCTGGTATTTTTGGCGGCCTCCGTGGCCCTCAGGGCCAGGCTTCTCACCTGTTCGGCAACAACGGCAAAGCCCGCGCCCGCTTCCCCGGCCCGGGCCGCTTCAACGGCGGCATTCAAGGCCAGGAGATTGGTCTGGAAAGCTATCTCGTCAATTGTTTTGTTGATTTTTCCCGTCTCTTCGCTCGATCTGGTTATTTCCTCGATGGCTGCCGTCATCTGATTCATATGTTGGTCCAACAGGGCTATAATCTGCCGGGCATCCTCCACCTTATGTTTCGCCTGGCCGGCATTATCGGCATTTCTCCGGGTCATGGAGGATATTTCCTCGAGGGAAGCGGAAATTTCTTCAATGGATGCGGCCTGTTCCGCAGAACCTTCAGCCAGTTCCCTGCTGGACGCCCCGATTTGCTGGGAAGCGGCTCCTATTTCGTCAGCGCTCTCCCGCAGATCTTCTATTGCCTGATTGAGGGAATTATTGATTTGTCTTTTTATCAACAACGCCGCGCCTATGCCGAGAAATAAGGAAATAAGGGAAATTACACTGACCAGAGTCAGGGTTGTATCGATTCGACTGTTGAGCTGGAGTGTGGCCTGTTGTGATTTCCGGCCGATATGTGTCCTCATTTTTTCGAGTATTTTCTCTACATCACTTAAGGCAGCCACGGTATCCACCTGAAATATATCCAGGGCCTTCTGCTGAGAGACGACTTTTCTGTCCACCCAGGCCATGGTCTGCTGGTAGCGGGCGGCAAGCTCATTGAGCTCGGGCAGGGTTTTCTCCTGATAAATTACGCGCGCCTGCTGCATATCATTATTATTCATGGCCGTGACAATTTCCTGGGCGGACTGATGCAGCCGCTCATGGGGGCCCTCCCAGCCATTCAACAGGGCGCGCAACTCTTCATCCTCGGTATGATACGAATGATACCACTGACCAAAAGCACATTGCTGCGGATTCAGGCCACCCATAAACTTTGCGCCGCTCAGCAGGGAATTACTTAAATCCTTGAGCCACACCAGATGATCGATCCAGCGGTCCGACAACAGTGAATCAACCGTGGCATCAAAGGCAACATATGTATCGCCAATCGCCATGGCTGATTCATGCAACCGCTTATGAGGTTCCTTGACCTCTTCCAAAAAGACGGCAAGCGCCTTGTCCTCCGCCGCCATCTCCTTGCCGGCCTCGCCATAAAGCAACTTGCCGAACCCGCATTGATGATCATCGGTCTCCACCTGTACTGATTCCAGATCCTTGCGCAGGAAAAGGGATTTCAGCTCCGCCATCCATTTCAGATGGTCGATTTCCTTGGCCAGGACAAAGGCATTATGATCATTGTCGTTGCTGACTTCATGGCTCAGCTTGTCAACCCGTTGAAACCCGAGGTAGGTGATAATGGTAATAACCGCAAGCATGATTAAAGCCCCGCCAAAACCGATCGCAATTTTTGAGCCGACATTCCTCTCCCGTAAAAAAAACATATTTCTTTACCTCATGAGAATTGGATTTCAACACCCCTCCCTTTATGCTCAACCGAACATATCTCTTCAGCAAAAAACAGGCCTCTCCGGAGATAAATAAAATATTGTCTCTTATCAGAGTGTTACAACTCAAGCCCTTTATGAACGGCCGAAAAAAATGCGGGCGCAAGGCTTTTTCAGTCTGGGAAAATCAGAAAATTCCGGAAAAAATGGAAAAGAGAGGGCGGGGATCAGGAAGTTTTGTCGATATTATGTTTCGTAAACAACTCATAAAGACGGGCGCGGGCAAGACCCGAGATTTCACAGGCCTCTTTCATGTTGCCCCGTGTTCTGCCCATGAGGTTCTCCAGATAGAATTTTTCGCCGCTATTCACCACCTGCTGCCTGAATTCGCGAAGTTTTGGGTGGGGCCCGGCCGGGTCAAGGCTGGTCTCCAGATGGCTCTTTTCCAAAGCATGGCTGGTAATGGAGGCCTGGGCCAGTTTCACCCGCAGGGGAACGGGGAGGTGCATGGTAAACAGAATGGGGTCATTGTAGGCGGCAAGAAACGTGGTCTCAATGGTGTTGAATAATTCCCGCACATTTCCGGGCCACTCGTATTCGAGAATCGACCTGAAAAAGTCGGGGGAAAAACCTTTAATGTCAGTACAGTGTTGCTCGCAGAGTCTGTTCATGTAAAACATGGCCAGACTCTGAATATCTTTTTTCCTCTCCCGCAGGCTCGGCAAATGGATCGTCAGGGTACGCAGGCGAAAAAGGAGGTCACTGCGGAACTGCCCATTCCGCGCCATGTCATCAAGGTTGCGGTTGGTTGCGGCCAGCAGCCTGAAATCACTCTCCTCTTCCCGTTTGGAACCAACCGGACGAAAGCTGCGTTCCTGGGTAATCCGCAGAAACGCCTTCTGCATGGAGAAGGGTAATTCGCCAATCTCGTCAAGGAAAAGCGTGCCTCCGTCGGCATGCTTTATCAGTCCTGAAGAGGCCTTGTCCGCACCGGTGAAAGCCCCTTTTTCATGGCCGAAAAGCATGCTTGCCACCAGGTTTTCAGGCATGGAGGCGCAATCGACAATAACGAAATTTCCGTTCCTGCGCCGGCTGTTCTCATGAATTGTTCTGGCAAAAAGTTCCTTGCCGGTCCCCGTTTCCCCGGTGATGAGGACATTGGCGTCGCTGATGGAGGCTTTGGCGACATGGTCCAGGCAGTGCCTGATGGCCGGGCTGTCCCCAATTATCTGCTGCCTGTTCAGGAGAATAGGCGTGACATCCTGTTTTTTCTTTTCCTCTTTGTATTGCATGGCCCGCAGCAGCGGCAGGGTCATGGCCAGGATGGAAGAGGTCTTTTCAATATAATCCCACGCCCCGTTTGTAATGGCGAGCTCCGCCCCATCCATGTCGCCGCTGCCGGTGATGATGATAACCTCGGGCCTTCCGGAACTTTCCCGCAAGGAGGGCAGGGCATTCAGCCCATTGCCGTCCGGCAGGTGGATATCAAGAAGCACAACGTCGAATTTTTTTTCGGTTGCCTCCTGCAAACCTTCCCGCAGGGTATAGGCGGGCACCACATCATAGCCCATTTTATCGACCATGGCCGCCAACGTGTAGTTCATTTCCCTGTCATCATCTATAATCAGGACGTTTGCCATATTCCGCGCTCAATGGGTAAATAAAAACATCGTTAATTTTGATGAACTCGTAAAAAGTCGGCGCCAAAGCCCGGATGGCTACGTAACAAAATTCGATATACAAGGCGTAGTGTATTTTTGAGAGTGAGGCTATACATGTGGTATGCCGAACGAACAAAAATATACTACAACGCAGTAGATCGGATTTATGCCCTTCAGGGTATTTTTTACGACGCCATCAATTTTAATAATGTATCGTTATTCCCAGACAGTGTCAAATTTACCGGGGGTCAGTGAAAAATGCGCTCGCGGGCGTTCATTGGTTATCCTCGCTTTTCAGGCATCCCCTCAATCTTGTTGTCAAGCACATTACGAACCGTTTCGATCAGATTACGCACGGCCAGCGGTTTCAGCATGAAATGGCTGATGCCGCAGGATTCCGCCAAATCCGCATCAACTGAATCACTGTAACCCGTGCAGAGGACCATCGGTATTCCCGGCCGGATCCGCATGATTTCCCGTAACAGCTCCATGCCGGCCATCCGCGGCATGGTCTGGTCGGAAATAACCAGATCGAAGAGGTCCGGATATTCGCGGAAAAATTGCAGGGCCTCCTCACTGCCGGTTTTCATGAACACCTTATAACCGAAACGCTCCAGAATCTCCTTGCCTGTCTGGGCGAGGGCCGCTTCGTCATCAACGAACAGAATACACTCATTCCCAGTGGGAAGGGAGGTTTCCCTGTTTTTCTCCACAGCTGCCTGTTTATTGAAAAGGGGAAGATAGACCTGGACCGTGGTCCCCTTATTTTCCTCACTGTACAGCTCAATGATTCCCTTGTGGTTCTTGACGATGGAGTGAACGATGGCTAGCCCGAGACCTGTTCCCTTGCCCACCTCCTTGGTGGTAAAATACGGGTCAAAGATCCGTTCCCGGATACTCTTTTCTATACCGTGGCCCGTATCGATTATGGCCAGCATTATATATGGACCCGGTTCAATTTCCTGCTGCGTCGGGATATCGGAGTGGCTCATCGCAGCCAGCCGCAGCAGCAGAAGTCCTCCTTTTTCCTCCATGGCATGGGCGGCATTGGTGCAGAGGTTCATGACCATTTGATGAATATGGGTCAGATCGGCCTGCACCACATCATTGTCGGTTTCTATGCTGAGCCTGATCTCAATGGTAGCCGGTAAAGAGGCCCGCACCATTTTCATGGCCTCCTTGATCAGGGGAATGATCTTGGCCGGTTTGTATTCCCCTTTCTGCTGCCGGCTAAAGCAGAGAATCTGTTTCACCAGGTCCACGGCCCGCTGAGCGGCCTGGCGCACCAACATCAAATGACTGTGAGAAGGGGTTCCCGGCGGAGTATCCAGCAGGGTGAGTTCCGTGCAGCCGATAATCGCCCCCAGGATGTTATTGAAATCATGGGCGATTCCTCCGGCAAGAGTCCCTAACGCCTCCTTCTTCTGTGCCTCGCGCAGCCGCTCTTCCGTTTTTTTGCGTTCGGTTATATCCCTGGAATTAACCACGACTCCGGTTATGCGATTATCGTCATCGTAAAAAGGATAGTAACGTACCTCCATAAATGCCGTGCCGCGCCGGGGAAAATCAAACCAGCTCTCATATTGGACATGCTTTCCGCCAAAGGCCAGATCCAGTTTCCTCTTCACCAGTGATTCGAATTTTTCCCTGCCCAGCAGATCCGTTACCGAATGACCGACTATCCCGTCACGTCCTTTTTTGAAATCACGCAAATAGGCGTCATTCACCGCCTGATAAACATAATTTCTATCCACAAAGGCCATATGGTCCCGGGAGGCGGAAACGATATATTGGTATTTTTTCAGTTCCTCCTCGGCAAGTTTCCGTCTCGTGATATCGCGGGAATTAACGACAATGCCGGAGACATTCCCCTCTTTATCAATAAAGGGTGAATAGACGACATCCATGTAGCACCGTCCCTGCAGGGGGTAATCATACCAGTACTGGTAATGGATGGTCTCCCCGGCCAGGGCTTTATCCACTTTCTCTTTGATGACGCGCGCAAATATTTCCGGATCAAAAACCTCGGTAGCCTTGCGGCCGATAATCTCTTCCCTCTTCCTGTTATGGGCCTGGAGATATGTTTCATTGACCATTATATAGACGTAGTTTCTGTCCACAAATGCCATCTGATCCTGGGAGGCATTGACGATATGCTTATACTGCCGCAATGATTTTTCCGCCTGCCTCCGCTCTGTCATATCCTCGATAATAAGGACAAAGCCCGAGGAGTGCCCGTTGCCGGAGGCAAGGGGAAAGGCTGTTTTATTCCTTTCAACAAGGCGCTCCCCTTTGAGAAGTGTCATCTCGATCGACTGAGGACTCCCCGTAGCCATGGCCAACGTTCCCGGGCAATCGGGGCAGACCGTGTCCCGTTGCTGAAATTCCCGGAAACAGTATTTGCCGATAAAATCACGGGCCTCTGCCTGAAATCCCTGCCCGATGGCCTTATTAACCGTGGCAACGGTGTAATCGGCGTTGATCATGGCAATGCCGTGGGTAATGTTTTCCAGCAGGCAGCGGTATTTTTCCTCACTTTCCCGTAATGCTTCTTCCGCCACCTTGCGCTCCGTAATATCCATATGGCAACCCAGCAGGCGGCACGGCTTTCCATCACCATCAAACATCGCCTCGCCTTGGGAATAAATCCAGCGATAGGAGCCATCCGTGTGACGCAAACGGAATTCCACGGCGTATTTCGGCAATCGCCCTTCGAGGTATTGCCGCAGGCTGGCAAGGGCGCCGGTCCTGTCCTGATGATGCAGACGCCCTTCCCAGTCGGCAAAGCGGAAGGGCTCGCCTTTATCCTCCATCCCCAACTGCTGCAGGCATTCAGGTGAAAAAATTACCTGATTGGTAACAGGATTCCAGTCCCACGTCCCTATATTGGCGGACTGCAGCGCCATTTTCAGGCAAATATGTGTCTTGTTTAATTTTTCCTCGGCCTGCTTTCTATCCTCAATTTCCATTTTCAACGAGTCGACCGTATTTTTCAGCAAACGCCCCGATTTTTCCAGTTTGCCGATCACTTTGTTGAAACTGAGATAGAGGGTACAGATTGAGATGGCCAATAAGACTCCGGCAAAGAGAAAAAACCGGATAACAAAATTACCTTTCCGGGCAACAGCCTGGGAAATATCTTGCAGCACCAGGATGCCGCCAATGGTAGCGCCTTGATGGTTTTTGAAAATCGGATAGGTGTGAACAAGATAGGTGCTGTCGTGAATCTGTATTTCCCTGTTATCCTCGGTGAAATCAAAATCCCGGGGGAGCAGCATGAAGTTCGGATCATCATGGGTATTCAGAATGTGCCTGCCGAAAGAAATCATTTTATATTGCGGCCCTTCCACAACTTTCCGCCACTCATCCGCCAGAAAAAAGGAGGTGATCGGGGAGTCAATCTGTTTCTGCAGGTTTTTCTTGATCTGGTGCACTCGGATTCCCAGTTCGAGGGCGCCGATGTAATCACCATGATAAAAAACCGGATGGACTATACGGTAGAAAGCCCCCTGGCGGCCGATTTCATACCCCGTCTGTTGCTCCCGGAGCTGATGGACGGCGTGGACAATAGGCCTGATTTCGGTCAAGTCATCGCCGTAATAGTCGGGCCAGTGCATCCTCAACAGGGTGGTGCCGTCGGGGAGATGAAAGTGCATCACATATAACTCACTGTTTTCATTCTGCAGCGACTTGTATTTGGGGAGGGCCAGCCGGTAAAGGGCATCGCGGTCCCGCTGGGCAAAGGCCCGGACAATTTCCTCATGGTTGTCCAGTAAATTGCTTACCCGCTGTTTATAGGGTTCCAGGGAAAAATATTCAACGTCCTTAATGATTGAATTGATGGAACGTTCTTCCGCCTGGATAAGTTGATTGATTGTTTTGAGATGAAGTCTGCCCACCTCGAAGAAATACGCCCCGGACAGGAGCACGACAACCATGATGACGATGCCGATCGCCTTATTCTTATCGTTAATAGTAGTCTTCAAGGGCACATCCGGGTAATGGAGATTACAATTTACAGGTAAAGGAAACCCACGATTGATCGTATACGTTGTCTATTGCATCTGTCAAGGCGCTATCCGGCATCAGTTTTCCGCAGGCGCCGCGACAACTGGTTGAGACGAGCAAACCCACCGTGAACAGTATCTTGAGATAGGAGCTATGGAGCCATGAAAAGGTACAGTGCCGCTAATGAACGCAGCAAGCGCGGGTATTGTGCTTTTTTTTGAAGGAAGCCAAACGGCATAGCGAAGCGGCGGTCGCTGCGCTATGCGAAGGCTCTAAATGGATTTGAGGATCAGACGAGGTGCAGGAATAAAACTCATCAGTTTTCACCGCCTTCCATCGGAAGCTGGTTGCCAATTTCTTGCAGGAAGGCAACCAGGTCGTGACCCGCCGCCCCCCGCGCGTTTTCGTCGACAGAAAGACTTGCGGCGTTTCTAACGTGGCCGAAGGCCACCACCGCCTCCCACAATTCCGCGCCATGATGGGGCGGGGTCAGACTTATTTCCCGGCCGAAATAGTGGCGCTGATGAAAGGCCTGGGCTTTCTGGATGGCGATGGTATAGGTTGCCGTGGGGTCGATGGTCTCCGGCCCCCAATAGGCGAAGTCGGATAAAGATGTTTGAGCGCGGAGCAGATCCGCACCACTCCCTCTGATCAGATACAGGCTGCTGAAGCCCGGGTTGCCGGCCGGTTCCCGCTCCACAGGGAAGGCATCAAGGACATCCTGCCGGGTCAGTGGTCCGCTCCGCCATTCTTTCCGGGGCGAATGTCTGCTGACAAAGGCGGCATCAGCCTCCAGGGTCTCCACTGCGGCCCGGGCGGCAATGAGCGCCATGGCTTTCTTGCTCTGGCCAGCGCTGATATTGGCGAAATCCGCATGGATCTCCTCCAGGTACGGGCTGATTATTCTTTTCACCTCCCGGTCGGTGGGTTCGTCGACCGGCGTCTCCCCCTCCCGGTTGTCCGCCAGCAGGAAGCGGCTCGCCGTGATCTCTCTGTCACGCAGATCGAAGTCGAGATCAAAGCGACCGATCTTTTCGGCAAAGGCGCCGGCATGAATAATGGTGGTGTTTATGATCCGCACCGGCTCGGTCATGGTGGTATGGCTGTGTCCGCCCAGAATAAGATCGATGCCGCGGATCTGTTGGGCCAGGCGCATGTCCTCCTCGACACCCAGATGGCTGACCAGCACCAGCAGATCGACCTCCTGCCGGTGGCTGACGATGATATCATTGGCGATTGCCACGAAATCGAAATCGGATTGCAGTTCGGGCCGTTCCGGATAAAAAGACCCTTCGTATTGTTCATCCTTTTCGTTCCAGGGTCTGGAGACCAAACCGAAGAAGCCGATGCGGACGCAACCGACCTCGAGCTCGGCATAGTCCACCCAGCCAGGGGCGCCGCCGGTCATTTTTGTGTTGGAAGCGACAACGATCCCCGCCGGATCATGGCTGAAGGCAAGCAACTCCTCCATGCCCCAGGCAAAATCGTGATTGCCGAGGGTGCGGACATCGTAATGCATTGCCTGCACCACCTGCCGGGTCGTGAGCCCCTGAGAGATTTCCTCGGCGATGGAGCCTTTTTCATAATCATCGCCACCGTTGGTGAACACGGTATAGGAATTTTCCCTTTTCAGTTGTTCGACGAAGCCCCGTATCCGGGCCAGCGGGCTTGATCCTCCCTGGTCCGGATTATACCGCGCATGCACATCGGCGACATGGACAAATGATATTGTCTGGGACTCTGCATTGTCATTGCATGCGGGCCAGCGGTCGGCCTGTGGGCTTAATACGCGTGAGCCGGCCGCCAGGCCCTGCCGCGCCGTGGGGACGCAGGCCAGGATGATGAGCAAAAAAATGAAATAAGGCCTGGGGAAAGGCCATTTTCCCCGTCGGTTAAACGCGGCAAAGCAGGAGAAGACCGTTGGCGATATTGATGACTTGAGTACGGTGTTCATTTTCACAACATCCTCCGTCTGTAAAACTCATTTTTTCTTCAGTCGTCTTTTCTCAATCGTGGTATCCACTGCTTTATTTATGGGAGAAGAATGTTAGTCCGCGGTTAAAGATTGATTAATAAAAGGTTTCAAGTGGCCCAATGTGAAAATAATGTGCTATTGTTGATGTTGTCGTTAAAAGTCCGATCTGTCTCGTTCGAATGCTGTTTTCGAACCCCTGCCGTCTGGAGATGCAATCAATGCGGAAATACCTTATCAAAACCCTGGTGACCCTGGCTGAAGCCGGGGTTCTGTGGCTCGTTCTAGCCGGATGTCAGATGCAGAAGCCGGACAAGCCGGACACCGGACGCTGGCTGGCAGGGGATTTTCACAACCACACCTTTCTAACCGACGGCAGCCATACCCCGGCCGAGGTCTTGGACCATGGTTTCTGGTTCGGTCTCGACTGGATCACCAACTCAGAGCATGGCGGATCATTTGCCCGCAACCCCGATGGGCATCCCTGGCCTGTCGGCACCGTGCGGGCTGGCGACCCGCCGGCAGGCACGATGTGGCGTTGGCAGTCGCTGTGGCGCTATTCCTTCCCGATCGTTGCCAAGACGCGGTTGGCCAGACCGGACAAACTTATTGCCCAGGGGTATGAATGGAATGTGCCGGCCCATGACCATGCCAGCGTCGCCATCCTTGGGCCCGCGGAGGAAGGCGGTCTGGCCATTGCCCGGCACGAGTATCTGTTTGACGAAAATGATGCCGGCATCGCGGCCAACAGCCAGCTCTTCGTGGGATTAAAAAACACGGAGAACAGTCACGACAAGGCAGTGGCCGGCGTCAAATGGCTGGCTGAAAACTACCCTGAGAGCAGTTATTTTCTCATCAACCACCCCTCCCGTAAGCTGAAATACCCCATCGCCGCCATCCGCGACTTCAACAACGCGGCCCCCGGCGTGGCCTTCGGTTTTGAAGGCATCCCCGGCCACCAGAAGGCAGCGGGACGCGGCGGTTATAACGGCGGCCCCTTCCAGGACAGTTCGGGTCAGGATGTAACCTTCAGAGCCCGCACATTCGGGGGCGCGGATTTTATGCTGGCCAAGGTCGGCGGCCCATGGGACGCCCTGCTCGGCGAGGGGCGCCGCTTCTTCGCCTTTGTTAATTCCGATTTTCACAGCACGACAAACGACTTCTGGCCCGGCGAATATGCCAAGATTTATACCTTTACATGGGATAAAGACCATGACGGAAATTATCATTTTGACGAACTGCTGACTGGCCTGCGCTCCGGGAATTCCTTCATTGTGCATGGCGATCTGATCGACGGATTGCAGTTTACGGCCCGATGCCTGCCTCAAGCCGTGACGGACAGGGATGCCCCCGTGGAGCGGGAGCCAGAGAGGGTGGAGATGGGTGGAGTTCTTGATGCCGGCGCGGATTGCGACGCGCAGTTGACCATCCGCTTCCGGAGTCCGGCAAAAAACAACAACGGAGAGGCGGTGGGTGTGGATCATATCGATCTGATCGCGGGGGAAGTGAGGGGCAAGGCGGCCAGATATCTTGAGGACGGCAGGACGCCGAACCCGGACTACGGCAAGGACAGCAACGAAACCACCAGGGTAGTGACCACCTTTACCGCAAAGGACTGGCAGGACAAGCGTGAAGGAGGGGGCGAAGATGGCTGGCGGACCATCAACCACCACCTGGGCCGGCCAACGCACGACATGTATTTCCGTCTGCGCGGCACCAATCTCGGCCGTGGGGTGGCCAATGAGACCGACCCGCAGGGCAACCCCTTGAGCGACGACCTCCTGGCGCCGAACACGGCGGCCAAGGCCTATGCCGATCTCTGGTTCTACTCAAACCCGGTTTTTGTCCGGGTTAGGAATTGACAAACCTTAAGTGTGAGGCTCTTGCAAAATGAACGTGTGTGTCATTCCGAGCGCAGTGAGGAATCTGTAATTGCCATGATTTCATTAGATTTCTCCCTTCGGTCGAAATGACAGGAGGCACTCTTTTGCTTATTCTGCAAGAGCCTCGTGTTATAGACGAAATAACCCTCGCCTTTCAGACGAGGGTTATTTCGTGGTAATCACAATTTATATGGTTGCCGCCGGGCTACCTTTCGCCTTCTCTGGCATTTACGTCTGAACAATGCGGTTATTCCGCGCGTGCCGTATTATCCCATCCAGCAGGAACAACGGGAAAAGTCCAGTCAGCCTACTGTCTCCCCGCCGCCTTCCCACACCTGGCCGGTGCCATCTGCAATACGGTATTTGCAATATCGACACTGCTTTTTCTGGCGGCAGGAAAGTAAAGGTTGTTGAAGAACTGAGAGGTGCACCTTTTCCAGGAAAATTCCTCCACAAAGGAGCGGCACTGTTTGCTGTCCAGCTGCAGCGCCTCGTTTGCCGCCTTTTGCAAATCCTCGCCGAGAATGCCGGTCACCCCGTGCCTGATGATGTTATTCGGTCCGGGAACAGGATAAGCCGCCACAGGAATGCCGCAGGCCAGGGCCTCGAGCATGACCAGACCAAAGGTATCCGTCCGGCTTGGAAAAACAAAAACATCCGATGCCGCCAGGTGCTTTGCCAGCTCCACCCCTTTTTTGTAACCCGTAAAACGTACCTGGGGATACTTAGTACGCATTTCCTTCAGAGCCGGCCCATCTCCGATAACATATTTTGTCCCGTTCAAGTCAGCTTTCAGATATTCCTCGATATTTTTTTCCAAAGCTACCCTGCCGACATACATATATATAGGTCTTTTATCTTCCAGAAAATCCTTGGACCGTGGTTTAAAAATTTCCGTATCCACCCCGCGGGACCATAAGGCCAGATTCTGGAATCCATATTGTGACAGTTCCTCTTTGAGATCTTCCGTGGCCACCATGGTCCTTACGGCTTTGGCGTGGAACCTGCGCATGCAGGCATAGGTCAAACACAGGGGAATGGGCGCTCGCAATCTGACATATTCCGGAAAACGCGTATGATATGAGGTGGTAAAGCGTAAGCCGTTTTTAAGACAGTATGCCCTGGCCGACCAGCCAAGAAAGCCCTCGGTGGCAATATGTATGGCATCAGGCGCAAAAAAGGAGAGCGTTTCTTTAATTTTCCGTCCCGGGAACAGTGACAAACGTATTTCAGGATAGGTTGGACAGGGGAAAGTCTTGAACATCCAGGGATTGACAACCATTACTTCATGGTCGGCTTCGCGCAGAAGGGCAACTGTTCTGCTCAGAGTGGTTACCACCCCGTTAACTTGTGGGTGCCAGGCGTCCGTTACGATAGCAATCCGCATAGATTTCCCCCTCTGCCGTGGATAAGGCGCATTTTTCAGTCCATGTTATTATGGAAAGACAGCCATCGGCGGTTTCCGTCAGGGCGGTACAGCTTTCAACCCAGTCGCCGATGTTGTTGTAAGTAATGTGATCCATCTGTTTTATGGCGGCATAGTGGATATGGCCGCAAATAAGGCCATCGACCTTGCGTCTGGAGGCTTCAGCGATAACGACTTTTTCAAAACTGCCCATAAAATTAACTGCTTCCTTAACCTTATGCTTGAGAAAGGCGGACAGAGACCAGTACGAAAGCCCCATTTTGAGCCGCAGCCGGTTATACAAGGCGCTGACGGCAAGGAGAATTTCATAGGCGAAACTGCCCAATTCGGCGAGCCATCTGTTGTTCTGGACGACGCAGTCGAATTCGTCGCCATGGGTGACAAGAAAGCGGCGGCCATCCGCGGTATTATGTATCACCTCCGCGGCGATACTCACCCCCCTGAGTTTTTTACCAACAAACTGCCTGACAATATCATCATGATTACCCGGTATATAGATAACCTTGGTGCCTGAGCGGGCCTTTCGCAGCACATTACGCACTATCCTGTTGTTAATCCGGGGCCAATAGAACTTCTTTTTCAACTGCCAAAAATCAATAATATCACCAACAAGGTAGAGATATTCCGAATCTGTATTCTGTAGAAATTCAAACAAATACGAACTGTTAACGTTTCTTGAGCCAAGATGGGCATCGGATAGCCAGATCGATCTGAAGTACATTGATTTCATGCCACCTCCTGTCATTATTTGTCTTCCCTGAAAACCTGGTGAGGAAATGGGCAATCCGCGCATTTCAGTTTCCCAGGTATTACACGCAACAGCTCCGGATCAGGTCCATATTGTTGTTTACATTTAAAACAGGTACATATTTTGTTAAGGTTAGGTTCTTCTTAGTTTTTTTCTAAAAAATGATTAGGAGTTGATAAACCTTGAAAAGCACATCGAAACAGCGGGACGGTTTTGCCTTTTGGGGCGGAGGGAAAGAAATGAAATCAGGGGAGGGAGAATATTCAAATATTCAGACGATCAGCATGGATTGAGCAAGGGACAGGGGGATTGCGGTGTTGTGTTCAACACCCATTGGGCAGTGGGGAAGAGAGGTGCTTGACGATGAAATTACTGAGGCGGACCTCCTCCTCGCCGACAAAATGTCAAATTATCGCATAATCAAAAACATACATCCTTGTAAAGAAAAAGAAATAGATATTTAATACTCCATTGATATATTTTTATTCTCTTCCTCGGTTGCCTGTTTACAGAAATAGACAAACCAGCAGTGCCAGGGCAACGTTGAAATGTTACATTCTTCCGGGCATTCGAAATCTTTTTCAGCAATCGGACATAAGCCGCATTTTTCTCTACATATATATTTTGCGGCTTTTTCAAGCGCTCTATTTTCATGACAATTTATGGACATGACAAAAACCTCCCGGCATTTATAACGTAATGATTTATCTTATTTTTTTAAATATTCTCACTACAATTCATTAAGAAATCATTACATACTCATTAATTTACCGTTACTACGAAAAAAAACAGGAAGCAAAAGATGATGGCGTCGTAAAAAATACCCTGAAGGGCATAAATCCGATCTACTGCGTTGTAGCGCATTTTTGTTTGTTCGGCATACCACATGTATTGCCTCGCTCTCCAAAATACACTACGCCTTGTATATCGATTTTTTTTATTTAGCCATCCCTGGAATTGCCCGCCGGCCCCGCCTACAATACATAACCATCAAGATGACACCGCGAAACCGGTTAATCAAATACTGAACAAAACAAAATACAAATTAAACAATCAGCCCTTAAAATAAAAAACAACTGCCGGCATGAAGTGAATCGGGCAGTTCGTAATTTTCCCTTCCAATCGGGCCAGGGCGATGTTGCTGCTTGCATCATTGCCGTCGCTCTGGCCCGCCCCCTAACGAGCTGATTTTCAAAACCCTTGGCTTTCCGCTTCGAGGGGAGTAACCTGCCAAAAGAAAATATGATGCCGATCACAACCGCCACCGCTTCTTCCCCATCACCCCACTCCTCCGCGACACTACAAGGCAGCGCCTGGGTGCTCTCCCTGGCAATGAGCGTCGCCGTTCTTCTCTTCCCCGCCCTGTGGAATGGTTTTGCCCTCGTTTTTTTTGATACAGGGGGTTATGTGGGGCGCGTGCTGGAAATGACCCTGGCTCCGGGCCGCTCAATCTTCTATGGCCTCTTTCTCTGGGCAACATCCATTGGCTGGTTGTCCTTCTGGGGACCAGTGCTGGCCCAATCACTTTTTACCCTATGGGTCATTCACCTCGTACTCCGTTGCCACGACCTGCCCGCAGGCCCGCTGGCAACCGCAACCTTTAGCGGCGGATTGGGATTGCTGACCGGCATTTCCTGGTACACCAGCCAATTAATGCCCGATGCCCTGGCGTCACTCGTGGTTCTCTCCCTATGGCTTCTGGGTTTCCGCTGGGAAAAACTGGGCAGAAGCGAGCGTGCGGGACTGACGGCCCTGCTTCTGCTGGGGCTGCTCTCGCATATGTCCAGCATGGCGCTGGCAATCGGGCTGAGCCTAGTCATCCTCATCGCATGGGTTGCCCAACGCAGGCAAAAGTGGCCGCTAACCGTGTTTATCCTGCCACCGCTGGCGGTGGTTGCTTCGAGCCTGCTTTTAATGCCGATGCTGCATCTGGCCCTGGCAGGTGAGGCGACATATACTCCGGGAGGCCCTGTGTTTATTTTCGGGCGATTAGTGCAGGATGGCATTGCCCAGCGCTGGCTGGCCGATCATTGCCCTGCCCCCGGCATCAAACTGTGCAATCTGCAAGCGCGTCTCCCCAAAACAGCCGATGATTTCCTCTGGGCCGCCAATTCACCGTTTCAGGACATCGGCGGGTGGAGCGGGACAGCCGATGCTGAATTAAATTATCTGGTAAAGGAGTGCATCAAAACCTATCCCGGCGCCTTTGTCTGGACTTCCTTGCGCGCCACAGCCCAACAAATGACAAGGGTGGCAACCGGAGATGGCTTGGATGAATATCAGCCTGCGGCGCGGGATGTCTTCTCCCGGGTCCTCCCCCGTACGGCCGAAGCGTTCAACGCTGCCCGCCAGCAGCAAAACCAAATCACCCAGCCGTTGTTTAACGCCTTGAACAAAGTGCATGTTCCGGTCGCCTATCTGTCCCTGCTGGGGTTACTATTGGTTGCCGGCTGGGGTCTGCGCGCCAGTCGTCATGATCTTGCCGGGTTAGCGTTTTTCACGTTAACGGCCCTGCTTGGGAATGCTTTTATCTGCGGCGCCCTCTCCAATCCCCACGATCGCTATCAGAGCCGCCTCGCGTGGCTTGCCACCCTGGTGGTCTGCATGACAGCGGTATGCTGGCGGCAAAAAGCGGTAAAAACGAGGGAGTCAAAGACGCGCCATAACCACTGCTCTATGATTTTCCAGGCTGTGGAAAGAAAAGTTCATACCGGTCACCGCTCTGCCGAGAGAGGCAAATAAACCGTGAAACTGCTTCCCCGCCCTTCCTCACTCTTCAGCTCCACCAACCCCTGCAGCGATTCGCTCAGTACTTTTACCGCGTACAGACCAATTCCTGTCCCCTTGGTTGACTCACGGTGTTTCTTGCCCCGGTAGTATTTGTCAAAGACCTTCGCCTGCTCCTCCAGAGGGATGCCGGCGCCCTGGTCCTCGACCCTGAGAACAAGATCCCGTCCCGAACCAAAGAGGTCAACGGTACACCTGATCTCGGTCTCGGGAGAACTGTATTTGACCGCATTTTCCATCAAGCTGGAGAGAATAAGCTTGAATGCGCCACGATTAAGATCAACTGTTTCGATTGCCGGATACCGCGAGAGGATGGTGATTCTTTTGGATGCCGCGACCTGTTCATAGAGTCTCATCACCTCATCCAGGGAGTTTTTCAAATTGAAGGGCCTTCTTCTGAGGTTGAAGTCCCCGGTTTCAACCTGGCGGATGAGAAGCACTTCTTCAGAGATGTTTAGCAGGTAGGAGGCGCTTCTATCGATCAGTCCGAGATATTTCTTATCATTATCAGGGAGGATATCCTCGGTTGATTTCCGGAGCCGGGAGCAGAAGCCCTGAATGAAGGAAAGATGGTTTTTCAGTTCATGACAGAGCAGACTCTGCAGGTCAAACGAGGTACGGTTTTCACTCTGCAGCCTGAATATCTCATTTTGCAGTTGCATATGCTTGCGGCGCTCAGTGATCAATTTGGCGCAGATAATCAATACTTCCTTGATGGAGTAGGGTTTGGCGATGTAACTGTTGGCGCCGAGTTCAAGCCCCTTGATTTTGGCGTCCTGGTCCCCAAGGGCGGTCAGCATAATAATCGGCGTCGAGGACAGCATGGGGTCCAGATGATCACGGATAAACCGGCAGACCTGCCACCCATCCATTTCCGGCAGCATGATATCAAGCAATATGCAGTCGGGCTGAAATGATTCCGCCATTCCGCAGGCCTGCCTGCCGGTGGTGGCGATCTGGGTGTGGTACCTCTCATTTTTGAGGCGAAAGTCAATGAGTTCGGCCAGATCCTCCTCGTCCTCGACGATGAGAATTCTAGCCGGATTCAGCGGCTCTGCAATGATATCTTTTTCCCTTGGGTCAACTGCAGCCGGGGGCATGTATATTCTCCTTATAATCGATTGTATTTTTTCGGCTGGTTATGCGGATAATGGCAGGAGGGATGCTTTGCAAATACATCAAAGAAGTGTACCGGCCAGGTCCGCCAGGCGGGATCGTTCACCTTTTTCCAGGTTGATATGGGCGTAACTGAGCGGCACCACCGGGCGAGCCATGAATATCTGGCGATACTTTTTGCGGCTGTGCAGGGCCGCTGCCAGGGCCAGCAGTGTTTTGCCGATGCCTGCCTTGCCGGTTATCGTGACCAGCTCAATGTTCGGGTTAAGCAAGGCGGCCAGGGCAAAAGTCTGCTCGACGTTTCGAGGGGTGATGCCATAACAGATCTGCTTGTCGATTCTCCGAATTGTCCCGTCTGTTGCATCTAGAAAGCCGAGGGCCGAACGTTTTCCGTTTCTCAGGACCAGGAATTCATTGGGCTGGATATCCGGCTCCTTGCCCAATTCGGTGCTCTGCAAAGAGCTGCTTTCGGTAAAAAGGTGATCGATGAGAGATTCAGGGACCGGCTCAATACGCCGGTAGCCCTTATACAAGGCGCCAAGATCCTTAACATGGTCGTTTTTGTAATCTTCAGCAACCAACCCCAGAGAAATTGCCTTCATGCGCAGATTGACATCCTTGGAGACGAAGATCACCTGCCGTTTCCTGTTATTCTTGGAAAGCCTGAAGGCAATATTGAGAATTCTATGATCCGGTTTGCCCTCCGGGAAAATGCGCAACAGCTCCGGGTCAAAATCTTCCTCCATTTTGACGCTGATATTTCCGAGACCTGGTGTTATGGGAACGCCGCCGTTAAAAAGCTTGTCACCGCTCAGGTCATCAAGCAGATGGGTGAACTGGCGGGCGTGAAAATTAAGCGCGTCGTTCCCTTTCTTGAAGTGGTCGAGTTCTTCAAGCACGGTGATGGGTAATGGCCAGATTGGCGGGGAAAATCCGCCAGATTAATTTCCTGTTATGCATGGATGCCGCTCATACCTTGAAGCGATAGCCGACGCCGCGCACCGTTTCAATATTGGTGCCCTCATCCCCCATTTTTTTACGGAGCCCGAAGATCTGCACATCAATGGCCCTCGGCGTGACAAGAAAGTCATAGCCCCTCACCGCATCGATTATCTGCTGCCGGGTATAAACCCATCCTGGTTTGCCGGCCAGCAGCACCAGAATCCCGAATTCGCTCATGGTCAGCTGCAAGGGTTCTCCGTTTAACTTCACCTCGTGGCGGCCAAGATGAATCTCCAACCCGCGGATAATGATTTTCTCCTTTTTTTTGGCTGAAGAATCGACAGCCTGTTCCGCCCTGCGGCGCAGCAGGGTTTTTACTCTGGCAATCAGAACCTTTGGGCTGAAAGGTTTGGTTACATAGTCATCCGCCCCGCAATCAAGACCGGAAACGACATGATCCTCTTCGCCTTTTGCGGTCAGGATCAGGACCGGTATGGATTTACTGTCTTCGTTTTTTTTAATGGCGCGGCAGACTTCAAGACCGTCAATGCCGGGCAGCATCAGATCAAGCAGGATGCAGTCAATGCCTCCGGCCTGTAACTTCTGCAGTCCTTCTTCCCCCGTATCGGCGCATACGACATGGAAACCGGCCTTGATCAGGTTGTAGCTGACCAGCTGCTGGATATCTTCTTCATCTTCGACAATGAGTATGTTGGCTTTACCCATATGGCTCCTCTTGAACAATAACTTTGGAAAACCATCAGCATAACAGATAAGGAAAGGGTGTTTGAAATGACCTCTTTTTTCTTCACTTTATGCTAATAATTCCGTCCTGCAAGCTTAATTCACCCATCTAACGCAATCTTAATAATCTCCTAATCCAACCAAAACATCCCTCCCGTAATTTAGCTTACAAATGATACGCGTTACAGCGCTTTTCTTACGACAACGTTTTGAAATCAACTGGTAGTTATTGTTATTAATTTCTTTTATCAAGGAGAACTCTCGTGAAGAAAAAAAGTATTCTGTTGACGGCGGCACTCATGGCAGGTGTGTTCAATTTTTCGTCCGCGCAGGCTGCCGGCCGTGACACCATCAGCATCGTCGGCTCTTCAACGGTCTATCCGTTTTCCACCGTTGTGGCCGAACAGTTCGGCAAAGGCTCCAACTTTAAGACCCCTAAAATTGAATCCACCGGCACCGGCGGCGGTTTCAAACTCTTCTGCTCAGGCGTAGGAGTTGATTCACCTGATATCAGCAACGCATCGCGGGCCATCAAGAAATCCGAATTCGAGACCTGCCAGACAAACGGTGTTAAAGATATTGTGGAAGTCAAAATAGGCTATGATGGAATTGTGCTTGCCAATGCCAAGAAAAGCGCCCCCATGCAGGTGAGCCGTAAAGATATCTTCCTGGCCCTGGCCAAAAACGTCCCTGACCCCAAGGGCGGAGAAACCCTGGTGGCAAACCCTTATAAGACCTGGAAGGAGGTGAATCCCGCCCTTCCCGCCACAAAAATCGAGGTGCTGGGACCTCCCCCCACCTCCGGCACCAGGGATGCTTTTGTTGAGCTGGCCATGGAATCCGGGGCAAAGACCTTCAGTTTCATCCATGACATGGAGAAAAAGGACAAAGACAAGTACAAGGCCACTACCCAGACGGTGCGTGAGGATGGGGCTTACGTCGAGGCCGGCGAGAACGACAACCTGATCGTGCAGAAACTTGAGGCGAACCCCAACGCCTTCGGCATCTTCGGGTTCAGTTTCCTTGATCAGAATGCTGACAAGATCCAGGGCTCCACTGTGGAAAATGAATCCCCTAACTTTGACAATATCGCCTCCGGCAAATACCCGGTTTCCCGTCCGCTCTTTTTCTATGTCAAAAAAGCCCATGTGGGCGAAATCCCCGGCATCAAGGAATTCGTTGATGAATTCACCAGCGATAAGGCCTGGGGCAATGACGGCTATCTGGCCGACAAAGGCATGATTCCCATGTCAAAAGACGAGAGAACGAAACTGCTGAAGGACATCAAGGAGCTTAAGCCGATGGCCGCCCCCGCGAAATAAGGACATTTCTGTCCCGTTACTATTAAATTCTCCCGCCGGGATCACTGCGCAGCCCGATTTTTCTTGGTGTCGTCAGTGATTTCGGCGGTATGTTTTCATAAAATTACAGCGCGGCATGGAATCGTATTTGGAAATAACCAAAATGGCCCAAATCGGTTTCATGGCCCGCATCTTCTGCTGAAACTTCCCAAAATCCATATTTTTTGTGACTACCGCAAACAAAGGATTTCTGTGAGTAGTTGGCCATTGCAGCCGTGATTTATTCCTGGCGCTTGCTTTTCCAATCACCGGATTCAGAGTCGCGCCCCCTTCTGAAAACCAGAAGGCGCGAGGCGGTAAAATTGACAGCCAGGCCTACTACCGAGCCGGCCGCCACTCCCAGATAGAGATGATGGCGGACAAACCCGGACAGAAAGACGGCCAGGGCGTAGATCCCGTAATTCACCCCGCCTCCGGCTGCATTGACCGCCAGATAACGGAGCCACTGCCCCTGCCAGCAGACGCCGTTGCAGGCGGCAAAGGTAAAGCGCCGGTTGAGCCACCAGGTGATGGTGGCGGCAAAGAGATAGGAAAAAAGACGGCTCAGGTACGGGTTCAGGCCGCCGGCATTGACCAGCAGCTGCAGGCTGCCGGCATCCGCCACGAAGCCCACCGTGCCCGCCAGACAGAATTTGCAGAATTCCGGGAGCAGATTATGGGCCAGGAGGCGGTCAATCATGGCCGGACGCGGCAATGGCAAGGTAATTTAAGCGCTTCATTTCCCTGCGGCCATGGGTGACGGTGTCCAGAATCAGCCCGCAGACCAGGCTGAGAAAGGCGAGCAACATGATGCCGGTGGCCAGGATGGCGGTGGGAAAACGGGGCACCAGGCCGGTAGCCGCATAGGTGAGAATGATCGGCACGGCCAGACCCAGGGAGATGGCGGCCAGCAGCGCAAAGAGGATGGCAAAGAAGGCCAGGGGCCGTTCCGCCTTGAAAAGATGGATAATGGTGAGCAGGATGCGAAAGCCGTCCCGGTAGGTATGCAGTTTGCTTTCCGATTCGGCCGGTCTGTTGCCGTAGGGCGTGATGACCTCGGCCGTCGGCATCCGCAGCTCCAGGGCATGCACGGTAAGTTCGGTTTCGGTTTCAAACCCTTTGGCCAGGGCCGGGAAGGACTTGACAAAACGGCGGGACATGACCCGGTAGCCGGACAGCATATCGGTCAGACTGCGGCCGAACAGCAGCGCGACAAAGCCGGTCAGCAGCCGGTTGCCCAGATGATGGCCGCGGCGAAAGGCGGCCTGGTCATGGGCCGTGAGCCGTGAGCCGACCACCATGTCCAGCTGCTCGTCAAGCAATCTGGAAATCATCACCGGCGCGCTCTCGGCATGATAGGTGTTATCCCCGTCAACCAGCACATAGATATCGGCCTCGATGTCCGAAAACATGCGGCGCATGACGTTGCCCTTGCCCTGGCGCCTTTCGGATCTGACAATGGCCCCTGCTTCCCTGGCCCGGAGGGCGGTATGGTCGGTGGAATTATTGTCATAGACATAGATTGCCGCCCCTGGCAGCACGGCGTGGAAATCCCGCACCACCTGGACCACGGTTTTCTCCTCATTGTAGCAGGGCACGAGAACGGCAATGCGTTGGGGAAAAGGGATACAAGGAGCCTGCATCATCTGTTTTCACCTCTGGTGTTGAAAGAATCGGTGCGTTTCGCGGCGCAAAAGGAGAGCGGAGCATCGAGCTGTTCCTCGATATGGGGGCTAAGTTCGCGGCAATCCCCACCATCAATGTCAAGCCCGTAGGCACGCAGGGCGGTAGTTGCTTGCTCCTTTTCATCAAAATGATAGAGAACGTAGAGCGGCCCCTGATGGTTGGCTACCAGCTGTTGCATGCGCAGATTAAAACCGTTGGCCCCAGCCACCGGCTCGGTGAAATAGCTTTGGATACGAACAAATCGTACTTGCTCCGGAAAAAAAGGGATGACATAGGACAAAGGGGCCAGGCCGGTCATGAGCACCATGGTGTGGTCTGGATCGGCAAGGGGTGGGGGATGAACGCCGAAAAAATCGCCTCCCCAGGAGACCCGCCCCCAGTTGCCGGGCTGCAGAGTGACCAAAAGCAGCAGCGCGCAGCACAGGGCCAGCCAATATTTTGTGACCTTTTGCCAGGGAAAAGCGGCGATGAGCAGCCAGATACCCAATGGCGCCAGCATCTCAAGGGGCAGCAGGTAGCGGTAAATGCCAAACAGACGCAGCCAGGCCGCATAGGCAACCAAGGCGCCGCAGAGCAGGAAGAGCCTTTTACGCGGAGCGGAAACGGCATGGGGACCGGGAGCCGCCGAAATCAAGAATAACAATGGATTCCGGGTTGCGCTTTGCTTGCCCGGCATGACGTCATGGTTATTTGTTCGCATTAAACGTTTGTACAGGGCAACAAGTCCTGCCACAGCCAGCAGAACCGCAAAAAGCGGAAAGCGCAGGTCGCGAAAAGGAATTTCCGCCGTGTGCCGCGGGTCCCAGGCGATGACAAAGGGAAAGAACAATGTTTCCCAAAGGTTGCGGGGCAGAAAGCGAGCGTCCCGGTAATCGGCCATGGAGGCCATGGGTGAGGCAAAAAATTGGTTGAAATAGGGGAAAAGAGGATTGCCGTACCGGGTCCAGAGTTCATACATCCAGTAGCCGCCGCCAACGGCGATGCCACCCAGCACCCCCAGGCCGAAAAAAAAGGCCAGGCCGATGCGCCGCCGCGGCGGTACAGGCAAAACCAGAAAAGCCGCGCACCAGCCTACGGCAAAAGTTGCAGCCGGCTGTTTGAGGCCGGCGGCCAGGCCGAAGAGCAGACCACCCGCCCCGGCCACCAGCAAGCCCTGGCGGAGCCTGCCTGTTGTCAGCAGCCGGTAATGGGCCAGCAGCAGCCAGATCCCGGCCAGCACCAGCAGACTGACCAGATTATCGGCAAACATGGTGCCCAGTTCCGAGATGTTGCCTGCGCCCAGCAGACCAACCAGGGCAATGAGAAAATAAAGCCACCAGTCCCTGCTCTTTTCCCGCCCCATGGCGTTACGGGCAATGTTGATGAGCAGCGGGAGATTAAGGCCCTGCGCCGCGCCGAGCAAAAAGGCGACAACAAGCGGCGGCAGGCTCGTTACCGCGAAATAATAAGGGATATAGAGCAGCGGATTATAGAAATTTGCCACCTGGGCCGGGACCGCATCATAGTCAAGCCGCTGGTGCAGAAAGGCATAGGGGTTGTACAAGTGATAATTGCGTAGATCCCAGTTGGCATCCTGCCCGAGACAAAGGGCAAACAAACCGAACAGGAGCGGACCGGCAAGCCAGGGAAGAACCGCGGCCAGCCGCTCTGAGCCGGAAAGGGTGAGGGAAAAGGAAGGCGGGATACCGGCCCACGCCAGGGTCTCGGGCTCGCCGGGCAGCAGGCGGCTGCGCGGGGATTGTCTCAGGGTTGGGCTTGGCATGTCGATCTTCCACGAATAATGTTGATAAGATGTTCTCTGCCTGGCTTTCAAGCCATGCGTTTGCAGTTCCCTGATTCATTAATCAATTATTGTTTGGTTTCAGTTATGATTTAATGAGTAATCTGTTTTACAGGGCGAGCTGGGAGGGGGAAGAAGGAAGGGTTCTTCCGGCGGGTTTTTCTGAAGGAGATTGAATAGGACAACGGGCAGACGTCATCAGCGTCTGCCCGTTTTGCTGCTTGTTTATTGCGCCAGAGGCGCTCCTTGCACCTCCATTACCAGGGCGGCCGGAGACTGCTTGCCTTCCGCTGTCTGGAAGCCCCAGCCGTCGCCGCTGGTCGGCTCGAAGATCCAGCCATAAGGGTAATGCGCTCCTGATAGTCGGAAAGCATCTGGTAAACCGGAAGGTTGACCGCATCGCGGCTGACCACGGCGTATTCCGTGTGGCTGTGGCCGTCTGGGCCTGGGTCAGGCCGGACGGTGAGGCGTCAACGAACCACGGTTTTCCCTGCATGGTCGTCAGGGGGATGTTGTTGAGGTAAGTGCCGGAGAGGGTGGGAATCACAAATTTCTAGCAAAATCATAACAATTATCTAACAAAACTCCACTATGGTAATTAAGAAAACAATGAAATTCTTCGGATCAAACATACGGAGCGGCTATGGGTTTGGCAAAAAGGCTATTACAGAACAGGCATATTACCGTGGGCTTGAAGATCCTTTTCGGTGTGGCGGTCGTCTCGAATATTTTTATAGGCGCTATCCACTACACCAATAGATACTCCCAGCAAAAAATCGAAATATCAACAAACAAACTTCTGTCCATCCATGAACAGCTGAGCAGCAACCAGAGGGAAACCATTGTCAAGCTGCAGGACAAATATCTGTCTTTGAGCGATTTTTTTCAAACTAACCAGACCAGGGATGTCATTTCCTCTCTAGCCGCGGATTACCAGGTCAGTGAGCCGGAGCTGATCGAGGACAGGGGAAAATTCACGCAGCTTTACACCCGCAATGAACGGCGCGATCTGGCCAATGGCAAAGTCATCACCCGGGCCGAGCAGGACAGGGTTGTTGTTTCGCGCGGCATCTTCTCGCCCGACAACTCATTCACCGACACCATTCAACGTTTTTATATCACAAGCACCAGGCCACAGCATGACGAACAGCTTGTCCTGGAGACCGTCAAGCGTCTTGAATCCGTTGCGGCAGGGCCTGATGAATTACAGAAGAAAATCAGTGAGTTGAATCAAATGTTAGCCGATGAGGCTCTGGAGGCCGAACGGACGCGTACCGAAATTGTGCAGCAACAGGAAAATATCTCCACAAAGAAAGATAAGCTGGAACTCATGCGTTCCGAGCAAAATAAGATAGATCTGGCCATCAGCCTTTTCGCGGTGGCGGGCAATCTCATCGTTTTATTTTTCCTTACCCGTATCATCATTGAAAAGCCGCTGCTAAAGCTTACCGCCATCATTGACCAGATTCGCGCGGGTCATTTTCCCGCTGTGCCCTTCGGCAACCGCACGGATCAAATCGGCATTCTTTCCGGGGCTATTACCAATTTCAAGGAAACACTGATCAATCTTAAGGAAGAAGAGAAGCGAAAGTACGTGACGCAACAGATGAACGAGGAGAGAAAGCTCTATCAGGACTCCATTATTGATGAGCTGATCCAGGAGACAACCACGGTAATTGCCAATGTGGAGTCCAAGGCAAACGAGCTTGTCGATCTGGCCAACAGTCAGCATGAACTCGCCTCAGCTACCAGGCAACAGGCGGCAAGCGTGGCAAAGAGAGCTGATCATACGGCGGAAAATATCGAAAATGTCTCCAAATCGTCGAGCAATCTGCTGAAAGCCGTGGCCGACATCAACGGTCAGATCAACACCCAGTCGGAGATCGTGCAAAATATCATCGCCGACACGGAGAAATCACGAGGCGACCTTGACCAGCTTAGTCAGGCAACAGCGGAAATACACAGTATCATTGAAATAGTCCGGAATATAACCGACCAGACAAAGCTCCTGGCCCTCAATGCCACTATTGAAGCAGCCAGGGCGGGCGAGAAGGGAAAAGGCTTTGCCGTTGTCGCCTCGGAGGTGAAAATGCTTTCCCAGGAAACCGAAAAAGCCACCGCGGCTGTCATGTCAAAGATAAAAGGAATTGAGGAAGCCGCCAAAACAACGACCGGTAATCTCGGCAAGATCGATCAACTGGTTCATAATCTTATGGATGTTTCAGGGACAATTTCCACCGCCGCGCACAAACAGGAAAAACTAACCGGTACGATTTCCGGGCTGGCGGCGCAGACAACGGAAAACACCCAGGATGTCTCCGCCAACATCCGTCTTGTCAATGAGGCAGCCGGCAGCACACTGAACCACTCCGGCAATGTCATAAGCCGCGCCAGGAAAATTGCCGAGGAACTGACAGCACTGCTTCATTTCACCAACGCCAAATTGAATCTGCTGGGACAGAATCGTGAACCGATGAATTAGGAAGTTGCCAGCGCATGAAATTATTTATTTCATCGCATGCACACATCCCCGCATGGGGCTTAACCGACACCAGTCTGCGGAAATCGGCAGCAATGAGGGTGCTACAGTATGTTAGACGCAAAAGCGCTTTATGATACACTTCTTCCTCCATCAGGCTTGCCAGCCGGCAACAATAACAGACCGGACTGGATGGCAATTGTCGATACCCTTGATTTCGCCTTCCAGCCGATCGTCAATATTCACACAGGGGTCTGCCTCGGTTATGAGGCGCTTGTCCGCAACTGGGCCGCCGCCGGATTTTCTTCCATCCAGCAGATGTTTGACGCAGCATATCTATACAACAAACTGGCGCATTTTGAGTATCTGCTCCGGGAAAAAGCGATTCGTAAATATGTCGCACTGCCCCATTATCAACAGACAACCTTTTTTCTCAATCTTGACAACCGCATCCTGCATGCTCCGGATGAGGTGTGCGGCAATTTTTCCAACCTGCTGGCGGAACTCGGCATACAGGCCGATATGATCTGTCTGGAAATCTCGGAAAAACACCCCATCACCGACTATCAGGGATTCTGCCATTTTTGTCAGCAAAGGAAATCGGCGCATTTTAAAGTCGCCATCGACGATTTCGGTTCCGGCTTCTCCGGCCTGCAGCTTCTCTATTTTGCCGAACCGAACTTCATCAAAATCGACCGTTTTTTCATCAATGACATCGCCACGGACGCCAAAAAAAAACTTTTTGTGTCAAAAGTTCTGAATCTTGCCCATATCCTGGGCAGCATGGTGATTGCCGAAGGTGTGGAGACGGAACAGACGCTCTCCATTGATAAACTTCTTGAGGTTTTTTCCCTGACCAGGGACCCCGAAGGGATCATGCTGACCAATAACGGCAAATATGTCGGTTTTTTAAGCAATACGGCCATTATTAAAATTTTGAATGAAAAAAACCTAGCCATTGCCAGGGACCAGAATCCCTTGTCCAAGATGCCCGGCAACAGCCTGATCGGAGAGTTTCTCGCCCGGGCCTATGATGATAAAACCACGGGCCATGCCCTCATCTAT
>JACRCD010000066.1 GCA_016219175.1 Deltaproteobacteria bacterium | reverse complement strand
TCAGACATCCTGACCTCGAAACGAAATAATAAGCAGTTATGTTGAGTTCGGAAGATTGACAAGAGACCGAAGAGTGGCGAAGATTCCGTTTTTCCGTCACCCCCGCATGTCGTTAGCGGGGGTCCATCGCATTGAAAACACATCACCCCGTTCTAACAGGATTTTTGCGATATGCGCTGCTGGGTGCGCCGTCAACATAGATGCCTTCCAGATAGGAGAGTTTTCTTGGCAGTTGCTGCACCGTGCCCCTGGCAATCAGGAATGTTGCTTTCCGCCCGACGGTAAGCATTCCCAGCTTCTCCAGGCCGAAGAATCCGGCGCCGTTTGCCGCTGCGCAACGGATGGTCTCCGCACGTGAATAGCCGGCCTTAATAAACATTTTCATCTCCTCGACCATCGACTCGCCATGGAGTATGCCGGCACTGCCGGCCCCGGTTCCCACCGCCGTTGTCACCCCCAATTTTCTGGCAAGACGCAGCTGCGTGAGCTGTGCGGCAAGCATCTCTTTCCAAAAAGCCTCCGCGCCGGGGACCGGCTTTCCCGGCGCCACATAGCGCGTGGAGAAACGGCAACACACCTCCCCGCCTGAACTCGCGCCGTCCAAACCATTCCTGGCCCGCAGGACGCTGGGAATCCACAGCACGCCTTTCTCCGCCATCTTCCGGAGATTGTCCTCGCCCATACCGTATCCCTGTTCGATGGCATCGCACCCCGCGCCAAGCGCCTCCGCTACCTGTTGCCGGCCATTGGCCACCACCACCGCCTTTTTTGGGCCCCGGCGCCGCAGAATGCGGTCCAACTCCTCAGGGGTAAGCCGGAGATATGGGGCTTCCTCGTCTTCGATATTGGCGGAATAACCGAGTTTAAGAAAATCACCGCCTGCCGGGTTTGAGTCTGGGCAATCCTGGCTGTTCCGGCAGAGAGGGCCGGACGAACGAATGTCAATGATGCTCCCCTGCGCCATCCCCTCTTGATGACGCGCCACCAGGCCGGCTGGATCATCGCTCGCGGCCACGCCCAGCACTCCGTGGGCATGGCAGTAGCGGATATGCCGCTCCACCATGGCAACCTTTTCCGCGAGACCTGCCTCCGCAACGGCTAACCGCACCCGTTGGTCCACGGAGGGCGATTGCGTAAGCGAGACGCTGCAGTCAACCAGCGCCGGCACAATGGTGCAGTGCGAGAAGTCATCAATGGCGGCCCCGTCATGGCGTGGCAGATCCGCCGCGGGGCCGATGGCGCTAATAATGGTGTCCGTAACTTCTAGAAAGACATTCCTGCGCACCTCGGCGCTGCTGCCGTCGATAAAGTTTCCCGCCACTATGAATCGTGTTCCGCCCATGAATATTTTATTTCCTTATGTATGCGGTCGTGCTTTTGCTGAAATTTACTGAAGTATCCATTTCCGTTACCGGTAAAACCCAGCCCCCTTTGCCATGGCTTTGCGAAAGAAAATATGGTATATTTAATGATTTGATTATTTATCCTGTTTTCCCGAACTTTTAACCTCTGGATATTTTCCGCAAAATTTCTTCATTCCGTATACCCATCACTCTATGAAAACGCCCGATACTGCTGCAAAAAAACTGCCCCATCCTAAATACCGCGCCGACATTGATGGTCTTCGCGCCGTGGCCGTATTGGCCGTGGTCTGCTGTCACGCCTTCCCAAAGGTTTTTGAAGGCGGGTTTATTGGGGTCGATATTTTTTTTATTATTTCCGGTTTTCTGATTTCCACCATCCTGATCAGCAGCTTGGAAAAAGACACCTTCAGCTTTAAGGAATTTTACATCCGCCGGATTTTACGCATTTTTCCCGCGCTGATTGTCGTGTTAAGCGCCTGTTATATTGTGGGCTGGCTGGTTTTATTGCCCGAAGAATTTCAACAACTGGGCAAACACATGCTCGGCGGAGCAGGTTCCGTGTCCAACCTGTTTTTCTGGCAAGAGGCCGGCTACTTTGACAATTCCGCCGCCACCAAGCCCTTGCTGCACCTTTGGTCCCTGGGGGTGGAAGAGCAATTTTACATTGTCTGGCCATGCCTGCTGTTGCTGGCATGGAAGCGGAACATCAATGCGCTGAAAATGGCCGCCTTTATTATTGTTGGTTCTTTTGCGTTGAATGTTTACACCGTTTATACCGATGCCGTCCAGTCGTTTTATTCTCCCATTACGCGTTTCTGGGAATTACTGCTGGGTGGTTTACTGGCGTACATTCAGCTGCACAAGATCGAAATCGACCAACACGTCAGGCAGACCGTTAACAACCTGCTCAGTAAATTTACGGCTCGGAGCCTGCCGGCTTTAAGCCCCGCCACGCGAGAAAACGCCCTCTCTATCCTTGGCGCTTTACTCATTGTTTTTGCTGTAATTTTTGTCGACAAAAAAAACTTTCCCGGCTGGTGGGCGCTGCTGCCCGCCCTGGGGGCGCTTCTGATCATTTCGGCCGGGCCACGTTCCGTGTTGAATCGCCTGGTCCTGTCATCGCGTCCCATGGTTTGGGTGGGTCTGATCAGTTACCCGCTTTACTTATGGCATTGGCCCCTACTCTCTTTTGCAACCATCATGGAAACCAAAACCCCAGCGCTTGGCGTCAGGATGACAGCCGTATTCCTCGCCGTTGTGCTGGCCTGGCTGACTTACCTGTTTATTGAGCGGCCAATACGCTTTGGCCAACGCAGTAAAATCAAAATATCCTCACTGGCGCTCTTGATGATAATGCTGGCGACCTCGGGCAGTGTCGCTTTCGTGAAAGGCAATGTGCGCAGCTCAACCTTGACGAAAGAGATAGCCGATCAAGACGCGAAATTGGATTTCGCCTTGCACTTTGCCAAGTGGTCGCCCTGCCCCGATGCGGACAATGACTGGAATTGTAAAATTCTCAATCCCCTTAAACCGCCGGAAATCGCCTTGATTGGTGATAGTCACTCTGTGCATCTGGCCTCCGGTTTAGCCGAGATGCAAACCATCGCGGACCAGAATATCATCAACCGGAACGGCAATGGCTGCATGCCTGTTTTTGAGCTGGAGCTGGCCGGAAAGCGTTATTATTCCTGTGATGATGACGTGATCAAAAAAGGACTTGAAGAGGCGATCAACTCGGAAAGCATTAAGACGATCATGCTCAGCGGCTACGCCGTGTGGAAAATACGCCCGATCGATGACGACCTCAAGCTGGAAGCTATCTCCGCCGAACAGGTCGAGGAAAACGCCGCCATACTGGAAAAGGCTTTAAATATTACGCTGTCCCGGCTCGTTGCTTCAGACAAGCAAATTGTTTTCTTCGTGGATACGCCGGTGTTGGATTTTGAGCCTACCGAGTGCGTCACAATGCGGCCTTTTTATTTGCCGGGCCATACCCCAAAAGACCCTTGCGCCCTTTCCCGCGCCCTCTTTGACCAGCGGAACGCCGAATATCACCGGATCATTCAATCCGCCCGGAACACCTTTCCAACCGTCAAATTTATCAATCTGTATGATTATCTTTGCGATCAGGAGCAGTGCTATGCATCCAAAGACGATGTGTTGTTGTATATGGATCATAGCCACCTAAGCGCGGATGGCAGCCGCTATCTGTTTGCCAAAATGGCGGATGACTTAAAGTTTGGCGCGGAAGGGGGTTACGCGTCAGCAAAACTACCAGCACAGCAGAAGAGCTTTTGAGGCAGCGCCGGCTTGTGGCAAACGGCAAGACCGGTTCCCTCTAGTCAAACACGGGCACCGAGGGAAACAGCGCGGTGTCGGTATGAGGAATGAAACGGGAGCCGGAGAAACGGATCATGAATTCCTGGTTGACGTTGAGCTCCAGATAAGTGATTTTACCCACCAGCCGCAGGCAGCGCTCTCTGTTTTGTCGGTCAAGCAGCGCCAGCCCGGCCCCGGCCAGGGAGCTGTTGCCGATGGCTTGAAAAATTTCCAGGGGCAGATCGGGCAGCATGCCCAGGGTGATGGCCCTGCGGGGATCGATATGCCGGCCAAAGGCCCCGGCGACGTAGATGCGGTTAAGATCGGTAAAATCAAGGCCTACCTGGTTAATGAGGGTGGTCAGGATGGCGTACATGGCCGCCTTGGAGCGCATCATGGCGTCAAGATCCACCTGTCCCAGCACCACCGCCTCCCCGCCTGCGGAATCCTGTGGTGCGGCGACAACAAAGGCCAGCCCCTCCCCTGTCTCGACAAAACGGTCCGGACAGCGCTCTTGCCTGAACTTGCCGCGAATATCAATGATTCTGGCCAGATACAAACAGGCCACCAGATCAATGATGCCTGAGCCGCACAATCCCAGGGGTTTGCCGCCGTCAATGGTGCGGTAGCGCAGCGCCAGGGTCCGCGGATCAATCTCCACATGCTCAATGGCGCCGGGACCGGCCCGCATGCCCATGCGGGCCACCCCGCCCTCCAGGGCCGGTCCGGCGGCCCCGGCGCAGGCAATGAGCCATTCCCTGTTGCCGACCACCACCTCGGCATTGGTCCCCACGTCGATGAGCATGCAGGTCTCTTCCCGCTGGTCCATGCCGCTGGCCATGATGCCGGAGATGAGATCGCCGCCGAAATAACTGCCGATGCTGGGCATGACCCACACCGGAGCGGCCGGATGCAGGGCCAGTCCGATTTCCGCGGCCGCAAAGGGATCAGGGGTGTTGACCAGTGGGATGTACGGTTCCCGGCAGAGCTGGGCGGGATCAAGCCCCAGAAACAGATGGGCCATGGTGGTGTTGCCGCTGACCGCCAGGGCGCGGATACTCTCTTTTTTCTCTCCCGCCTGCAGGGCCAGATCAGCCGCCAGCTCATTTACCGTGGCCACGATGGCCAGATGCAGGCGGGACAACCCGTCATCCTTGGCGGCATAGTGGATGCGGCTGAGAATGTCGGCGCCGAACTCGATCTGGCTGTTTTCCCGGTTGCCCCGGGCAAGAATCCGGCCGTCCACAAGATTAAGGAGGCTTGCCTCCAGATGGGTGGTGCCCAGGTCCAGCGCCATGGCCGGCAGGATACGGGGCGGCCCGGCCAGAAAATCAACCAGCCGAGGTCCGGACGGCAGATCGTTGATGACCGCCGCCCCTTTAAAGCCGTACTTTCTGAAACGCGCGGCAATAGGCGCCAGGCGGCTGAAGGGAATGCTCACCACAGCGCCGTTTGCCGCCGTAATGGCTTTTTTAAGGCGGTCGATATCGCCTGTATTGTCCTGCAGGCTGGGAGGCGTTGCTTCAACCGCCAGGGTATAAACAAATGGCTGCATGTCCGGATTCGAAAAAAAGTGTTAGATATGGATAAATATGGTAACTTCTCAGGTGTTTAGGCTGAAGGCTATAGGGCTGTCGGTACTGACTTACATCATGTCACTGTACCCCTCTCGTTCTGCCTGCAGCCTCAATAGCTGAGCGATTGCGATCTTTTTAACATCCCGACCCTGCCCAGCTCAATACAATTATGACAAAAACCCGGCAATAACCACAGAAGGATACCTGAAATTGCCCTTGCTTCTTTATTCATACCTGATCACCGAGGCCCTTGCCCCCTTTTTTGCCAGTCTCCTTATTTTGACGGCCATTCTTTTTCTCGGGCGCATACTCCCCCTTTTTGATTTCATTATCAATTTCGGCATCAGCCTGCCGGATTTCATCAGACTCTGCGCCTACATGCTGCCCAATCTCTTCCTGTTTGCCGTGCCCATGGCCAGCATGCTGGGGGTCATTCTCTGCTTCACCCGCATGGGCAACGACAATGAGCTCATCGCCCTGAAGGGGGCGGGTATCGGCCTGTACCGCATGCTGCCAGCGGTCATCATTTTCGCCTTGTGCACCTCGCTGCTGACGGGCTATTTTTCCGCCGCCCTGCTGCCGGGCGGCGCCGTGGCCATGAAAAAGCTTTTTTTCCAACTTGCCAAGGAACGGATCGACAGGGGGCTGCAGGAAAAAAAATTCAGCGAAGGGTTGCCCGACGTGGTGGTCTATATCGACGAGAGTGATCCGGGCAGCGGCAAGTGGCAAGGGGTCTACGTCGCCGACACCAGGGACAAGCTGAACCCGCTCATCGTCCTTGCCGAGAAAGGGCAGTTGCAGGCCGACATGGACAGGATGCTCATCACCCTCCAGTTTGAACACGGGTCCATCCATCAGTCGCGGGAGGCCTTGAGCCAGACCATGTCCTTTCAAACCTACAGCATCAACATCCCCCTGCTGGGGCCCGGAGCTGATGAAGAGACGGGAGGGAGCGCCGACACCAGGGAAATGACCCGGCAACAGATCAGGGAATATGTGGCAAAGCAGGATCCCGGCTCCCGCGCAAGTATTGCCGGCCTGATCGAGTATCATCTCCGCCTGGTCCTGCCCGGCGGCTGCTTCGTGCTCACCATTTTAGGCCTGCCCCTGGCTCTGCGCGCCAGGCCGGGACAGCGCTCCATCGGCCTGCCACTCGGACTGACCATCTTTATCTTCTACTATGTCCTGCTGACCACGGTGAAATCGTTAAGCGGACATATCCCCGTGCCGGTCTGGGTCTCCATGTGGACCCCAAATCTTCTCTTTGGGCTCTTCACCCTCTACGTTCTCCGTTTCGCCAACAGGGAAAGCACCATCAATCTGATCGATTTCATGCTGAAAACAATGGCCGCCGTGCAAGGTTTGCTGGCCAGGGCGCAAAAGAGAAAAACTCCATGAAACTGCTTGACCGCTACATTTTTAAACAGTTTTTCATGAATCTCTTTCTGGTTCTGGCCTCCCTGGTGTCAATCTATCTGCTCGTCGATTTTTTTGAACGGATCGATAATTTCACCGAGGCGGACAAACCGCTGGCTTTGGCCATCTCCTATTTTCTGCTCAAGATCCCCTTCATCTACGATCAGATGGCCCCGGTCTGCATTCTGCTGGCAGGGGTCATCACCCTGGGGCTGCTGAGTAAAAACCGGGAACAGATGTCCCTTAACGCGGGAGGCATCTCGTTTATGCGCATTGTTCTGCCGATCATTGCCGCCTCCGTTCTCTTCACCATCCTGACCATTGCCGCGGCCCAGTGGCTTCTGCCCCACACGAACGCCAGAACAAACGAGATATGGTACCAGGAGGTAAACGCCCAGGTCGCCAAGGGCATTGTCCGTGAAGGCCGCATCTTTCACAAGGGCGAACAGGGCATCTACACCTTCAGACGGCCGGATAAAACGAAAAACGTTTTCACCGAGTTCATTTATACGGCAGGGGATGATTCCCACAGCAATATCAAGCTGTTTCTCACGGCGCAGCGGGCCTCATGGTCCGAGCAGGGCTGGCTTTTCAGGGGGGGACAGCTGAAAACGGCGGGCCAGGACGGCAAGTACGCCATTAAGCTCTTCAAGGAGTTACGCTTTGAACTGCCGGATACCCCGGCGGATTTTTTCGTGCCGCCCTACAAGGTCACCGAGCTTTCCCTGTATGCCCTGTACCGCAAGGCCCTGGAGAGCATCAGACTGGGCGACTGGCTGGGCACCGTGGAGTTTAACCGGCGTTTATCCTTTATTTTTCTCGGGGTGCCCCTGCTGCTGCTCTCCATCCCGTTGATACACTCTCTACAGCGTAAATGGAACCGGGATCTGGCCATGACCATTCCCATCAGCTGTGTGCTGGCCTTTATCGCCTGGGCCTTGTGGAACTTCAGCCAATCCCTGGCCCAGGCCGCCTTTGTCAACCCCGTTGTTGCCTCCTGGTCGATCCATGTCCTGCTGACGGGAGCAGGTTTGTTCCTGCTGTGGCGCATGAACAGGATATAATAAAATAACAAGAAAGACAGTGAAGCAGGAAAATCCATTGATAAAACTAGCACCCGATGCCAGGGTCGGCATCATCGGCATCCCCCCGGTGGATATCATCGGCGCACTCAATGCGGCCGGGGCCCATATTTTTGATCTCGACGAACCCCTGGTCAAGGCGGACATGGAAACAACCACCCCCTATCTGCCCAGGGTCTACTGCGCCATTCTCCGCACCGCGCTGCTCAATGCCCTGCATCTGCGGCTTGACATGATATTTATTGACACCGGGCCGGGCAAGTGCGACTGCGCCCTCCATGTCTCCACGGTGCTGCGGGATATCCTTGCCATTCCCGTGATCCGCTGCCGCAACGAGGACAAGAAACCCTTCGGCCATCCCATCTGTACCGCGAGAATGGGGCTGCTGGAAAAATTCCAGCGCATCACCGCGGGCGTGCAAAGCGTTGCCGCCTACCGGCCGGAAAAATTCCCGCCCTGCGTTCCCGAAGCCGGATTCTGGGGGGTGCCCCCCCGGGATTTCTCCCTGCTCTCCCTGTTTCCGGACACCACCCACGTCTTCGGCTGGACCCGCTGCATGGAAAACAAAACACCGGCTGACTGCGAACTTGAGGCCGGCTTTAATGGTGAGGTGCCCACCGTGTTCTTTGCCCAGTCGTTCTGCGCCAAAACCGCCCTGGCAAAATTCCTGGCAACCAAGCATCCCCGTGGACTTTACCTTGATGCGGATGTCACCTGCGGCAGCAGCACCAGGGCAAAAATCCAGGCCTTTCTTGAACTCTCAGGAGTCACCAATGCTGCTGGCTGATTTCGGCACCTCATACTGCAAATTTCTTGATCTCGCCGACCCGGATGGCAAACCATATCTCATAGCCACCAAGGAGCTGCCGCGGGAACTGCGGGTGGGCCTTGCCACCGGCCACAACGCCAGACGTTTCAGCGATCTGTACGTCAACGAACTGACCGCCCTGGCCCGCGGCGGGGAAGAGTTGATTGACTCAGCTGATTACGTGTTGCTTGACTGCGGCAGCAGGGATATCAAGTATGTTTCGTACAGCAGGGGAAAACTGGTCGACATGGGCTGGAACAGTGAATGCGGCGCCTCCATGGGCTTTACCATCGAGCTGCTGGAAAAATACTATAATCTTGACTACGGAGAGCTGGCGGTGCCGGACAGGACCTTTTCCATCACCTGCGGCGTGCTGGGCATGAGCCACATCTTCGACGCGGTGACATCCGGCATCAGCGAAGCCGAGGCCGTGGCCCGCTTTGTCAAGGGCATCGCCATTAACGCCTACCGTTTCTGCGGATCACCCGAGATTCTCTACCTCTCCGGCGGCCTGTGCGCCAACCCGCTTTTTGTCGGCAGCCTGCCCTGCACCGTCATCCCCCTGGGGCGCTTCGTGCTGATAAAAGGGCTGGAAAAGACAGCCGGCCAGGGACTCCGGATTGCCTTATGAATGATGGCGTCGTAAAAAATTCGATCTCCTGCGTTGTAGCGCATTTTTGTTCGTTCGGCATACACATGTATAGCCTCACTCTCAAAAATACACTACGCCTTGTATATCAAATTTTGTTACTTAGCCATCCGGGCTTTATCGCCGACTTTTTACGGATTGCCTTATGAATGAACAAACCAAGAAAAAAGATCGCCCCAACTGCTTCACCTGCCGCTTCTTTTTCATCACCCACGAGGCCGCGCACCCCTATGGCTGCCGGGCCATGGGCTTCAAGTCAAAGAAAATCCCTGTCCTGGTGGTTTTTGAAAGTTCGGGCCTGGAATGTCAGCTCCATGAGAAAAAATAGCCCCCATCTTACGGCGCATAAAGCCTGGCCATCTCGGCTGTATAGTTCCCCCCCTGCTTCTCATAAATAAAAAAAGGCGGCGGCACGATCAGCTCCTCGCCGCCGTTCTTCACCGCCTCAACCAGCACAAGTTTGCCCACGCCGCCGGGATAGCTGTAAACGATTTGCAGCTTTTTCGGTTCAAGGCCCGCCGTTTTCAGGGCGCTAAGCAGCAAGGCGGCGCGGCTCGCCGGATAGATCAGCGCCGCCCGGCCGCGGTTTTTCAAATTAAAGGAGATGGCGCGGACGATATCGGTCAGCTCCGCATGGATTTCGTGGCGGCAGACGGCCTGTTCGATATCGGGGTTTTGCCTGCCGGCGGCAAGTTTGCCGTAGGGCGGGTTGCAGACCACCCAGTCAAAGGTTTCCGGCGCAAAAAAAACGGGCGTGGTCCGCAGATCGCCCTCTAGCAGGGTGATCCGCTCCTGAAAGCGGTTCAGCTCGATATTAACGGCAATCAGTTCGGCCAGCCGGGGCTGCAGTTCCAGGGCGGTAACCTTGATCCGGGGGTTGCGGTAGCAGAGGATCAGGGAGATCACCCCGCAGCCCGCGCCCAGATCAAGAATGCGCGCCTGGGGCCGGGGCCGGCAAAAATGGGCCAGCAGCACGGCGTCCACCGAGAAGCGATAGCCCGCCCCATGCTGCCGGCAGGAGAGAAGACCGTTAAAAAGGGTGTCCTCGGTTATCGCGAAGGGCATTGCAGCTACTCGACTTTTTCCTCGGCGATAATCTTGTTGATCAGCAGACCGGTGAGGATCTTCGGGTAAAAATAGGTGGACTTATGGGGCATGATGAGATTTTCATCGGCGATTTTCTTGACCTGGGCCACCGGGGTGTGGTTCATCAGAAAGAGAATGGGACTCCTCTCCCCGCCCGCGGCGGCAACCTTGACCGCATTGTCCAAGGCCTCATCCGGATCACTGTAATAGGCGATCAGCCCCTCATTGTCGCATCTTTCATGGCTGAGCCCCAGCAGACGTTCAACAATAAGCTCGGACAGCACGACCACGTCAAGCTCCTGGAGCGCGGCCGGCAACTCGTGACCAACCGCCCCAGTCATCACTCCCGGTTTCAGGGTCAGCAGAAAGCAGCGGTCAGCCTGGGGTTCATACATGCCGAACACGGTCTGCTCGGCCCGCTTTTCTTCCATCCGCCCCAGCACCTGCTCGATCAGGGTCTCGCGGCTGCCGCCGCCGATTTCCTCAATCTCGAAGTAATCCCGCATTTTTCCGGCCAGGTCATCCGCGCCGGTCCGGCCGGGATAATAGACGAGCCGATGGGTGGGCAACACGGACAGGCCGGGGTCTTCCATGGGACAGAGATACATCATGATGTGGTTGTACGGGCTGTTTTCAGCAAGCCCACCCTGCCGTTTCACCATCAGCTCCCGCAGCTGCAGGGCGGTGGTATAGCGGTGATGGCCATCGGCGATATAAAGCGCTTTACCGGCAAAGGCAGCCGCCACCTTGGCCAGCACGTCGCGGTCCGTTACCCCCCACAGGGAGTGCAGACAGCCGTCCTGGTCCACCACCTGGTAGAGCGGTTCCGACGGGCAGGCCCTTTCGAGTTCCCCCATGATCTCCCCGCCGGTGTCGGAATAAAGGGAAAATATCTGACTGAACTGGGCCTGACAGGTGTCAATCAGCTTCAACCTGTCGTCGGTGACGCTGCGGAAGGTTTTCTCGTGGGGTTTGACAATGCCTTCGTCAAACTCGGCCAGACCGACCAGGGAAACCAGCCCCTTGCGGGTGAAACCGCGGCCGTTGGGCAGATGGTATTTGACATGGTAGAGGTAGATGGCCGGCTCCCCATCACGAATGAGCACTTCCTCCTCCTGCCAGCGGGCAAACAGTTTTTTCGCCCCCTCGTATCTGTCGGCCGCCGGGGTAACCCCGGCATGCTTGGTGAGATCGAGCTGAATCATATTATAGGCATTCTTGGCCAGCAGGGCGGCCTGAGACTTTTCATCAATTATATCATAGGGCGGGGTGACCACATCTTCCATGCGGTCTATCTTTTCCGGGTTAAAACGAAGGCCGCGGAAGGGCACAATCTTTGCCATGGAACAAATTCTCCTTCAAGCCAGGATGAGTATTTTACCTTTGCGTATCACGCTTTTTGCGTTTAGAGTGCATTAGCATATTTTTAAATGAAAGTCTACCATGGGGCCTGAAAGAAAATAACATGAACTTTTTATCCCTGTTATTTTCCTACAATCCCTTCCACCAGGAGAAACAGCCATGTATGACGTTTTTATAAAAACCCACTTTTCCGCCGGGCATCACCTGCGCAACTATCCGGGCAACTGCGAAAAACCCCACGGCCACAACTGGAATGTACAGGTGACGGTGCGGGCCTCCGAGCTTGACGAGCTCGGCATGGGTATTGATTTCCGCACCTTAAAGGAGGCAGTCAAGAAAATAATGGACGACCTCGATCACCGCGATCTGAACGAACATCCGGCCTTTCTGCACATAAACCCCTCCTCGGAAAATATCGCCGCCTACATTTACAACGCCTTGGAGAAAAATCTTTCCTGCCAACGCTACCGCCTTTATGCCGTGATGGTGGGTGAAACGGACAGCACAGGGGTTATCTACCGTGGCACAAGCCAGGCCTGAAAATGCGGCGGAGCCGCTTGCGGTGTCCGAACTTTTTTATTCCATCCAGGGGGAGTCGACCTTTGCCGGCTACCCCTGCGCCTTTATCCGCCTGGCAGGGTGCAATCTGCGCTGCTCTTACTGCGACGCACGCTACACCTATGAAGAAAAGCATCGCCTGCTGACAGTGGATGAGCTCCTCATCTTCACCAGGCAGCATCCTGCCGCCCTGGTGCAGATAACCGGCGGCGAACCCCTGCAGCAGGAGCATGTCTATTTCCTGCTGGAAGAGCTCATGTGGGATGAAAGGCTTGTGCTGCTTGAGACAAACGGCAGCATCAGCCTGGACCGGGTTCCGGCCGATGTGGTGAAAATCATGGATCTCAAGTGTCCCGACAGCGGCATGTCCGAAAAAATGGACCTGAAGAACCTCAAACTGCTGACCCCGGCCGATGAGTTGAAATGCGTCATCAGCTCAAGAAGGGATTATGACTGGGCAGTCGGCATGCTCCACCAGCACATCCCAAACCTCAACAACCCGGCAGCCATTAAAAACCGGGTGAAGGTCCTCTTCTCGCCGGTGACGGAACAACTCGAGGCCAGCCGCCTTGCTCAGTGGCTTCTCGATGACGGACTGCAGATCCGCCTGCAGATCCAGCTACACCGGATCCTCTGGCCGCAAAAAACCCGGGGCTTCTAACCAAGATGAACTCGTAAAAAGTCGGCGACAAAGCCCGGATGGCTAAGTAACAAAATTCGATATACAAGGCGTAGTGTATTTTTGAGAGTGAGGCTATACATATAGTATGCCGAACGAACAAAAATACGCTACAACGCAGTAGGTCGGATTTATGCCCTTCAGGGTATTTTTTACGACGCCATCAACCAAACAGCCGTTGAAATTATTGCCGCCTGCTTGACAAAACATACCACATTGTATTCAAATGCAGTCCTTGGCTTTGGAGAAACTCACACTTGTCCATGTTCATGCGGAAAGTTGGATTACCGGCAGCCCCTATTACGCCGTAACGCCTATTTTTTCATAAAAGGACGGGCAAATGGTTTCAGCAGTGGCACACGCGCTTGAAACCGCGATAATCACGGTGGGCATGACACACCCATGCCCTGCCAAAGGATTGCAAAGGGAAAAATAATGAAAAGAAAACTCAGCAGCTACATCGGCGCTGCCTTTTTTATCAACGTCTTTGCCATTATCAGTGTTGGCGGCATCTGCATCCTGATGGTCAACGATATGGTGCGTAATATTTCCCACCTGGAACAGGAAAGCGAAAATGTCGCTCGAATTTTCAAATTAAACGACAAAATCCAGAAAGCCATCTTCACGGTGCACAGCTCGATTGTTGATTATGATTTTTCGCCCCAGCCGGACGTTATCCAGATCATCAATCAAATCGAGGAGGAATTGCGCGCCTACAAGGAGGATGAGTTCATGGAACGCAGCCCCCATGTGAACGAGGAAATGATCCTGCTGGATAAACTCCAGGACAATCTCATCAATATCCGGCAGGTGCTGGATGAAATATACCATGACCTGCTCATTGCCAGCCCGCTGGATGAGGCGGGTTTTAAAAAGCTGGAAGGGTTCGGCTTCAATGTGCACAACCTCACCCAGTCGATTAATGATGTCCACTTCCGAACGGTGTCCGCCCTTGTCAAGGAATCATACAGTAAGATGTATTTTATTCTCACTCTGTACCTTGCCTGTTCATTCGTCGGCATCCTGGCGTCCTGCGTAGGCTACATGGTTCTGACCCGCCATACGATAAAACCGATCATCAACCTGGCAACGGCCACGGAAAAGATCTCCTCGGGCAATCTCGGCATCCGGGTTGATACCGACTCGGAAACGGAAATAGGCACCCTCTATCATTCGTTTAACGCCATGACGGAAAAACTCCAGGAACACGAAAAGAAACGGGATGATTTCAACCGCACCCTTGAGATCCTTGTCCAGGAGCGCACCAGTGAGCTGCGCGAATCCGAGGAATCCCTGCGCCGAACCCAGTCTGAACTGGTGCGCATGGAAAAAATAGCGACCCTTGGCCAGATCGCCACCTCGGTTAATCATGAGATCAAAACCCCTCTCAATGTTCTGTACATGAACCTGCAACTGCTGATCCGCAAAATCAACCAGTGCCAGGTTGAGGAAAACCACCTCAAGCAGGGCATGCTTGATCTTACCGAGATCATCAATAACGAAATCGCCAGGATCAACGAGATCATCGAGGAGTTTGTCAAATATGCCCGTTTCCCGGCGCCGAATATCAAGGGCCACAAAATAAACAAAATCATGGCGGACATAGCGGAAATGATCAACCAGAATGCCCAGGAGGCAAATATCGCCATCGAGGTTATGCCTGACGACACCCTTGACATTTTGCAGGTTGACGAGAAGATGATGATCCAGGCCATGCTTAATCTCTGCATGAACGCCATCCAGGCCATGCCCTATGGCGGCAGGCTGCGCCTGGAAAGCAGCAAAGAGGAAGAGTGCGCTAAAATCGTCATTGCCGATACCGGCGAAGGCATAGCCGCGGATGACCTTGATAAAATATTTGACCCGTTTTTTACAAAAAAAGATGGTGGCCTGGGGTTCGGGCTTGCTATAGTCCAGAGGATCATCGAAAACCACAATGGTGCAATCACCTGCAAGAGCGAAGTCGGCAAAGGAACAATTTTTGAGATAACCCTGCCCATCCCCCCAAACGACACCTGCCGGAAAATCACAGAAAAAAAATGAAACCAATCTGCATACTTATTGTTGATGATGACAAAATGACCCGGCAGACCCTGTCTCTGGCCCTGGAAGATCATTACGAGACGGTTACGGCCAAGAATGGCTTAATGGCGCTGGAGACCCTGAAAGAGAAGGATATTGACCTCATCCTTTCCGACCTGTTCATGCCGGGCATGAACGGCATTGAACTGCTGGAACAGATCAATCTGCTGCCCGAAAAACCTCCGGTGATATTCATTACCGGACAGGCATCCATTGAAACCGCGGTACAGGCCATGAAGATCGGGGCCGATGATTATGTAACCAAACCCATCAACATTGACAGGCTCTATCTCCTCATCGAAAAGACCCTTGAGAATAAAAGACTGAAGGAAGAAAATATTCTTCTGAAGAAAAAAATCGAGGAGACTTACCCGGACCTGTCGCTGATCGGTAATTCCCCGCCGCTGCGGAAAATTAAGGATCTGGCCATGCAGGTCGCCGCGACAACCGCCACCATACTCATCGAGGGGGAAAGCGGCACAGGCAAGGAACTTGTCACCAATATCATCCATTATCACAGTCCCGTGGCCCATGGGCCGTTCATCAAAGTGAACTGCTCGGCCTTTGCCGAAGGGATCCTCGAATCGGAACTTTTCGGCCATGAAAAAGGGTCTTTCACCGGGGCCGTGGCCAGCAAAAAAGGGCGGTTTGAACTGGCCGACGGCGGCACCCTTTTTCTCGATGAGATCGGCGAGATGCCTCCCTCCATTCAGGTTAAACTTCTGCGTTTTCTGCAGGAGCAGACCTTCGAGCGCGTCGGCGGCACCAAAACCATAAAGGTAAAAGTCAGGATCATTTCCGCCACGAACCGAAATCTTACGGAGATGATCAAGGAAGGAACCTTCCGCGAAGATCTCTATTACCGCCTGCGGGTTGTGAAAATGGAAATGCCGCCCTTACGGGACCGCAAGGATGACATCCCTGAACTGGTTGACAGTTTTCTGGAAAAATTTGCCGACCGGCACGGCAAAGCGGTCAACCGCGTGTCAAAAGAGGTCATGGATCTGATTATGCAATACCAGTGGCCGGGCAATATCCGGGAACTGATGAACTGCATCGAAAGTTCCGTTGTCATGGCCAGGGGAAATATCATAGATATTGACTGTATTCCCGAATATCTCACTTACACCGGCAGCGACACGGAAACCGGCGGCAAGGGAGGTGTTCTACAGGAAATGGAGAGGCAGACGATAACAGACATCCTCAACAAGACGGGCGGGGATAAGGTGCGGGCCGCGAAGATTTTAGGGATTGGCTTGCGGACCCTCTATCGTAAAATTGACCAATGGGATTTATGATCAACCCGTGGAACTGACGGCGCAGGCCATGCCGTCGCCAGGAGACTTGGCGGCGCTTCCCTCTTTCCTTTTCTTGGAGGTGCACTCGTAAATAATCTCCATCTCCTCCTGATCAAGGGTTTCATTAACCAGCAGCATGTCCGCAAGATAAATAAGGAAATCCTTCTCGGCCGTCAATATCTTCCGGGCCTCCCTGTAACATGACTCAACCAATCTTTTCACCTCGCGGTCAACGCTCTGCCCTGTCTCTTCGCTGTAGACCGTCCTGCTCAACTGTTCGCCAAGAAACGCCCCGTCGTCCTTCATATAGGACATGGGCCCGATGTTTTCACTCATGCCCCATTGGCAAACCATCTTGGTTGCCAATTCTATGGCCTGACGGAAATCATCCTCCGCTCCGGTGGTCTGCTGGTTGAGACATATCTCTTCCGCCACTCGCCCGCCCATGAGGATCTTGATCCGGCTTAGCAAATACTCCTTGGGATAGGCATGACGGTCGGCCAGGGGAAGTTGCTGCGTATGACCCAGGGCCCTGCCCCTGGGAATAATGGTGATTTTATGAATGGGATCGGTTTCCGGCAGGAATTTGGCCAGAACGGCATGGCCCGCTTCGTGGTAGGCCATGGTCTTCCGATCCTTTTCGCTTATGACAAGCCCTTTTCTTTCAACCCCCATGAGAATGCGGTCCTTGGCGATTTCAAAATGCTCGGGCCGGATGGCGCTGTCCCCCATTCTTCCGGCAATCAAGGCTGCCTCGTTCATCAGGCTTGCCAGCTCAGCCCCCGTAAAACCGGGGGTGCTTCTGGCCACCTTCTCCAGGTCCATGTCTTCGGCAAGCTTCATTTTCTGGCCATACACCTGCAGAATCTGCAGCCGTCCCTTAATGTCCGGAGGCAGGATATTGATCTGCCGGTCAAAGCGTCCGGGGCGCAGCAGGGCCGGATCAAGGATATCAGGCCGGTTGGTGGCCGCCAGGATGATAATCGTCTCCTCGGAGGAAAAACCATCCATCTCGACTAAAAGCGCGTTTAAGGTCTGCCCCCTCTCGTCCTGTCCTCCGGCAATGTTTCCGGAGCTTCTCCGGCCGCCTACCGCATCAATTTCATCAATAAAAACAATGCAGGGCGTCTGTTTTTTGGCTTCCTTGAAAAGATCCCGCACCCGGGCGGCCCCGACACCGACGAACATTTCCACAAAATCCGAACCGCTGATGCTGAAAAACGGCACCCCCGCTTCTCCGGCAATGGCGCGGGCCAGTAAAGTCTTACCTGTTCCCGGCGGTCCCTGGAAAAGAATGCCGCGGGGGATGACCGCGCCAAGCTTGCTGTACTTCTTCGGACGCTGCAGAAAATCGATTACCTCCAGTAACTCCTCCTTGGCCTCCGGCACCCCGGCCACATTGCGAAAGGTAACCTGCTGATGTTTTTCCTGGGGAGAAAATCTTTTCAGCTTATCCTTGTCATCCAGCTCCCCATCCCCGGGCGGCTGATTACGAAGCAAGGAATACCAGACCAGCAGAATCAGCATAACAGGAATCAACAGTTGGGCAAAGCTCAGTAAACGGGCGGATTTGTCGGAACTGCCGTAGATGATGACCCCTTTCTCCAGCAGTTTCGGGAGCAGAGAGGGGATGGCCGGTGAATAGGTGACAAATTCCCGGCCAAACGTATCCTTGAGGGAAAGCTGTCCGTCCCGGAGTCTTACCTCGGTGATTTCATTTTTTTCAAGGGCCGTCAGAAATTCGTTGTAACTGATGGCCTGAAGACGGTTTTCCATATTCCAGAAGACCGCGGCGGCGCCGCCCAGGACAATCAACATCACGAGGGCGAATATGGTTCGGATAAACAGGGCCAATTGGTTCGACTCCCCTCTGTTGATTTAAATTATGCAGCTCTCCTGGGCATGAATCAGTACAACGCAGAGCTATGAAGACAACGGACCCCGGGCTGCGGGACGAGCACGGGACCGTGACAGAATATAAGTCGATACGCGCCAGCCTTTCAGCCTTGGATTTTCAGCCCGCCTCCTGAACAATTTACACAAATTATACCACAACTCTAAGCAAATAAGCAAAAACTGTTCCGTGCCACCACTCTTCATATTGATTACCAGGCCTCCCTTGACTGGCTGTGCATCAGAGGCCCTAGGCTTTTCTGGCCCGCGCCTCCTTTCTTTTTCCGCATGGAGAAATTTACGCGGCCCTTGTCAAAGTGACAAGGAAATTTGTCATTTTGGCAAAAAAACCAGCCCCCCGTAACGTAATATCCTGAAAATAAAGGGTTAAGCTTATTGGCATGGTTATAGCATATACTAAGAATCAAAAGGAACGGGCAAGCACTAAACCACGAAAACCCTTTATCATTACGGAGAAAATAAGATGAAAAGCACGATGCCGGAAGCAAACGTCCAGGTTAAAACCCGCAGCCATTCACAAGCATCTGAAACGGCGAATACAGGCCTTGAGGTTTCCAAGGGGGCAATGATCGCCTTAAGTGCGGTACCCGCTCTGGCCGGTGTTTGGGCGGCAGCCTGTTTGTTTGGCGGATTGCTGGCAAGTGGCGGCCCGATCGGCCTGATCAAAAGCTGGTTTTCAGCAGTTATGGGAATGTAAAAGCTACAATCCAGGGCTTGTTTTAACATAAATGTACCACATAGCGGAGGTGTAACATGAAAGATTCAGCATTGACCAAGAATAGGCAGGGGGTACGAACCGGAGAACAAACCCGCGCGGGTCTTGACACTTTCGCCAAAGGCACCATTACCGTTATGGGTGGGATTTCAGCCCTCATAGGTATCTGGGCGGCCATCTGCTTCATAGGCGGCATCATGAGCGCCGGCGGACCCGTTGAGCTGGCTTACAGTTGGTTCAGGGCGGTAAGCGGACTGTAAAATGGTGGCAAGGTAAACACACCCTCCCGTTTCATTGCGAATGAAAAAATAGAATTCAGAGAATCGATATGATATCCTCTAAAAGCACGAAGCAGATTCTGCTTCGTACTTTTATGTGGTGCGGTGAAAAAACAGAGCATGGAAATGTGGCGGGTATATTTGTAAATGCTGAGCAAAATAAACACTCCATACGCATTCCTTGTCTGTGCCTGAGGCCGCAAATCGTGACGAAGAAAAGATTGACCGGGTCCGTACGTGGCTAAAAAAACCCCTCTTTTTATCAAAAACGCGGTAAACTGGGTATCGCGCAGCAAACTATCCGTTCTGGGAGGGATCATGGCAAGTGTCCTTTTCCCCGTGCTGGTGGTTTGTGTTCTTATCGACATCAAGGGCACGGTTCACAATCCGTACTTCGGTTTTCTTATCTACCTCATTCTTGGCCCCCTTTTTCTCATCAGTCTCATACTGCTCATCATAGGGGCAACCATTTCCAGAGGGAAAGAGGACATCGGACTCTTCACCTTCGAATACATCGAAGAACAGTTTGCCCGCCCGGGGCGTTACAGCCGCATCCGGCGCCATATCATCCTGACCTTCGTGATCAGCCTGATTACGCTTTTTCTGGTGGCGCTTGTTTCCTATACAGGTTTTCATTACACCGAATCAGCTTCTTTTTGCGGCCAATTCTGCCATCAGGCCATGGAACCCGCTTATGCCACCCATCAAAACTCCCCCCATTCCCGCATATCATGCGTGCAATGTCATATCGGCAAAAGCTCCCAATGGTTGACCAAGTCCAAATTTTCCGGTGTGCGGCAACTCTTTGCCGTGCTGTTTGACTCCTACCCGCGGCCCATACCGCAACCCATTACCTCCCTGCGCCCGGAACGCGGAACCTGCGAGGAATGCCACCGCCCCGAAATGTTTCACGGAGATAAGCTCTATGTCAAGGACCTGTTTCTGCCAGATGAAAACAATACCCATGTCCAGACCGCTCTTCTTATGAAAATTGGTTCCGGGGGATACCTGGGCCGGAAAGCACATGGCATCCACTGGCATGTCTCGGAGGATCATCCCGTCTTCTATAGGCACACCGATGCCGAACAGGAAAAAATTGTCCAGGTCTGGCTGCAAGACGGGGATCAGGAAAAACATTTCACCGTGACGGAGGGCAAGCAACCATTCCTCCCCGAGGGTTCCCCATTGGGTTCAGTGCGGCAGATGGACTGCATGGACTGCCACAACCGGCCTACGCACGTATTCCGCAGTCCGGATGAAGCCCTGGATGAAAAGCTGATCACGAACGCCATCCCCCGTACTATTCCTTTCATTAAAAGACAGGGTCTCCTGGCAATCACGGCCCAATACGATTCCGTTGAGGCGGCGTTCCAGTCCATATCAAGAAGTCTGAAAGACTGGTATCAGGCCAATTACCCCGACGTGATTGCCCATGACCCGCCTTTACTGGACAAGGCAATTGCCGCCATTCAACAGGCCTATGCGCAGAACGTATTTCCTGAAATGAATGTAACATGGGGCACTTACAGTGATTTTATCGGCCACAGGGATGGGAGCGGCTGTTTCCGCTGTCATGATGGTCTCCATTACGGTCAAAATGGTGAGGCAATCAGCAATGACTGCAACCTCTGCCATATCATTCTGGCGGAAAATGAAAAGTCGCCTGATGTCATAGCTCTTCTGAGGAAGGCAAATACCAGATAAGCACCATATTGCAATGAGATATTCAACATCAATCTTTTACGTGGGAGTAGTGAAAAATGACAAATGAGAACCAAGATCCAAACCAGGAGGGTGATGCCCCGAAACACTCCGATGAGAAAAGCGCCCTGGACCGCTTACTCCAGGGACTTTGGCGATCACCGCTGGGTGTTTTTGGCGTGGGGCTTACGACTGTCAGCATCACCCTGATGCTGGTAGGAACAATCATCGATTTGCTTGGACTGATAGATAATCCCTACGCGGCGCTGGTAACGTACACCGCGCTGCCGGCCCTCATGCTTTTAGGGCTTTTTCTTATTCCGTTTGCCGCCTATCTGAGGCGGAGGGAATGGCACAAATACGGTATTGACCGCGAGCACCTGCAGCTTAACCTGAGTCATCCCAAGCACCGGATGATCCTTATAGGCTTTATCGCCCTGTCTGTCATCAATTTAGCCATCCTGGCCGTTATCAGTTACGAAGGCTACCATTTTACCGACTCATCCTACTTCTGCGGCATGGTCTGCCACCAGGTCATGGAGCCCGAGTATGTCGCCTATCAACGCTCCGCTCACTCGCGGGTGGCCTGCGTGGAATGCCATATCGGTCCGGGAGCCAAATGGTATGCCAAGGCGAAAATCTCCGGCTTGCGGCAGGTGGCGGCAGTCATGCGTGACTCTTACAATCGTCCCATCCCTGCCCCTGTCCATGAATTGCGCCCGGCCCGGGATACCTGTGAAGAGTGCCATTGGCCGGAAAAATTTCACGGCAAGAAAGTCAAGAAATTTGTCTCCTTTACCAATAACAACCAAAAAGATCCGAAAATCACGGAGGTTGCCCTGCGTATCGGCGGTCACAATCCCGAGAATAATGCATTTGAAGGCATCCACTGGCATGTAAGCCAGGAAGTGGAAGTGAGCTACCTGGCGGTGGACGACAAACGCACCCAGATCGCCAAGGTAAAGGTGAAACGTCCTGACGGCACCTCGGATGAGTTTGTCAAAAAGGATATTGAGGTACCTGCAAACGAAGAAGAGCACTGGCGGGTCATGGACTGCATTGACTGCCATAACCGGCCAACCCACATCTACAACATGCCCGAGGAAAGGGTTGATTTCGGCCTGCTCAGCAAGGCGATCAACCCTGATATCCCAGGTATACGCGAGGATAGCCTCAAGGTCATTACCAAGGAATACACATCTCAGGCACAGGCCAAGGAATCAATAATCAATGATCTGCTTTTTCTGCAGAAGGAGCGTTCCCCTGAACGGGCCGAGAAAAATAAAGATGACATCATCAAGGCGGGGAATTTCCTCCTGGAGGCCTACCTGGGTAATGTCTGGCCGGAGATGAAAGTCGAATGGGGAACCTATAAGGACCACCTGGGGCACATGTGGGCCGATGACGGTTACGGCTGCTGGCGGTGTCACGATGAAGAGCACAGCAACAACACCGGAGAAACGATCTCCCAGGATTGCAGCATCTGTCATGATGAGCCCTGAGTTTGAAGGGTAGCGCAATCCCTGATGTTCATGGTTTCAGCAGCAGGAAAACCATGAACATCAGGGAGCCAATCAGACACAGGCCTGAGTTGGCAAGATGACTCAACTTCAGACAACCTGATCTCGGCAGATTAAACGCTGGTACCAAAATACAAGATCAAAAAAAGTGCCTAAAGTACTTAAAATACTTCAAGTGCCTAAAGTTGTGGTACTTTCTGATCAGATAAAACCTTTCACTTTAAGTACTT
>JACRCD010000065.1 GCA_016219175.1 Deltaproteobacteria bacterium | reverse complement strand
TACTGCGTTGTAGCGTATTTTTGTTCGTTCGGCATACCACATGTATAGCCTCACTCTCAAAAATACACTACGCCTTGTATATCGAATTTTGTTACTTAGCCATCCGGGCTTTGTCGCCGACTTTTTACGAGTTCATCAAACATTATCGGTTAAGAAAACCGGGGAAAGGCAAATCCTGCTATGAACCGGATATGCCGGCCAGTAAATCCCATTGCACATCCTCTTCCGCTACGGGTCCGAGAACCGCGGCGGTCATGCCTCGATTAAACAGATTCCCGGCCAGCTGGAGTACGTCCTCAGCGCTGACGTCCGACAGTCCCGCCAAGACCTCGTCAAAATCAATATGCCGCCCGAAATAGAGTTCATTTCTGGCGATTCGCGTCATCCTCATCTCCAGATTGTCGGCGGCAAGTAAAAGGCCGGCCCGGGCATAGTCCTTGGCATTGGCAAGCTCCGGCATGGAGACCGGGCTACCGCTTATTTTATCCAGCTCATCTTGGATAACAGCCAGAGACTCATTCAGGTTGGCGGGATTAACCCCCAGATAAATTCCCAGGTAGCCGCTGTCTGAGTAGGAATCAATATAAGAGTGAACCGAATAGGCCAGCCCTCTTTTCTCCCGGATTTCCTGAAAGAGGCGGGAACTCATGTTGCCCCCCAGCAGGATATTAAGCAGCATAAGCTTGTAGCGTTCCTCTGAACTAATCGCTATGCCGTAGGAACCCAAGGTCACGTGCGCCTGCTCCAATTGCTTAACATACACCTTCCGTACCGCAGGCTGTTGCAGTGGTGCGGTACGGCTATGGGCAGCGGCAACGGGTTGGCTGAGGGATGAAAAGGAAGCGGAGATGAGATCGCAGAAATTCTGATGCTGGACGTTGCCCGCCGCGGCAATAACAATGCGGCCCGGAGTATAAAAGGACCGCACATGATCAAGCAATTTCCGCCGGTCCATGGCGGATACAACCTCCGGAGAACCCAGGATGGTATTGCCAAGAGGGTGGGTGCCCCAGAGCAGTCTCTCAAAGAGTTCATGCACCTGTTCTTCCGGGGTGTCTTCCACCATGCTGATTTCCTGCAGGACAACTTCCCGTTCCCGCTCGATTTCTTCATCCGCGAAAAGAGAATGCAGAAAGAAATCAGCCAGCAAGTCGACAAGACGTGGCAACTGACTGTCAATCACCATGCCATAATAACAGGTGGCGTCTTTGCTGGTAAAGGCATTGGACATGCCGCCAAGCACGTCCAGTTCCACGGCAATCTGGCTGGCGGAGCGGGATGGTGTTCCCTTGAAGAACATATGCTCGACAAAATGCGAGCAGCCGTTCGTCAGATCATGCTCATCCCGCGCGCCGACATCAACCCACATCCCCACGCATACCGTCCTGGCATGGGGAATAAACTCGGATACGACCCGTAACCCATTGGCAAATACCGTTTTCTGATGCATCGACGAGAAAATGGCTTATCCTTCCAGTTCCGCCATGGCAGCCTTGCGGCTTAGGCGGATCTTACCCCGCTGATCAACATTGAGAACCTTGACCATGACCTCATCCCCTTCCTTGAGGATATCGGAAACCTTCTCAACTCGCCGCTCCTCCAGCTCGGATATGTGCACCAGGCCGTCCGTGCCGGGCAACACCTCGACAAAAGCACCGAAATCGACAATTTTCTGAACAATGCCTTTATAAATTTTACCGACCTCCACCTCTGCCGTTATTTCATGCACCCTGTCATAAACCTGCTTGCCGACGATGCCATCCGGGGCGAAAATCATGACCTTGCCGGAATCTTCAACATCGATCTTAACCCCGTATTCGGCGGTAATCGACTTGATCATTTTACCCCCGGGACCGATTAAATCACGAATTTTATCAGGGTTGATCTCCATGGTAAAAATCTTAGGGGCATGCTCGGGCAATTTTTCCCGTGGCTCTTTGATGGCCTCGGCCATTTTCGCCAGGATATGCAAACGTCCGGCTTTCGCCTGGTCCAGCGCTTTGGTCATGATCTCCCGGGAGATGCCTTCGATTTTGATATCCATCTGCAGGGCGGTGATCCCTGCAGCGGTGCCGCAGACCTTGAAATCCATATCGCCAAGATGATCTTCATCACCAAGAATATCCGAAAGCACGGCAATGGTGTCACCATCCTTGATAAGCCCCATGGCAACGCCGGAAACCGGTTTTTTGATGGGAACACCGGCGTCCATCAGCGACAGGCAACCGCCGCAGACCGTGGCCATGGAAGATGAACCGTTGGACTCCAATACATCAGAAACGATCCTGATCGTATAGGGAAACGAGCCCACATCCGGCAGCACAGCCTGTATGGCCCGGGTCGCCAAGGCGCCATGGCCGATATCCCTCCTGCTTGGCCCGCGCATGAAGCGAACCTCGCCCACGCAGAATGGCGGGAAATTATAGTGGAGCATGAAGGGCAGGTTTTCCATGCCCTCCAGGGTTTCCACCCGCTGTTCATCCTCGCCGCTGCCCAGGGTGGCAGTGACCAGTGCCTGTGTTTCACCTCGGGTGAACAAGGCCGAGCCATGGGCCCGCGGCAATATCCCTATTTCACTGGCAATAGGGCGAATATCCGCAAAGCCGCGGCCATCAATGCGTTTGCCGTCTTTCACAATCATATCCCGCATCAATGTCTTCTTGAGGCCATAAAGAAGCTCTTTGGCGGCGCGCTGGGCGGTAAAGCCCTCTTCTTTTTCCAACTCGGCCAGAACCTCTTTCACCACATCCTGGTACAGGTCCTGCCTTTGCATTTTATCCGCGGTGGTTATCACCTTCTGCATGCCGGCAGAGGCAATTCCGGCAATCTTCATTTGCAGGGCTGCATCAACCTCAGGGACGGTCACCTTTACCTTTTCACGCCCCACATCCTGGCGGAGGGCGTCCTGAATATCAAGGAGTGGCTGCAAACCCTGGTGGCCGAAATAAATAGCGGACAGCACCTCATCCTCGGATAAATTATCAGCTCCGCCCTCAACCATAACAACAGCATTGCGCGATCCGGCCACAATCAGATCCAGACGGGAGGTGGTCAGCTGCTCCTTGGACGGATTGAGCACATAGTTACCGTCAATGTAGCCAACCCGGACGCCGGCAACCGGACCGAGAAAGGGAATATCGGAAATTGTCAGGGCGGCAGAGGCCCCGACCATGGCCATGATGTCAGGATCATTCAGTTTGTCCGCCGAGAGTACGGTGGCAATGATCTGGGTTTCGTTTGTGAAGCCTTCGGCAAACAGGGGACGGAGGGGACGATCAATAAAGCGGCTGGTTAACGTTTCTTTTTCCGTGGGGCGGCCGATTTCCCGCCGGAAGTAACTGCCGGGAATCCGGCCCACCGCATAAAATCGCTCCTGATACTCAACGGTAAGGGGGAAGAAATCAATATCCGGCTTTCCCTCTTTCGCCGCGGTCGCCGTAACAAGAACAACGCTGTCCCCGTAGGAAACCACCACCGCACCGTTGGCCTGTTTAGCCATCTTGCCGGTTTCAACGGTGAGAATTCGTCCACCTATTTCTACTTCAATTTTTTTATACATTCTGTCACCTTCCGGATTACGAACTACGACTGAACAATAAAGCGCGCCTTACCCCCGCTTGATCGCTCAGGCCTAATTCGTAACCCGTTTTAAAATAATAAAAGTCCAGGATTCCAACGAACCCTGGACCACTTCCATAAAATCCAAGCCTCGTTGCCGGCTGTCGTGCGCGACAGACATCCGGAGCAGCGGGGCGTGGCTCTCTTATGTGCTCCCTCGCGGGGTAGTAGGATTCTTGCTGTTACTATACTGCTAACAATTTCATTGTGTTTGTTTAACATCTAAGCACTACCTGTCAGACGAAACACACAAGAACCTGAAAAGTCTCTGCGCCAAACCGCGCATTTACTCCATGGCCTTCCATGAAGAGCTGCTTGCAGCTGCACTCCTCATGGAAGGCCATGGCCTGAAATCTGCTGATTTTCCGCAAAAAAGCTGCTTTATTTACGGATACCGAGTTCCTTGATTACAGTGCGGTATCTGTCAACATTTTTTCCTTTCAGATAATTCAGCAGCCTTCTGCGCTGGCCGACAAGTTTCAACAGACCCCGGCGGGAATGATGGTCTTTTTTGTGGGTCTGAAAGTGCTCGGTCAAATAAATAATCCGGGCGCTCAGCAGCGCTACCTGAACCTCTGGAGATCCGGTATCGCTTTTGTGGGTGGCAAATTTTTCAATGATTCCTTGTTTCTGTTCAGCTTGCAAAGACACGATTATATCCTCCTCAAAAAATAATGGGTTGTCTTAACATTAAAATATCATTCACTTTATTTCTTACATCCCGCGATCACATCTTCAACAGGAAGCATACGTTCCAACAAAAGATCACAGGCCGCTTGCCGGTCATAAGCCAAGGCTTCGCCCGGCAGGGCGTTTTGTACGGCAAACCGGCCGTTGCGTACCCGCCGCAAGGCAACGAGATGGGCTCCGCAGCCAAGTTTATGGCCTATATCCGCGGCTAAGGCGCGAATATAGGTGCCTTTGCCGCATACCACCCGGATTTGCAGAAGATCGTTTTCCCAGGCGAGCATCTCGATTTCCCGAATGAAAATCCGCCTCGGCCCCTTTTCCACCTTTATGCCTTTTCTGGCATAATAATACAAGGGTTTCCCGTTATATTTCAACGCGGAAAAGTGTGGCGGGTTCTGGAGCTGCTCGCCGACAAATGACCGCAGACAGTCATTAATCTCAGCCAAACAGAGGCTGCCGAGACCGTTTTCCCTTATCACCGTCCCGGTCAGATCCTGGGTATCCGTTTCCACCCCAAGCTTCAGGGTAGCGGCATATTCTTTTTCTCCCTCCATCAACTGAGGAATAATTTTGGTGGCCTCTCTGCCTGCGCAGATGACCAGGAGCCCAGAGGCAAAAGGATCAAGTGTCCCGGTGTGCCCCACTTTTTTTATCTGCAAGGCCCGTTTAACCAAATGGACCATCTTGAAGGAAGTTGGCCCAACCGGTTTATCAATCAGAAAAATGCCGGGCAATGATTGTTGCATCTATTTCCCTGCCAGCTCCAGCACAACGTGCAACTCAGCCAAAAGCTCCTTTTGCACCTCGGCAATGGATTTATTCGGCAACTTAAAGCCGGCGGCATTGCGATGCCCACCCCCGCCAAACTTTCTGGCCACCTGCGCGACGTCATATTGCCCTTTTGAGCGCAGGCTGACGCCGACATAATCCTTCGCTTCCTTTACAAAGGCGGCTATTTTTACTGTTTCAAGCGAGCGCGGGTAATTGATGAACAATTCGGTATCCGCAGGGGTGGTCCCTGTTTTTTCGTATAATTGCCTGGTTACCGTTATAACAGCCAGCTGTTCATCTTCATAAAGCGCCAGGGTCGCCAGTACTTCCTGCAGCAGCAGCAACCGGTTCCGGGTAAAGTTATCAAAAATTTTCCCGGAAATCTCGGCAGGCTTGACCCCTTTTGCGATCAGATCTCCGGCAATGCGCAGCGTATCAGGGGTGGTCGATGCATACTTGAAGGATCCGGTATCGGAAACAATGGCGGAATAGAGACAATAGGCCGTATCATAGTCAATTGCCGCCCCCATTCCTTGCGCCAGCTCATACACCATCTCGCCGGTGGATGATTTTCCCTGGTCCACCCAGCGAATATCGCCGAAATTTCTATGACCGGTATGGTGATCAATAACAACAAAGGGGTGAATGGTCAGGAGATGCTCCCTCTTCTCACCCAGCCGCATATCATCGCCGCAATCCAGCGCCACCCCGCAATCAAACCGGTCAAGCGGAGGCAGGCCGATATTAAGCTTGCCGGCGCCGGGCAGGAACTCAAGTATGTAATGCGCAGGCTCTTCACTGTAGAGATAAACCTGTTTACCCATGGATCGTAAGATGTTGCCGAGAGCAAGCTGGGCTCCCAGGGCATCTGCGTCCGGGAAGACATGGGTTGCAATCAGAACGTTGCGCGCATTACTGAGAACCGGAATGATTTCCGTCAGTGCCTGATTCATTTTCGCTGGCTATCTCCTGAAAGATTTTTTGCATCTTCTCATCATAATCAACTGATGGGTCAGAGAAAAATACTAACTCGGGAACATAACGCATCTGTAATTCTTTTGCCAAGTAAGTTCGAATAAATCCTTTGGCCCTGTTCAGCCCCTCGCGAACTTTTTTATCTGTTTCCGGGGGGCATGTATAATAAATCTTGGCGCGGCTCAAATCATTGCTCACGTTCACATGGATAATGGTTACATTCCGCAGCGCCGGATCCTTCACCTTGAGAAGAAGAAGCATGGAAACTTCATTCCTGATGGTATCCGCCACCCTGACCGGGCGCCTCTTGGGCTCCGGGCTAAGTCCGGCCGGCAAACTGAAACGGGATTTATCGGATTTATTCTTTGCAGCAGCCATGGGATATTCTAAGGCGAAAACGCAAGAGACTACAGCGCCGCCTCGGTCTCCTCCATGATGAAACCCTCAAGCAGGTCGCCTTCCTTGATATCGTTATAATTTTCAATGCCCACACCGCATTCGTATCCGGTTAGCACTTCCCTGGCATCGTCTTTAAATCTTTTCAGAGATGAAATCCTGCCGGTGAAGATAACTACCCCCTCCCGCAACAGGCGGACATGGGCGTTGCGCTCAAGCTTGCCATTAGTCACATAGCAGCCTGCGATTGTCCCCACCTTCGGAACGTGAAAGGTATTGCGAACCTCTGCCGTGCCAATTACCTTTTCTTCAAAAGTCGGCTCAAGCAGGCCGACCATGGCCTTTTTGATATCGTCCAAGGCATGATAAATAACATCGTAGAAACGCAGGTCAACATTTTCCGATTTGGCCAGATCAGCCACTTTGCCGCTTGGCCTTACATTAAAGCCGATGATCAGGGCATCCGAAGCCGCAGCCAGCAATACATCCGATTCGATAATCGTACCGGTGCCGGCATGGAGAATCTTCACCTTGATCGCGTCCGTGCTCAGCTCCTGAATTGCCTTGCCAAAGGCCTCCAGTGTGCCCTGCACGTCAGCCCGCAGGACAACGCGCAGCTCTTTCATTTCCCCTTCCTGCAGCTTCTCGAAGAGATTATCCAGTGAAATCTTGGTACTGCTGGCAAGTTCAGACTCCCGGCTCTTCAGCTGCCTATCACTGCTTACGCTTCGCGCCATCTTTTCATCGGGCACGACCACAAATTCATCGCCGGCTTTGGGTACGCCGCTTAGCCCCTGGATTTCCACCGGCATTGACGGGCCGGCCTCTTCAACCTTGCGCCCCTTGTCATCAGTCAACGAGCGCACCTTACCGCTATAATTTCCAGCCACAAAATGGTCGCCGACCCGCAACGTTCCATGCTGCACCAGCACTGTCGCCACCGGCCCGCGCCCTTTATGAAGCTGCGCCTCAATAACCCAGCCTTTCGCCCGCCGCTTCGGATCGGCCTTCAGCTCAAGAATCTCTGTCTGCAGGAGAATGCTTTCGACCAGCTCATCAATCCCTACGCCCTGCTTGGCCGAGGTTTCACAATAAATTGTTTCACCGCCCCATTCTTCCGGGACAAGATTGAGATCAGCCAATTCCCGCTTGACCCTGGCAGGATCGGCATTAGGCTTATCAATCTTGTTTACCGCAACGAGAATCGGCACCCCGGCGGCCTTGGCATGGTTGATCGCTTCCTTGGTCTGATCCATTACCCCATCGTCCGCGGCTACGACCAGCACAACGACATCCGTGACTTGGGCGCCGCGGGAACGCATCTCCGTGAATGCCGCATGTCCCGGGGTATCGAGAAAGACAAGGTCGCCTTTCAACGCACGTACATAATGGGCGCCAATGTGCTGGGTGATACCGCCAGCCTCACCGGCGGCAACATCCGTATTACGTATTGCATCAAGGATGGATGTTTTGCCATGATCAACATGGCCCATTACCGTCACAACCGGAGGACGGGGAAGAGGCATGCCGCCGCTTTCAGATTCTTCAAAATTGATTACGGACTGTTCTTCCGTCATGCCCTGCTCAACCTCAAAGCCGAAATCGGCGGCCACGAGGGTCGCGGTGTCCACGTCAAGGGCCTGATTCACTGTAGCCATAATGCTCAGGCTCATCAATTTTGCTATGATTTCACTGGCCTTCACGCCCATTCTATGGGCAAGGTCGCCAACGGAAATCGTCTCCAGAACCTTGATGCGCTTTTTTATGGCCTTTGTTTCGCTGACAGGTTGAACCTCTTCTTCGCGTCTCTTCTTTCTGGGAGTCCCTCTGTGGCCTCGGATTACCCGTACTCCAGATGCTATGCGCGCGCCCAGCTGAGCAATTTCATCAGCTTCCACATCGGCGCCGCCTTGCCGCTTTGCGCCTTTTTTGAACCGGCCAACGCCAGGTTCAGGACTAAACTTGACAAACCGCTTCGATTTTTTGCCTTTGCCTGCTTCATCAACCGGGACCTCTTCGGTCTCAACTTCCGGCTGGGTGCCGATTTTCGCTTTTTTCGGCTTTTCTACTACCTTCTTAGGCGGGGGCTTGACTTCGACAACCGGCATCGGAATTTCCGTTCGGCCGATAATTTTCGCGAACCCCTTGCGCCGTTTCGCCTGCGCGGCAATTTCCTCTTTTGTCAACTCAGTTTCGCCAGACAGGATCCTATCCGGCTCAACCTGCATCACAGCTTCCACCCCAGTTTCCCGGACAGAGACGACCTCTGCGGGCTCAGGCATTTCCTTGCCTTGCGGCTGGGTCTCTACGGCTGAGTCCACCATTTCCAGCTCTTGCTTATCCATCTTTGCCGCTATTTCTTCAGGCAACTTTTCCTCGGCCGCACTTGCTGCCACAGCAGGCAAATCGACACGGGCCGCACCTTTTTCTTCCTTGCCGGCGGTTTCCATCCCGGAAAGCATTTCGCCCTTCATTGCAGACGCGGCTTCTTCCAGTCCACCCCTTTCCTCAAGCGGTGATGCGCTCTCCGCAAATACCGTTTTTTCCTCCGGCTGGCCCGCGGATTCTTTTTGCAATAAATCTTCCCGCTCAGCTTCCTTTCCGGCGACGGAGACCTCTTCCGTTACCTTATCCGGGAACTCCTCCGTGATCTCCGGCAGTTCCGCAGCCGTTGGCGTCCGTCTGCGGATGATAGTGGTCCGGCCTTTGCTCTCAATTCTTTTTTCTTGCACTTCAACTTTTTTAAAACCAAGTCTATGCCGGATTTCTTCAGCCATCTCATCCTCAAGAGTTGAGTTATAGGCACGAACATTATAGCCTAGTTCAATGAGTTGGGCGGTCAAATACTTACTTTCAACCCCAGCTTCCTTGGCCAACTCGTATACCCGGATTTTTCCCATTATATGCTCCTGAAACTGCCACTCTACAATATATTCACTACACTATTCTCAGCCTTGGCTACTTCAACAAGGATAATAAGCCATCATGCCATGTAAGTTTCTCACAGCGAAGCGCTCTGGCAACCTTCCGTTCCTTTTTCATCATAAAATGGAGACATTTCTCCAGTCGGCAGCAGTAGACGCCCCGACCTGGTAATGTATATTCCTTATCAACGGAAATGAGCCCATTTAATACCGCAAAGCGGAGAAGATCACGCTTTTTTTTTGTCTGGCCGCAGCCAAGGCACGTCCGCACGGGAGACTCATGTTTGTCCTTGGCGACCACCATCCGGGATTCAGACATTGCCCCTGTTCTATTCATCACATACGCCCTTCTTTATTTTAGTCGCGCGGTTGCCGTCCCACTGAGGGATTCCGGCAAATTTCAATCTCCTGCCTGCTCCATTTCAACCTCTTGCATAACCCGCCCAGCCTCATCCTTCAGCGCCTGCAATTCAACCTCGCTACAGCCGGACACCTTGGCCAGTTCGGCCACGTCCGCGCCGGATAATTCCTGGGCAGAAGTGATCCCGCCGTCATAAAGGCTTTCCGCAAGTCTTTCATTGACGCCCCGAACGCGCAGCAGAGACTGAAACCCTGCCTCCGTCATTTTGGAATATCTTTGTTCGCTTTTAACATCAATGCGCCAGCCAAGCAACTGGGATGCGAGTCGAACATTCTGGCCCTGTCTGCCGATGGCAAGGGAAAGTTGATCATCCGGAACAACCACGAGCAGTGTTTTTTTATCCTCATCAACAACAACCATGGATACCTGGGCCGGAGCAAGGGCATTGGAAACATATTTTGCCGGATCCGGACTCCAGGGCACAATATCAATTTTCTCACCCTGAAGCTCCTGCACAACATTCTGCACCCGGGAACCCTTCATTCCCACGCAGGCGCCAACAGGATCAACATCAGGCTCGGACGATGCCACCGCAATCTTGGCCCGGGAACCGGGCTCGCGGCAGGCCCCGATTATCTTAACAATCCCTTCTGAAATTTCAGGCACTTCCATTTCAAATAACTTGATCAGAAACTCATTACACGTCCGGCTTAATATCAACTGCTGATCACGAACATCCTGCCGCACCTCCATCAGATAGGCCCGAATGCGATCTCCCTGACGGTATGAACGCCTTGGCATCTGTTCTTTCTTGGGCAGCAAGGCATCGGTCCGGCCAAGATTAATGATCATGTTGCCGCGCTCGAAACGTTGCACTATGCCGTTTACGATCTCGCCCTTCCGATCTCTATACATATCAAAGATAACGCCGCGCTCGGCATCCTTCATTTTCTGGATGATAACCTGTTTTGCAGACTGGGCGGCTATCCGGCCGAGATCCGAAACATTTTCCATTTTGGAACCAAGCTCGTCACCGAGCTCTACTTCGGGGTCCAGCCGCTTGGCCTCATCGATTGAAACCTCGGTCTGCTCATCCGCCACCTCTTCAACAACCTTGCGGAATTGAAAGAGCTCTACTTCACCAAATTCATCATTGAACTTAACTTCTATCTCGCGTCGCGATCCATACCTTTTTTTGGCGGCTGACAATACAGCCTCTTCCAGCGCCTCAACGAGAAGCTGCCTGTCAATTCCCTTGTCACGGCTTATCTGGTCTATTATTCTCTTCAAATCTGATAGCATTATCTTTCTCCACAATTTCAACCCATACAGGCTGTTAAAACGGGTGAAACCGGCACATATTTAAATCAGGGAAGGCTTGCTTAAAACTCGATTTCAAGCCTTGCTTTTTTTATTGCATCCAGGTTGTAGGAAACTATTCCTGCTCCACTTTCCAGCAAGAGCATCCCCGCCTGCACATCTTGAATTATTCCGATAACCGTGTCAAGCTGCCCATCACTTTCAATTGTCAGTTTGACCTTCCCACCTTTATTTCGCAAAAAATCCCGTTCGGTCTGCAAAGGACGATCCAAGCCGGGCGAGGAAACTTCCAAATGGTACTTTTGCGGAATCAGATCCTCAATATCAAGCAGATGACTTAGCTCGCGGCTCACCTTTGCGCAGTCTTCAACAGCCGTGCCGCCTTCCTTGAAAATAATAACCCTGAGCACCCAGCCAAACTGCTCCTGGCGGAACTGAACGTCAACAAGCTCCAAACGATTTTCAGCAAGCACTGGCTCTATCAGCCGTCCGACTTCAACTGCGATATGATCTTTATGTGAGGTCATCTCAAAATACTATGATACTCTTTTACACCTAACTCAAAAATAAAAAAAGCGGGCATAGCCCACTTTGTCTGCAGATGGATACTGAAAGTCCATCCAGTCAAGGGAACGATCTCGCATCCACCTGACAGCCTGAATACATGACAACTGCCGCCGTTGCCGAGGACAGCCGCCACAGCGCCCGGAGGAATCGATAATCTCGCCCCCATGCGCAAAAAAACCCGCCATGAAAAATACCGGGCCAAGTTGCTTACTTGGAGCGGACAACGGGATTCGAACCCGCGACACCAAGCTTGGGAAGCTTGTACTCTACCAGCTGAGCTATGTCCGCCAAAGGTTAATTTTATATTATACTATTTTTTTTTAACTTGTCAAGCAGACAGTCTAGGCTCTTCTTTCTGACTGGAGATAGATGCAACTCAAAAAAAAGATTTATCAGGATAAAACTTTTGCAGGAGAGAATGGTGGAATAAGGTGCTCAGGCAGAGCAGCTCCAAGGCGAGCTCCCCTGCCTGACCAAACGCATTAAAGAATGCTTTTCACGGCAATTGTGGCAATATCAAGAATCTGCCTTGGGGCAACGCCCATGGCAATAATAACAGCAATCAAGGATATGCTGACAAGTCTTGTCAGCATATCAACAGGGACATCCGGCCGCTCTTCGGGGGCACTGCAGAAAGCCACGCGCACCACTGACAAATAATAGTAAATGGCAATGGCCGTATTTAACGCGGCAAGAATAACTAACGGCAGATGGCCATCGCGCAACGCTCCGGTCAGCAGCATAAATTTCCCCATAAAGCCAACAAAAGGCGGAATGCCGGCCAGGGCCATCATGCCAACCAGCAGGGTAAAAGCAAGCAGAGGAGCGCGCTTGTACAGGCCGCTCAGATCTTCAATTGTCACATTCTCCCCATTTCTGGAAACCTTGCAGATGACCAGAAAACAGGCAAGATTCATAAAAAGGTAACCGGCGATATAATACATGGAGGTCGCATAGCCGGTATCTTTCAAGGTCAGCAAACCCAGCAGCACAAAGCCGGCATGGGAAATGCCCGAAAAACCGAGCATGCGCTTCACATCGGTTTGCACCAACGCGGAAAGATTGCCGTAAAACATCGAGCAGACAGCCAAAATCATCAACATGGTTACAACTGCTTCACCGCCGACAGGGGCGACCAGTGTCGTAATGCGGATCAACAAAGCGACAGCGCCAAGTTTCGGAATGGAGGCGATGAAGGCGGTGGTGACATTTGAAGCCCCCTGATAAACATCCGGAACCCAGAAATGAAAGGGGAATACGGCAAGTTTGTAGAAAAATCCGGACATGAACAGGGCAATGGCCAGCATTGCCGTGGGCGTCGAGGCCAACGTGTGCAATTTAGGAATCAGTTCGACGAAATAGGTCGTTCCGGTCAGACCATAAATAAAGCTCATGCCATAAAGCATGATTCCGGTGGCTACTGCCCCGAACAGAATGTATTTGATGGCGGCTTCCATCTGGATGCGCAAACCGCCGTGGTCGTCGCGCATCGGCACCATGAGGTAGAGCGAGTAAGAAGAAAGTTCCAGGGCAATGAACAGGGTAAGCAGCTCAACACTGCTGACCAGCATCATCAAACCGATTGTACTCAGGACCATGAAGAGAAAATATTCGGGCCGCATCCGGTCATCAATGCCCTTTAACTCGCTGCCGAACATGAGCACGGCAACAAAGCCCACGGATATGCCGAGCTTGAAAAGCTGCGAAAAAAGATCCACATGGTAGGCATCATAAAACATGCTGCCTTTCATATTCAGCGTGGCAAGGCTCAAAAGGCTTGCGGCGATAGCCAGCCCCAGGGTTAGATTTTTCGCAAGTTTTCCATTTCCCTTCCCGAGACAGAGACAGAAGAGAACCAAACTTCCTATCAACAGTAATAATTCTGGTGCAAACAACATGTGTAATCCTTTTACTGTATACTGAATATCTGTTTGCCTAAATATTTTTCCACGCAGTAAATAATGACCTGCGCCGCCTCATCAAAACTATTACGGAAACACGTTCATGGCGATGTGCGCGGATCTGGCCACATCAACCTGTTGTATCAAATAATCAACACTGGTATGCATGACGCTTAAAAAAGGTTCAGGGGCCAGGCCGATCCAGAAGACAAAGCAGAGCAATGGCGCCAAGGTAACGATCTCTCGGACATTCAGATCGGCGATGTCCGGTCGGCCGGGACCCCGGAACAGAACATGCTGCAGCAAACGCATCATATAAGCGGCGGCCAGAATGGCCCCGGGAATGGCGGCTCCGGCAATAACCTTATTGACGCTGAAGGCCCCGGCCAGAACCAGGAATTCGCCAACGAAACTATTGGTGGCCGGAAATGCCAGGGACGATAATGAAAAGACGGTCAGGAAGGAGACAAATACCGGCAGGTTCTGGGCGATGCCGGAATGATCGGCAATCTCCCGGCTGTGGGTTCTTTCATACATCATGCCCACGCAGAGGAAGAGCGCCCCTGTTGTCACGCCATGATTAATCATCTGCAATATGGCGCCTTCAAGCCCCTGACGGTTCAGGAAAAAAATGCCGAGGGTGACAAAACCCATATGTCCGACGCTGGAGTAAGCGATAAGTTTTTTCATGTCGGACTGGGCCAGGGCGGTAAAGCCGCCATATAAAATAGCCGCTATCGACAGCCACAGGATATAGGGTCCAAGGCTGAGGGTGGCCAGGGGGGTAATAGGCAGACAGAAGCGCAGAAAACCGTATGTCCCCATCTTCAGCAGTATACTGGCCAGAATAACACTGCCCGCAGTCGGCGCTTCAACATGGGCGGCAGGCAACCAGGTATGGAAGGGAAACATGGGGACTTTGATGGCGAAAGCCAGAAAAAACGCCAGAAAAACCCACAACTGAAAAGTGGAGGAATATTCCTGTCCCATCATCATCGGGATGCTGAAACTCCCGGTTTTGAGATAGAGGGCGATGATGGCCACAAGCAGCATGACAGACCCCGCCAGGGTGTAGAGAAAAAACTTGATGGAAGCATAGATCTTGCGCGGCCCGCCCCAGACGCCGATAAGAAGATACATGGGAATCAACATGGCTTCCCAGAGCACATAAAAGAGAACGAAATCAAGGGCCATGAAGACCCCCAGCATCGCTGTCTCCATGAGCAGCAGGCAGACCATGAATTCCTTCACCCGTTTCTGGATATAGGTCCAGGAACCGAGAACACACAAAGGCATAATGAGCGTTGTCAACAGTACGAGCAGCAGGCTGATGCCGTCAATACCCAGGGTGTAATTGATCTGCAGCGATGGAATCCAGCTGACATGCTCGGCAAATTGATACTTGGCGGTGTCGGGGTCAAAGCCGGAATAAAGCGGGAGGGATATGGCCGCGGTCACCATGGTGACGAGCATGGTCCAGCTTCTTTGCACATTTTCACCCGGCAGCAGGAGTAAAATAATCGCCCCTGCCAATGGAAGAAAAACGATGGTGCTTAAAAGGGGAAACCCTTCATTCATTATTAGAAAATCCATTCCCACTAACCTCTGTTCAGTATATTAAGAAAGAGTATTCCTGTCTAATCCCTTACACAAAGACAAAAACCAGCACCGCAGCAGCCGCAACGGTGGCGGCGAAGAAAATATTGTATTGCATGTTCCCGGCCTGTACCTTTCTCACGGCTCCGCCCAGGGAACGAACCGACCTGGCCGTGCCGTCGACAACGCCGTCAATGGCGTTCCAATCAAACCATGACCAGAAACGAGAGATGGTCATCAAGGGAAAAAGTCCCACATAGCGGTAGATTTCACCGACCGCACTGTCTATAAACTGAAAAACCTTACTGTCAACCCACAGGAAACCGCGGCCGGCCATCCGGTAAAACCAGTCCAGATCAAGACTGATAGTGGCGGTCGGTTCCATATAACGGCGCAGCAGGAAGAAAATCAGGCCCGAGGTGCCGATTATCTGCAATGTTTCAGAGAGATGGTAGGCTGTATAGGGGTGGTAATCCACCGGAAATGGCAGCATCTTATAAAGATAGGCCGTGTAACAGCCGATGAAGGCGCAGAGAACCGAGGCGATCGCCATGGCGGCCTGCATGTTCCATGGCGGATCAGCGGCCTTTTCCCACCTTTCGGTGGTGCAATTGTTATTGCCGAACCAGATGTAGTAGGGAACCTTGAGACCAGCCAGCAGAAATGTTCCTCCGGAAGCAAGCAGCAGGGCGAAACCAGCCCAGAGATGGTGATGTTCAAAGCCGGCGGCAATGATCATCGACTTACTGACAAATCCGCTGAACAGGGGAAAGCCGGCAATGGAAAGGCCGCCGATCAGGGTAAAGAGAAAGGTGCGCGGCATTTTCTTATAGAGACCGCCCAGCTCGGTCAATTTGCAGGTTCCGGTCATATAGAGCACGGAGCCGGTACCCATGAAAAGAAGTCCATTATAAAGGATATGGGCAAAGGCATGGGCGCAGGAACCGTTAATGGCCAGCTCCGAGCCGATACCCACCCCGACAACCATATAGCCGACCTGACTCACCGTATCCCAGGCAAAGATGCGGCGGCCATCGTTTTCAATCACACCGTAGATCACCCCGTACAGGGCCATGACCGCCCCCAGCGGAATGAGGATTTCCATGCCGGCAAAGCCGCGGGCCAACACATAAATGGCGGTTTTGGTGGTAAAGGCGCACATGAAAACCGCGCCGGCCACGCTCGCCTCCGCATAGGCATCAGGCAGCCAGGAATGGAAAGGCGGCACCGCCGCATTGACGATAAAGCCGATAAGAATCAGATAGGTAGCGATATCGGGATTGTGAACATTAAGCGGTCCGAAGGTGAGATCGCCGGTGTTATGAAAGCGGAGCACGAAGCCGGCCAGCAGAAAGAGACCGCCGAGGGTATGGATGAGCAGATACCGGTAGCCGGTTGCCAATGATTGCGGTCCCCTTCTGAACCAGACGAGAAACACCGAGGCAAAGGCCATTAATTCCCAGAAGAGGAAGAGAACGATGAAATCCCCGCAGAATATGGTGCCGATGGAGCCGGCCACATAATACCAGGCTGCTATATGGTGGGCGTCTTCGTCGACATTGAGCGCAAACAGCGTGCCGATGATACACATGAGGGACATGATGTAGCCGAAAATACGGCTCAGACTGTCAACCCGGCCGAAGATGAGCTGCCAGTCAAGAAACTGCACAACCCCATGCACCCCATTATCCAGGGATAATACGGTAATGAATGTCAAGGTCGGCACGATAAGGAGAAAAGGTTTTCTCAGCGCCCCCTTCATCAAGGGCAGGATCAGTCCGCCGACTATCAGTATGAGTGCGGGATGCAGCCAGAAATTATTCATCGTAATAATCCTCACGGGTCATGATGCCCAAGCTACCGAGAAAGCGGGACAGGAGAATGAGCAGAGCACCGCCGAGCAGGCCGAAAATACTCCAGAAGAAAGGAAATTTTTCCATGCTGGTATGGGCATGGCTCGTATCAACCATAAATGAGCCCCAAAGAGCGATCAGGCCGATCATTGCCAGACAGGCCATCATCGTGGCCTTCAATCGTGTGCGGAAGAATTCTATCAAGCTTATCATCCTGTCACCGCCTTAACAAAACTCATGAAGAAATTAGGATAGATACCAATGATGACCGATATTAAGGACGCCGTGCACAGAGGAATAACCATGCTTAACGGCGCCTCTTTGATCCCCTCATAGGGCTCGCCGGGAGGCCGCTTGCCGAAAAAGGCCTTATAGGCGACCGGGGCAAAGTAGCCGACATTGAGCAGGGTACTGGCCAGCAGCACCAACAGAATGCCCAGTGACCCCGATTCAATGGTGCCGACCAGCAGCTCCCATTTCGTCACGAAACCAGCCACCGGCGGGGCGCCGATCATGCTGAGCGAGGCGATGGCAAAGGCGCCGAAGGTGAAGGGCATGCTTTTGGCCAACCCGCTCATCTCGGAGATGTTCTTCTTATGGGTGGCAACGTATATGGCGCCGGCGCAAAAGAAGAGGGTAATTTTCGAAAAGGCGTGATTGGCGATATGAACGAGACCGCCGGCAAGACCATGCGGCGTCAGCAGACAGACGCCGAGGATGATATAGGAGAGCTGACTAACTGTGGAATAGGCCAGCCTGGCCTTGAGATTGTCTTTGGTCAGGGCGATCACCGAGGCCATGACAATGGTGAAGCCGACAAAGTAGGCGGTCGGGATGCCAAGGTTCAACTTGGTCATGATGTCCACCCCGAAACCGTACAGCATCATTCTGGCGGTGCAGAACACACCGACCTTGACAACGGCAACCGCGTGGAGAAGGGCGCTGACCGGGGTGGGGGCCACCATGGCGCCGGGGAGCCAGTGATGGAAAGGCATGACGCCGTTTTTGGCAAAACCGAAGAGACAGAAGATAAAGAGCATGATGACCAGGGCCGAATCGGTCCCGCCTGACAGCATGCCGGTCTGAATGTTATGGGGAAAATCCAGGGTGCCGGTGAGCACATAGATAAGGGCCATGGCCGGCAACAAAAAACCCTTGGCCGTGGTCGTCAGGTAGACAATATATTTTTTTGCGCCTTCATAAGCCTCTTCATCCTGATGATGAGCAACCAGGGGGTAGGTACAGACGCTGACGATTTCATAGAACAGATACATGGTGAAAAGATTGTCGGAAAAGGCGACGCCGATGGCTCCGAAAATAGCGATGGCGAAACAGGTATTGAACCGCGTCTGGGCATGCTCATGCAGCCCCCGCATATAGCCCATCGAGTAAAAGGCGGCGGCAATCCACAGCGAGGAAGCGACCAGCGCGAAAATCATGGAAAGACCATCGGCCCGCAGGGTGACGGTAATGCCCGGCAAAATTTGAAAAAGCTGGTAATACAGGGTCTGCCCGGCAAGGACAGGGGAAACCATTGTCAAAACAATGGAAAACAGGATGACAGCTGAAATAATGGACCAGCTCTCCCTTAAATTCGGTTTTTTCCCGGACAACGATACCAAAAAAGAGCCTAGCAGGGGGACAATCAGCGCCCAGACTAATTTCGTTGTGGTCAGGAGTTCGACGTTCGCGGCCTTGACAATTTCCATGATAATCCTCAATACTACCCTTTAAGTTCTACCAGGTCTTCAGTTTCGATAGATTTGTAATTTCTATACACGGCAAGCACAATACTTAAGGCTATGGCAGCCTCTGCCGCGGCAATCGCCATGATGAACAAGGTAATAATCTGCCCCACGGTAGGGTCTGGCGCCAGAAAATGATTAAAGGCCATAAAATTCACCGATGCCCCGCTTAGAACAAGCTCAACGGAGATCAGCATACCTATGAGACTGGGCCTTCTTACCAGGCCGAATATGCCAAAACCAAAGAGAACCGCGCCGATTACGAGATACGTATTCAAATGCGTGCTTAAAGTTAACATTATGCTTTATCCCTCCCGGACTGAGCCAGAACCAAGGCCCCAACTATGGCGATCAACAGGACAATGGAGACAAGCTCAAACACCATGCTGTATCTGGTCAGCAGGCTTAGGCCGATTTCCTTTAACGACCCGTCATTAACCCGCTTGACGGCCGGTGTCATCCATTTGCCATTGACCGCGGCATAGGCCAGGGCATAGGCAAAAAAACCACCGCAAATCGCGGCAAGCCCCCCGCTCAGACCGGTAATTTTTCTTGCCTGTTTCGCCTCATCGGGCTCGGCGAGCATGATGGCAAAGGCTATGGTGACACAAACCGCGCCGACATAGATAAGGAGCTCCATCATGGCCACAAAAGGACTGTTCAGGAAATAATAGAGACCGGCAACCCCCACGAAGCAAACGGCAAGACCACTGACGCTTCTGATCAATCTTGTGGTACACGTTGCAATTATCGCCCCGATCATTGTGACACAAATTAGGATCAGGAAAATAACTCCGGCTAAACCTTCGGGTGAAAACAGTGAAGGATTCATCAGCTTTTTTCCTCAGCTTTTAATTCCCCGCCTTCCGCAGCAGGTGCTTTTTTTGCGGGTTCTTTCTTTGCCGCGGCTGCTTGCTTTGCAGCTTCTTGCTTTTCGAGTTCTTTCTTTAATAATTCGGGATCTACCTCGGGTTCCGGAATCCCTTCAGGATGAAGCTTCCGCAGCAGATCAAAAATGTAATCCTCACGCCTGGTGCTGGCCAGGTTGTACTCATTGGAAAAGCCAATGGCTCCGGGTTTGCAGTTCTCCACACACTGCCCGCAAAGGCTGCAGGTAGTAAAGTTAAGGATATAGGCCGTCAGCACCTTGCCCTTCACCCCCGGACGTTTTTCGGATTTGACGGTAATACAGCCGGACGGGCATCCCTTCTCACACATGCCGCAGGATATGCACTTATTCATCCCGGTCTCGGGATCCTTGATCAGTTCAATATGCCCCCGGTAACGGGGCGTCATTTTTACCGCCTCGTGGGGGTACTGCAGAGTGATGGGTTTCGTCAGAAATTCTTTATTGGTGATCTGCAACCCGACGGCGAGACTCTTCAATCCCGTGATAATATCTGTAAAGTATCCGGACATAATCAAAATACCTTTATAAATAGGGCTGTTAGCAACAAGTTAACCAAGGAAAACGGAATGAGGTATTTCCAGGAAAGATTCAGTAATCCCCAGAATGTCGTGCGAGGATAGGTCCAGCGAATCCAGACAAAACACCAGACCAGAAAATACATCTTAAGCAGAAACCAGTGCGGCCCGGGCCAGATGCCGATGGGCGACTGCCAGCCCCCAAGAAAGAGGATGGTGGTCAAGCTGCAGCCGATAACAAGGTTGGCATACTCAGCCATCATGAAAAGACCGAAGCCCATGCCACCATACTCAGTATGATAACCGGCCACCAGCTCGCCTTCGCACTCTCCCATATCGAATGGTGTACGATTCGTCTCAGCCAGGGAACAGATAAAGAAAACCAGAAATGATACTGGCATGAGTACGGATTTATCCAGCCGGAATATATTCCAGTTCCAGAAATATGAACCCTGCTGCCGGATAATTTCATTGAGATCCATGGAGCCGGTGATCATAACAATGTTGATGGCCGTGAGCAGCATGGGTATTTCATAGGCAACATTCTGTGAAACAGCCCTGGCTCCGGCTATAAGTGAATATTTGTTCCCGGAACCCCAGCCGCCGATCAGGATTGATAATCCCCCCACCGACGCAAAGGCAAACATCATTATCAGCCCGAAATTAAATTCCCTGGGCACCAGATGCTCACCAAAAGGAATCGCCACAAACAGCAGGACAGCGGGAACCATGATGAGAATCGGAGCACACATATAGAGCGCTTTGTCTGCATTGGCCGGGATAATCAGCTGTTTTGACATCAGCTTGAGCCCGTCGGCCAGGGGCTGCAGCAAACCATAAGGGCCAACCTCTTTCGGTCCGGTCCGCCGCTGAAAATGCCCGGCGCCTTTTCTCTCAACCCAGCCCAGATAGGCGAGATTCAGTCCAAGAAATGCAGCGATTCCTATCATGTAACTAAGTAATCGGATCAGTTCATTCATCGTGCTTGCTCCTTACCGGTCCATCTCGGGTATAACGGGATCAAGACTTCCCAAAAACGCCAGGGCGTCGGATAGCAGCATGCCGCGACTTGCCTCCTCGAACAGGCTGACATTGGAATAGGTTGGAGACCTCAACCTCATGCGGTACGAGGTATTGGTGCCGTCACTGACTGTCCTCATTGAAAACGTACCCCGGGCAGCTTCGACCGCAAAATGAAAATCACCTTTAGGAGGTTTCAGGGCCTTGGGCACCTTCTCAGCCATCACCGGCCCTTCCGGAAGTTTATCCAGGGCTTGTTCGATAATCCGGCAGGACTGCACCATCTCATCCATTCTCACCATGTAGCGCGCCATTGAATCGCATTCCTTGTACACCGGAATGTCAAAATCCAATTCAGGATAAACGCTGTACGGTTCATTTCTGCGAATATCATAATTAACGCCCGAGCCACGCAGAACCGGTCCGGTCGCTCCGTATTTGCGGCACATTTCCGCTGAAACAGGGCCGACCCCAATCAGCCGGTCCATCAAGATGACGTTGCCGGTAACCAGCTTATGATAGATGGGGATCTGGGGTCGAAACCGCTTGATAAAGGCGCGTGTTCCGGTGATGAAGTCATCATCTATATCGTTGTACACCCCGCCAAAACGAAAATAACAGTAGGTGAGCCGGGAGCCGGTGACCGACTCCAGCAGATCAAGGATCTGTTCGCGCTCATCCATGGCGTACATCAGCGGGGTAAAACCGCCAAGATCCATGATATAGGCGCCAAATCCCAGCAGGTGGCTTTGTATCCGGTTCAATTCCGCGGTAATGACGCGAATATATTCCGCCCTCTCCGGCACCACAATCTCCATGGCCCGTTCGACAAGACCGGCATAGCAATGATTGTATGCTATGGCGGACAGATAATCGAGGCGGCCCATATTTGGCCAGAACTGGTTCCAGGTTCTATTTTCACCCATTTTCTCGTGCATGCGGTGAATATAGCCAAGGATGGGCTCCGCCCGATCGATATATTCACCATCCATGACGACCTTGATGCGCAGTACGCCGTGGGTGGCGGGATGTTGGGGACCTATATTCAGCTCAAAGGTCTCACGCAAATGGCTTTGGGCTAATGAACTCATGGCTTGAAATCCTTACGTAATGGATAGAAATCAGCATCTTCCGGCAGCAGGAAGTGTTCAAGCTGCGGATGACCGGCAAAATTGATGCCCAGCATTTCCCAAGTCTCCCTCTCATGCCAGTTCGCGCCACCATAGATATGGCAAACCGTGGGAATATCAGGCTTGTTCCGGTCAACCCTGGCTCTCACCACCACCCGGAACAACTGACCACCGGCATGGGAATAATCATAGATGACCTCCAGCTGACCGTCCTTGATCCAGTCGACGCCGGTCACCATCTCCAGGGTCATTCCTTCACCATCAAGAATTTCCGCTGCCCTGACAACCTGATCCGGGTTGATCTGCACATCAAGATGAGCGCCCCGTTTTGCATATTCCGTTTCTATCAGGCCGTTTTTCCGCGGGGCTTCCTCTGCTTTCTTGGCCTTTTCCTTGCCCCCAGCCTCTCCTTCAGCTTGGACTTCCACCGGGGCCTTTTCCTGCACTGGTTCAGCAGGAAGACCTGCAGCAGCCAAATTTTCCAGTTCTCTTTTTATTTTAGCTCGATCCATAACGTTACCATGAAGGTGGACTCACAAAAACCGGCAGGACAAGACATTCCCGGATTTGTGAGTGGTAAATTCCGGCCTGGCTTAACCCTTGACCATAGTTTCCGGTTTAACCCGCGGCCAGCGCCGATTACCGGTAATTTTTTCCTCAAGTTCCAGCAATCCCTCTATCAGGGCCTCTGGACGAGGGGGACAACCGGGAATATAGACATCAACCGGCAAAAAAGTGTCCGCTCCTTCAACCACATTATATTGGCCCGGATAGACAAAGGGACCACCGGAAATAGCACAGTTTCCCATGGCGATAACCCACTTGGGTTCCGGCATCTGGTCATAGAGAATTTTAACGGCTGGCATCATCTTTTTATTGATTGTACCGGCAACGATCATCACATCACTTTGACGCGGTGACGGACGGAAGACCTCCGCCCCAAAACGCGACAGGTCAAAACGGGCGCAACCGCTTGAAAGCATTTCGATGGCACAGCAGGCCAAACCGAAGGTCATGGGCCACAATGAGTTCGCCCTGGCCAACATGCGCAATTTATCCAGTTGATGAAACTGCACTAATGCCGGGGGGATAACACTCTCTACTGTTGTTGGTATACTTTCCGTTCCCACTTGAACACTCCCTTATTCCATGCATAAACAATCGCCAACGAAAGAATCGCGACAAACAAGACAATCTCGACAAATCCCCGATAACCCGGGAAATCGTTATAAGCCGCGGCCACCGGGAAAAGAAACAGCACATCCACATCAAAGGCCAGAAACATCAAGGCATAAAGATAATAGAGAATTCCGTAGCGAATCCAGGCAGGACCAATGGTCAGCATGCCGCACTCAATGGGAATTCTTGTCTTGTTGACGAGTTGGCGGGTTCCGCGCGGCGAAAAGAGATAAACAATGAGGAGGGGGCCGAAGCCGAAGGCGAGGCCGCAAAGTGTAAAAGCGGCAATATAAAGTAGATCAAGGAGAGCTTGCTGTTCCACGGTTCAGCTCCTTTGTCCGGCAGTAAACCATCCGGACGTTAAGACACCCAGCAGCTTAAGGCTGACCAGCATCTTAATTAATAGTTGTTGTGACCTATAAAGCCTGCTCATGACCGCGTACAATTTACGATGCACACTTCCAGGCGTTTTTATCCCATAGCCTATTCTATGTCAAGCAAAAAATGAATGACTATTCACACAAATATGAATAGCGTCTCATTGTTTTCCCCGCACAAAAGACAAGTGGGTATCACTACAATTTTATTTGGTAATTTGCCGGGCGACGCATGGCACATTGTGTGCTTAAGTACAAAATACACCATGGGCCTTCAAAGGGAAATCCCGTAGAAACACAAGGATGATGGCGTGTTATTTTGCGACAAGCTGCTGCTCCAGCTGATGCAGGAGTCGGGTATGAATATTATCAAAGCCGCCGTTGGAGAGAATGGCAACCACATCCCGCGGGAGCAGGTGGCGGGCAAGATAGTCAAGGATCTGATCGGTACCGGGGAAACAGTGACTGCTCACTCCCCTTTTTTGCAGGCCGCCGGCCAGCTCCGCTGCGGAAAAACGCTGATCTTCGGGCACGGCCGCCAGTGTATCCGGCTCCTTAACCAGAACCTCATCCGCCGCATCAAAGGCCTGCACATAGTCCTGCTGAAAAACCCGCCTTCTGCTGGAATTGGTGCGCGGCTCAAACACCGCCACCAGCCGCTGGCCCTGGTAGGCACACTTCAAGGCCGCCAGGGTTTCCCGCACCGCCGTGGGATGATGGGCAAAATCATCAATAACCGTAATGTTGTTTACCACCCCCCGCACCTCCTGGCGCCGCTTCACCCCCTCAAACCGGCTGAGCTCCCTGGCAATGATGGCAGGGTCAAGCCCCAGACGCTGGAGCACGGCGATGACGGCCAGGCTGTTCAAACAGTTATGGTTCCCCGGCATGACCGTGGTGAAGGCGCCGAAAGCCTCACCGTTATGCAGGGCCGTAAAGGCACTGCCGCTCCGGGTACACTGCACATCAGACAGACTCCAGTCATTTCCAGGGGTCCGGCCGTAGCCGACAACCGGGCAAGGGGCGGACGCCACCAGCTCCCGCACCACGGGGTCATCGACATGGGCAACCAGGCACCCGTCAGGGGGCATGATGGCGATCAGCTTGCGGAAGGAATTCTTCACCGCTTCCAGATCCGCGTAAATATCGGCATGGTCAAATTCAATGCTGGTGATAATGGCGATATGGGGCTGATAATGAAGAAATTTCGGGCCCTTGTCAAAAAAGGCCGTATCATACTCATCCCCTTCCACCACAAAAAACGGCCCCTCGCCGATCCTGAAATTCCTGGCAAAGGCCTGGACAATACCACCGATCATGAATCCCGGCTCACAGCCTGCCCCGTGCAGCATGGTGGCAAGCAGCGAGGAGGTTGTGGTTTTGCCGTGGGTGCCGGCCACCACCAGGGATTTTTTCCCGGCCAGAAACCGGTGGCGTAGGGCCTGCGGGAAAGAAAGATAGGGAATGCGCAGTCTGGCCAAGGCGACGGCCTCGGGGTTCTTGCGGGTGATGACATTGCCGACGATGACCAGATCGGGACGCGGGGCAAGATTTTCCGCGCAATACCCTTCCAGAATCGGGATGCCGGTGCGGGCCAGAAAATCACTCATGGGCGGGTAGACATGGCCGTCGGACCCGGAGACATGAAACCCTTGGCTTTTCAGCATGCCGGCCATGGCAGCCATGGCGGTGCCGCAGACCCCCATCAGGTGAATATGGCGGACCGGCTCGGGAAAGATGTTCAATGACGGGTCAAGCACGGCCTCGCCGCCCAAATCCGTCATGATCTGACAGTGCCCGTAACCGTCTTGTATACCTGCTCAAACGTTTCGTCAAAATTAGCCGGGGAAAGACGGCCCACCTCGATAAATTTGACGATGATCTCTTTGGTGACTTTCAAAATCGCCTCATCGGTAACCGGCTTCTCCTGAATTTTCCCCTGGGTGTCGGTTTGATTTTTTTCAGCAGACATAAAAAACTCCGAGTGCATGGACGGCGGAATAAAAAAAGCCTCTGCGGTGAAAAGAAGGCCAATTCTTGAGTACCTGCAGAGGCTATCTTCAATATGAGGAAAAACTTGAAAGAGCCCCTCCCGATTAAAGATCTTATCAATATAACAGACATGAAAGCAAACGACTATACCCAATGACTCCCGAAAAGTAAAGACGGGGGATTCTCTTGTCCCGGAGCCCTGCAAAACATGAGGGAGCCTTGCAAAATCGGCCTCGAACCGCGTCCCTCTCCACCACTTTGTTCGACTGTTTCAGTTCGATTGCTTCCAGCCGTTTCGTATCCGGCACATGATATCGTTGGGCTCTCCGGCGCCTATCGGGGGCGCTGTTGCCAATCGAAGCCCCCTACGCTGACCAACCCATGAACAAGCTTGCGGGTTTCTCCATTTGCAAGTGAAACAACAGACAGAGATGATACCCACACGTTCCCTTTTGGGTCGAGTGTTTCAAGGTGACGGCCTTCTCCCGTGACAAAGAACTTATTATCCGAAGACCAAGCCAAGTCACGTCCACTTGCCGTCACGGCCGGTTGTCCCCCTTTCAGGCTCACCAGATAGAACACCTGAGCGTCCCCCTCAGTGCTGTTGCCGGCATGACGCCCATAGAGAATGCTGCCGGAGTTTCCCGGAATGGCGACCAGCTTGTCAGCAAACGGAGAAAGCTCATCGTTTTCATCATCCCAGCTAAATGGCAAAAGGACTTCACGCTCTATTACGCCATCAGCATGCATGACAACGAGCCGAGCTTGTTCCGAGCCGACCTTGGTAAACTTATCCGCAACCAGCGTATTGTCGTCCAGCCATGCCGCAGCCCGCAAATCACCGGTTAACGGCAGCTGACTCCCAGTGGCAAGATTGAGGATCCGCGCGGATTGTTCCGACTCACCCCACATTGACACATAAAGCCTTTGACTGTCAGGTGACCAAGCGGTAGCGCTCCCTATACCGAGATCGCGTTGCTGCTTTGCCGCTATTTCAAAGAGGATGAGCTTCCATTCCGGATCCCGCACCAGATAGACCAGGCTTCGGCGATTTGGAGCCACGCACTCTATGTGAATGAACCCGTCAGGAAGGATAGCAAGCTCGGATACCGGACCGCCGTGCTCACCAACCGTACACAGTGTGCGGGAATTTGCACTCTCCCGGACGAACAGAATCGTCTTCCCATCAGCCAGCCAGACAGGTGAATGATCGTTACTGCTATCCGCAGTCAGTTGCACGAGCCCCGAACCGGCTGAACTGATACGCCATATATTGTAAGAGCTGGGTTCATCACCCGGCTTGTAATATCGGGCTGAATAGACGATGTCAGCTTATGGTCTCAAGGCCACTTGGGCGATGCCGAACAAAGCGACCCCAAGGAGAGCCAGCCCAATGAGCCACAATTTTATCGACACGCCAGAGATCATCACCGCCTTACCTTCGGGTCAGTTCCTTTGAAAATCATAGTCAATTCTATCCAAACTCGGAGTTGCTATCTGCCTCACCCAGCTTACCGGTCTGCTCCAGCAATTCATGCACGTTACCTTCTTGCCGCCCAGCCAAACAAAACAGGAAGGCGAAAAACTTATAACCTGAAGTACGTCCCTTGCCTCTCCTTACTAACCTATTGCAAGGTTACGACAAATCAGCAGGAATTGCCCGTAATTCATCAATCTTTTCACCTTGTTCTACAGGCTCAACGCATCACCGCGGCATCAGCGCGAACACACCCCAGCCGAGATATTCACGCGTGTAAGCGGCGTAGCGCTCGGGTTCCGAGGTCAGTTTGGCTCGAACATCTTTCGCGAACTCGTCGCCGGGATTGGCTTCAAGCCATCGACGCATGGTGAGCCATTTGGCCGCCTCGTATCTGTCCCAGCCGTCTTGGTCAGCCAGAACCATTTCAACAACGTCGTAGCCAAGGTGACCGAAAGACGCGAGAAGTTCTGGAAGCATGAGAAAGTCGGAGATTGAGTTGGCAAGACACCCCTTGGCAACATCTTCCGTCGACGGTAACTGCCGCCAGTAGGGCTCGCCAATGAGGATGACCCCTCCGGTGCGCAGGCTCCGCGCCAGAAGCTCGATAGTGCCGGCGACTCCCCCGGCGATCCAAGTGGCACCGACACAGGCTGCCACATCGACCTTCTCGTCAGAGACGTAGCCCGCAGCATCGCCATGGATGAACTTGACTTGATCGGCGACGCCGAGTTCTTCAGCACGTAGTTTCGCTTGCTCGGTGAACAACTGGCTCATGTCGATGCCGGTGCCGATGACGCCGTGATCGCGTGCCCAGGTGCACAGCATCTCCCCCGAACCGCTGCCGAGGTCGAGCACTCGGGCCTCCGATTCCAGACGCAGCGCCGCGCCGAGAGTGGCGAGCTTTTCGGGTGTGATCGGGTTGTGGATGCGGTGAGCACTTTCAGTGATGTTGAATATCCGTGGGATGTCCATTGTGAAAAATTTCCTTACGGGTGTGAATAGATTCCGTCAGGGCCTAACGTTTTGTATAACCATAGAGCCACCGGAGTTGCCGCGTCAGCGCCGCGAACGTTCTCCCCGTCTGCGTTAATGCGATAGTTAGATTTATTTATTTATAAACGCTTCCCAAGTTGGTTTGTACACCCTGAAAATTACACCATCAGTAAATACTTTCATTTTCATTGTATCTTCCCGTGAAATTTTAACTGGTGCTAGTTGTGAGTGCATAGCCTGAGAACCTCTTAGGGCATATAATTTTCTAAATTCTTCAATTAATTCAGAGCCTAAACCGAGAGAATTCAAGGCATTTGAAATTTCTTTGAATTCGTTTTGCAACTTCTTTTTGTGTAACAATCTGCCTGTGACTAAGTGTTCGAATGTTCGATAGAAATTTACAAAGGCATCTTTCTCAAAATGTGCTCCCGGATAATTCAGGCTTAAATGTATTAACCCTTTTAAGTATTCCGATACTATTTCGTTATTTTTTTCTTTAGCTAAGGCTCCATAAAGCCATAAGGAATTTTCTATTTGGTGTTTGTCGATAATTTGACCTGATAAATCTTCTCCAAAAATTTCATGAACGATTGTCCCTCCTGAAACTATTTTTTTGTCGGTGTCTTCAAGTCGATAGGTTGGTGAAAGATGTTTTTTGTCTTGATCCAAAAATAGACCAAATGTGCATACATTCAGGGCGACTAAATAAAGGTTGAAAACAGCATGAGATTTTTTAGCGAATTCGTTGTCGTTTTGTTTCGGATCGAGCACATCTGAGATTTCTAAAGTAAAACTATCTTCATCAATTTTAGTTACGTTTAAGTTCATTCCTTCTTGCTCGAAAATTGCAAATGCTGATAATTCGAGTTTGTGGGTGAAGGTTTGGATTCTGTTACTCAAGATTCTTGGCACTATTTATTCCTGTAATCTAACGCTAAAGGTGAGCTGACCGGGCCGCCCAAACTTGCCGGAAGCGCCGCCGAGCCCCCCGGTCAGCTCGACCTTTTTGTTATGTGCTTTCCTCCCTATTCCTAAAACCTGAGAGGAATTTCAGATATAAGGACTTCAACATCCATATACGAGTGTTTCTCAAGAAGCGTTTTGACGGCGTACATTTCCAGTTCTGCATCTTGACAGGGGCCAATTGTTACGGATTTTAAAGGAAGCCTGCTCTCTTCTATGAAAGGAACTTCCACATAAGGTGTTAACCCAAACCGGCCGTTGCGGAATTTTTTCTCAAGCTGCAAAGAAGTGGCTCCTGGTTGATAAAACTGCCTGTATTCGTTTTCTTCTTCAAACGTTGGGTGTTTTATCGTACATGCAAGGTTTGCAAGCGTACCACCAACCATTCCTAATAGAAATCCAACCTCCACTTCTCCAAACTGATTATTTTGCAGATATTCGTCAACACCGCTAAGCATCCTTAAAATTACTTGCTGTGCCAGACTGTCCTTGTAAATCACAGGCTCAAGCAGCGGTGTTGAATCATCTAAAGTGGCAATTCCATTTGTAGCTAACCCCAAGCAGTATCCTACCTTTCCTCCCGAATAGCTTCTCCACTGGCTAAGCAAGTCGTGTTTTGTTGAATAGCTGGCCACGTATGTTTCGACTCGCTTGAATTCAGAAAGAATCTTTTCAACTAAAGGCTTTGAGGAGGCCGGTATAGCATCACGAACGCAATCTGCCACGACCTTTATTCCATGATGGTGCTCGCTAGAGTCATTTAGTCTTGAAACATGTGTAGCCCATATTTTGCCCGTCTCAAACATGCCAAGGAGGCCATCTATATCTGTGTAGTGGTAAATGACCATCGGAGGGCTATCAGAAATAATGGCTGCCAACTCAGCCCTGAGTGGCTCCCACCATTTTTCCATTTTTCTAAATCGTTTTTCGTACTCTGATTGTTCCATTGATCTTGCTTACTATATATGACAACTGATGCATGGGCGCTGGGGCACATAACGCATAATAGACAGAAAAATTAATACCGTGATATTATTTTTCCGCCTGGCATCGCTGATCTTATTTCCGTTAACCTGCTAATTCGTTTAAAAAAATACGGCAAATTGATTCCTCTCCGCGCAAAACACGTATCAATTTCCGGTTCAAGACCCTCACCTGCTGTTTTTGCGGGATCGCTCGTCATGGCTGCGGCGGATTTTTTTTTGCCTTGCCTTGCCCTTATTAAAAAAGGAGTAACACTTTTGGCGCGATGCGGCAAGAAAAATAACAAGCGGAATGAGTGATCGAAGAATTCAGAGAAAAGAGCGAGTTTGATTTTTGTATCGGTCAAGGGGAGACAATGCGCATAGGCATGGTGCGGGGCTCGGCTTTTTTGGGGGCCTTACAACGAAAGCCAGGCCATCCTGCCCATCAACCGGCCCCCAAACAATACGGATTTCCGCCGTACCAGACAAACCTTTTCCGGGCAATAAAAAAACCCGCTAAGCCTTGCGGCCAGCGGGTTAAATGGACGATATCAAACGCCCCGGAACTATCAAATGGTGGAGCTAAGCGGGATCGAACCGCTGGCCTCTTGAATGCCATTCAAGCGCTCTCCCAGCTGAGCTATAGCCCCACATGTCTGGAAATTTTGTGCACTTATAATCTTTTTGAATTCTTGCTGTCAAGTATTTTTTCCCCGACCCCCTATCACGCGAAGCACCCCATATCCATAAATCGGTTCCGCCAACCATTTTTCTTGCTATCATTTTTTTTGTTTGCTAATGTAGGCAAGTTAAGGTTTAAGTAGTCCGAACGTTCAAAGCATATCTCGTTATTATAGGGATATTCTTTGAAAGTCCCCATCTACGAAATCACCTTGCCGGACTTTCATGGTGGTCATGATCCGGCCCATAACATTGCAACCTATTCAAATTCAACACTTTGGGACGACATTGATGTTTTCTCCTTTTGATTCTTTATTCGGCTGGCTTTCAAATGACCTGGCCATTGATCTTGGTACGGCTAACACCCTTGTGTATGTCAAGGGTAAAGGGATTGTATTGCGTGAACCTTCCGTTGTCGCGGTGCGCAAGGATCACCGCAGCAACAAGGTGCTGGCCGTGGGCAAGGAAGCCAAAATGATGCTTGGCCGCACCCCTGGCAACATTGTCGCCATTCGCCCCATCAAGGATGGGGTTATTGCCGATTTTGAAGTGACCGAAGCCATGCTCCGCTATTTCATCAACAAGGTGCACAACCGCAGAACCCTGGTTCATCCCAGGATCATCATCAGCGTCCCGTCGGGCATTACCCAGGTGGAAAAAAGGGCCGTGCGCGAATCCGCCGAATCAGCCGGGGCCAGGGAAGTCTATCTCATTGAGGAGCCGATGGCCGCCGCCATAGGCGCAGGGTTGCCGATCACCGAACCGACGGCAAACATGATTGTCGACATCGGCGGCGGCACCACCGAGGTTGCCGTCATATCCCTGGCAGGCATTGTCTATTCCAAATCCGTCCGGGTGGCCGGCGACAAGATGGACGATGCCATCCTCCAGCATATCAAACGCAAGCATAACCTGGCCATCGGCGAACACTCCGCCGAGGTCATCAAAACCACCATTGCCGACGTCATGCCCGAGCCGCCCTACGAAACCATGGACATCAAGGGGCGGGACCTGGTCTCCGGCGTTCCCAAAACATTGACCATTGACTCCGGCGAGATAAACCAGGCGATTTCCGAACAGGTCGACGCCATCATCGAAACGGTGAAAATGGCCCTTGAGCTGACCCCGCCGGAGCTTTCCGCCGACATCGTCGACCAAGGCATTGTCCTGACGGGCGGAGGCGGCATGCTGAGAAATCTTGACAAACGCTTGAAACAGGAGACCGGTCTGCCGATCATCATCGCCGAAGACCCCTTGTCATCCGTGGTCCTCGGCTCAGGAAAAGCGCTGGAGAATATTGATGTGCTCAAAGAGGTGATGGTCAATTAACCGAACCCGATGAGAAAAAAAAATAAAAAATCCCAGCACATCAAGATTTTTTTCCTTTTTGGCTCCATCCTGACCTTCATCCTCATCCTGATTGCCTCCACCGTTGGCCGTCAAGAATTAAACGGCCCGCAAAGACTCGCCCTCGACCTGATAGGCAAGGGACAGTATGTCATTACCCGGATGACAAGCGGCATACTGAATGTCTGGTCGGATTATGTCGGTCTTCTGCACGTCAGGGAGGAAAACAAGCGACTCCAGGAAGAACTGGATAAATTCCAGGCGGCCAATATCAAGCATCGGGAAGCGGTCGCCACCAATGTCCGTTTAAGCAAACTGCTGCAGATCAAGGAGACACTGCCGCCTCCCACCCTCACGGCCCAGGTCGTGGGCCGTGATCCGTCCCTCTGGTTCCGCACCATCATCATCGACCGGGGCAGCAGCGAGGGGGTGGAGAAGGGTATGCCGGTGGTCACCTTGGAAGGCGTGGTGGGCCAGATACTGGATTCCTCGCCCAATTATTCGAAAGTCCTCCTGGCCAATGACCCGAACAGCGCCATTGATGTCTTTGTCCAGAAGAACAGGGTGCAGGGCATTCTCAAGGGCAACGGCAGTACCGGTTTCAATATTCTTTATGTATTGAAGAACGCCGATGTGGAGAAAGGCGACGACATCGTCACCTCGGGTCTTGGCGATATTTTCCCCACGGGACTGCCGGTGGGGAAAGTCACAGAGGTTACCAAGAGTAAAAGAGGCATGTTTCAGAAAATTGAAGTTGAACCGGCGGTTGATTTTTCGCAGCTTGAATATTTGCTTATTATCATGCACGAAAATTCATTGGCAGATCAGGGCGTTGACAAGCAGTATCATTAATTATGCCAGTAATTTCCTATTTTTTCCTCGGCATCCTGCTGCTGCTGGTGCAGACCTCTCTGCTGAACATACTGCCCGCGTGGATCGGCACTCCTGATCCTTTTTTCGTGCTCATTGTCTTTGTCGCCATACGGCTTGAACTGATCAAAGGCGCCATGCTGCTGCTGCTGCTTGGCCTTATCATGGATATTTTTTCAGGGATTTTTCTGGGTATCTACCCGATCACCTACCTGCTGCTCCTCTTTTTACTCCACAGTCTGGCAAAAAAACTGGCGATCCAGGAAGAGGTGCATCGCATTCCCTTAGTGCTGGCCAGCTATCTTTTTGTCAATGGCCTGCTCTTTTCATTCGCCACGTTTCTGGCCCCGGAAAATGACCTGCTGTGGAACTGGAAAAATATGCTCCTGCAGGTGCTGCTGCTCGGCTTGCTGACCTTTCCCCTGTTCAATCTGTTCGAGTCCATTGACACCTGGCTCGCCCCAAGAAAAGCCGCCATGTTTTTTCTCCGCACGAAACACAAAAACACCTTCCGGGATTAAGCCGATCTCTTTTATTATACTATGCCCAGAATTCGGAGAGCAGTCGAAAAAATACACAAGATTGACGAGGAAGAGCTCCTCATCCTCAAAAAGCGGGTTGATATCGCCACGGCGATTGTCATTGTTTTTATTTCCCTGCTCATTGCCCGCCTCTGGTTTCTGCAGATCAAGAAAGGTGATGAATACGCCAAGCTCGCGGAAAACAACCGCATACGGGTTCAACAGATCCAGGCCCCGCGCGGCAATATCCTTGATCGCTTCGGACGGGTCATCATTACCAACCGGCCCTATTTCAATCTGGTCTGGACCAAGGAAGACGCTCCAAACCCGGATGAGGTGATAAAACGTCTCTCTCATGTTCTCCAGGAAGATATTACCACCCTGCTGACCCGCATCCGCGAAGCCTCCGGCCAGCCGCGCTATATGCCCATCCTGATCAAGGAAGACATTGACTGGAAGACCCTCGTCTATATTGAAAATCACCACTTCGATCTGCCTGGTGTCCGCGTTGAGCCGGTCCCCAGCCGCGATTATCTGTATGGCAACATGGCCTCGCATCTGATCGGCTATCTGGGCCAGATCAACAAGGATGAACTGGAAAGGCTGAAGTACGACAAGTATCAGGGTGGTGATCCCATCGGCAAGATGGGCATTGAAAAGGTCTATGAACGGGAGCTGCACGGAGAAAAAGGGCACCGGTATCTTGAGGTGGATGTGCTCGGCTTTGAACAGCAGATACTCCAGCACCAGGATCCCTTGCCGGGCAATGATCTGCAGCTGACCATCGACATAGACCTGCAGAAAACCGCGGAAGAGGCCCTTACCGGTCTCGGCGGGGCGGTAGTGGCCATGGATGTCAACACCGGCAGACTTCTGGCGCTGGCCAGCTCACCCCCCCTGAAACTCGACGAGTTCATAGGCGGAATTCCCTCAAAACTCTGGAAGGATATGCTGAACGACCCCATGCACCCCCTGGTGGACAAAACGATCCAGGGCCAGTACCCCCCGGGCTCAACATACAAAATCGTTACCGCCCTGGCTGGCCTGGCGGAAAAAGTAATTACCCCAGACACCCCTTTTTTCTGCAACGGCGGCCTTCATATCTATAACCGGCGTTACGGCTGCTGGAAAAAAACCGGACACGGCTCAATCACTTTGCAGAGGGCGCTGTCAGAATCCTGCGATGTCTATTTTTACCAGGTCGGCATGAAGGTCGGGGTGGACAAGCTGGCAGCCTACGCGGAAAGCCTCGGGCTGAACCAGAAGACCGGCATTGAGCTGGAAAATGAAAAACCGGGACTCATCCCAACCTCTGTCTGGAAAAAACAGAAAAAAAAGGAAAAGTGGCAGGATGGTGAAACCCTGTCCATTGCCATCGGCCAGGGTTTCAATCTTGCCACCCCCTTGCAGATCTGCCGCTTGACAGCAGCCATGGTCAATGGCGGCAAGCTTTACAAGCCGCAAATCATTGAGGAGATCAAAGCCACGGACGGTTCTACCCTGAAAAAAATTGAGCCGGATCTTCTCGGCACGGCATACGGCTCCGCCCAGGATAGGAATTTGATCATGAAGGGCATGATTGATGCGGTGAACACCCCCCACGGCACGGCTTACAACGGCGGGAGAATGTCCAATGTCATCGTTGGCGGCAAAACAGGAACCGCCCAGGTGGTGCGCATGGAAAAGTTCAAGAGCTTGCCGGAGTCACTCCTGCCGCGTAAATACAAGGATCACGCCTGGTTTACCTGCTTTGCTCCGGCTGACAAACCGGAAATTGCCGTTACCGTGCTGGTGGAGCACAGCGGCCATGGCGGTTCCGTGGCCGCGCCCATTGCCCGAAAGGTGCTTGAAGAATATTTTAAAGAAAAAACGGAGGCTCAGGTGGATAAGCTGAAGAATATCCTGCAGAGCGAAGGCCAGGAGGCGCAGAGTGACACATCGGACTGAGCCGACCCTGACCGACCAGCGGCCCATGTCCGTAAGCCTTAACCCCTGAACAGTCACTATCCCCCAAGGATTTTTATACCATGTTACGTTTTGACCGACGACTTCTCCAGCATTTTGACTGGGTCATCCTGCTCTGGCTGGCGCTGATCACCACCATGTGCTTGATGAATCTCTATAGCGCGATCTATCCGGATAAACCGGCTGGCACCCCGATTTATATCAAGCAGCTCTACTATTTCATCATGGGCATGGGGCTCGTCCTGGCCATTATCAGTGTTGACTACCGCATTCTCATGACCTGGAATTACCCTTTATACGGGGGGATTTGCCTGCTGCTGCTCTATGCCGACATCCTCGGCAAAACAATGTATGGCGCCCAGCGCTGGATCAATCTCGGTTTTTTCAACCTGCAACCGTCGGAACCGGCCAAGCTCATGCTCGTCATCACCCTGGCAAGTTATTACGCCCGCAAGGACACAGGCAAGGGTTTTACCCTGCAGGAGCTCGCCATCCCCATCGCCCTGACCCTGCTGCCCTTCCTTCTCATCCTCAAACAGCCGGATCTGGGCACGGCCCTCATGCTTGGCTTTATCTTTGTTTCCATGACCCTTTTTGTCAAACTCAAATGGCAGACATTAAGCATCCTGCTGGGGGTTTGCGCCTCGCTGATTCCCATTGCCTGGAAGTTCATCCTCAAACCCTACCAGCGCCAGCGCATTGAGACCTTTCTCAACCCGGAAGCAGACCCTTTAAAAAGCGGCTATCATATCATGCAGTCCAAGATCGCGGTGGGCAGCGGATTGACCTTCGGCAAAGGGTATCTGGAAGGCACCCAGGGGCATCTGGATTTTCTTCCCGAACGGCATACGGATTTCGCCTTTTCCATCTGGGCCGAGGAGTTCGGTTTTGCCGGCTCAACCCTGTTTTTGTCGGTTTATTTTTTCCTCATCCTCTGGGGATTAAACAGTGCGGTTTCTTCCCGGGACAAATTCGGCACCCTGCTCTGTATCGGCGTGGTATCGCTTATCTTCTGGCAGGCCTTTATCAATCTGGCCATGGTCACCGGCATGCTGCCCGTGGTCGGCATGCCGCTGCCCCTTTTCAGCTATGGGGGCTCATCGCTTCTTACCACCATGGCCGGCATCGGCATCCTCATCAGCGTCCGCATGCGGCGCTACCAGATGCCTGCTTAGGAACGCGGCCATCATTTGAGCCAGTTTTTCCGCCGCGCCGCCGCCACTACAAGGTTGGCAAGGCCGTTTATGAACCGGGGCATGATGTTTAAGGAAGAGGTCCGTTTCAGTGACATACCCAGCCCTTCCGCCAACTCCCGGTACTGGATATCAATCTCATACAGGGTTTCCACATGATCGGAAACAAAGCTGATGGGCACCATGAGCACGTTTTTGCAGCCCTGGCCAGCCAGTTTTTCCAGGGTGTCTGGGGTTGACGGGGCAAGCCATTCAACCGGGCCGCTTCTGCTCTGAAAACAGAGCGTTCCCGTCACGTTAGTGATCTTTTCCACCGCGGCAATGGTTTTCTTAAGGTCATCAAGGTAGGGATCGCCTTCCTGGACAAACCGCACCGGCAGGCTGTGGGCGCTGTAGACCAGCTCAACCTTGTCATTCTCCCATTGCCGCAGGCCGGTGAGAATGGTGTCGGCCAGACATTGCACGTAATCGGGCTGATCGGGCCAGTCCCTGATTTCCGCAATATCAAAAAAGTCCGGAAAGGAAGCGGCCGCCTTGCGCAGATCATCAAGAGAGGATCCGGTGGTCGCCTTGGAATAGTGGGGATAGAGGGTGAGGGCGATGATTCTGGAGATATTCCGGTCCGCCAGTTTACCCAGGGTCTCCCCGGCAAAGGGCGGCCAGTAGCGCATGGCCATCTCCGCCTGAAAGGGGCCGGCATCGGCCAGCTCTTTCTCCAGGGCCGCAGCCTGCTGCCTGGTCAGACTCTTCAGGGGAGAGCCCCCGCCGATCAGGGCATAGCACTGCCGGCTTTTCGGGGCGCGGCGTCTGGCGATCAGCCAGGCGATGGGTTTCTGCAGAAAGGCGGGACCGAGCCGGATGATCTGCCGGTCGGAAAAAAGATTATACAAAAACGGCTCCACATCCTGGAGCCGTTCCGGTCCGCCCAGATTGAGCAGGATAACAGCGATGGACTGCGTCTGATCCGCCAAAACTCACACCCTCCAATCGTTTCTGGACATGACGAGTGTCGCCACCTGATCCGGGGAAAAAACGAGGTTGGCAAAAATATGCTTTTCCATTTTAAGGCACTTGTCAAAATTCCGCTGGATCGACTCATGGCGCGCCTCATCGTTGCGGCCATACCGATCCAGGATATAGTCGAGCCGGTCATGGAGGCTGACAATCCGGTCATGATTGACACGTTTGTCGGCGTAATAGACAATCTCCTTTTCCGTGATGCGGCCGCAGCCGTTACCCGTCAGCAGCACATGCTCCGCCACAATGGCAGCGATCTCGGCATAGCCGAGATCCCGGCAGATTTCACTCCCGACCCGGGCGTGGTCACAGCGGCTCTCAAGGCACTGGGTTTTAGCGATATCATGTAAAAGAGCGGCGCCGATGACCAGCTCCATATTCAATGGCTCGCCTTCCCGCGCAATGCTTGCGGTGAGCAATTCAGCCACCCTGGCCACTACCCTGGAATGGGCCTTGATATTTTCCAGCATCCCGAAGTCCGCCATATGTTGCAGGCAGACTTCCACCGTCGGTATCTTCACGCCACTAGCCACCCGGCCTTACCTGGCTGACAGACGATGCACCGTATCAACCACGAACTTGGCCTTTTCCGGGGGGGTCTCCGGCAGGATGCCGTGGCCGAGATTAAAGATATGGCCTTTAGCCCCCTTGCCCTCCTCAAGGATGCGGGCGATTCTCTTTTCCAGCTTATCCTCGGGCAGAAGCAGGGCGCAGGGATCAAGATTGCCCTGCACGGCAATGTCCGGGCCGAAGACCTTGACGGCGTCGGAGATATTGACCCGCCAGTCCAACCCCTGGACATCAGCGCCGCTGGTTTTTGACAACTCCATCAGGGTGGCGCCGTTATTGGCGAAATAGATCAGCGGCACGCCGGCGGGCTTCAAGGCCGCCATGATTTTCTTGACATAGGGCAGGGCAAACTCCTCAAAGTCGCAGGGGGCAAGGGCCCCGGCCCAGGAATCAAAAACCTGCAGGGCCTGGGCGCCTGCCTCCACCTGGGCCTGCAGATAGGAAATGGTGCATTCGGTCACCTTGTCAAGCATGGCCCCGTAAAGTTCCGGCTCCGAGTACATCATCTTCTTGGTCTGGAAAAAGCTCTTCGAGGAACCGCCTTCCACCATGTAGGTCGCCAGGGTAAAGGGCGCGCCGCAAAAACCGATGAGCGGCACCTTCTGGGCCAGTTCCTTGCGCAGCAGCCGGATGGTGTCCATGACATAGCCAAGGCCCTCCACCGGATCAGGCACGATCAGTTTATCAACATCGGCCCGGCTGCGGATGGGCTTGGGCAGCACCGGCCCCTGTTTTTCCCTGAACTCAAGAGGCATGCCCATGGCATCGAGGACAACCAGGATATCCGAAAAGAGAATGGCCGCGTCAACGCCAAGAATATCCACCGGCTGCAGAGTCACTTCCGCCGCCAGTTCCGGAGTCTTGCACAGCTCCAGGAAGGTAACCTTGCCACGGACCTTGTGATAATCGGGGAGATAGCGCCCGGCCTGCCGCATAATCCAGATGGGGGTATGGCTGACCGCTTCTCCTCTGCATGCCTTGAGAAAATTTGTATTCATTCTTTTTTCCTTAGATTCCTTGGTGGGTTATGTGGTGGATCTGGTGAATGGGCGGCAAGGTTGTTTTCGCTATCCGCCGCCTTATTCCTGCCTCAGCCTTCAGCCTTCAGCAATTTCGCCGGGACATGCGAGCAGAAAGGCTCTTCACCCATGTAATCGCCATGAATGGCGTAGGCCCGGGCCCGGCAGCCGCCGCAGACGCTGACGTATTCACAGGAGCCGCAACGGCCCTTGTAGGCCTTGAAATCACGCATGTCGTGGAAAAGCTTGGAGTTCTCCCAGATGTCCTTGAAGGATTTCTCCCGTATATTGCCGGCGCTCATCGGAAAATAGCTGCAGGGCAGCACGTTGCCGTCCACATCAATCAGACAGATGAGCTGCCCGGCCAGGCATCCTTTGGAACCGCCGGTGGAAAACTTCAGGCTGCGGCGCTGGAAATCGTCTCCGGTTTCCTTTTTTTTCTGCAGCACGATACGGTAATAGCTGGGCGCGCAGGTGGGACGGACCAGGATATCATCCTCCTCCTTTTCCATATCATAATGCCATTCGAGCATTTTCTCATAATCCTCCCTGGAAATCAACTCCTGCATGATCTCCTCGCCCCGTCCGGTGGGGACGATCATGAACATGTACCAGGCCGTGGCGCCAAGTTCCTTGGCCAGCCGGTAAATCCGGGGGATGTCCTCCTGGTTTCTCTTGGTAAAGGAGGAGTTGATCAGAAAGGGAATGTCGTGTTTCTTGAACAGGGCCGCGGCGTTTAAGGTGCCGGCAAAGGCCCCCTCCTGATTGCGGAAATTATCATGAACCTTGGCGGAGGAGCCATCCAGACTAAGCGACACCATCTTGAGGCCGGCTTCCTTGATCTTGGCGCAGGTCTCTTCCGTGACCAGGGTGCCGTTGGTGGCAAGACACATGCGCAAGCCCTTGCCGGTCCCGTAGGCGGCAATATCAAAAACATCCGGGCGCAGCAGGGGCTCCCCGCCGGAAAGAACCATGACCGGGTTGCCATATGAACTGATGTCATCCAGCACCCTTTTGGCCTCATCAAGGGAAAAATCCGGATGGCCCATGACCTCAAGCGTCGATGAGGAACGGCAGTGCACACATTTAAGATTGCAGCGTCTGGTAATCTCCCAGGCTATCCATTTCGGTATGAATTCCATATTGTTCCGGTCCTTTTCATGTTGTCTAACTGCTTCAGCCTGTCAACCTTTTTACAGGGAACCCTACAGATAATCCGCCGCCACGCCGGCCAGCTGACTCCGTTCGCTTTTCCTCAGGGTAATATGGCCGTGAATCGCCAGTTCCTTAAGCCGCTCCACCGTATAGGTCAAGCCGTTACTGCTGGAATCGAGGTACGGGTTGTCAATCTGATAGGGATCGCCGGTCAGCACCATTTTGGTTCCCTCGCCCGCCCGGCTGATAATGGTCTTCACCTCATGGGGGGTAAGGTTCTGCGCCTCATCGACAATGACAAACTGTCCGGAAATGGAACGTCCCCGTATATAGGTCAACGCCTCCATTTCCACCACATGATCCCGCAGCAGTTTTTCCGTTTTGTGGCGCAGCGACTCATCTTCATGCCGATTTTTTGTAGGCAGCCCGGTACCCATGAGGAAATTGAGGTTGTCAAAAATCGGCTGCATCCAATGGGCCAGTTTTTCGTCCTTGTCCCCGGGCATGTAGCCAAGATCCTTGCCCAGGGGAATAATCGGCCGGGAGACAAGAATTTTTTCATAGCGTTTGTTGATGAGCACCTCTTCCAGCGCCGCGGCAAGGGCAAGCAGGGTCTTGCCGGTGCCGGCCTGTCCGACCAGCGTTACAATTTCGACACCCGGATCGAGCAAAAGTTCCAGACACATTCGCTGCTCCTTGCTGCGGGAGCGGATATGCCAGGCGGAATCGTACTGGGGATTCATCCTGATCAGTTTTTTGTCATTCACAGCCCGGGTCAGGGCGGTATGTTTGGCATCCGCCTCGTCCTGCAGCAGCACAAATTCATTGGGAAGCAGATTCAACCCCTCCGTCTCCACCTCACGCTTTTCATACAAGGTATCGATCAGTGCCCCCGGCACCTGTATTTCCCGGTAACCGCTATACAGTTCGTCGAAATTGACCTTCTGTTTTTCGAAATCCATGACGTCTATGCCCAGGGCATCCGCTTTCAACCGGGCGTTGATGTCCTTGGAGACGAAAATGACCTTTTCCCCTTTTTTGAACAGGGTATGGGCCACGGCCAGGATGCGGTTATCCGGCACCTTCATGTTGAGCCCCGGACAGATAATATCCTCGCCCTCGGTAAAAATCTTCAATATGCCGCCGTTTTCCATTTCCACGCCATCCGCCAGCCTGCCGCGGCAGCGGAGATGGTCCAGATCCCTGATAACCTTGCGGGCGTTGCGGCCCAGTTCATCGCTGCGGGATTTGAACTTGTCCAGTTCCTCTATGACCGACATGGGCAGAACAACATAGTTGTCGGAAAATGAGGTGATGGAGTCCGCGTTATGCAGCAGAACGTTGGTATCCAGGACGAAATATTTTCTCATTAATGGGGGCCTCGTGGTGGCTCGGTGATTGAAGGTATTTTCTAATATGTGAACAAAGTAGTACGAAACCCCCTGATCCTGCAAGCAAAACTTGCCCAAAAATTGATGCGGCATGCGCATCCTGATTATGCTATAAAGAAGGCCTGCGTGGAAAGCTCATGGCTTGTGGCTCATGGCTCATGAGTAATGAATTAAGAACTCTATCAACCAATAACCATCATCCATGAAACTTGCCCTGGTGCAAATAAATCCTGTAATCGGCGATTTTACCGGCAATATCCGGCGGATTACCGCCGGCATCGAAACGGCCAGAACCGCCGGATGCGGGCTGGCCGTTTTTCCGGAGCTGGCCGTCAGCGGCTACCCGCCCCAGGATTACCTGGAACACGAAGCCTTCCTGTCCCAACAGGAGAGCGCCATTGCCGCCCTTGTCGCCGAGACGAAAGGCATCACCGTGCTTTGCGGGGCGATCACCCGGCATAGCGGCGACACCGGCAAACCCCTGCACAACAGCGCCCTGCTCTTTGAGGATGGCCGGATCCTGTTTCGCGCCCATAAACGTCTCCTGCCCACCTATGATGTTTTTGACGAATCCCGTTATTTTGAACCTGGTCTGGCCAGTGAGCCCTTCTTTTATAAGGGATTGCGCCTGGGGATCACCATCTGCGAAGATATCTTCAACGATGAGGACAGTTTTCCCCACCCCCTTTATCAGGCCAATCCGGTGGCTGACCTGAACCTTGCCGGGCTCGATCTGCTCATCAATATTGCCGCCTCCCCTTTTACCCAGGGCAAACAACAGCTGCGGCGGACAGTTTTTTCCCAGCTCTGCCGCAAATATGCCGTACCACTTGTCTATGTCAATCAGGTCGGCGGCCAGGATTCGGTGCTTTTTGACGGCGCGAGCCTGGTGCTTGGCAAAAACGGGCAGCTCTGCCATCAGGCCGGCTCATTTGTCGAGGACATGCTGGTTGTTGACACGGAAAATCTCTGCCCGGCCGGAACCACTGAACTTGAGGATGAAACAGGCCTCATCCATCAGGCCCTGGCCATGGGCTGCCGGGATTACATCAGAAAATGCGGTTTTTCCAGGGTTCTGCTGGGACTGAGCGGCGGCATCGATTCGGCCCTGACCTGCGCCATCGCCTGCCAGGCCCTGGGCCCTGAAAACGTCATGGGCATCGCCCTGCCTTCGCCATACACCTCCAGGGAAAGCATTGAAGACGCGGCAACGCTGGCCGGAAACCTGGGCATCCGGCTTGAAACCGTCCCCATCACGGGCATCTTCACCTCCTGCCTTCACACCCTGTCCCCCCTTTTTAGCGGTCTTGCCGAGGATGTGACCGAGCAGAACATCCAGGCCCGCATCCGCGGCACCCTGCTCATGGCCCTGGCCAACAAGTTCGGCGCCCTGCTGCTCTCCACCGGCAACAAATCGGAAATGGCGGTGGGCTACTGCACCCTGTACGGCGATATGGCCGGCGCCCTGTCGCTGCTTGCCGATGTCCCCAAGCAGATGGTGTATGCCCTGGCCCGTTTTATCAACCGGGAAAAGGAAATCATTCCCTGGCGGACCATCACGAGAGCCCCCAGCGCCGAGCTGGCCCCGGACCAGAAAGACCAGGATGACCTGCCTCCTTACGAAATGCTCGATCCCATCCTGCGGGCCTACCTGGAGGAACATGCCACCATTCAAGACATCGTCGCCCGGGGGTATGCTCGAGACATGGTGGAGGATATCGTCCGCCGCATCAAGCGCAATGAATATAAGCGGCACCAGGCCGCCATGGGGTTGAAAGTCACCTCCAAGGCCTTCGGCTTCGGCCGCCGCTATCCCATTGCCCAGAAATTCAGGGAATAACATGTCCTCTTCCAGGCTTGCCCTTCTCTTTCTCCTGCTCACCGTTCTGCTGCTGGTCATCCGGGAAAACATGACCACACGCCCCGACAGGCTTTTCCAGACTACCTCGGGCCGGGTGGAAATGTGCCTCTCCTGCCACACCACGGAAAAGCTCGATAGCGCCCATGACCGGTTGGTGATCGGCTGCTCTCCCTGCCATCTGGGCGACTCCCTGGCCATTGACAAAGAAAAGGCGCATGCGGGGATTGTCAAAAACCCGGGCGATCTGCGGCTCGTTGAGAAAACCTGCGGCATCGAGGGCTGCCATGCCGCAGACGTAAAAAAGGTGAAGAACTCCCTGATGGCCACCAACCGCGGCATCCTGGCCACCCTGCTTTATTACTGGGGCGAGGCCCCGGACCAGAACGGCGACTATTCGGTGGAGCAACTCCTGAACAGCGGCCAGACCTCGCTCGCCCTGGACTATTACCGCAAGCTGTGCGCTACCTGTCATCTCTGGAAGCAGAAAGGGGATCTGCCCGGATTTTTCGGGGAAAAAGGCGGGGGCTGCACCGCCTGCCACTTTATCAGGGACCCCAATCTCTCCGAGGAGGCGGCAAAGAAAATTCACCCGCTGATCATCAAAAAAATTCCGGTGGCCCACTGTGTCCGCTGCCATAACCGCAGCGGCAGGATCGGCATCTCCTACACCGGCGTTTACGAGTCCGAAAACTACGGCACCCCTTACAAAAACGGCGACATGTCGGAAAAAAGACTGCCGGGCGACCGCTTTTATCTTGATCTGCCACCGGACATCCATTACCAGCGCGGCATGGCCTGCATCGACTGCCACACCAGAAACGAGATCATGGGCGACGGCACAAATTATGCCCATTACGAGCAGCAGCTGGAAATCAGCTGCTCCACCTGCCATGGCGGCTCGGCCCAGAGCAGCGAGTTCCCGCTTCCACCGGGACGGACCCGCAAGAACGAACAGCTGAACAATATCAAGCAGGAAGGTGAGTCATGGCTGCTTGTCAACAAACTCACCGCCAAAAAACACCCCTTGAAACCTCTGAAAGCAGGGGTCTGCGATTTCAGCGGACATAAGCGGGTGGGATGCGAGGCCTGCCATTCCCCCTGGGTTCCCCAGTGTTACGGCTGCCACGTCAAACGCGACATGACCGAAACCCATCTGGACAAGCTGACCCTGAAGGAGACGCCGGGCTGGTGGAACGAGGGACGTTCCTATCTGCGCTATGAAAGACCGATGCTGGCCCTCTGGAATGATAAGGTGGTCATTGTCACGCCTGGCTGCCAGGACATTGTCACCTTGACCGACGAAAAGGGCAAACCTGATAAGCAGTTCAACAGCCTGACCATGGCGGCCATCAACCCCCATACCACCCAGACCAAGGGTCGCGGCTGCCGGGAATGCCACCAGTCCACCAAGGTGCTTGGTCTGGGCGAGGGCACGGCCTGGCTGGAAAACGGGACCTGGCATTTTGCCGGGACGGATCAGGGCCTCGGCACCGAGGCCGGCCAAACCCCGCCCCTGGACGGTTTTGTGACCATTGACGGCACAGCGCTGCAGAAGAGCTCCCGGCCAGAGCTTCGCCCCTTTAACCAGGAGGAGCTGGCCCGCATTCTGCGCGTCGGCCTCTGCCTGGAATGCCATCAGGAATATAATGATCCGGCTTACCGGAATTACAGCAAGGATGTTGAATGCAAAAGGAAGGGAGAAGGCAAAAGGGAGTAGGCTGATGGCTAAAGTAGCTACGGCAACCCCTTGCCGCCCGCAACGGCATAAGGTATAGATAAATGATGTTGGCTTTTCACGACTGCCTTAACAGCTACAGCTTTTTTTTAACTTTGATGAACTCGTAAAAAGTATCTGGATGGCTAAGCACAAAAGTTCGATAGACAAGGCGCGGTGGTGTCGCGAAAGCGGAGGCGTACAAATGATACGTCGAGCATTTCGCGATCCCGCCGCAACGCAGTAGATCGGATTTATGCCCTTCAGGGTATTTTTGTGCTTAGCCATCAACTTTGAGGTGACAAATGATTATTACCCCTGCAGCTACAACTTCCGCTCCGGGCAGGAAGCGGCTGGGAGAGCTGGCCTATCGTTTTCAGCTGGCTGATCCGGCCTGCCGTCAGGCCGTGACCGCCATCCTTGACGCCATCAGGGAGCGAGGCGACGAGGCCCTGCTTGAGTACACCCGCAGATTCGACGCACCAAACATGACCAGGGAACAGCTCCAGGTCTCCCCCGCCGAACTGGAAGATGCCTACCGGAATATGGACGCGGATCTGATGAAAAGTTTGCGGCTGGCCAAGGAACGGATATGGGCCTTCCATGCGCGGGAAATGGAGCAGTCCTGGATCATGACCCGCGACGACGGCACCATCACCGGCAGGCTGGTGCGGCCGGTGGCCTCGGCTGGTCTGTACGTGCCGGGTGGTCAGGGAGGGAAAACGCCCCTGGTCTCCTCGGTGCTGATGAACGGCATTCCCGCTGCCATTGCCGGGGTTAGTCAGCGGGTCATGGTCACGCCTCCCAACGCCGAGGGCAAGGTAAACCCGGCCCTGCTGGTGGCGGCCCAGGAAACCGGCATCACGGAGATTTACAAGACAGGCAGCGCCTGGGCCATCGGCGCCCTGGCCTTCGGCACCGAGATCATTCCTGCGGTGGATGTCATCGTCGGGCCCGGCAACCAGTATGTGGCCGAGGCCAAACGTCAGGTTTCAGGCAAGGTGGGGATCGATATGATCGCCGGACCAAGCGAGGTGCTCATTGTCGCCGATCACACGGCCAAACCAGCCTTTATCGCCGCCGACATGCTGGCCCAGGCCGAGCATGATCCCCAGGCCCTGGCCATTCTTGTCACCACGGACCAGGACATCGCCCTGCAGACCGTGGTCGAACTGGAAAAACAGCTTGTGCTGCTCAGCCGGGCCGATATCGCCCGCCGCTCCCTTGCCGAACGCGGCACGATTCTGGTCTGCGCCAGCCTGGATGAGGCCATGGATATCGCCAACGACATTGCCATCGAACACCTGGAACTGATGGTTGCCGACCCCTTTTCCTGGCTGCCGAGGATCCAGCATGCCGGGGCCATCTTCCTTGGGGATTATTCCCCCGAGGCCTGCGGCGATTACGTAGCCGGCCCCAATCATGTGCTGCCCACCATGGGTACGGCCCGCATCTCGTCCGCCCTGGGCGTGGAGACCTTTCTCAAGAAAAGCAGCCTGATTTCCTGTTCGCGGGCGGCCTTTCTGGCCGACGCCCCGCACATCGTCAACCTGGCCAATCTTGAGGGACTCACCGCCCATGCCCGTTCCGTTTCGGTGCGGCTTGAAAAGGAAAGCCGGAAGCAGGGCGGCAAACCCTTGCCGCCCCGGACTTGACCTGGAGCAGTGATGAGACCCACAAATTTCAGAGAGATCCTGGAGCAGGGCTGCGCGACACTGAACCTCCGGGTCAGCGGGGAGGGCTTAGACCGGCTGGCTCGCTACTGCACGGAACTCGGCAAATGGAACCGGAAGATGAATCTCATCGCCCAGGCTTCGGAGCAGGAAATCATCGAAAGCCACTTTCTCGATTCCCTCACCCTGCTGCCCCACCTGCCTGGCGGAGAAAAAAGTGAATTGCTTGACGTGGGCAGCGGCGCCGGTTTTCCCGGCCTCGTTGTCAAGTCCGTCCTGCCCGAGCTCCGCCTGACCCTGATCGAGCCCCGGGCCAAGCGGGCCGCCTTTCTCCGGCATATGGTCAGAACATTGGGACTTGGGCAGGTCGACATCCGCGAAGAACGCCTTGAGCCCTCGAAGGGCAGCCAGCCGGCAACCTTTCCCTGTATCACCAGCCGGGCGCTGACCACCATCGGGGAATTTCTTGAACTCACCGCTCCCTTAAGCCCCACCGGCGGCATCGTTATCTGCATGAAGGGGCCGAAAGCAGAGGAGGAAATCAGCCGGTGGCGGGCTGACCCGGCCAGCCCCTATACCCTGCAAAGGCTTGTCCCGCTTACCCTGCCGTTTAGCGGGGCCACGCGAAATCTGGTAATTTTCGTGAAAAACTAAATGTCTTTAGGTTTTAGCCAAAATCCCTCCCCCAATAAATTGGGCAGTTCACCCAAACAACCCCTGATTGGGTAACACGACCCACTCAAGCGGGCGATTTCCCCCATCTCGCCACCCTTGCCGGCTATACCACGTTGTAACCACCCGAGCTTACGTCAAAAATCCGTAAAAAAATTATGATCATCTAACCTGCCGATCTGCTAAATATATTTAGCCAAAAATTTTCCATTGAGCACTATTATCCAATTACTTTTCCACCACGGCACACCCTTTGCTGTAGCATCTGGCAAAGTTTCCCCAACTTTTAACGCGTGTTACAAGAATGAAATTTTTGCCGGCTGTTCGTGTTGAGTTTGACGGTTTCCCCAAGCCGTTGTGCACAGCCCGGCAAGAATGAGACCAATGAAGAAGTTAACAATAGTTAGCTAAGGAGTGGAAAAATGAAAAAATGCTATAAAAACGCTCTGGTGACAAGCGCTATAGCCGCCGCGGCCCTGATGATGGCTAGCCAGGCTTTTGCAGCTCACACAGATCCCATCGTCCTAAAAGATGCGGACGGCGCTGCTTTAGCGCCGGGAAGCACCGCTGCCTACAGCGCCAAACAGACCTGCGGGACATGCCATGACTACAACGCCATTGAGCGGCATTCCTACCATGCCCAGCTCGGCGCCAATCAGCATTTTGGCTTTAACCCCTACAAAAACGGCACCTGGAACGCCGAGGCAGCCAATGGCAAACCCTGGGTGTCGTCCCCGGGCCATGTGGGAAAATGGTGACCGCCTTCCTCTCGTCAGTTGGCGAGACTTTACCCGAACGTAGGCGCTACCCCGGCTTCTCCCGGTTTTTATGAAGACACAAACAGCAACAGCGCCTATGACGCAGGCGTCGACTACCTGGTTAACGACGCAGGCAACAGACTGAGTCTGACGGATGGCACGACCAATCTCTACATCAAGTCCACAGGAACCATCAGGGCACAGAACGTCAATCCGGTTGACTTCAGCGCGCCTTACGATTACGGCAGCGAAGCATCCTTCAAGGCCGGAGTTGACCTCTCCATGGCCGGCATGATGCGCGATTGCGCCGAGTGCCATGTCGGCGGCGGCGCCATGGAGTATCTGCCGAAAGTGCCGGGCACCAATCTCGCCACGACCCCACGCACCGAACTGCGCGATGCGACATTCAGCGGGTACAACGTCTGGAACAACTTCATCGATCAGTATGATGAGAATGAGGATGGCGTAACCGGCGAGGTTCTGAGCCAGGACTATAGCCAAACCGGCGTTCTGGAGATGGATTGCCTCATGTGCCACATGGAAGGTTTCTCCTGGGAAGCGAGAACCGAGGCCATACGCAAAGGCAAGTTTGATGCCTCCCGCGTAACCGGCGCCGGCCTGGGAACCGCCACAAGCGGTACCGTCGTCGCTTATGACCCGACTGCGGTGGTTGTCGATGACAACGGCACAGCCGGCAATCCCGCCGATGACCGTCTCGTACTCAGCGGTTTTGTCTCAAGCCGCATCATGGGCGCTCCACCAAGCGAAAATTGTTCTACCTGTCATATGGATATGCACGCCGTTGACTGGAAGAAACGCGGCGATTACTGGGGCGTGCCCTACGAGGCCGACGTCCACGGCGCCATCGGCTGCATGGGCTGCCACGAAAGAAATGACGGTCAAAACATGACCGCTATTCTGGGCGAAGGTACCGTGCCCGGCACTTGGACCGGCGCGGCCAATACCGCCCTCGGCCATGACCCGGCCAAGGGTGTTGCCCCCTACAGTTCCCTGTGGAATAACAATGACGGGACAGCAACCAAGAATTGCGCCGGCTGCCATAAGCCCGCACCCGCCACTGAAACCTACGATAGATACGGCGCGGTTGACCCGACTGCCAAGCACGAGGCCCTGGGCCTGACCTCCGTGATTCTGCAGTCCGGTGTGGCTGGAGTGAAAGACAAGAGCCATCTCGACATAATCGAGTGCTCCGGCTGCCATGTGCGCAAACTGGGCCACGGCCCGGCCCCGGCCGCGGGCTCGGGTAATCACAGCCTGTACGAGTGGGGCACCGGCGGCGCCATGGTTGACGGCACCGGCGCTGACGAGGAAGGCCGCCTCACCGATCACGAGAATCTCTATGTGGAACGGACCATGGAGGACAACCTGGCCCTGGCCTGGCAGGGTGGCAAGCTGATCAAGGCCAATGCCCTGACCACCATGTTCTGGCGCGACAAGACCGACACCGGCGTTGACATCAATGCCGACGGCCAGGCCGGCGGCATGGACGCGGTTAACCCGTCCCATATCCGTGACGCCAATAAGACGGTGGGACTGCATGCCTTGACCGAGGACGGCACCATTACGGCAGCCGAAATTGAAGCCCAGCGGCAGGCGATGATGTCTTACCTGCCCACCGTCGGCATCAACGTCACCGGCGCCACCCTGAAGCTCAATTTCATGGGCGTCATGTTCAAGGTCAACCACAACGTCAACCCGGCCAGTTCTGCCTGGGGCGCGGGCGGCTGTACCGACTGCCACGGCGCGGACAAGGGCTTTTACAACGGCCCCTACGAGCTGAAGGGGCGCGACCTGAACTTTACCTACGCAGCCAGCGATGTCGTACCATTAACCATGGTGAACGGCACGCAGCCGAGCGACTTCCATCCGACCCTGTATGCCAAGCCGTCGCAAGGCGACAATCGCTCCATCGCTCTCGTCGCCAGGGGCGCGAGCTCACTGCGGAACATCGATCTTTCCGAGGCCCTGTGGGAAACCACTCTGCGGGTGCCGATCCAGACCACCCAGGGTGGCGTGGTTACCACCCGGACCCAGTATGTGGACTACCTGAACAACCGTGTCGATGCGGTTCATAACCGCCACGTGAGTACCGGCTTCGGCAAGTGCACCAACTGTCATGATAACGGCAGCGGCGGCATCGACTACAACCTGGTCTCCGCGGCAACCGGTCTGCTGGACAAAAACGGCGTGCAGGTAGCCTTTACCTACACCCCGGATCCGCTGGGCAACCCCGGCACCTGTTCAGCCAACACCTGCCACGGCTCCTACGGCTTCTCCACCACCAACAAGGCCGAGCTGGCCAGCGAAGTGAGCGTTACCGCTCAGCTCAGCGCCCTGTCCAGCGCGAATACAGACCTGACGGTTACACTGGACGCCAGCCGTTCTACCTGTACCCACATGGAGCCGGCCGCGATCGAAAGCGAACCTGACGTGACGGTTACCGACCCCTGTACTTTCTCATGGGATGTCAACAACGACGGCACCTTTGGTGACGACGCCGCACAAGGGATTGTTGGCGGCAACGGCACCGGCACCGTGGTCGTTGAGTATGCTACAGAGGGCGACTATCCGGCCGTGGCACGGGTGACAAACAGCGTAACCGGCGAAACCAGAGCTGAAGCGGTGACGGCTAAAGCCATCATCGTCGAGAATCCTTCAGTTCAAGCCGACTTTACCAAGACGGTTAACGCTGCAACCAAAACCGTGACACTGACGGCTGCAATTCCGCCGATTGCGATTCCTGAGAACCCCACTCCTGTCAAGGCCTACATTTACTGGGGCGACAGAAAACGCACCGCAGTGAACGATGCGATGGCTCTCACCGCAGGCGTAGAGCATACCTACACAAAAAGCGGCAACTACAGTATCCGTGTTGAGATTGTAGATTCCGCTCATATCAGCACCAGCTTCACACCTGCTGAAGATGCGGATCTGAGTGTCACTCTTCCGTAAATAATCGGGGTTGCAAAACTCTGAAACAACAAGGGCAGGCGGGGCAACCCGCCTGCCTTTTTTTGCCATCAGCCATCAGCCACTCCCCATCAACCCCTTCCCCTACTTCTTCCCCAAGGCCTCCAAGGCCGCAAGATAGGGGCCGAACAGCTCGTCATAATCCCGGAATCCTTTCTTTAATATGAGCGGAAAGGCGGAGAGGTCGGCTTCGTTTACCACCAGGTTGGCGCTGCTCGTCAGGGCCTCCAGATTATAAAGGGTATGGAACTCCGGCCCGATCAACACATAGAAGATATATCTTCTTCTCGGCATGGCCATGGTCTGGAGATGGGCGTGAATGGTCGAAGCAGCCAGGCTGCCCTCAAAGGCGGAGTGCATGACGACAGCGGAAAAATTAACGAAACGCATCCGCTCCAAGGCGTCTTCAGCGCTGCGCGGCACCACGGCCTTATAGCCCATGTCATCAAAAATCTGGCGGATGTCGGCCTGCAGCGCCTCATCCTTAATGAGAATCATGACCTGGGGCACATCCTCCAGCACCTCGGCGCTGCCCAGATCCCCTCGCTCAAGCCAGGTACGGTCCGGAGGACCGGGCGGGTCCGGATGTTTGTGGCGTCCCGCGCCGCCCTGTTTTGCCGGAGCCTGGGTCTTGGCTCCCTCGGGCTGCCCCTGCCGATGCACCTCAACCGGCTGCTGGCAGTGGGGGCAGTTAAACTTGAGAGACTTGCCCGCGGGCAGAGCGGCCAGGGCGGACTCAATTTTCTGCTGCTGGCTTTCGGTCAGATTGAATGGTTTCCCACAGTTGGGACATGCAGAGATCATTTTTTTCCTCTTTCATTTTAGCCGCATAGGTCTTTAGGTTGTAGGCTGCCGTAAACGCTCCGAGCGTGGCATGTTTGGCATGGAGCATGCCAACAACCTAAAAGGCTACAGTCTATCTACCTGAAAAAGCGTCATATTTATTTTTTTCCTCTTCCTCCATACTGAGGCCGGTAATACCCGAGGTGATTTCTCCCTTGGCTGACTTGATCATATCCAGCCCCCGGCCCATGGCGCTCCGGCGTGAACAATAGCCCATGGCTGTTTCTTCCGTCACCAACCCCTTTTCATAAAGCTGCAGGATATACTGGTCAAAGGTGGTCATGCCCATGGCCGTTCCGTCGGTAATAATCTCATAAAAAGTCTTTCCTTCCGACTCCCCGTTCAAAACGACTTCCCGCACCCGCAGGTTCATGCCCAGGATCTCAAAGGCGGCAACCCGCCCGCCCCCTACCTTGGGCAGCAGCCTCTGGCAGATAATCCAGCGGATGGTGTCAACCAGCCTGTTTCTGATCTGGGGCTGTTCATCATGTTCGAACATGCCCAGACAGCGGTTGATGGTGGACCCGGCGTCCACCGTATGCAGGGTGCTGAGCACCAGATGGCCGGTCTCGGAGGCGGTAAGGCCGATCTCCATGGTTTCCCGGTCGCGCATCTCGCCAACCAGGATGACCTTGGGCGCCTGACGCAAGGCGGCCCGCAGGCCGTTGGCAAAGGTGTCGAAATCATTGCCCTGCTCCCGCTGGTTGAAGGTGGCCTTCAAGTGCGGATGGACAAACTCGATGGGGTCCTCAAGGGTGACCGTGTGCACCGCCCGCTCATGGTTGATCTTATTGAGCAGGGCCGCCAGGGTCGTTGATTTACCGGAGCCGGTGGCCCCGGTCACCAGAATGAGGCCGTTCAACTCATCGGACATGCTGTTCATGACCGGCGGCAGGTTCAGACTCTCGATGGTCGGGATCACGGTGGGCAGCTTTCTCAGCACCGTGGAAAGATTGGTCTTCTGGGAGAAGACATTGACCCTGAACCTGGCCTTTTTCCCCAGCCAGTATGAAAGATCGCAGGAGCCGGTTGCGGCCAGGTCCTTAAGCAACCTTTTGTTGCCGCTTATGATATTCAAGGCAAAAACCTCGGCCTGAAAAGGGGTGATTTCCGGCACATCCGGCGTTACCCTCACAGGAGCAAGCACCCCCGAGGTTTCCACCTGCAGGGGCTTACCCACCGTCACATTAAGATCCGAAACATTGGTATAGGTTTCGAGCATACAGGCAATCCAGTAATCAATTTCCGGCTGTTTCATGCTGGCCTCGCAATACAGGCTGCAGGCTGAAGGGGTTCAGCTGTGGGTAAATCGGCGGCAATGGTTCGAAGCCTCACGTTGTTCGCTATCCGCCGCCTTACTCCAGCCCTCTTCCTTCTGCCTCCTGCCTTTCTTTTAAAATAAAAAAATACAATTCACCCTGCTGCTTCATCAAACCCGCGGCCCTGGCCGCATACTCATCGCCGCCCAGGAAGAGATCTACCCGCGCCGGCCCTTGAATTGCGGCGCCGCTGTCCTGATTCACCACAAAACGGCGCAACGGCTTCCATCCCGTCAGCCGGCCCTGCTGGTCAAACAGAGGGCTATCCGTCCGCAGATAGCCCAGCAGAGGCGCGGGAAAACAAGCGCGGTCCACGGCCAGCGATCGCCCGGCGGTCAAAGGCTGCCCCATGCTGCCCGCCGGACCGCTGTTTTGCTGCTCCGCCCCTCCGGCCTCAGGCAGAAGGGAAAAAAAGACATATCTTTCATTATGATGAAGGACGGATTGCATTTCATCAGGATGGGCGCGCAGATAGGAGATTATCCCCGGCAGGGTCACCTCTTCCAGGGGTATGGCGCCGCGGTCCGCCAGCAAACGGCCGATGCTCCGGTACTTCCTGCCGTTGCTGGCGCCATAATGCACTTTCCTGGCAGAGCCGTCAGGGAGCATGATTGTCCCTGAACCCTGCACATGCAGAATAAAAACGTCCAGGGGATCGGCAAGATAGAGCAGCTCCTGACCTTGCAGCAGATGGCTGTTCTCAATCTCCGCCCTTGTCCGGTAAGGGACAAACCGGCCATCCTCCAGGCGCCCCACCTCTTCTCCCCCGGATTGCCCGGTCTGAACGATCAGATCAGCCGGCACCTGATAAAGAGGATAAAGGAAAGGAGGTTCCTTGACAAGGCTGCCCTTCATTAACGGTTCATAGTAGCCGGTCACAAGCATGCGCCCGTCGCCATCACTGCCTGTTGCCCGGCAGATCCGGAAATTTTCAACAAGAAATTTCTGAAAATTTCCCTGATCCGTGTGCGTTACCGCTCCCTGCGCAACTGTTTCCATGGATTTCCGCAGCCAGCCGGCGGAATAAAGCCGGCCGCACACGGCAAAACGTTTCTCGCTGTCGATTTGCGCCAGAACGGCTATACTTCTGTTCACACTTCCTTGCAGATCATCCAGGTTTGTATCATCGGCAAACAGAGGAATGGCGTTCTCCGCCACCGGCGCCAGGGCCCCGTCACAGACTGCCGATCCCTGGCTCCCGGCGCGGGACGCCGGCCATGGCCACAATACCCCCGCAAGGCAAAGGTTAACGGCGGCACACCACATAATTGCCCGGCTGCCTAAAAATTTCACATCCACACTCCCAGCTCCAAAATCTCCCCCCCTACTCACCAGTCAGTATATCAGAAATTTTCCCCTTGACAGCGGAAATCACTTCATTCAGCATAAAACAATCGGACAAATTCAAAAAAAAACGGAAAAAGACCGCTTTATCTCTTTTTTAGCTTGACCTCACGTAACGCCATTGGTTATCAAACGGAAGCAATTCCTAGGTACCTCTACCTTCGGTAAGTTTACCGGTATTTTTCATATCATGATGAACCGTAAAAAAAATAAACAGGTGGAGATTTTTTCCTTAGCATCAAATCAAAGCAATTTTTCAGGGAGACACTATGAGCGCTGAAGAAACTAAAATTGAAAGCTTAATGACAGAGGACAGGATTTTCAATCCGCCCGCTGCCGGCCAGGCTACCGCCTATGTTAAAAGCATGGACGAATACCGGGCCATTTACAAGAGATCCATGGAGGATCCGGAAGGCTTCTGGGCCGAGCGTGCGGAACAGCTGATCAGTTGGGACAAAAAATGGGACAAGGTTCTGGAGGCAGACCTGCATAAACCGGAAATCAAATGGTTTCAGGGCGGCAAGCTCAATATTTCCTACAACTGCCTTGATCGTCACCTGAAAAACGGCCGCCGCAACAAGGCAGCCATTATTTTTCAAGGCGAGCCGGAAGAAGATGTGCGCATCTACACCTACCAGATGCTGCACCGCGAGGTTTGCCGTTTTGCTAATGTCCTGAGGAAATACGGGGTCAAAAAAGGTGACCGTGTTGCCGTTTACCTGCCGATGATCCCCGAACTTGCCATCTCGCTGCTGGCCTGCGCCCGCATCGGCGCCATCCATTCCGTGGTTTTTGCCGGGTTTTCCGCCCACAGCCTGCGCAGCCGCGTGCAGGACTGTGAAGCAAAGGTGCTCATTACCGCGGATGCCGTTCTCCGGGGTGGCAAGACCATCCCGCTCAAACCGAATGCCGACGAGGCCCTTGAGGAATGCGACAGCGTCAAAACCTGCATCGCGGTCAAACGGGCCGGCAACGCGGTCGCCATGAAGGAAGGACGCGACATCTGGTGGCACGAAGAGATGAACGCCGCCGACCTTACCGACAACTGTCCGCCTGAAAGCATGGACGCGGAAGACATCCTCTTTATCCTTTACACCAGCGGCAGCACCGGTAAACCGAAAGGAGTTGTCCACACCACCGGCGGTTATCTCACCTACGCGGCCCATACCTGCCAGTGGGTTTTTGACCTGAAGGACGATGACGTTTACTGGTGCACCGCGGATATCGGCTGGATTACCGGTCACAGCTACATCCTTTACGGACCCCTGGCCCTGGGCGGCACCTCGCTGATGTTTGAGGGCGTACCCTCCTGGCCCGGGCCGGATCGCTTCTGGAAAGTCGTGGAAAAATTCAAGGTGAACATTTTCTATACCGCGCCCACCGTTATCAGGGCTCTGATGCGCGAAGGCGCGCAGTGGCCCGAAAAACACGACCTCACCTCGCTCCGTCTGCTGGGCAGCGTCGGCGAGCCGATCAACCCCGAGGCCTGGATGTGGTACCATAGCCATATCGGCGGGGGCAAACTGCCGATTGTCGACACCTGGTGGCAGACCGAGACCGGCGGCATCATGATTTCAGCCCTGCCCTACGCCACCCCCCTGAAGCCGGGCTCGGCAACCCTGCCCCTGCCCGGCATCGATGTTGACATCTATGACGAAAACGGCAAGTCGGCCGGGGTGAACGAAGGCGGACATCTGGTGGTGAAAAAACCGTGGCCCGGCATGCTGCGGGGAGTATTCGGCGACCCGGCCCGTTTCAAGAAAACCTATTTTGAGCGATATGCGGGCATCTATGATCCGGAAGACGGGGTGCGCCGTGACAAGGATGGCTACTACTGGATCATGGGCCGGCTCGATGACGTCATCAATGTTTCCGGACACAGACTCGGCACAGCGGAAATCGAATCCGCCCTGGTGGCCCACGAGGCGGTTGCCGAGGCGGCCGTTGTCGGCGCCCCCCATCCGATTAAGGGACAGACCATCTACTCCTATGTGTCCTTAAAAACGGGAATCGAACCTTCCGACGAGCTGCGTCAGGCTCTGCGCACATGGGTGCGCAAGGAAATCGGCCCCATTGCCACCCCGGAAATCATCCAGTTCTCTCCGGGACTGCCCAAGACGAGAAGCGGCAAGATCATGCGCCGGATTCTCCGCAAGATTGCGGCGGGTCAGGATGACTTCGGCGATACCTCCACCCTGGCCGATCCATCCGTGGTTGACGATCTCGTCAGCGGCAGCAAAACGATGGGGAAAAAATAGGGGGGGGTTATTAGGCTGTAGGCTGTTAGGTACAGGTACTGGCCTTTCCGCACCCTAAACCCCTACAGCCTAACCCTCTAAATACCTAAACCAGCGCCATGGCGATGCCGATGGAAAAGATGAGACAGAAGCCGAGCCCCATGAAATACTCAGCGGGATTGGCAAACAGGGTGGGCAGGGTTCCCACGGCGAGCAGGGCAAAACATCCTGCCGCCGTCTTGTAACGTCTGTTATCTTTCACAACGTCCTTCGGCCTTGCCCCTCTGTCCTGGCGGTGGGCATGGTGAATCCATCATGCCCATCCCTTGGTGACTGCCTGTAGCTTGTGGTCGCTTAACAGGCTTACTTGCGAAATCTCTCGGCCAGCTCCGTTACCGCCATGGCGTAGCGGTTTGAATTGTTCCACGCCGTGATGGCCTGAAAGTTCGGATAGCCGGCCACATACCGCATCCCGCCGTTTTCAAGCTCCAGACCGACAATGGTCACCTCTTTGCCGGCAGGCGATGCCGGCAGGGTGAGCCCCTGCAGCTGAGCGACATCCTGCACGGGCACAAACCCCTTTCTCCCCTTTTGCAGGGCTTCTTCCAGCCGGGGGCTTTTCAGGCCGAGGCCGATCTCGTAATAGATGGGGGCGCGAAAAACCCAGCCGAAGCGGTGCAGATAGTTGGCAATACTGGCCAGGATATCCGGGGTGGAATTCCACACATCCCGATTGCCGTCCTGATCAAAATCCACGGCATAGTCCCGGAAACTTGAGGGAATAAACTGGGTCTGCCCGAAGGCGCCGCCATAGGAGCCGGTAACAGTCAGCGGGTCCACATGATTTTCCCGGCAGAGCAGCAGGAAATGGACAAGCTGTTCGCGATAAAAGCTGCTCCTTCTGGGGTAAGCGTCAAACATGGTATTCAAGGTCTGAAAAAGATTAAAAGACCCTTTGTGCTGGCCGAAACGGGTTTCCACTCCCCAGATCGCCACCACGATTTCCCGCTCAACCCCGATTTCCTTTTCAACCTTATCGAGTAGATTCTTGTAGAGAGCCAGCTTTTCCCGTCCTTCGGCAATCACTTCCGGCGTGATAAAGCGGGGATAATACTGATAATAAGGCTTTGCTTCCCATTGGGTGTCCATGAGCTCCAGCACCCGCTGTTTGATGGTGAGCCCGGCAAAGAGCCGGTCAATCTCCTCCTGGTTGAAATTATAGCTGTTGCGCAGCTCGTCAAACAAGGCCTTGTATCGCTCCGATCTCAGGTCGATCAACTGCCCGTCCTTGACAAGATCAGCGGCTTTCGGCTGGGCATCCTCCGCCAGGGCAGGGGCATGGGGTATTGCCAACAACATAACAATGAGCAGCGAAAAAATGGTTTTAGCCATAGAGCAGGCCTCCTTTTTCTTTTAAATCACCAGGTTCGGCGAAAGGCATCGACAAAGTCGTCAAGCTGTGCCGCCGGCAGGGCGTTGATGCCCGCCGCCGCTTCCCGTCCGCCTCCGGTGGGAAATTGCCGGCACAGAGCGGCCGCCCCCTGTTTATTGGCCAGAGGCGCCCTGACGCTGACCATAAAAGTATGATCACCATTGTCGACCAGCAAGGCATGGGCTTTGTTCGCCATTTCCCGGGCTTTTTCATTGCTGAACACCCCCGCGACCCTGCGGGACCAGGCAACGTCGGGAAAGTTGAAGATCCGCCCGCCCCCGCTTTCAGCCACGGGAGCCACGGAACGGGCCCGTTCCATATCCTCGGCATAGCCATTGCGCAGCCGGAGCAGCACCCCGGATTCCCGGCAAAAAACAAGAGGATTTTCGTAGGGCGCGACCGCCAGATAAAGTTCCTGGGGAGTAAGGTGCAGGTCGGCGGGCTCACGGCCATAGCCATTATAATTCATCAACTCCCCCAGTTCCCGTAGTATCTCAGGCTCGCCCGCCGCAAGGCCAAGGGGCGCGGCAGCGCGTTGCGCCGCCCCGTGCAGGTTGTCGCCGTAAGCCGCCACCACCCCCCAGGCCCGGAACCTGCCACCCAGCAGCCTGTCAACAATCAGCCCCGTGCAGATATCGGGATCGGCATCGATGGTCGCCCGGAGATTGTTCACCCCCGGAATCTCCCCGGCAAAATGATGATCAACATAGACTATACTATTCTCTCTCCGCAGCAGAACAGTTAACGGCTCCCTGTTGCTGTCCATGGAAATGTCGAGCACCGTGATAGCCGCTCCCTGCACGGCGGGGTCGGCTGCCAGTTTATCAAGCAGCCTGATGTCCCGTTTCACCCCGGAAATGAGCGTCGCCTGCCGGGGCTCGGCCAGACGGAGCTGATGCAGGGCGCATATCCCGTCGGCATCGCCATTAAAGACATCGTAGTTCATATCACGCCTCAAAAGCCTACCTTTTCTGTTCAAAATCAAAACTACCGCTGCCGGTATCCAGGTCCATCCCCCCCTCCAGATCCCCGGAAAAGCCAAAGCCAAGCGACTGCCCCAGGCCAACCAGCGAAAACATGACCGCCAGCCGCTCATCATCTGAATTCTTCTCGGCCAGAAACTTCACCGCCCAGCATTGCGGGTGGTAAATGAGGCCAAGCGAGGCGCCGGTGATGCTGTTTTCAGACAGGGACTGTTTCAAATCGCTCTCCAGAAAAAGGGTATCGCTGAGCCTGGTTATCAGCTCCGCATTCAGCTGATTGACCGCCGAGCCTTTTGTATAGCGATAGTCAAGGCCGACGCTGTCGCCGGCCTCCGAGATATAGCGCGAATAGAGATCATATTTGGTCACCCCTTCCCCGTAGACACTCCAGGCCGTCTCATATCTGGCCTGCCAGCGGGGCAACGGATAGACATTCACCTTCAGGAGCACATCGGTAAAGGGGCGGTTTTCGTCATCAGGGGAGGAAAGATCCCGCTGATTTTCATGAAGATCAAAGCCCTGCTCAATCTTCACATAGCCTATATACCGGCTGTAAGGCATGTCATCCTTGAGGCCTGCCACCCGGAAATAGTTGTTCAGGCCGTAAGACAGGAGATTGGACCGTTTGAAGAGGTCAATCTCGTCGATATCCGGCAGCACCTCCTCCTTATCCACGGAAATAAAGGTATAATCGATCTCGGGCCGGATTGCATGGTTTATGCGGGAAACCGAGCCGGCGTTGAAGGCAAAATCCCTGGCCAGGGTGGTGGCGATATTGGCGTTGATATCCCAGGCCGCGCGGTTCTTTTCACTGTCATAATCCCAGTCAAACCGGGATGCCCCATTGGAGTCGATATTGTAAACCGTCTCCCGCAGACCGCTGCCTATGGTGCCCTCGACCAGCCGGCCCAGGGGAAGCGGGGCGGTCAGGCGAGGATACAGGTCAAGCCGCTGCTCACCGACGCCGTCCTCGCGCCAGTAATGCACATAGCCCGAGTCCCAGCTCAAACTGAGAGGCAACTTTTCCAGTTCCGTCACGCCGCTGTAAAGAAGACGCGGTAAGGTCTGCACCTGACTGGGCACTGACCGGTTATCCGCCAAATCGTTTATGCCGACAAACTGCCCGCCCAAAAAAGCGGACGACCATGATTTGCTCAGCTGCATCTGACTGGTGCGGTGGGGCAGCGTTTCCTCTTCCAGGCCGCGGTTGTAATTACGTAAAAAACTGCTGTCACTGTCGTCAAAGCCATTGGCAAACCTGCCGAATTCCTGCAGATAATCCCGGTCGGAGGCCAGATCAAGATCAGCCCGGGCCACAAGACTTCCGCCAAAATCATGATCCAGCTTGCCGCGCACCCAGTAGCGGTGATGCTCGGTGCGCAGATAGTCGTCCGACTTATAATCATCTGCGGCCGTGTCCGCGGTTTTGTCGTGGATATAGGTGGTGGCGATGGTGGTGCTGGAATCCTCGTCCGCGACATACCGGAACTCCAGGCCGCCGACCACCCCGCGTTTCGACAGATAGCCGGGGTAGAGGGTCATATCGCTGCTGGGGGACAGATCAATAAAATAAGGGGTGATGAGACCGGAACCGCTCAGGCGCGACTGGGACAGCTCCGGCAGCAGAAAACCTGTCTTGCGTTTGGTGTTTCCGGGAATAGCCATGTAGGGCAGGTACAAAACAGGGACATCCTTGACCCGCAGCACCGTATGTTTCAGAACAACAACCTTTTCCACCTTAAAAACAGCCTCGGCGGATTGGAATTTCCAGGGTGGGCTTTTCCCCTCCTCCACCTTGCAGGTCGTGAAATTGCCACCTTCAAAACGATAGGTGATGGGTCCTGTCTTTTCCACCTTATGGCCGGAAAAATGGAGATTGGAGTCCGGCACGAAAAGCGTGCTGTCCGTGAGGTTTGCGGTTTCATTGTTCAGATTAAAAACAGCCTCAAGGGCTTCCACATCCTGGTCCGCCGACTGCATGGAGAGATTGCCCCTGGCGTGGACCTGCCCTTCCTCAACGTTGTAACGCATCCAGTCCGCCTTGATAACAAGCGGGGTCGGGCTATCGTCGTCAATACGCCGCATCACCACATTCCCCTCGGCCTCAACGCTTTCAGGCTTGGTAAAGCGGGTGATTCTGTCCGCGGTAATTTCCCAGGGCTCGGCCGTCAGATCACGCGCCTCGCCTTGCCCTGCCCAGAGACAGAGCAAAACTGCAAACAGGGTGGCTGTTTTTTTCTTGCTGGGTCGCTTTCTCATGCCATCACTTGAGAATCGCCCCGGAACTGCCGGAGCCAACCATCCTGGCATAGCGGGCGATATAGCCAGTGGTGATTTTCGGGGGTGGAGGCTGCCATGATTCCCTGCGTCTGGACATCTCCGCCTCATCAATTTCGCAGTGCAGGGTTTTACCGGTAATATCCACGACAATCGTCTCCCCTTCCCTGATCAAGCCGATGGGGCCGCCGTCCGCGGCTTCAGGCGACACATGGCCGACGCAGGCGCCCTGGGTGCCGCCGCTGAAGCGTCCGTCGGTAATGAGGGCGACGCTTTTGCCCAGTCCCATGCCGATGATCGCCGAGGTGGGCGACAGCATCTCAGGCATGCCGGGCCCGCCTTTCGGCCCGCAGTAGCGGATGACCACAACATCCCCGGGGTTGATTCTGCCGGCCAGAATAGCCGACTGCGCCTCTTCCTCGGAATCAAAAATCCGGGCCGGTCCTTGATGACACATCATCTCGGGGGCCACGGCTGACTGTTTCACCACCGCGCCCTCCGGCGCCAGATTACCATAGAGCACGGCAATACCACCCTGTTGATGATAGGGATTGTCCACGCTTCTGATGATCTCCCGATCCCTGACCGTTGCCCTGTTCAGATTCTCTCCCAGGGTATGGCCGGTGACGGTCTTCACATTCTGGTGCAGACCGGATTCGGTATTCAACAACTCCCGCATGACCGCCTGCACCCCACCGGCCTCGTTAAGCTGTTGCAGGCTATGGGGTCCGCCCGGAATCAGGCTGCAGATATGGGGGACCCTGCCGCTTACCTCATTAAAGGTCGCGAGCGGCAGTTCAACCCCCGCCTCCCAGGCAATGGCCGGCACATGCAGCACGGTGTTGGTTGAGCAACCCAGGGCCATATCAACGGCCATGGCATTTTCAAAGGCCTCCTTGGTGGCGATATCCCTTGGCCTGATCTCTTCATGAAAGAGATTCATGACCGCCATGCCGGCCATCTTGGCCAGACGAATCCGGGCCGCGGCCACGGCCGGGATGGTGCCGTTGCCGGGCAGGGCAAGCCCCAGGGCTTCAGTCAGGCAATTCATGGAGTTGGCGGTGAACATGCCGGCACAGGAACCGCAGCTTGGGCAGGCTGCATCTTCAAGCTCATTTAACTCCTCGATGGTCATGGTATTGGCCTTGACCCGGCCCACCCCTTCAAAAACGCTGATCAGATGAACGTCCTTTCCCTGGAAGCGGCCGGTGAGCATCGGTCCGCCGCTCACCATCAGGGCGGGAATATTCAAGCGCAGCATGGCCATGAGCATGCCCGGTACAACCTTGTCGCAGTTCGGCACAAGAACCATGGCGTCAAAAGGATGGGCCTGCCCCATAATCTCCACGGAATCAGCAATAATCTCCCTGCTGGCCAGGGAATATTTCATGCCCGTATGACTCATGGCAATGCCATCGCAGACCCCTATGGTGGCAAAGGCAATCGGCGTGCCGCCGGCCATGCGCACCCCGGCCTTGACCGCATCCACTATTTTATCCAGATGAATATGGCCGGGGATAATCTCATTGTGGGCATGACCGATACCGATCAGCGGTCTCTGCAGCTCCTCGTTTGTATAACCCATGGCCTTGAACAGAGACCTGTGTGGCGCTCTGGCCAATCCTTTTTTAACAGCATCGCTTCGCATAGGTGATTCCTTCTTTACGAGACCATTAGTGTTGTTTAAAAAATTTCCGCCCTGGTTTAATGAAACTATTGAAACTACCGTTTCGCAATAAAGCGTGTCAAGGCAAAACTTTCTCTTGCCAAGAAGTGCCGATTGTTTTTAAGTGTAATTATGTAAATGCTCAGGTATTGAGGTAACAGGCGGCTGTCGCTCTTCACTCTCTTCACTTCAGCGGATACATAATCGTTAGCATTTAAGATCAAGTTAACATGAACACGTTTCTCTCTTAATGAAATATCTGTTTGGTCCTGTCAACTCCCGTCGCCTGGGGCTGTCACTCGGCATCGATCTTCTTCCGGCAAAAATCTGCAACTTCAACTGCATTTACTGCGAGGTTGGTCCGACCACGGTTTTCACCTGTGAAAGAAAGGAATATACGCCGACAGCGGACATCATCGCCGAAATCGATACCTTTCTGGCCGCATCCCAGCAGGCGAAACCCATTGACGTGTTTACCATTACCGCAAGCGGGGAACCGACACTGCACAGCGGCCTCGGGGAAATCATCAATCATCTGAAGGCGGTCACCGCCGTGCCGGTTGCCGTGCTCAGCAACGGCTCCCTGCTGTTTCAGGAAGATGTGCGACGGGATCTGCAACGTGCCGATATCGTCATCCCTTCCCTTGATGCGGCCAGAGAAGAGAGTTTTCGTAAAATAAACCGGCCGGCCCAATGTGCTCGTCTGCAAGATATCATAGACGGGCTCATTGAGTTTGCCGGAAGTTTCACAGGGCATCTGTGGCTTGAGATCCTTCTCGCCAAAGGCATCAACGATGCAGCGCCGGACGTTGCCGCCTTGAAAAAAGCCCTTGCCCTTATCAAACCGGAGAAAATCCAGCTGAACACGGTGGATCGCCCGCCTTTGGAAGAGTTTGCCAACCCCTTGCCGGAGGCGGAATTGCAGGAAATTGCCCGGCAGCTTCCGGGGAGTGTAGAGATTATAGCGGATTTCCTCCGAAGAAAGAGAGAGAACGCGCGATCCGCCAAAAAAAACGAATTACTAGAAATGCTGCAAAGACGACCGTGCACTGAAACAGATATCTGCGAGGCCTTAAATCTTGACAGTGACTCAACCGGCCGGCTCCTTGAAGAGCTGGCGGCAAGGGGTGATATTGCCCGCTCGGTGCACAGGGGAAAAATTTATTATCAGACATTGCATACTGCTTAAACAGCGCCTATTCCCAGGTCCGAAAAAACAGGGACGAATTTTCTGTATTTTTTGGACAGCCTGCCACCACCACGGCAGATAGCGCTTTCCGGCGGTTTATGCACAACAGAAGGAAAAACATGAGCGAAGAAAAAAACATAGAGAACGGTCCGGAAGAAAAGGCCCAAAAACAGCCAAGTCCCAAAAAACCAAAATCCCGGCCCAGACGAGCAGCCGCAAAAAAAGCAAAACCCGCTCCCAAAAATATTGACCAAGAGGAAGACAGGGACGAAGAGGAGAAGACCGGTAGCGGCGCGGCCCTGAAACTCCTCATCAACTCCGACGAACCGGAAGAGGCCCGCATTGCCCTGCTTGAAAACGGCAAACTGACGTCATTCCATGTGGAAACCGTCTCCAGCGCCCAGACCAAAGGCAATATTTACAAGGGCATCATCACGGCCATCGAGCCCAACCTGCAGGCCGTTTTTGTCGATATGGGCATTGAACGCAACGGGTTTCTCCCCTTTGGGGATGTTCATCCCGAGTATTACTGCAAGGATGTCCCAGCCTCAACCCACTGGAAAGATCTGAAGATCCAGGAAGTGATCAGAAAGGGGCAGGAGGTGCTGGTGGAAGTGGTCAAGGAGGCCACGGGCAATAAAGGCGCGAGTGTTACCACCTATCTTTCCATGCCTGGCCGCTACGTGGTTCTTATGCCCGGCAGTGACAGCCATGGCATCTCCAGAAAAATTGAAGACGAGTCCCTGCGCGGCAAACTGAGAGAGCTTGTCAATTCGGCCAATCTTCCCGAGGAGATCGGCTACATCATGCGTACCGCCAGCAAGGATGTGACCAAGACCTCCCTGATGCAGGATATCCGCTATCAGCTCAACCTGTGGAAAGAGATTAAAAAACGCGGACAAACCATGCCGGCCCCAGCCCTGGTCTATAAAGAGCAGGACGTGACAGCCCGCTTCCTGCGTGATCATTTTACCAATGACATCCAGGAAATACTGGTTGACAACCAAATCACCTATGAGCAGGTCGTCAACTTTCTCAATCTGCTGCCGGCCCGGCAACGGCTGGCCAAGGTGCGACTTCATAAAGGGGCGCGGCCCATTTTCAATCTCTATCAGATTGAAGAGCAGATTGAGCAGATCTACCAGCCTACAGTCAGCCTGCCATCAGGCGGTTCCATCGTTATCAGCCCCACCGAGGCGCTGGTCGCGGTCGACGTCAATTCCGGTCGCACCTCCAAGGATAAGAATTTCGAGGAGACAATTTTCCTGGCCAACATGGAGGCCGCCGAAGAAGTTACCAGACAGCTGCGGCTCAGAGACCTTGGCGGCCTTATCGTCATTGACTTCATCGATATGCGCGACAAAAAGCACATACGGGAACTTGAAAAAAAGGTCAAAACCTGCATGAAACACGACAAGGCCAAGGCGGATATCAGCCGCGTCTCCAAATTCGGCCTGATGCAGATTTCACGCCAGCGGCTTGGCCCCCCCGTGCAGAAAGGAAGCTATACCGTCTGCGATCATTGCCAGGGCCTCGGCATGGTGCGCTCTGTTGAAACCATGGCCCTGGCCCAGCTTCGCCGTATTCATACCGGCGCCGTCAAAAGGACAACGGAGAAGATCACCTGCCGTTTTCCCCTGGCCATCGCCCAGTACATGCTGAACCAGAAGAGGGCTGATCTGGTGGAACTCGAACAGAAATACAATGTTGTCATCAATATTATCGCCGATCCGGACATGAATCCCACCCAGGCGCAGATTGATTTCCACAAGGGCAGCGAAGAACAGTGACCTGCTTTGCGGGGCGCGGCCATTTACTGCCGCCCCCTTCTTAAAAAAAGGGGTGCTCACACCCTGGCGGCGCGCAACTCCGCCCAGGGTGGGGCGCTTTTGAAAAATTCCCGGATAGTGCTTGCGGCGTTATTCCCAGCTGCCCACATCACCATTTTCCTTTTCCCCGCCTTCCCTGTTGTCAGCGCCCAAAGTGAAAATGTCCACCTCGCCATGTTCACCGGGATACTGGTAGTGATATTCGTTGTCCCACGGGTCAGCGGGAACGCCTTTTTTCAGATAAGGCCCGTCCCATTTTTCTTCACCCGGATTCACCACCAGGGCCTCCATGCCTTCCTGCTGGGAAGGATAATGGCCAATGTCCAGACGGTAGGCATCCAACGCCGTCATCAACATGCCGATCTGGGTTTTTGCCGTCTTCTGTTTTGCCGTGCCGAGCTTCTTAAACATGGCCGGACCAACCAGGGAGGCCAGAAGCCCCAGGATGACCATGACAATCATAAGCTCCATAAGGGAAAAACCACGCTGGTTGCGCAGCTTTTCGCCGGTATCAATTGCTCCTTTCCTTCCTGATTCTACCTTCGACATGATAAGCCTCCGCTCAAACTATTGACAACATGAACACGATGTTAAGAGAAATCCTTGCTTTACTGATTTTTTCCCAGTCCAGCTTCATTTCCTGAGACGTTCTCCTGTTTCTGGAAACGAGACACTGCCCTGTTATGCTCCGGCAAACTCGAGGAAAAATGATGCGTGCCGTCATTTTTAGCAACGAAATAGAGATAATCCACCTCAGCCGGATGCACTACCGCTGCCAGCGATTCCCTGCCGGGATTGGCTATGGGACCTGCTGGCAGGCCATTTTTTTCATAGGTATTATAAGGAGAGGGAGTCAGCAGATCCTGGCGGGTAAGATTTCCGCTGAAACCGGAAATGCCGTAAATAACCGTCGGATCAGCCTGCAGCCTCATGCTTTTTTTCAGCCGGTTCAGATAAACCGCGGCAACAAGGGGACGCTCCGCTGCCACGGCAGTCTCTTTTTCCACGATGGAGGCCAGGATGACAATTTCGTGCAGCGAGAGCGCTTGCCCCCCCGAAGAGGTATCAGGTTGATATTGCCTGACAATTTCCGAGGCAACACGCTGAAAACGCAGCACCATCATTGATATCACGGCCTCAAGACCCTGCCCCCTGGTGACAAAGTAAGTATCAGGATAGAGATAGCCCTCCAGCGAGGGTGCTTCCAACCCCAGCGTTTTAATAAATTTCCGGTCCCGCACCTGCCGCAGGAAGAGATTGGCGTCAAAGCCGAAATCCGCGGCGAGCAAATTGCCGACCTGCAGGATGTTGAACCCTTCGGGAATGGTCAGGGGACGATAATAGACATCACCCTTGGCAAGCTTTTCGATGATTTCCCGGTGCGAAAGAGCGGGGGGGAAAAGATATTCCCCAGCCTGCATCTTGCCGACAACCCCCATGGATTTTGCCAGCAGATAGAAACGCGGGTCGTCGCGAATGACCTCATGCTCTACCAGGGTCTGCTTTATGCCGGCAAATCCGGTCCCGGCCGGAATATAAACAATCATGGGCACGGCAAAGCTCTTTCCCGGGACAAAAGAGGCATACGACGACAGCCACCAGCGCCCGCCCGCGGGAAGCACAAGGGCAAGCACGGACAGGATCAGCCAGTTGCGTAAATGGCGCCTCAACCTTGAAGGCGCTTGCGGTCCGTCCTTAGGAGCCTGCTTTCCCTGGTTTTCGTCTTTCACTTAACTCCTGCATGAGCGGATTGGCTGACTTCAAAAAACCTTGGACAGCAACTGATCAACATTTTTGACGGGAACAAAATTAATCTGGTCACGCAGGTCCTTGGGGATTTCCACCAGATCAGTGACGTTCTGATCAGGTATGATGACCGTGGTGATTTTAGCCCGCAGCGCAGCCAGGGCCTTCTCCTTTAAACCCCCGATGGGCAGGACACGACCCCGCAAGGTTATCTCGCCGGTCATGGCCACGTCCTGGCGGACCTTCTTGCCGATCAAGGCGGAATAAAGCGCCACAACAATGGTTACCCCGGCGGAAGGGCCGTCCTTTGGAATGGCTCCGGCGGGCACATGGACATGGACATCTATTTCATCAAAATAGTTCTCATCCTTGCCGAGTTTTGCCAGGCGGGAGCGGCAAACGGTCATGGCCGCCTGGGCCGACTCCTTCATGACGTCGCCAAGCTGACCCGTAAGGGTGAGGCCGCCCTTGCCCTTGAGCAGGGAAACCTCCACATAGAGAATCTCACCGCCCACCTCTGTCCAGGCCAGACCCGTAGCCAGCCCCGGCTGGTCGATGATATCAATTTCCGCTTCCGGCTGATACCGGGGCGGCCCCAGATACTTGCTCAAGGTCCGCTTCTTCACGGAATAGGGTCCCTTGCCCCCCTCTGCCACCCGCCGGGCAATCTTGCGGCTGACCTTGCCGATCTCCCGCTCCAGATTACGCAAGCCCGCCTCCTTGGTGTAATTGGTGATGATGAGACTTAACGTTTCATCATCAAGCTGGAAATGCTTCTCCTGGATGCCGTTCTGTTTCAGCTGCCGGGGCACCAGATAGCGCTTGGCGATCACCATCTTCTCCTCCAGGGTGTAGCCGGAAAGACGGATGACCTCCATGCGGTCGAGCAGCGGTCCGGGAATGGTATCCGTCATGTTGGCCGTGGTAATGAACATCACCTTGGACAGATCAAAAGGCTGGTTGAGATAATGATCGGAAAACTCAAAATTTTGTTCCGGATCAAGCACCTCAAGCAGGGCGGAGGATGGATCACCCCGGTAATCGGAACCGACCTTGTCTATCTCGTCCATCATGAAAACAGGGTTATTGGAGCCGACAATTTTGAGCCCCTGAATGATGCGGCCCGGCATGGAGCCTATGTATGTGCGCCGGTGGCCGCGGATCTCCGCTTCATCACGCATGCCGCCGAGAGAAAGCCGGTAAAATTTCCTGCCCATGGCCCTGGCGATCGACTTGCCGAGCGAGGTCTTGCCGACACCGGGAGGGCCGACAAAGCAGAGGATCGGCCCCTTGGTGGTCCGGTTCAATTTGCGCACCGCCAGATATTCAAGAATTCTCTCCTTGACCTTTTCCAGCCCGTGATGGTCCTCGTCAAGAACCTGGCAGGCGATTTTCAGATCAAGCAGATCCTTGGTGCTTTTGCGCCAGGGGACATCCAGCATCCAGTCAAGGTAGGTCCGGACAATGGTTGCTTCCGAGGCGTCGGGATGCATCATTTCCAACCGCTTTAACTGCTTCAGGCTTTCTTTCTTGACCCCTGACGGCATCTTGGCCTTTTCGATTTTTACCCGCAGCTCCTCGATTTCTTCAGACTTGTCATCGATGTCGCCAAGCTCTTTCTTGAGGGCCTGCAGCTGCTCCCGCAAGAAATATTCACGCTGGGTCTTGCCCATTTCCTCCTTGGCCTCTGACTGGATCTTGGCCTGCATGGTGGAAACTTCAAGCTCCTTATTGAGGAATTCAGCAACCTTTTTCAGGCGATCAACAGGATCACCGGTCTCAAGGACCAGCTGGGACTCCGCCGTCTTCAGGCGCAGATTGGAAACGACCAGATCAGCCAGCCGGCCGGGCTCCTCGATTTCGTTTAAAATCACCATCAGTTCCGAGGAAACGATGCCCTTCAGCGACAGAATCTTCTCGGTCTGCTCCCGCACCGTGCGCATCAGCGCCTCTGTTTCCACGGAATGCTCGCTGCTTTTTTCTTCGGGAAAAAGCTCAACCCTGGCAGTGAAAAAAGGCGACTCCTGGACTATCTCCGTCACGCGCGCCTTGTGCAGCGCCTGAACCAGAACCTTCAGCCTGCCGTCAGGAAGCTTCAAGGTTCTCATGATCATGCAGACCATTCCCACCTTATAAACATCCGCCGCCCCGGGCTCATCAATGCTCGAATCCTTCTGGGTAACCAGCATAAGAAGCTTGTCCCCGGAAAGGGCTTCCTGAATGGCGTTGACGGATGCAGGGCGGCCGACAAAGAGCGGAATTATCATATAATTGAAAACGACCACATCCCGCACAGCCATCATCGGCACGATCTCCGGAATTTCAGGCTCCTCAATGTCTGTCATTTCATCTTTGCCGGGATAGATCGGATCATCACTTTGCACAGGATACCTCCATTCAACTAATAATAAAAAAAGATGCCAGAGGAATGCGGACGGAACATCCCTATTATGCCAATTTGGTCAAGGTTTGTAATCTAAACATTGGACAATGTTAAGTCAAGTAAAGGAAAAAATGGGTACCCCTTTTTCGACGAAAATCTGTTGAACTAAATTGTAAATTGCTCCATATTGCCTGGTAAGCGATTCTTTCCAACCAATGAAGGAGCAAACGTTATTCCATGTTGAAACCTCACTCTTTTTTTGATCTCACCCTCTTTGCCCATCCCGAAATATTCTCCTCGGCCGAATTCGTATGGGACGGGCTTAAAAAACTCAAATCCTATATGGAGAACCAGAGCTACCCTCAATTGCCCGGCTGTGCAAAAAAATGCGAACCTTTAACGCAAACCCTTGTCTTTTATGGTAATACCTTCCTCGAAGCCCGGGAGCTGCGCATTGAGTATGGAGACGCAACCAAGGGCAACTTGAAAGTGTACCGGGGCGAGGAGATTCTGGCTGGAGCCAGTGTTATCATGGCAGGCGCCATCCTGCTCGGCGACAAAATACGCTTCGGCCAAGGCGTCAAAGTGGAAAGCGGCGCCTATATCGCCTCGCCGGCCATTATCGGCGACATGACGGAAATCAGACAGGGAGCATACCTGCGCGGCTATTGTCTGATCGGCCGGAAATGCGTGGTCGGCCATGTTACAGAGGTAAAGCACACTATCTTTCTGGATTCGGCCAAGGCGGGACATTTCGCCTATGTCGGGGACAGCATATTGGGCAATGATGTCAACCTTGGCGCCGGAACAAAGCTTGCCAATCTGCGCTTTGCCCCGGGAAATGTTCAAGTCAGGACCAAGAATGGATCCGTTGATTCGGGACTGAAAAAATTCGGAGCCATCATGGGAGACTCAGTCCAGACAGGCTGTAATTCCGTGACAAACCCGGGGACCCTGCTCGGCAAAAAGAGCCTGCTGCTGCCAAACACCACGGCGCCCTCCGGGTTTCATGAAAAAAACAGTATCATACGGTGAGTCGAACCGCTTTGCCAAGACAACGGATTGTCAAGTTGCGGGGCGGAACAGACAGCACACTGACATATTAATCGCATTTCAGGCACTCAATCCGGTAATAAGCAAGGGGTCTTCATGTTAAAAATCAGAACTCTGTTTCTCACCACTTTCCTTATCCTGTTGGCAAACAGCCTGGTCAGTGCCGAAACCCTGCCCGGGGGCGATGAAATTCTTGCCCAGGTCGGCGATGTTCGCCTCACCTCCTCCCGGCTTGCCATGATGATTAAATTGATGCCCCCCCAGATCCAGGCAATGGTGCAATCCAATGACCAGATGAAAAAAGAGCTCATCAACCGCTGGGTTGATATCAATGTCATTATGCAGGAAGCCATGGCCGAAAAAATTGACCAGGACCCCCTGGTAGCCCTCAAAATCGACGAAATGCGCAACCGGACGCTGGTGGAGGCGCTGCTCGCCAGACGCCTTGACACCCAGGCGCCTGTTCCCCAGGAAGAAATCGCGGCCTACTATGAAAAGAACAGCCGTGAATTCGAGCAGGGCGAACAGGTGCAGGCGCAGCACATTCTCATCCGCCTTGATACAAATGCCGGCGATGAACAAAAGAGCAAGGCCAGAAAAACCATTGACGAGATTGCCGTAAAGCTCAAAGCAGGAGAATCCTTTGAAACTCTCGCCCAGCAATACTCCGAGGATCCGGGCTCAAACAGCAAGGGCGGCAATCTGGGTTACTTCGGCAGGGGGCAGATGGTCAAGGAATTTGAAGATGCCTGCTTTGCCATAAAGCCGGGAGAAACCAGCCCCCCGGTGCAAACAAGTTTCGGCTGGCATCTGATCCACGTGCTGGACAGAAAAGCCCCGGAAAAACTTCCCCTGGCCAAGGTCTGCAAGGAAATTGAAGCCAAACTCAAGGCCGACCGGAATGACAAAGCCTTACAGAAGCTGCTGCAGGAGCTCAAGGCGAAGTACCCGGTAACCGTCAAATAATGTAACTATCCAGCTGTTTAGGGCTGTCGGTACTATCGTATTACATATTATTTTTGGCGCTTTTCCTTCAGCTTTCAGCCTATCTACCTGAACAACTACAAACTTATTACAACTGCCCCAGATATGCATAATGGTAGAGACCAAAGAAAAATTCAACTATCATCCCGAACATCAAGTAAATCCTGACTATCCGGTTTTTCGGCAATTTTACTCCCGCCGTCTTCTGCAATAAAGAGGCGGCCAGGATGGTCAACCCGATAATGAACGGCACAGCTTGCAGACAGTGGCGCATGGTGGCCTGGAAAGTATCCAGCGGCCGATTCGGGAAATATCTTACTGTAACCAGCAGATAACAGATGGTAAGCAAAAGCAGGGAAATTTTTTCTTTTGTGGACATAAGAAGCAAATCAGCTTAAAGGTTAGTAAATACTCAGGGATTAAGGCTGATGATTATAAAACCGGCGGGTGCGATTCCGGCTTAGCATGATGGCGGTGCGCCGCCTCTCTTTCAGCCTACAGTCCGCAGTCTAGCGACCTGACACGAACAACTCCGAACCAGTAAAAAAAGATGATACCATTAACCGCTCTTTATTTTCCCGACACATCCGTCAGCGCCAGGCAAGTGAGCCAGGAGTTGCTTTTTTTTGACAAAATATATCATTACCTGCCTTCTGAAACTGACGGATCAAGTGATTCCGTTGCAGTTGCCGGAATCTGCGAAGGGTATCCTCCGGTTCCCTTTGCCGACGAATTAAACAGATTCCGCCAACTTATCAGAGAGCTCAAAGGAAATGAAGCGGAATTTTACAGCGGGCATCTTTCCTCCATTGCCGCGAGTCATTCGAAGAACCGGGAGGAACTGTCGGTCCGGAGTCTCATAAATACGATAGGAGGTAAACCCCTTGCGGATAAAGCAGGGGCTGAGGCCGACACCAGGGAAGGTCTGTGGCAGGCCCGTCTGCTGCTGAAACTCGCGGAAATCCTTTACCAGGAAGAGCAGGAACTGCAACAGGAGCTTTCCGCCATTGCCGTCAAGGAAAGAGAACTTTTCGAGAGCCTCAAGGGTGAACCGGAAATTCCCTTCGCCCTGTCCGGCTTTGCCGTGGAAAGCCGCCCTCCCGTGAGGCCTGCGATACTGCTGAAGGCCTGGGCAAAACTTTTTCTGGCCGACACGCGGCAAGGCAAACATGCGATCCTGGTCAGCAATCAGGAGCAGGCGGCGGAGGCACTGTTTGAGGCAAATGAAGCACTGAGCGGACAGCGGCCCGTAAGACTTTTCCGTATCCCTCTGCCCGACAGCGAGGCAATGGATATGGCTGCCTATATCAACGACAGGGCAGCATTCAGGGCGAGCGCCCGTGACATCATAGCCGGCTTCAAATCCGCCATATCCGCCACGCTTGCCAGCGGCGTCACCCAGGACAGCCTGAAAAGTTTCACTATTCTTGCGGCTGAATGGACAAAAAATTTTCATACCCGCAAGGCATGGGAAACGGCTTCCGGCCCATCCGGACAACTGGTCAAATGCCAGGGCGAGCCCCATCTGGAAGTCTACCTCTGCAACCGGAGCCTGCCCAGCCTGATGGCCCATCTCTGCCGCGCTGCCGCTGAGTCCGCCGTCACCCCTGGCTCACCGGCAATTATCGCCCTGAAATCCTCAAAAAAATCTACTTGTAAGGGTTAATCGTTAAAACCGGGCATGGCGACATTTTGACAATTTTTTCGGCAATGCTGCCGAAAAGAATTTTTTCCAGTCCCTTGTAGCCATGGGTGCCCATAACGATCAGATCCATCTTCTGCTGTCTGGCATATTCAAGAATTGTCTCCGCCACATCCCCGGCCAGGACGGTACCGTTACATTCGTCCGAGGGCTCAAGGCTTTCAGCCAGGAAGGATTTCATTCTTTCCTTGGCGCTGGCCACAAGATCCTCCTCAAACTGCAAAATGGGCATATGGGGTTCAAAAAATTCCGAATAATCCTGAAAGGTCTGCGCCACAAAAATTGCTTCCATTTTTGCGGCAAACTGTCTGGCCACGTAAGCCCCGTACTGAATAATTTTTTTTGAATTTTCCGAGAAATCAACCGGCACCAGAATCTTATTTACCTGCATAATCCCCTCCTTTTCATTTTTTCTTTCATTGTATTCCCTCGGCTGAGCAGATACAAATTTTTTTCTTTGTATCTTTGGCATATTACGGGTATGTAGCATACGGGATTAACAGTATCATGGATGAACTTCTCGAAAAAACCAAAGAAATTTTTTCCGCCGGCGGGATTTTAAGCCAGAAGCTCGCCGGCTTTGAAGCCCGTGCCGGCCAGCTCGACATGGCGCTGGCCGTGGCCCGGAGCCTCAGTGGTGATCAAGCCGGGCAAGGGCCGCAACTGCTTGCCGTTGAGGCGGAAACCGGCATCGGCAAGACCCTTGCCTATCTTGTTCCGGCAGCTTTAAGCGGACAAAAGGTTGTCATTTCAACCGGCACCCTGAATTTACAAGAACAAATTCTTAACAAAGAAATCCCCTTTATCAAGGAGCACATTGCCCCCAACCTTTTCGCCCTCTGCGTCAAGGGCAGGCAAAATTATCTCTGCCTCTATCGCTGGCACCAGCTTTACAATTCCGGGCAGCTGCCCCTGTTTGCAAACGAACAGCTTGATGGTATCGCCGGCTGGCTCAACTCGACCGCCACGGGGGATCGCGCCGAACTCGACTGGCTGCCTGATCATTCCAGTCTGTGGCGGGAGGTGAGCGCAACCTCCAGCCAATGTCTGGGAACCAGCTGTCCGGACAGCGCCCTTTGTTTTATTAACCTGCTGCGCAAAAAAGCGGCCCGCGCCCAGCTTCTCATTGTCAACCATCATCTCTTTTTCTCCGACCTGGCCCTGCGGCGCTTCGGCTTTGCCGAGGTTCTGCCCCGCTACGAATCGGTCATTTTCGACGAAGCCCATCACATTGAAAATATTGCCACCCGCTATTTCGGCATCAGCGTCAGCCATTTCCAGCTGCTCGACCTGGCCCAGGATATTGAAAAAATGGGGCAGGAACACGGTGCGGGGAAATCTCCGGAAAAGGTCATGCTGGCTGCCAAGGGTCTGGCCAGCACCGCCGTCCGCTTCCTGCAGAGCTTCCCTGAAGAAAGAGGCCGCTTCCCCTTACAGGAGGCCGTCGAGAAAATAGCCAACTGGGAGGAGGAATGTTTGTTGCTGGATGAGGCGCTGGCCAAACTAATCTCCCGGCTGGAGCCCCAGGCCCAGGGCAGCGAACTGTGGAGCAGCCTGCACCGCCGCGCCCAGGAACTCCTGGCAAACCTGACCACGGTCATTGCCCGGCAGCGCAGCTCTTATGTCTACTGGTACGAGCGGCGCGATAAAACGGTTGCCCTTTCCGCCTCTCCCATTGAAATCGCCGCTGATCTGCAGGAGTCATTTTTCAGTGAGGTCCGGTCCATTGTTTTCACCTCCGCCACCCTGACCACCGGGGGCAATTTCACCTATTTTTTTGACCGGCTGGGGTTGCCCGCGGATACCCCTGCCCTGCGTCTTGCCTCTCCCTTTGATTACGCAAGCCGCACGGCTCTTTTTGTGCCGGCCAACATGCCTGAACCGGCGGATCCCGCTTTCCTCAAGGAATTACAGCAGGTTACCCTTGATCTCCTCCTGGCCTCCCATGGCCGGGCCCTGGTGCTCTTCACCAGCATCAAGGCCATGCAGCACCTGTATCACTATCTTGCCGAACGGTTGCCCTTTCCCGTTTTCATGCAGGGCAGCGCCCCCAAACAAACATTACTGGAACGTTTCAGCCGGGAGACCAATTCCGTTCTGCTGGCGGTTGCCAGTTTCTGGGAAGGGATTGATGTGCCCGGCGAGAGCTTAAGTTGCCTGATTATTGACAAGCTGCCCTTTGAGGTTCCCAGCGATCCTGTTATCATGGCGCGTATTCATAAAATCAAGGAAGAGGGCGGCAATCCCTTTGTCGAGTTCCAGATCCCGAGAACCATACTGACGCTGCGCCAGGGGCTTGGCCGGCTCATGCGCTCCGCCTCGGATTCCGGGCTGCTTGCCATTCTGGACATCCGGCTGTTCAGCAAACAGTATGGCCGGCTGTTCCGGAAAAGTCTGCCGGCCAGCCCGATTATCAGGACACTGGCGGATGTCCACCGTTTTTTTGCGGAAAAACCAGGGACAGCAAACAGCAAATTATAGTATACAACAATGCATCTAGACCATCAGCCATTGAACTATTGGAGAAAAATGTGGATAAAACCGAACTTCTTGCCTTGTTGCAACCCGACATAGAACAAATCAATGAGACCATGCGCAGTGAAATTTCCCAGGCAGGCAATGCACTGCTTGAAGAGATTCTTGAGTATTCCCTGTTAAACGAAGGGAAAAGAATCCGCCCCCTGTTGACCATCCTTGCCGCCCGGCTGTGCGCCTTTACCAGGATGCCCGAGGGGTTGGCGGAGGAGGATGAACTGCACCCGCCCGTCAACCTCTACCGTCTGGCCGCGGTTTTCGAGTTTCTCCACGGGGCAAGCCTGCTGCATGACGATGTGATTGATAACGCCGGCAAACGGAGAGGCAGGACCGCGGCAAACAAAGTCTGGGGCAATAGTCAGGTCATTCTGGCCGGAGACTTCCTGCATACCAGGGCCATGACCATGGCGGGAACAGTCGGCGGGCTGCACGCTCTTGATCTGATCGGCGGCGCCACATCAGCCATGATCAGGGCGGAATTCCAGCAGATGCTGACGGTGAAGGAGTTCAACCTTTCCGAAAAAAATTATTTTTCCGTGCTGCGCGGCAAAACAGGGGTCCTCATCGCCGCGGCCTGCGAGGTCGGGGCCTGTTTTGCCGAAGGAAGCGCCGAACATCAGGCAGCCTTGCGCACTTACGGAGATGCCTTGGGTCTTGCCTTCCAGGTTGTTGATGATCTGCTGGATTATCTGGGTGACCCCAAAAAAACCGGCAAAGCCATCGGCAATGATTTTGTCGAAGGCAAGTTGACCCTGCCCCTGATTCATGCCATGAAGAACTGTGAAAATAAAGACTTCGACCGCATTATGGATCTTCTCAAGGGCCAGCCAGCCGACCGGGAGAATCACCTTCCCGAGGCCCACGGGTTTATTGAAGAAAACGGGGGCTTTGCCTATGCCAGGGAGGGGGCTGAAGCGCTGGTCGAAGCGGCATTTGAATCCCTTGCCGTTTTTCCCGACTGCCGGTCAAGAAAAATTCTGTCCGGACTGGCCCACTACGTATTGACCCGGCAGAAATAAATGGCCGGCAAAAAACCTGCCCGTAAAAAAAAGGGCGGGAAGACCCGTTATTTCAGGTGGTTTCTTTGCGGCCTATTGCTGCTGAGCCTCGCGGCCGCGGTTTTTCTTGGTTTTCTGCGTCCGGCCACCGTGAAGACTTTATCTTCACGGCTGGCCGCCCTTACAGACAAACCTGCAACTCTTTTTGAAGAACCGATGCTGCCGCCGGCGCCTTCCCCCCCGCCCTTAAAAAGCCCTCCCCTTCCCGTAAAAGAAGCCAGACTGAGCATTGTCATTGACGACATGGGATATAAAGACAAGGTCTGCACGGATCTCATCGCCCTCGACCTGAATCTGAGCTTCGCCTTCCTGCCCTCCGGCCCGAACACGAAAGGGCAGATTGACCAGGCCCACCGGCTGAAAAGAGACATCCTGCTTCATCTGCCCATGGAACCCCGCGACAGCAAATGGTCTCCCGGCCCCGGCGCCCTGTCAACCTCCATGAGCGACAGGGATATCCAGACAACCGTCGCCATGGCTATCGCCGCGGTTCCCCATGCAGTCGGGGTCAACAACCACATGGGCTCCCGTTTCACCGAAAACCGTGACAGCATGCTGGTCTGTCTTACCTTTCTCAAGCAACGTCATCTTTTTTTTCTGGACAGCGTGACATCCGCCGATTCCGTCGGCTATGGCATGGCGCGGCAAATGGCATTGGCTACGGCCAGACGTGATATTTTCATCGACAACAGCCAGACCCCGGAAGACATTAAAACTCAGTTGGGCAACCTGATAGAGCTTGCCGAAAAACGAGGCTCAGCCATTGGCATCGGCCATCCCCATCAGGCAACCCTTGATGCCCTCAGACAGTACCAAACCGAGCTGCGCGAGAAAGCCCGGCTTGTCGGCGTAAGCCGGCTTGTCAAATGACCGAAGGCAAAAAAAACATGAATCTTCCCTTGATCACGTTAACGACTGATTTCGGTTTAAGCGACGAGTACGTCGGGGTGATGAAAGGGGTTATCTACACCATCTGCCCGACGGCACGGATTGTGGACATCAGCCACAACATCAGGCCTCAGGATGTGAGACAGGCTGCCCGGATTATTTTTTCATCCTACCGATATTTTCCCGCCGGCGCCATCCACGTCGTGGTGGTTGACCCGGACGTCGGCTCCAGCCGTCGCATCATCCTGCTTGAGGCCGACGGACATCTTTTTCTGGTCCCGGACAACGGGGTGGCAAGCCTGCTCTTGCCGCGGACTCAAAAAATTTACGAGATAGACAACACCACTCTCTATCGCCATCCGGTCAGTCCCACCTTTCATGGCCGTGATATTTTTGCCCCAATCGCGGCCCATCTGGCCTCTCATCTCGCACCCCATTCGGCAGGGAGTGAAATTGCCCGCGATGCCCCTGTCAGACTTGACTTTGCGGTTCCATCGATATGCGGCAACATTATGCGCGGCATTGTGACTGACATCGATCACTTCGGCAACCTCATCACCAATATTGACAAAGAGAGGGCTGGGTGCTTCTGCTCCCATGATTTTCACAGGCTGAAAGTACACGCCGGCGCTCTGACGATTCACGGCATTGTGTCCTCGTACAATGCGGTGAGGCGGGATGAACCCCTGGCGCTCTTTGGCAGCCGCAACCTGCTGGAGATCGGCATTAATCAGGGAAATGCCTCAACAAAACTGCGACTTGGGCTGGACAGCCCGATATGCTTAAGTATATAGTAATTTACTGTACCGACACAGCTCAACAACTACCAAAAACCAAAAACCGGCCAGACCATGCAAAATGAACACATTGAATCCATCGCGGGACTGTTGAAAACCATGTCCCATCCCATCCGCCTGAAAATTCTTTGCCTGCTGCAGGACAGGGAAATGACAGTGGGTGATCTCCGCACGGAAGTAAAGACGACCAATGCCAATGTTTCACAGCATCTGTCGATCCTGCGGAACCAGGGGATTATTTCCTTCAGGAAAGATGCCAATTTTATTTATAACAGTATCAATGACCCCCGCATTTTAAAGCTGATCCAGAACTTGCGGTCGTTGTTCTGTGAGGAGTCAAAAGGATAGGCAATTGACCCTCGGATTGCGGTTTCGTAAACAACCCAGCGGCCAGGCCGTGATGCGATACGAAATATCAAACAGGAGCGGAACATGATTGTCACCGACTGGATTCATGCAATTGCCGGTTTTTTTATCCTGCTGAGCCTTGCCCTGGCAGTTGAGGCCAGCCCTCTTTTCATGAGTAAATACTGGCTCTGGTTCACCGCCTTGGTCGGCGCCAACCTGCTGCAGTTCGCTTTTTCGGGATTCTGCCCCCTGGGCTACATCCTTAAACGGATCGGGGTGCGGGAAACAAAAAACTAAGCCGTTGTCAATAAATTCAGACAACCTGATCTCGGCAGATTAAACGCTGGTACCAAAATACAAGATCAAAAAAAGTGCCTAAAGTACTTAAAATACTTCAAGTGCCTAAAGTTGTGGTACTTTCTGATCAGATAAAACCTTTCACTTTAAGTACTT
>JACRCD010000064.1 GCA_016219175.1 Deltaproteobacteria bacterium | reverse complement strand
TCAGAACGGACAGGATAATTCCAGCTCCGAAGCTGGAACATTATTGCAAGAAGAAGACAACAGGCATTAGGCAATGGGCATAAGAAAAAGCACCTTCACTTCTGCCTTCTGCCTATCTCCTGAGGCGAAACAACAACGAGGCTGTAACCGAGAGGGAAATATCCGACAGGTCTCCGGGTGGGGCGCCGCCGCACCGGCAGCGAGCCGGGTCACCGGGAAAAGGCGGACCGCCGCACCGGAAAGTGTGGTTAGGGAGTGATGGGGAGATGGGGCGAAGCATCGCCGTTGTCCCCGGATCTCCCGAAGGCGGGAAGCGCTGGCGCTCCAGCCGGAGGCCTGTCGGATAGCTCTCAGGCCAGTTCTTCTCAGCATAATCCCTCCCCTCAAAAAGAGACGGAAAGGAAAAAAATATCGTGAAAAATGGTGAAATATATCTGCGCCGGCTGATTTTTTGTTTTCGTGTCTTTCCCTTGACCGCCATTCCGCTCCTGTTTATTTTCACCCAGGCCTTTGGCGCGGAATGGCATGTCTCTCAAAGCGGGGGTGACTTCACGACAATTCAATCCGCCATCAATGCCATGGCAACGGCTGATGGCGATACGATTTGGGTCGACGCCGGCACCTATCGAGAAAATGTGGTCGTAAACAGACCAGTTATTATCCGTTCGCAGCACGGATACGCTTCGACCACGGTGGAAGCTGCAAACCCTGCATATCCCGGGTTCACGGTGACCGCCGACCAGGTAACCATACGGGGCTTCACCGTCTATGGCACGACCGGCAACGGCAGTGGAGATGCCGGAATATACCTTGACAACTACACCCAGTACTGCACCATCGCCGATAATCGCTGCGGCTACGATGCCGCCCATCATAGTGACTATGGCATCTCCGTAAACCACTCAGGCCCCGGCCACAACATCAGCAACAACATCTGCAATGCCAACACCTATTACGGTATCCACCTGAATAATTCCAATGCCGACACGATATTGGGCAATATCTGTGCAAACAACGGCATGGGTGGCATAAGTCTGATCGCGGTGACAAATATCACGGTTATCGGCAACAACTGCGAGGCCAACGCTGTCTTCGGTCTTGATCAATCCGGCGCCGTAAATTGCGCCGCCATCGGCAACACCTTCTCAGGAAATTTGATTGGCTTATGGACAAGTGGCGGCAGCAGCAACACCTTCTATTTCAATAATTTCAACAGCAACGAAACGAATTTTTATTCATTTGATTCGGCCAACAACTGGCGCTCGCCAACGCGAGTCAGTTATATCTATAATGGGGCATTGCACAGCGGCTATCTGGGTAATTTTTATGCGAACCATGACCTGAGCGACACCGATGGCGATGGGGTAACAGACGCTCCCTATGCTGATGATGAATATCCCCTGGCGGCGGCATCCGGAAATTACTCGCTTGTCATTCTTCCTCTCCTTGCCGGCGATGTTGATGGCGATGGCGATGTGGACGGGTTTGATCTCTCCGGGCTCTCTCGGAATTTCGGGATGAATTACTGATTAATGTTTCTCCTAAAAAGAAATGATAAGGGAGGATACGGAGTTGGGGACAGATTCACATAAACAACCAGTTTCTATTCGAAATAAGTCAGTGTATGATAATATTTATACGTTAGGGATTAAAATATATTTATCCGGGGGATCTCATGCCTAGTAACAGTACTGAAACAAAACCTATTCCCGGCTGTTTCCCGAACGCAAGTCGTGATGCCAAAATCGGCGCATTGCGTCACGTGCGGGCCACTTAACAGGAATGCGCGGTTTCATAAGCGCATCAACCTGAAAATGAATAAACAAATTACGATTTTGAAACTGGAGTTTAGAATATGACATAACTGAAGAAAAAGATAATTACCGACAGGCCAGACCGTGAGACAGCGGTCCAAAGGAGAAGAGAAATGAAAAAAAAAAGTCTGATTGTTTTGTTTGCGTGTCTCATACCGGTTGCGGCAAATTGCGCGACCCCTATTGTCGGCGACTGGGACGGCGACGGGTATGCCAATGTCGGCCTGTTCAGCGGCAATAAGTTTCTGCTTGATTTCGATAACGACGGAGTAGCCGACAAGGTGATAGCCTTCGGTCGAAGCACGGATTTGCCGGTGTGCGGAGACTGGGATGGGGACGGCCGTGATGATATAGGGGTTTTCCGGAGTGCTGATAGAAAATTTTTTCTTGATTATAATCAGGATGGTGTGACTGATGAAACGGTAACCATAGGCAGGTCGAGTGATCTGCCTGTAGTCGGTGACTGGGACAGTGACGGGGCAGACGACATAGGAGTGTTCCGCCCTTCCGGCAGAAGGTACTACATGGATTTTAATGAGGATGGAATCCATGACAGGGCTGTTACCATCGGCAAACTGGGAGACTACTCTCTTGTCGGTGACTGGGATAGTGATGGGGCAGACAGTATAGGAATTTTTCGTCCTGACAATAAAAGATTCTATCTTGATGACGATGATGACGGCGTGCATGATCATGCCCAAAATTTCGGCTCCACCAATGACGTGCCGATTGTCGGGGATTGGGACGGAGATGGTATTACGGATATAGGCGCATACCGCCCCTCAAACAACATGTTTTATCTGGACGAGGATTTCGATGGCATCGCCGAGTGGTCGATTCCTGGAACTGTGGAGGATGAGAATGACGACATTGATGTAACCGGTACCTGGATGTTTTTGGACGATTACTATATAGATGGTATATCCCTCACCTTAACGGCCATACTCGTGCAAAGTGACAACTCTCTGTCCGGCACATTTGACGTGAGCGCTGATATATCCGGTACTAACTATAATTTTTCTTTCCCCCTTACAGGCATCGTGGACAATAGCAATGTGTGCAGTTTTCAGACAACCATGGACTTTACCAGTGAATACATTCTAACTCTCGAATTTACTGATTTAGTTGTTTCCGGCGATGGATCAACCTTTGACGGAGAGGGTGCGGTCTTTTTTAATGGATATTATGAGGGGACCGAGACATGCAGCTTTGAGCGACAGTAAGAATCTGCTTGGGGAGTTGTCTGCTCAGACAAGTAATTGGTTATGGCAAAAAAACAAGCCGAGAGCGGAACAGAACGTTTCGGCAATAACGATTGATGACCGAAGATTTCAGACTCAGCTTTAATTAACCTTGGTCGCGATACGATGCTGCTGTGTCTTATTATTCGGATATCTCCCAGACCACCCATGAGATATTGGTTTAAATGATAAAGGGTTCCTATAACGACCGGCTGCTTGATGGTCAGAAAAAAGTGCGGCTGGATAGAGGCTGGCGCCCTAATCTCATCGTCGCGGGCTGCAACCGGCTGCTGGCCGCGCTGTTGAAAAACGAGGCAGGGGTTGGCGGCATCCTTTTTCTGGCCGTGGGCGAGGGTTTAAAAGAGTGGGACAGCACCCTGGCGCAGCCGCAACCGGCCGACTCCAGACTCATAAAGGAGATTCTGCGCCGCCCCATCGCAAGCGAGGAGATCCTTTTCCTGGACAGCGCAGGGTTACCTGCCGCCGCTCCCACCGGCCGTCTGCAGATCAGCATCCAGCTGACCCGCGACAATTTCCCGGCCAACGGTTTCCAGCCCGTGCGGGAATTCGGGCTCTTCGGCGGCAACGCCACGCCGGAGCCTGACAGCGGCCTCATGATCAATCACGTTATCCATCCCCGCATCGACATCACGGCTGGGCTGACCCTGCGCCGGACCCTGCGTCTTGATTTTGCCCAGGGATACGCGGCAAAAGAGGAAATCCTGGGCTTCGGCGCTGGTCTGCCGGCGCGCAGCATCGATGGGGTGGGAGATGTCTATGGCCGGGCGCTGGCCGCGGCCGGGGTCAATGTCCTGGCCGATTTCCCGGCCATGGACCCACTTGCTCCGCTGGCCGGCATTCCCGGCGTGAAACTGCGGGAATTCCGCGCCAAGGCCAGGATGGTCATGGCGATTAGGGCAAGCCTGACACTCTTCACATCCCTGTTTCACCTCAGTATCAGCGAACTGCTCAGGGCAAAGCCCGAGATGCTGGCCAACATGGCCGACAGCTTTACGGTAACCTCGGATATGGCGGCGAATCTTCAGGAAGAGCTGATGGTCCTGCAGGTGGCGCTGGATGATGAGCAACTTAAAAAAATAACATTAGGAAGTTTACTGGATTTACGATAAGGGTGAAAAGAGGGCGTATCCACCGATTGCGAGCCCTGGACTTCCAACGGCAGGGGCGTGACAACCAAGTCAGTCGAATCGCGAACGCTCCTCGTCAATTTCCTTGCGTTCGATATAACGATCCAAGTATTCAATTTCGGCCTCGATCCATTGTGATATCTCAATCTCAAAGCCAGCCGCCAGCCATCGACGGAATTTCTCTCTCTTTCGCTTCAGATAGGCACTTGCTGGACCAGTCCATCCGCCGGAGTGAAAGGTCGCACTGATGCCACTTCGAACACCGTCGAACTGTCCATACCTGTACAACAATTCCCGAGTCAAACGACCGCCTTGAGGGTCGTCAAGTGTGCCGGGAGCAGCGTGAGCCATCAGCGCAGCTCTAGCCCCGGGATCTTCTTCAATCCATTCGAGAATTTCCGGAACCGGCAGGTCAGCAATTGCGCCTCTCGGTTCCTTTTCATCGAATGTCGATAGCCCTCCCTTGAGCCAATGACAAAGGTCGCCGCGCCATTTTGGAAGCGTCTCCTCGAAATGTGCCTTCACAATCCTCCACGCTCCAGATTTGTCGGCTCGTACAAGCTCATTTGCCAGCGGCTCGACGTCGGAGTCGTAGCTCAAACGGTATACTTTTCCCATTTTGGCAAGCAAGGCATCCAGCAGGGGAAGTACGTAACTCACGTCCCACTTGATCAGTTTCAAGCAGATGTTCTTCCAGTGGTAACCGCGCATGACATCCCGACTTTCCTCGCCAGGAATGGCTCTTGACACCACCCCGAAGACGAAGTCTGAATTGAACGGCGAGGAGTCGTTGAACGGGATCGAGTCTAACAGCTCAATCAAGAGGAATAGTGATTCCTGAGCATCGTGCTCGTTCAACTGGCGAAGTAGTCGCCCTGTCCTTTCTGGAGGAACCGATTCGCTCGCTTTCCCGAATCGAAGCCCTGCGAAAAGCAGCGGATCGATCCATCTTTTTTCCAGTGCCTCCAGACACTGCACGAACAACCCATCATCATAGCCGGAGCGAAGTGCGATGGTTGCTCCCAGCCACGCAGTGCTCTCCATGTTTAGAAACCCTCTGACCGTGGAGAGATATAACTCGGGATTGCTTGCCCGTACTGCCGACAGGTAGCTATGCAGACACACTTGGTGTTTTGTTTCCAGGGTTAGCTGGGTAAGAGCCGGCAGCAACTCTCGCGTCTTATCATTCAGCCCCACCTGCTCCCCGAAATGCCACAGCGCAGGGGCATTTCTTGCTGGCGCAAGGAGATGCTGGATCTGACTTAGTTTCTCCGGATGCCGCGCGATACGGCGAGCCAGAGCGTTGACGAGAATCTTAGCGCGATTCCTGGGCTTGTTGTGCTGTTCGCGAAAGTCATCCTCCCATTCCATCCAGTCCATATCAACCACGTAGCGTCGGAACCTACTTAGCAAGTCGCGTTTTGTGTAGCGACGCTCGAAGCTTCGCAACCTCTTTGCAATCTCGGGATGCTTATCGTCATGCTCATACTCCTGCCAATGCCAAAAGAAACGATTCAGCTTCTCCGGCGACATCGTACTGTCGTCGACAAGAGCGCTCAGCACTTGGAACGCCAACTCCGTACATGGTGGTGTTTTGATCTGCTGCTCTACGGTCTCCAGCAGGGTCTGACAGACCTCGGCGCGCAGAGAGAGAGGCCAGTTTCGAGTCTCCTCGACCAATGCCTGAAAATAAGTAAACTTGGCTTGCCACCACTCGCCGTATGTTGTTGGAATCCAGAGCTTGGCTCTCTCCCTTAGTCCTTGATATTCAGGTCCGACAATCCGAAAACCCATGCCACGACTGTCGAGCGCGGCTCCCATCGCCTTGAGCCCAAGACGGCGTTCCGCGTCCCCAGGCGCACGGAGAAGTTTAAGCATTGCCGGAAGTCGCGCTTCGGGAGTCGATTCCGTAGCAGCCTCTTCAGGCCCGATGCGAAACAGCCCAATTAAGGTGCCCATAGAGTTGTTAGAGAAGTCGGCATTCTCGTTGACAGCGAATCGGACTAACACCTGGATTGCCCTAACCGTAAAGGGTGGCCAAACCGCGATCTTTTCAAGCGCCCAGACGAGGTTCTGCCGATCCTGCTTGAAATCCAAGAGCTCTTGATCAGTCCACTTGCCAATCGTGGCTTCCAAAAGCCTCAGCACAGCAGCAGGATTGGCTTCGGCCAGGATGGAAAGAAATCGGGAACCTTTCGCCGACGTTAGCGCTGCGCGCTGGGAAAAAATGCCGTCTGGTCTAAGAATGTCGTCAATGACATGAACCGTTGCCGCGGCCCCTGCAAACTTGAACATGTTCATGAACCAAATGTGTAAGGACTCCGGCATGTTATTGAAGGTCTGGGTGAAGTCAAACCAACGCCCATAGCACGCCCAGAACTGCTTCCATAAATAGATGTGGAGGGCCTTTGGCACAAAGAAGAGCGTCCTGCTTCCCTGAAGTACCCTTCGCGCACGAAGACTTTGAACGATCTCCTGGAACCGCGCCCATCCAATCGTCGGATCTACTTTCCGAATCAGTTCGGCGAGGTACACCGCTTCATCCCCTACCGGAGCTTCATAACCGAATCGGCTGAACAGGGCCAAGTGCTGGGTGACACAGTTGACTTGCCTTGTGGTCCCCTCGACCCGGCTGCCGTAGCCATGCAGGAATCTCGCCCAAATTGGCACCGTGGACGGCGGTTTCAGAATGTCTCCTGGGTTTGCGTGAAGGTTGTCCGCAACTGCCTGCGCAACTCGCGGAGAGCCTTCGCAGATCGCAACCCATCGATCAAGCTCGCGTGATTCGCCAACTCGGCTGGCAAGTATCTTCTTTATGATCTCGTCAGGCAGACGCGGGGCGTAGAGTCGATCAATTTCCTCGTCGTAGGTTTCGTCTCTCCCGTGGTCCAGCGACACAATCTTCAGACTGCCGCAACGCGGCTTCAAATGCCTCCAGATATCCGACAGCTCGGACTCCGGAAGTTCGTCGATGACAAGTACGAGCGGTTTATCATAGCCAAATTTCAACAACTGGCGGAAAAGTCTTGTTTGGCCAAATTGTGAGCCGTGCTGTACGTACAGCACGTAGGACGCGATATTCGCTTCCTTAACGGACTCAAGGACAATGCGCGTCTTCCCGAGACCAGGCTCTCCGAGGACACGGATGTGTTTGATCTCGCCATGAAGTCCTGCCCGAATATGGGCGATTATTTGAGACTGCTCTGGTGATGCCTCGAAGGTATTTGCCATATGGGCATCACGCTGCCATTCCTCAAGGACCCAGGCTTCTTGAATTGGGTCGACTGCCAGCAGAGATGCTGTCCCCGGATAGCGTTCGGCAAATTGAGCAACCTGGCTCGCGCCGAGGACTTCGATCAGCTCTCCGTGCTCCCTGAATCCCACTTCCGACATCACAACAGCAATCTGTTGCCGCGAATCATTGCGCTGTTCCGGGGTCAGATCATGGCCCGTGCAAAGCAGCGTATAGCGACCACCACGGCGAAGGAGGCGCTCCACCTCGGAGCACAGTTCCCCTTTGCTATCTAGCAGTTCACTACGAATCGCGCTCGGCATCCAAGGCTTGAACGTCGTCCCTGACTTGATCTGGAATCCTGTAAGTCCGGACTGAAATAGGCAATCTGTGGGAATCGTAAGCCCAGAGGGCACATCGACCTCAGCGTCAATGCCGCCATCCGCGATCGAGATTCGCCCAGAGATCGTCAATACGACTGGGCTCAGCTTGGCGTAGTCGCATTCAGATCGAAGTATGGCGCGCATTACGACCACGGCGCGCTCGGGGATGAGCGCAGTTACCGATGTTATTGGAACGTCCAAGAGATTATTCATAAGGGTTGAATGTTAAACCCACGATGTCTGACACAGTACGATTTTCTTGTAATAACTGGTGTTGGCTCGCAACCCAAAGATGGCAGCAAAAAAATAACCAACCGCTTTAGCGATTTCATGAAAGCCTAATGCCTCAAGAAGAAAACCAAGCGCGACTGATAACAGGAGATATACTATTGCCTGCCTCCACAGCCCCTTAGCAACGTAATAGAGAGGACCGAAAATGAACGCAACTATGTTGAATTTTAGGCCAATTCGTTCATTGAATTCGAGATTTTTAATGTACGGAAGCTCTGGCCCACCAGCTTTCTCGATGAGGGAGAACTTTTGCTTCCACGATTCGGAAATGTTCAATTGCGAAATTTCTACAGACACGACATTTTTTCCCTTTCACCTTGAGGTTAAGCAGGCACGGCAGTTTGCGCTTCGCTTGAACGCTGGGTTCGCAGTACCAATGTCGCAATCATGCCACGCTTCCCGTTTGTTTGCCACGCCCCGGTTCAACTTTGCCCCAGCCCTTGCCCATTACGAGTACTCCGAAGAAAGGGCAGAAGCAGATATGCCAAAAAGTATTGATGAACCATTCGGTTTCATCGTCTGCCTCGGAATGGACGATCTCTCCTCTATCGACGGCTTCTGTAAATCTTAAACAGCAAAGTTGATGGACGTGATGGACCCGCATTCATCCCTTGCTTCGAACGCATGCTAGCCGGAAAAATAACATTGCGATATCATTTCCTCACCTCACAGATTTGATTTTATTTATGCTAATAACTTAGCATTTTTTGATTAAATTGATACACCCAATTGATTTCACTCAGTTCAATACCCATGCAATATTATATCTACCAGAAAGCAACAATGCCCTGTCCGACAACTGCTTCCTGATCCAGAACTCATATGCTGTTTTTGCAGGATATACCGTCATGGAGCCAAGTCGTTTTTAGCTTGACCTTCCCTTGTTAAAAAAAGGAGTAACATTTTTGGCAAAAAGCGACAATAAAAAAATAACAAGCCGAATGAGTGAATAAAAAAGGGAGTATTCATTTTCCAGTAACGTCCTCGCTTCCCGTAGCGCGAAAAAATGATAACAAAAAGGGCGAAAAATGGCGGCACCCCCGCCGAACGTGCTCAAAAAAAACGGAGGATTCCGGCTGAAAACATGCCGGAATGACGTTCACGGTGAACTATTTATTGACAGCGGCAAGCCGCAAACCTTTACAAGTGAGGTGAGGATGAGGAGTAGTGGATGGAACAATCGCGAGTTGACCAAGGTCATCGGTGATTTTTTGGGAGATAGGCCAAGTCGAGAATATCCTGGCCATGTTCAAACTGAACGAATCCCATTATAGACCGACCGGCGAGCTGGAGCATGATGAGCGTTTCATGGTGCGGATGGGGGTTGCGGTTTTCCCAGGCCATTACCGCATCAAGTCTCCCAAGGCTTGACAATTATTGTCTGATATTTCAAGACTGGATAATCATCTAAAAGGCCCTATGCACATGGGGGGGGGAGGGGGAACAACCCTACTCTTTCTCCACCTCTCCCTTGTTCTGGCTGCCGGCAAATCGCAATGTCCTGGAGCGGGATAAAAGAATGGCCGCCATTTCCGGGTCAGGATCAGCGGTGGCCAGGGTGGTGGAAAACCGCAGATCCTCAAATTCGTAGCCAATGCCGTAAACACCCTTTTCATCCTTTTTAAAGGCAACCATGTAACTCGTGCTTGCCACGCCATAAAATAATGACAGGTAAAAGGATTCACAGCGGTTCTCGAACCTGAACACGCTCTCTCCGGCTATTTCACCGCCATAGACCACGGTTTCGTGGGAGGAAAGATGTCTGACCGGATTGGCGGCAACCGGCAGTATACCCTGCAGATTATCGCTTAATGACAGCTTGGCGTCACTCATGAAATCAAAGCCGGTGAAATTGCTTTCATCATAGACACAGTCCGCCGCGCCATCATCACAGAACCGGTGCATCTGGGTGGAGCTGAGATCATAGGTCCAGATGAAGGAAACCTGCTCGCCAACCGCCAGCGGTGAATCTCCGCGTATCGAGACGATCTTTGCCGTTACCGTCGTTTTCAGTTGGACAGCATGGGCGTCACCTGCCAGACCAGGCAGGAACAGACCGGTTGCCAATACCGCCGCAAGGGTAATTTTCACTTTTTTCCATCCATGATATTGTATGACTGCCCAGGTGTTGCGCTTGCAGCCTGAAGCATAAAACAAAAACCCCGCAGCCGGCGATTAAGTCCAGGTGCAGGGTCTCGGGATTCATGTCTTCCGCCGGCAGAATGGCGGGGACGCTCTATTTGACTGCGTCGGACAGCTTCTTTCCAGCCTTGAATTTCACCGCATTCCTGGCTTTAATTTTAATTGCTTTGCCGGTCTGGGGATTACGGCCGGTGCGGGCAGCTCTTTTTGAGATGGAAAAAGTGCCGAAACCAACGAGGGTTACATTGTCTTCCTTGGCCAACGAATCGGTTACAGCATCAAGAAAGCCTACCAGAGCTTTGTCTGCCGCGGCCTTTGTAATTTGTGCGGATTCCGCTATCTGGGTAATCAATTCAGCTTTGTTCATCTCATCTCCTTTTTTCTTGCCCATGGTGTTGTGATTAAATATGTCCTGCTGACAGCAATCTTCTGTAATTGCCAATCGATCATATCTCATTAAAGGCAGAGCTGGCAAGGGGTAAAAGCCAAAAAAACTTTTTTTATCGACAATTGACGATCTGGCCAAAAACTGCCCGACTGACACGTAGCGCGTGATAACTCTTTGATTTATCGTCACGAAAATCCGACACCAGCACTTTTTCTCCAGCCAGCGACAACTGCATTGTGAAATAAAAGCAATTGTTTTAATTTCTTTTTCTCCGAGCCTCAGACAACCTGATCTCGGCGGATTAAACGCTGGCACCAAAATAAAAGATCAAAAAAAGCGCCTAAAGTCAGACATCTCGACCTCGGAAGATTTGCATTGATACCGAAAAGGGCAGCGCCAAGGCCGTCATTGAAGGGCAGCACCAAGGCCGTCATTCCCGCAGGCAGTTAAGCGGGAATCCATGTGTTTTCAATGCGATGGACCCCCACTAACGACATGCGGGGGTGACGGAAGAACGGAATATTCGCCACTCTTCGGTCTCATGTCAATCTACCGAACTCAACATAACCGCTTATTATTTCGTTTCGAGGTCAGGATGTCTGAAAGTACTTAAAATACTCCAAGTGCCTAAAGTTGGGGTGGGGGCGCTGTTGACCCTGCTCGTCTTTGACACGAGCCTGAGCATCTATGCCTTTGTGGGGGTCATCATGCTGATCGGCATTGTCAAGAAGAACGCCATCATGATGATCGATTTCACCCTGATGGCGCAGCGCAAGGAGAGAAAAAGTCCGAAAGAGGCCATTTACGACGGCTGCGTGCTGCGTTTCCGGCCGATCATGATGACCACCATGGCGGCCCTGATGGGTTCGCTGCCCATCGCCATGGGCTTCGGCGCCTGGGCCGAGGCCCGCCGGCCCTTGGGGCTCGCGGTGGTGGGCGGGCTGCTCCTCTCCCAGTTCCTGACCCTCTACATCACGCCGGTGATCTATATCTATCTGGAATCGTGGCAGGCAAACATGCGGAGGATTTTCAAAAGGCAGGCCTGCTGAAACCAATTGGAATTAATCACCCTTGAAAAACAATACGGCAAATTCCCTGCCCCGCCTCCTCTTAATAATCATTCCCATCTACATTGACAGATGCCCCGCCTCTTCTTAGCTTTCTATTAGAAGGAAGGGAAAAGCAACTATACTACTACAACATGTTGTGCGCTCCTGACCTGATAAAAAGAATAGTTGTAAGCGACGTAACGAAACCAAAACCGGCTCCCTGCAAGAGAACCGCAACAATTGATATCCGGGGGGTGAAAATATGCCTGAACTACGATGTCCGGAATGTAGAAACGAGCTTTTACCGCCGACACCGGCAGCAGCCGTTAATCCCTGCGTGTGCACGAAATGCGGCAGAAATGTGTATGCCAGGACAACAACCAAGGTAACGGCCAAGTGTCCGAAATGCGGCAAGGATAATGAAACAATGGTAGCAAGGTAAGGCCCTGCTGAAGTAAAAAGGTGACAGGTGACGAAAAAAGATCTGCCACCTTTTTTGATTTTCCCGGCACAGATCAACGATCCGCTCATGAGGTCAACATTTTACCCGCAAAACAACACAACGGGGGATCACTATGGATACCATAAAAAACAAAAAATCCGCTTCGAGCCCTGATCATATGAAAAAATGCCCAAAATGCGAGGGCGGCAAGGTCCTGGAAGGCACCTGCGTTTGTAATTCGGAATGGCGGGGGACGCAAACAAATGATGAATGGACGGATTGCCAGTGCACCCCGACAACCGCTTGTCCGGACTGTAACGGCACCGGCCTTATCATGAGCTGATCCAGGCATCCACGGATCTTTCAGGGTCATGCTGCTGGAGAGGGAGGGATACCGTTGCCCGCATTCCCCTTTCATCCCTAGCGATTTTGCGGCAGCATCTCCCTGAACCTCATTTTTGATAAATCCGTGAAAAGTCGGCGACAAAGCCCAGATGGCTAAGTAACAAAATTCGACATACAAGGCGTAGTGTATTTTTGCGAGTGAGGCGATACATATGGTATGCCGAGCGAACAAAAATGCGCCACAACGCAGTAGATCGAATTTTTTACGCCGCCACCAAGTTTCCTTTCACGAACCCGGCTGATCTCTTTACAATTCGCGGGTGAAAGAAGCGCCATTCATCCTGCCCGGACCGGGGCCCGAAAAAAGTTGATCAGGCCCTGTCATTCTGCTATAAAAAAATAAGGGTTACATGAAGTTGTTACGTAGGGAACGTCACGGATACGATCCATACCTCAGCCTTACCCGATAGAGATCCTTTTAATTTCAAGAGGAAAATCGGTCCAGGCCTCCGCGACCCTCTCCGGGCGGACGGTCAGCCTATCACATATACGCCATTTTCGTCCCGCAGCCACCACCCTCACCCCAATGGCGTTCACCTGTTGGGATGCTATTCCCCGGGGAAAGGAGGAACCATGGGAGAGTTTATCATTCACGATTGTACGCTGCTGACCAGAACCAGCGGCGTGCCTCCGGTCTTCAACCTCAGGGAGCTGCGCGAGCGCCTCGCCACCTGCGGCAGGAACGTGCTTTACCATCACTTTTGCGAAACCCCGCTCGTGCCCTGCTTCGACAACCCCGACTACAGCAACGATTTCGCGGCGTGGGCCTTAATGCAACTGGGCGACCGGGTACTGGCCGAGCGGCTCGGCATCATCAATCCCTATATCTTCCCCGACCTGGAAAATCTGCGGGAGCAGGTGCTCGAAGTCCTCGACGAGCGGTTGAGCGAGGTGCATCTTGTGCCGTCCTGCCAGCCGGGGGGGGAATTTTTCTTCACCGAGGCGGTGACCGTGGTTTTTGACACGGGCATGCGGGCCGCCTCCCCGGACCGGTTGCCCGAGGCCATCGGCAAAATGAGCAATGGCAGTATCTACTATCATTTTCTCGAAGCCCGGCGGCGTGAACCCGTGGGTATCGATGATTTCTCCGCCTGGCTGGCCGGGTTTGCCGGTCAGGAGGCATGGTGCGCCGCCTTGCAAACCGTGGATTTTTCCTTCTTCACCCTGACCGAACTGCGGGATGAGCTCGTGCGGCTCCTGCAAAACGGAGGTGCGTCATGACCAAACTCCTTTCGGCTTACCAAGGGGTGGTGAACGAAACCGTCATCAGCCAGCTCCGGCAGCTGGGTAGTCGCCTGACCGGCAGAAGTGTAGTGCACGTCAACTCGACCAGGGAGGGCGGCGGGGTGGCGGAGATCCTCGACTGGATGATCCTGCTCATGCGGGATGTGGGGCTTGACGCCCACTGGGAAGTGATCACCGGCAACAGCGATTTTTTTTCAGTCACCAAAAAGATCCATAACGGCCTCCAGGGGTTCCCGGTCAACATCAGTAAACGGGAGTGGCAGATCTACCGGGAGGTGAACGAGGAGAACGCGGTCCGGCTGCGGCCGATCCTCAAGGAAGCCGATCTGGTGGTGATTCACGATCCCCAGCCGGCTGGCCTGCTGGGCCTCTGTCCGGACCGGCAAGGGAAATGGATCTGGCGGGCCCATATCGACGTCAGCCGCCCGGCGCGTTCAGTCTGGCGGGAATTGCTGCCTTTTGTCTCAGGTTACGATGCGAGTATCTTCTCCATGAGTCAGTTTGCCCAGCCGTTGCCCCATCCGCAGTTTCTGATCCCGCCGAGCATCGATCCCATGAGCCCGAAGAACATGGAACTTGATCCGGAAGAGCTGGACAGCGTGCGCCACCAGTACAACCTGGCCCCGGACAAACCGCTGCTGGTCCAGATATCCCGTTTCGACCGGTTCAAGGACCCGCTGGGCGTCGTTGCCGCCTACCGGCTGGTCCGCGCCATCCAGCCGGTGCAGCTGGTGCTGGCCGGGGGCGGGGCCACCGACGATCCGGAAGGCAAAGAGGTGCTCGACGAGGTGCTCGAAGCGGCGGCTGGTGATCCCGATATCCACGTCCTGCTGCTGCCTCCCGATGCCCACCGGACCATCAATGCGCTACAGCGGCTGGCCGACATCGTTATCCAGAAATCCACCAGGGAAGGGTTCGGGCTTACGGTCACCGAAGGCCTCTGGAAAGGCAAGCCGGTTATCGGCGGCGACACCGGCGGCATCCGGCTGCAGCTGGTGAACTACCACACCGGCTTTCTGGTCAACACGGCCGAGGGGGCGGCGCACCGCATCCGGTTCCTGCTCCATCACGAGTCCCTGCGCAACAAGATGGGAATCAAGGCGCGGGAGTTCGTCCGGGAACACTTTCTGCTCACCCGCCAGCTCAGGGAGTATCTCACCCTGTTTCATATCCTGAGTTCGGGGGTGGATTCTTCGGCCATCTACATCTAAGGGAAGCTTTTCATGCAGTTTTTCCAGCATCCCTATTTTCTCTTTCCCGCCATCAGTGTTGCGGCGACCGCCCTACTCCTGCTGTGCCGCATCTGGCTGCTGAAGTTCGTTGGTTCGTGGACCTCCCATGCCGGCATGAAAATCGCCGAGGTCCTGACCGGCACCATCCGGTATCCTTCCCTGTTCTGGTGTCTCGCCCTGGGTCTTTACAGCGGCATCACCGCCTCCGACATTCCCGCCCGTTTCGCGGAAATTTCCACCAGGGCCATCACGGTGCTCGTCATTTTCTCCATGACCCTGGCCCTGGCGAATTTTTTCGGGACGATCTTCTCGAATTTCCTGCAAAAAACCAATTTCCCCCTCACCAGGACCGGGCTCGCCCAGGGCATGGTGCAAGGCAGTGTCTTTACCGCGGGTTTTCTCATCATCATGAGTTTGCTGGGTATCTCCGTGGCTCCGCTGCTCACCGCCCTGGGAGTCGGCGGACTCGCCGTGGCGCTCGCCCTGCAGGACACCCTGGCCAACCTCTTTGCCGGCATGCAGATCCTCATGGAACAAACGGTGCGGGTCGGCGATTTTATCCGCCTCGATACCGGACAGGAAGGGTATGTGGCGGGCATCTCCTGGCGGACCACCAGGGTGCGGATGCTGCCGAACAACATGGTGGTGATCCCGAACAGCAAGCTGACCCAGAGCGTCATCATCAACTATTACCTGCCAGAAAAGCGAATGTCGCTCCTGGTCCAGGTAGGGGTCCGTTACGGCACGGACCCGGAACTGGTGGAACGCATCCTCATCGAGGAGGCCCTGGCGGCGGCCGCCGAGGCGCCGGGACTCCTGACCGAGCCGCCGCCGTTTGTCCGCTTCATCCCCGGCTTCGGCGAGAGTTCCCTGGATTTCACCCTGATCTGCCAGGTGGCGGAGTTCACCGACCAGTATCTGGCGCAGCATATCATCCGCAAAAGGATCATCCGCCGCTTCGCCGCCGAAGGGATCGTCATCCCCTTCCCCCAGCGCACCGTGCATCTGCGGGGGGAGCAGCCCGCGCCGCAGCCAGGGGTTACGGTATGAAACAACACCGGAGCCCGACGCGCCCCCCTGCCCTCGGCCCGACACTAAGCAAAGAGGGCGCCACGTTCCGGGTCTGGGCGCCGCGGGCCGCGACGGTGGCAGTGCGGCTCCTCCCGGCCGGCGAAACCCTGACCCTGGCGCCGGAGGGCGGCGGCTATTTCAGCGGCTCCTGCCCCGGCATCAGGGCCGGGGATCTCTACCTGTACCTGCTGGACAACAGGCTGGAACGGCCCGATCCCGCCTCGCGCCGCCAGCCGGAAGGGGTCCATGGCCCCTCGCAGGTTGTGGACCCGTCCGCCCATGTCTGGCAGGATGCCGAATGGCGCGGCATGGATCTGGCGGATTTTATTATCTACGAGCTGCACGTCGGCGCCTTCTCACCGGAAGGTACCTTTGCCGGGGTTGTCCGACGGCTCGACTACCTGTGCGAACTCGGCATCACCGCCGTGGAATTGATGCCGGTGGCTCAGTTTCCGGGCGCGCGCAACTGGGGCTATGACGGCGTCTTCCCCTTTGCCGTGCAGATGAGCTACGGCGGGGGGGACGGGCTGAAAAAGCTGGTGGACGCCTGCCACCGGCGGGGACTCGCGGTCATTCTCGATGTGGTCTACAATCATCTTGGTCCCGAGGGCAACTATCTCCATGCCTTTGGTCCCTACTTCACCGACCGCTACCGGACCCCCTGGGGCGAGGCGGTCAACTTCGACGGCCCCGGCAGCGACGGGGTGCGGGACTTCTTTATCGGCAACGCCCTCTGCTGGATCGAGGAATATCATATCGACGCCCTGCGTCTCGATGCGGTGCACGGAATTTTTGATTTCAGCGCCCGCCACATCCTGAATGAACTGGGGGAAGCGGTGCATCGGCTGGCCGCAGCGCTGGGCCGCAAGGCATACGTCATCGCGGAGAGCGACCTGAACGATTCCCGCCTCATCCGGCCCCGCGGCCAGGGCGGTTACGGCCTCGACGCCCAGTGGAACGACGATTTCCACCACGCCCTGCACACCCTGCTCACCGGGGAACAACAGGGCTATTACATGGATTTCGGGGATTTCGGGCAGCTGCTCGCCGCCTTTGCCGAGGGATTTGTTTATAGCGGCGGCTATTCCCGCTTCCGGCAGCGGCGGCACGGCAACGATGCCGGCGACATCGACCCCCGGCGCTTGGTGGTCTTCTCCCAGAACCATGACCAGGTGGGCAACCGTGGGGACGGCGAGCGCCTGGCCCGGCATCTTGACCTGGAACGGCTGAAACTTGCCGCGGCCGCCGTGCTGCTCTCGCCCTTCCTGCCGCTGCTCTTCATGGGGGAAGAGTACGGCGAGACCGCGCCCTTCCAGTATTTCGTGAGCCATACCGACCCTACCCTCATCGCGGCGGTGCGCGCCGGCCGGCGGGAGGAGTTCGCCGCCTTTGCCTGGCAGGGCGAAACACCCGACCCCCAGGACGAGGCCACCTTTCGCAGAAGCCGCATCGTCATCGAGCAGCGCCGTCAGGGCCGCCATGCCCTGCTCCATGGCTTCTACCGCCGGCTCATCGCGCTGCGTAAAAAAAATCCGAGCCTGGGTCCCGTGGACCGGCCATCCTGCACCGTGAGCCAGGCGGGTGAGGGGCCGGTGCTCCTGATCGTCCGGGAGGCTGGTGGTCAAAAATCCCTGTGTATCCTCAATTTCGGCACGGAACCCATGGCCGTGGACCTGCCCGGGCCGGGCGGCTGGCGGGTGCTTCTCGACTCCTCCGGCGGCGAATGGGGCGGCCCCGGCGTTTTCAGCCGGGGAGAAGGCCAGGGAGCGGAAGAAGACACATATGGGACAAACCCCATGAGCGCGGCCGTGCTTCTGGCAGAAAACCAGCGCCACCCGTTACCGGCGCAATCGCCATGAACAGTCCACCCTTCATCAAGGACGTCTCGACATGATATCCCTTTCACCCCGCATCCCGGCCGCCACCTACCGGCTGCAGTTTCATGCCGGCTTCGGTTTCCGCGCGGCGACCGCCATCCTCCCCTACCTGCGGGAGCTCGGAATAACGGACATCTATGCCTCCCCCTATCTCAAGGCCCGCCGGGGCAGTCCCCACGGCTACGATATCGTGGCCCATGACGGCCTGAACCCGGAGGTGGGTTCGGCCGAGGAGTACGAGGCCTTCACCGCCCTGCTCCATGACCTCGGCATGGGCCAGATTCTCGACATCGTACCGAATCATATGTGCGTGGAAGGGGGAGAAAACCACTGGTGGCGGGATCTGCTTGAAAACGGCCCCAGCTCGGTCCATGCCCGGACCTTTGATATCGACTGGGACCCGGTGAAAAAAGAGCTGAAGAACAAGGTGCTCATCCCGGTGCTGGGAGACCAGTACGGCAATGTTCTGGAAAACGGCGAACTCGTCCTCGTCTTCGCGGACGGCGCCTTTACCCTCCATTATTACGAACACAGCTTCCCCATTATCCCCAAGACCTATGTGCATATCCTCGGCCACCGGCTGGAGATCCTGGAACAGCAACTGGGCAGCGACAGTCTCCCGTTCCAGGAGCTGCTGAGCATCATGACCGCTCTCCAGCACCTGCCTTTTTACACGGAAACCGATCCGGAGCGGATAGCGGAACGCTACCGGGAAAAAGAGGTGGTCAAACGCCGCATCCAGCGATTGCATGAAGACAGCCCGGCCGTGGCCGGCTTCATCGACGAAAACGTCCGCATCTTCAACGGCCGGCCGGACACGCCGGCAAGTTTCGACCTGCTCGACAGACTGCTCGCCGAACAGGTTTACCGCATCTCCCACTGGCGGGTGGCCACCGAGGAGATCAACTACCGGCGTTTCTTTGACATCAACGCCCTGGGAGCCATCCGGGTTGAGGATGAAGCGGTCTTTGCCGCAACCCACGGCTTTGTCCTGCGTCTCGTGGCTGAAGGCAAGGTGACCGGCCTGCGGGTGGATCACGTCGACGGCCTCTACGACCCAACCGCCTACCTCCGCCATCTCCAGGCCCAGTGCCGGAACGCCCTGGGGGAAGGGACGGAGGAGGCGCAAACCGTGACCGGCCAGACCCCGCCGGCCGAGCCCGCCGCCAGTCCGCCACTCTATATCGTCGGGGAGAAGATCCTCATGCCGGGCGAGAGGCTCCCCCGTGACTGGCCGGTCCATGGCGCCACGGGCTATGCCTTTTTAAACAGTGTCAACGGTCTGCTGGTGGATGGCCGTAACGCCGGGAAACTTGAGGCCGTTTACGGCCATTTCATGCGCCGGCACCGGAACTTTCCCGAGGTGGCCACCGAGGCGAAACGGCTTGTCATGCAGGTCTCCATGTCAAGCGAGATCAACAACTTAAGCCGCTTTCTCAATACCATCTCCGAAAGAGACCGCCACACCAGGGACTTCACCTTGAACAGCCTCACCAAGGCCCTGGTGGAGATCATCGCCTTCTTCCCGGTCTACCGGACGTATGTCCGCGGCAGCCAGATCGCGGAGTCGGACCGCCAGATCATCGAAAGGGCGATATCACAGGCCAGGCGGCATAATCCGGCCATGGGCTCCTCCATCTTCGACTTTCTCCGTGATGTCCTGCTGCTGCGTTGCCCGGCCGGATCGGGCGAGGAGGATCAGCGGCTGCGTCTCGATTTTGTCATGCGCTTTCAGCAGCTCACCGGCCCGGTGATGGCCAAGGGCATGGAAGATACGGCCTTCTATGGCTATAACCGCCTCGTGTCTTTAAACGAAGTGGGCGGCGCCCCTGACCGCTTCGGCTTTCCCGTTGAGGACTTCCACCAGCGGAACATGGAGCGGTTCGCCAGCTACCCTCATGCCATGCTCGCCACCGCCACCCATGACACCAAACGCAGCGAGGATGTCCGGGCCCGCATCAACGTGCTGTCGGAAATCCCGGATGTCTGGCGCAAGGCGCTCATCACCTGGAGTCAGATCAACCGGAAACGGAGAAAGGTTGTTGACGGCCTGCAGGCGCCGTCCCGCAACGAGGAGTATCTCCTCTACCAGACCCTGCTGGGTGCCTGGCCGCATCAGCCCGGTAACGGCGAAGAGTTCGGCCTCTTCCGGCAGCGCATCAGGGACTATATGCGCAAAGCCATCCGCGAGGCGAAAATCAACAGCAGCTGGGTGAATCCCAACAGCGCCCACGAGGAGGCGGTGGAGACCTTCATCGAGGCCATCCTCGGCGAGGGCGACACCCCCTTTGTCCGTTCCTTCCTGGGGCTTGCCGGTTATGTGAGCCGGCTCGGCATGTTCAACTCCCTCTCCCAGACGCTGCTCAAGATCACCTCGCCGGGCCTGCCGGATTTCTACCAGGGCAGCGAAGTCTGGGACCTGAGCCTCGTGGACCCGGACAACCGCCGGCCAATTGATTTCACCAGACGGGCCGGGATGTTGCAGGCACTGCAGGCCACGGAGCGGCGGAGCGGTCCGGCCGCCCTGTGCCGCAAGCTGCTTGGCAATATGGAGGACGGCAACATCAAGCTCTTCCTGACCTGGAAGGCCCTCACTTTCCGCCGGGACAACCGGGAGATCTTCGAGCAGGGAGTTTACACCCCGCTTACGGCGCGGGGAGAACGGGAGGAATCGGTGATCGCCTTTATGCGCGCGGTTGAGGGAAAAAAGGTGATCGTGGTCGCGCCCCGGCTCGTTTCGCGACTTAGCGGAGCTGAAGCTCCCTCTCCCCTGGGCCGGGCGGCCTGGGGTGATACCGTTATCGAACTCCCGGCGGATGGTGCCGGAAACGGCTACCGGAATATCTTTACCGGGGAGACCCATGCGGCGGACGAGGCAGCCGGTCCGATCCTTCCCCTGGCCGCCATCCTCCGGCAATTTCCCGTGGCGCTTCTGGAGTGGCGGCCGGAACAGGCAGGCGAAGTCAGTGGCAAGTGAAAAAGGGAAGGAAGGAGAGCCGCTTCAGGCACGGAAAGGCGGATGGAAATTTTTTTGAAAAAAAAAGGGGTTGCCACTTTTTACGGCAACCCCTTGAAATGACAATGGTGGGCGGGACGGGATTCGAACCCACGACCTTTGGCTTCGGAGGCCAACACTCTATCCAGCTGAGCTACCCGCCCACAAACAATACGGCCATATCTTTACCACGAATTGCCCGGCCCGTAAAGATTTTTGTCCCCGCTGCCCTAATCCCCGCCCTGAAGCCCGGCCCGACCTTTTTCAATCCCCTGTCTCATTACCCCACAAGCAGATACTTGCCAGTCCATGTCCCGGCAGTGACCGCCGAATTCTTCCCCGCGGACAAGACCGGCCATCACAAAAAAAAGAGATCCCCGCAATTTTACCCTTGACATTTCCATATCACATTGTATTACATCAAAATCTAAAATGAATACTTATTCATCTTTTGCAAAAATTATCATGGTATCCGGAAGAATTGTAGCAATTTAAGCAAGGCTTGTGTTATAATCGGCCATCGATCGGATCTCTTTGTTATTGCTGTTATTTTACTGAACGCCGCATAACGTCAAAAGGGGTCTCCGCGTCTCTTTGCACGTAAGAGACGGCAATCAATAAATGGGCCGCGGCTGCACCAGAATGTTGAACCGGGGGCTAAAGTCCATGGGGAAAAAGTGAGGGGCGAAAAGTACGCTGTAATTAACTAAAAAACGTAGGAGGTGTCATGAAAAAGGTTTTAAGGATTGGTTTGTCTTTATTTGCCATGACGGCGTTGTGGACGTCCGGGGCATACTGCGAAGGCGGTCCCAAGCCGGCCGAGCAGCCAAAGGCAAAGACCATAAAGGAACTGGCTGACCGCTATGACTCAAGCAGCTGCACCGAATGTCATCAGGAAGCCCACGATCAATGGGCGAATTCGCTGCACTCCCATTCCATCCTCGGTTCGCCGAGAACAGCGCCGACCATTATCACCGCCATGGAAGTAGGCGTGAAGAATTTCCCCTATTCCGGGGTGAAGGAAGACAAGGACATTACCGTGGAACATCTGAAGATGTGCACCAAATGTCATCTTCCCCAGCTGGATGAGGCCACTGACGATGTGGCCAGGGAGATTATCGCCACCATCAAGGGCTGGCAGAAGGCCAAAAAGGAAGAAAAGGACGACGAGGCGGCTAAGCTGGAAGCGACCATTGCCAGCCTGAACATCAACTGCCGGGTCTGTCACAATAAAATGGCCATCATCCATAAATGGGCCGACGGCTATGCTCAGCCTGATGCGGTTTACGGCTCCAAGGACGGCGCCCATGATGATCCGAAATTCCCGAAAATGGGCAAGGCCCCGGCGCTCGGCGAGTCGATCTTCTGCGGGCAGTGTCACGGTCAGGGACCGAATTTCGAGCTGGCCCATCCTTCCCAGTGCGCCACCCTGTACGGCAGTTATCTCTTTGCCTACGTTGCCGAGGGCGGGCATGAGAGCTGCCAGGAATGTCACATGAAGAAGTCAGGCCTTGGCCACGACATGCAGTCCTACAACAGCGAGGCCATGGTCAAGATGGCCGTGGATGTCGAAGTGGACGGACGCTCCCTGTTCTGGCGCAAAAACAGCGCGGAAGGCGTTCTGCCCATGGGCATTATCAATGTGGAGATTACCAACAAGGCGGGACATACCATCCCGGATGGCTGACCCACTCCTAATAGGCTGGTCCTGGATGTGACTGCCAAAACAAAGGATGGGAAACAGATCTACAACAACCAGAAAATCTACATGCCGTACCCCGGCCGCATGGGCCGCGGCTCGGAAATGGGCCGTGGACCGTACGAGAAGAGCGGTCTTCTCCGCGAAACCAGTCTGCCGCCGATGAAAACCACCAAGGAAACCTTCGAGATTCCGTATCCTTTCACGGTAAGCGAGAAGGACGGCAAAAAGACCAGGGATCTGGTGAACGACGAGATCGTGGTCGATGTCAAGCTCTGGTATCTGCCCTTCGGAGAATTTGAAGGACATGAGGTTGTTTTCTTTGAAGAACAGAAGAATCTCGACCTGAAGACCGAGTGGAAGTGGAGATAGAAAAGAAGTAGCCAAGCAGTAAACCACCGGCAGCCCGGGTTTTTCTCGGGCTGCCTTTTTTTATGCCTCACCGCCCCCGCTTATTCCTCGTCCAGATCACCCCGCCCGGCCATCTTCCCTCCGGGATAGCTGAAGACCAGATAGTCCCTGCCCTTTTTCATGCGCAGCCCCTTGGCGAAATGAAGCCTGGCCCCGGTTTCCCCGGTTGCGGCCACCTGCAGAATCTGCTCGATTTTCTTGAACTGCGGCGGGCTCCCCAAGGCAATAAAAACCTTTTCGGCAATGCGGCGCCGGATGCCCCGCTCCAGGGCAAGGAAGCCCGCCAGCTCAAGGGAGACCGAGGGCGGAACCTCCTCCACATTGCCCTGCACGACCGCGGCCATTTCCGCCCAGGCCGTCTCGGTCAGGTCGGCAAGGACCCTTTCTTCATCCTGGAGCAGCGCCGCGGTCTGGCGCAGGGTCTCCGCGATGTTGGGATTGAATTGTTGCAGAAAGGGGAGCAGATCAAGGCGAATCCGGTTGCGCAGATAATCCCGGTCAAAATTTGAGCTGTCGACGAGAAAAGGGATGTTCCTCTCCCTGAGATAGGCGAGCAGCTTTTCCTTGGGGGTGGCCAGAAAAGGGCGGATGATTTTGGCGTCGCGCATCATTTTCATGCCGGAGAGCCCGGTCCGGCCCGTTCCCCTAATCAGCCGCAGCAGCACCTCTTCCGCCTGGTCGTCAGCGGTATGGGCCACGGCGATTCTGCCCGCCAGAAATCTTTCCGCCACCTGCGAAAAAAAATCATAGCGCACATCCCGGGCCGCATGCTCCACGGAGATTTTTAAGCTGGCCGCCTGCTCCCGCACATCGACCCGGCAGGTGGCAAAGTCCGCGCCGAGCAAGCGGGCCTGCCCGGCAACCAGCAGCCGTTCCTGTTCCGTTTCCCGGGGACGCAGGCAATGATCCACATAAACGGCGATAAGGCGCAGGCCAAGCACCGGGGCGAGTCCAGCCAGGACATGGAGCAGGGCCATGGAGTCGGGTCCAGCGGAGACCCCTGTCACCACACCCTCGCCGGGCGCAATAAGACACTCGGTCCGAATGGTTGCCAGTATTTCTTTTTCAAGCGGATGCATGGTTATAATTGACAATTAATCATTAGGTGTTTAGGCTGTAGACTATTAGACTAAAGGTCGGTCGGTACTGACTTATTCCAATGTCCCTGCGGTGTCTGTGTCCTGCAGCCCGCGGTTTTGACTCCTGATATCTGAGTATTTATACCATAATAATCCAAATCGAAGAGACTAATTATGCGAGTACGCAAAGCAGTCATCCCCGTTGCCGGGCTCGGGACACGTTTTCTGCCGGCCAGCAAGGCCATCCCCAAGGAAATGCTCACCGTGGTTGACCGCCCCACCATCCAGTACATTGTCGAAGAGGCGGTCGCCTCGGGCATTGAAGAGGTTATTCTCATTACCAGTGAGGGAAAATCCGCCATTGAAAACCATTTCGACTACAACTTCCACCTCGACACGGTGTTAAGCGCCAAGAAAAAAACACAGTTGGCCGAGGAGATGCGCCATCTGTCAAACCTCATCGACATTGTTTCCGTGCGGCAGAAAAGGCCCCTGGGACTGGGGCACGCCATCTGGACGGCCAGGAACGTGGTGGGCGACGAGCCCTTTGTCGTTCTGCTCGGCGACGACCTGGTGCTGAGCGAGCCGCCCTGCACCAAACAGATGATCGACCTGTTCAATGATGTGCAGGAGTCGGTGGTTGCCGTGCAAAAGGTGCCCCTGGAGGAGACCTTTCAGTATGGTATTGTCGAAGGGAAACATGTGAGAAACCGGGTCATCAAGGTCGACCGCATGATGGAAAAACCGGCGCCCGGCACCACCCGGTCAGACATGGCCATCATCGGCCGCTATATTCTCCAGCCCGATATTTTTGACATGCTTGAAAAGACCACCCCCGGCCATGGCGGCGAGATTCAGCTCACCGACGCCCTGCTTGCCCTGTCAAACAAACGAGGCATGTACGCCTTTGAATTCGAAGGCACCCGTTTTGACGCGGGAGACAAACTGGGCTACCTCAAGGCCATTGTCGCCTTTGCCCTGCGCCACCCCGATCTGTGTGAGGAATTCAGCGACCATATCAAGGAGGTCGCCTCGCACCTATGATGTACTAGCCATCCTCACCAATTTAGACTTTTTGTGGCTCTCGCCCCTATGACAATCTCGCGAAAAGTATCCGGATGGCTAAGCACAAAAGTTCGATATACAAGGCGCGGTGGTGTCGCGAAAGCGGAGGCGTACATAGGGTACGCCGAGCATTTCGCGATCCCGCCGCAACGCAGTAGATCGGGCTTTTTGCGACGCCATCACCTATGATGCACCTGGAAGTCGCAGTGGCCGCCCCGGTCACCGAGACTCTCACCTACCGTTTCCCGGCCTCTGAATCCGGCTGCCTGAAACCCGGCACGCGGCTGCTGGTTCCCCTGGGCAGACGACAGGTGACCGGCTATCTTCTCGCCGTAAAGCCCGCTGAAAAAACAGCCTTCACAGTCAAGCAGGTGACGGAACTGCTGGACGACAGCCCCCTTTTCCCGGAAAGCATGATCCCCTTTCTGCGCTGGATCGCCGCCTATTACCGCTACCCCCTGGGCGAAGTCATCAAAATCGCCCTGCCCGGCGGGCTTACCCGGCAAAGCGAGCGGCAGGTGCGTCTTGAGCCTGCGGGCAGACAACCGCTGACCGCGCTGCTGGCCGGAAACCCCGACTCCTCTCCGCAATGGCTGGCCGGGCTGCTGGAAAAGGGGATGCTTTCCCCGGCCCAAGTCCGCGTTCTCTGGCGCTCCGGGAAATGGCGGAACCAGCTGACCAGATGGCGCGATGAGGGCTATGTCCAGCTTGAGGAATCGGTCAGCGCTCAGCGCTCCCAGGCGAAAACCGAGATCTGCGCGGCCCTGGCGGACTGCGCCCTGACCTACGGGGGCAAGCTGAAGGGCTCGGAGCGGAAGACCCTGGACATCCTTCAGGAACTGCTTGGACTGCGCTCCCTGCCCCTTGTCCCGGTTAAGGAAATAAGCCATGCCTACAGCGGGGCCGGCCAGGGACTGAAGTCCCTGGCCGGCAAAGGACTTGTCACTTTCCACGAACAGCAGGTTTTCCGTGATCCCTTTGGCGAAGAACCTCCTTTTTGTCCGGAACCGGCCCAACTTTCCCAGGAGCAGGAACAGGCCCTGGCCCAGCTCCTGCCCGCTGTCAGCAGGCAAGCATTCGCCACCTTTCTTCTGCACGGGGTGACGGGCAGCGGCAAGACCGAAATCTATCTGCGGGCAGCCCGCAGAACCCTTGAAGAAAACAGAAGCGTTCTGGTGCTGGTGCCGGAGATCGCCCTGGCCACCCAGCTGGAAGCCCACTTCTTCTCGCGCTTCGGCAGAACCGTTGCCCTGCTGCACAGCGGACTGAGCCCGGGAGAACGTTTCGACCAGTGGACCCGGATCATGGGGGGGCAGGCCAAAATTGTCATCGGCGCCCGCTCCGCCATCTTTGCCCCGCTTCACGAGCCCGGCCTCATCATTGTCGATGAAGAACACGACAGCGCCTACAAGCAGGAAGACACCCTGCGCTATCAGGGGCGGGATATGGCCGTGCTGCGCGGCAATCTGCAGGGCTGCCCCGTGCTGCTCGGTTCCGCCACCCCATCCCTGACAAGTTTTCACCATGCCTCCACGGGCAAGTATCAGCTTCTCAGCCTGAACAAACGCATTGAAGACAGACCGCTGCCGCAGGTCACCGTGATCGACCTGCGGACCCTGCCCAGGGAAACCGCAGCCCCCGCTTTTTTTTCCCGGGATCTGCTCAATGCCATGGAAGAAACCCTGGCCCAGGGCGACCAGTCCATCATCTTTTTAAACCGCCGGGGTTACGCCAATCTCATGATCTGCCAGGATTGCGGCAATCCCGTGAAATGTCTGCACTGCGACATCTCGCTCACCCTGCACAAAAGCGAGCAGCTCCTCACCTGTCACTACTGCGGCTATCACGCCAGAAATCCCATCCTCTGTCCATCCTGCCGCTCGCCCAAGGTAAAGGAAATCGGCTTCGGCACGGAGCGATTGGAAGAGGCGCTGGGCGTCCATTTCCCCCAGGCGAGGATTGCCAGGCTCGACCGGGACACGACCACGGACCGTAAAAAATTTCTCAAAATCCTCAAGGCCGTGCATCTGCGTGAAATCGACATCCTGGTCGGCACCCAGATGATCACCAAGGGCCATCACTTTCCCCATGTCACCCTGGTGGGGGTCATTTGGGCTGACGGCGGGCTGGGAATGCCCGACTTCAAGGCCGGCGAGCGCACTTTTCAGCTCATCTCCCAGGTGACCGGCAGGGCAGGCCGGGGTGACAAGCCGGGCCGGGTCATCATCCAGACTCACCAGCCTGATCATTACTCCATTGTCAACGCGCAAAAACATGACTATCACGGTTTTTATGAAAAAGAACTGCAGCTGCGCAAGGCCCTGCAGTACCCGCCCTTTGCCCGCCTGGTCAATCTGCGTTTCAGCGGCGACGACGAAGAGATGGTCAAAAACGCGGCACATCTCACCGCCCTTCAGGCCCGCGCCATGGCAGACAGCTGCCAGGCCGCCGTTCTCGGCCCGGCGGCAGCGCCGCTGGCCCGCATCAGGGACCAATACCGCTGGCAGTTGCTGCTGAAAGGCGCGGACAGCAATGGTTTGCGCGCCCTGTGTGATCACCTGGCCTCCCAGCCCGCTTCCCCGCACCGCTTCGCAAAAGTTGCAATGATAGTGGACGTCGACCCGGAAAGCATGTTATAAACCGAAAAATTTTTCAGGCAACCATCAACATCAACCATAACCATTTACCTTTTCCCTATGCAAAAACTCATTTTCTTTACCCTGTTGTTTGTCGCTTTTACTTTTCCCGCCTGCTCAAACGGAGACAATGAGGCAAAACCTCCCGCCGCCGCCGTGCAGGACAAACCCCTGTTTAACCAGGCCCCCGCCACCCCCTTCCAGTCCATTTCCGTCACCCAGGCAAAGGAACTGATGGCAAAGCGGCCCGGTCTGGTCATCCTCGACGTCCGCACCCCGGAGGAGCTGAAGGAAGGAGCGATAGAAGGCTCCACCCTGGTACCCTTCTGGGCCATCATGCAGAACAAACTCACCCTGCCGAAAGAAACGCCGGTCATGCTGGTCTGCGCCGTGGGCGGAAGAAGCTTTGCCGCCGGCCAGATGATGGTCAAATACGGGTACAAGGAAGTGTATAATGTCAGCGGCGGGCTTACCGCCTGGAAGGAAGCCGGGCTACCCGTCAAGTATTGATAAAAAAAAATCCCCATCCTTCCCTTACGGACCGGTGGGGATCCTTCTCATCATCTTCCTCAACATCCGCTCAAACTGTTTCCCAGTGGCCGGGACTTGCTATCGCCTCCCTCCAGGGCTTGACCTGTTGCTCCCGGCCGCAAACCGGGCTGTTTCTTGCCGCCCGCTTGCGGCTTGACCTCAAGGAAGCAAATGCTTATTTGTAATAATTACTAAACACATAAATATACGAACCATCTCTAATCACTGGTTGTCATATTTTTTGTAAAGGCGGAGTCAAGCAGATTTTGCCTCAGAAACGGCTTCTAAATCTTTTGCAAATCAGACTGGTAAAAAAACATTACCTTTGCTATAGATACATGCAGAAAATAAAATCAACATCACCACTCTATCAAACATGCCGATCCGAGAAATCATAAAATATCCCAATCCGGTACTGCGCCAGAAAGCCGCTCCCGTCACCGAGTTCAATGAGGAACTGAAAAAACTCGTGTCCGACATGGCCGAGACCATGTACGCCGCCCCAGGGGTCGGCCTGGCCGCCAACCAGATAGGCTTGGCGATTCAGGTGGTGGTTATCGACATCAGTCCCAAGGAAGAGAAAAACAAACTGATCCCCCTGATAAATCCCGAGATTTTAGAGGGGGAGGGGGCCGAGGTCGAGGAAGAGGGTTGTCTGAGCGTGGTGGACTACGCGGCCACTGTCAAGCGTTTTGCCCACATCAGGGTGCGGGCCTGTAATCTCGACGGCGCCCAGGTGGAATTCGAGGCGGACGGCTGGTTTGCCAGGGTCATCCAGCATGAGGTCGATCATTTGCACGGCAAACTTTTCATCGATCATCTGAGCTCCCTGAAAAAAACCCTGTACAAGAAAAAACGCAGGAAACAACTCCTGGAGGAACAGGCGGCTTTAGATGATAAACAGGATTAACCGCGTCATTTTCATGGGCACCCCTGACTTTGCCGTGCCCAGCCTGCAGGCGCTGCTCGATCACAATGAAAATGTGGTGGCCGTGGTCACCCAGCCTGACCGGCCCAAGGGCAGGGGCAGGAAACTGGCCCCGCCGCCGGTGAAGATACTGGCCGAAAAATCCTCCATCCCGGTGCTGCAACCGGAAAAAATCAGAACAGAGGAATATCTCGACACCATCCGGGAGTTTGACCCGGATGTCATTATTGTCACGGCCTATGGCAGGATTCTGCCCGGACCGCTGCTGCGCCTGCCGCCGCTTGGCACCATCAATGTGCATGGCTCCCTGCTGCCCGCCTATCGCGGGGCCGCCCCGGTCCAGCGCGCCCTCTTGAACGGCGACCACGAAACCGGCATCACCATCATGCAGATGGATGAAGGCATGGACACCGGCGACATACTGCTGCAGGAAAGTTTGCCCATCAAGGAGGACGACACCTCGGCCACCCTGGCCGTCAAGATGTCCAAACTCGGCGGCAGTCTGCTCATTGAGGCCCTGGAATTGCTGCGCAAGGATAAACTGCCGCCCCGTAAACAGGACAATCATCTTGCCACCGAGGCGCCGATGATCAGCAAGGATGAGGCGGAGATTGACTGGAAGAGGCCGGCCCACGAAATCAGCTGCCTTATCCGCGGTCTTGATCCGTGGCCCCTGGCCTTCACCACCCACACCGGCCAGTGGCTCCGTTTTTTCTCCCCGGAGGTCATCCAGGGTGAACCCACCGAGCCGCCCGGCACCCTGTGCCGCATCGACCGGGACGGGCTGGTGATCGCCGCCGGCCACGACTATCTCCTGGTCCGCGAAATACAGCGGGAGGGCGCCAACCGCATGCCTGTCACCGCCTTTCTTCAGGGCAGGCCGCTGCAGGTAGGACTGCGGTTCGGCAAAAAATGAGGGCGTCGCAAAAAGTCGCCAGCTGCTTCGTTGCTGCAAATTATCTCGTCACTGCGGCGTACCCGAGTACGCCTCATTCCTCGAAATTTGCGCGCCTCGCATTTGACGATTTTTGCTTAGCCATCCCCGAAAATTGCTTTTTACGAAATCATCAAAAATGACCGTTGCCTACGTTGACACCTTTTCCGGCATCAGCGGCGACATGTTTCTCGGCGCCTTAATCGATGCCGGACTTCCCCTGCAAACACTCACGGACCAGCTGGCCGCGCTTGCCATTGACGGCTGGGAATTAACCGTCGCGAAAACCAGGGACAACAGCCTCTCCGCCACCAAAATCACCATCGCCATCCCCCATGCCCACCAGCACCGCTCCTGGTCCGACATCAGCACCCTGCTTGACCAGAGTGAACTGCACCCCGCAGTCAAGGAAAAATCACTGGCCATCTTTAGCGAACTTGCCCGGGCCGAGGCCACGGTGCACGGCTGCACCCTGGATGAGGTGCACTTTCACGAGGTCGGCGCGGTGGACGCCATCATTGATATTGTCGGGGCGGCCATCGGTTTGCATTACTTCAACATCGATCAGCTCGTCTCCTCCCCCCTGCCCCTGACCCGGGGCTGGGTGGAGTGTGAACACGGCCGCCTGCCCCTGCCCGCCCCGGCTGTCTGCGAGCTGGTCAAATCCATGCCGGTTTACGGGCTTGATCTCAATCAGGAACTGGTCACCCCCACCGGGGCGGCCATCCTCAAGGGTTGCGGCAGCACTTTTGGTCCCTTTCCGCCCATGACCATAGAGCGGGTGGGCTACGGGGCGGGCTCCCGCCAACTCGCGAACGGACAACCCAACCTGCTGCGGCTGGTCCTCGGCGCTGCCCTATCGGTCGACGAGGCCCAGCAGGTGGTGGTGATCGAAACCCATCTTGATGACTGGCAGCCCGAGGGCTTCCCTTACTTAAGCGAGCAGCTTTTTGGTAAGGGGGCGCTTGATGTGGCCCTGATTCCCATGCAGATGAAGAAAGGCAGGCCCGGCTTTCTGCTGCGGGTGGTGGCGGATTGCGCCGCCGCTTGGGAGCTGAAACGCTGCATCCTCTCCGAGAGTTCGGCCATCGGTCTGCGCTATCACCTTGAGACCCGCTGGACTCTGCCCCGGCAAACAGGAACGATAGCCACGGACTTGGGCGAGGTGGCGGTGAAAAAGGTGTCGACCCCGGCCGGCGACGTGCTTTACCCGGAATATGAGGATTGCCGCAGAGTGGCGCTGGAAAAGAAAATCCCCCTGCACAGGGTTTACCGGGAAGTGAGCAAGGCCTCTCCGGAGAGCTTTCAGGGAAAGAGCTGATGGACAAACTGTTCATGGCCATTGCCACGGGATTCTACACCGGCTACCTGCCCAAGGCGCCCGGCACCTGGGGGACGCTGGCCGCCTTTCCCCTGCATTTTCTGCTGACCAGACTTTCCCCCACCAGCTACTATAGCGCCCTGGGCGTCATCTTTGTCGTGGCGGTGCTGGCTGCCGGCAGCGCGGAAAAGATCCTGGACCGGGCTGATCCCGGCATCGTGGTCATCGATGAAATATTCGGCATGCTCATCGGCCTCATCCACACGCCGGTGAAGGCTGGACCGCTCCTTACCGCCTTTATCCTCTTCCGCTTCTTTGACATCGTCAAACCTTTTCCGGTGGGCTGGGCCGACGCCCACCTGCATGGCGGACTCGGCATCGTTATCGACGATGTGATCGCCGGCCTTTACACCCTGCTTGTCATGCAGCTGCTGCGCTCCTGGCTTGGCTGGTAGGGTGGGCACGGGTTTATCGTGCCCACCGGGATTATCGTATTGTTTCCCTCCGCGTGCGCAACAAACTGCTGTTGCACACCCTACCCGGCGCCCCCGTAGGGTGGGCACGGCTTCATCGTGCCCACCATTATTATTATCCGACATCCCGCTTAATAAAGCCGCCGGAAGGCGGAGGCCTTGATCACCCCGATCACCTCGGCGCCTTCCCGGATATCCAATTCCCGCACCGACTCCGGCACAATCTGGCAGATCAAACGGTTGCCCCCGCAGTCAAGCTCCACCCCGATGCGGTTGCCGACGCCGAAGAGTTCCGTGACCCGGCAGGGCAGGATGTTGCGGGCGCTGCTCGCCTCGGGATGGCGTTTGAACAGGGTGATGTCCTTGGCGGCCAGCTCAAAGACATTGTCGCCCATGCCGCCCGGTTCGGTCAGAACGAGCGGCGTTTCCCCCCACCGGTAGAGCCAGAGATCCCCCTGGGGTTGCGGCGCGCTTAAGGTGAGCAGGTTAGCATAACCCCGGCTGCCCGTGACCAGATTGCGGCGCGCCAGCTCCTCGGCCGGCAGCCGGTCCCGTACCTCCCCTGCCTCGAACACCAGCACCTCGTCGGCCATCATGCGCATCTCATGCAGCGAATGGCTGATAAAGAGCAACGGCACATCGAATTCGCCAAAAACCTTCTTCAGATACGGCATAATCTGATATTTCAACTCTTCATCCAGGCCGCTCAACGGCTCATCCATGAGAATGAGGCGCGGACAGGCGAGCACGGTGCGGCCCAGGGCCACCCGCTGCCGCTCTCCGCCGGACAGGGCATTGACGCCCCGGTCCAGCAGATGGTCAAGCTGCAAGACCCGGATAAGCGCCTCCGGATCAATCAACCGCTCAGCAAGCGGGGTGCGGCGCCAGCCGTAAAGGAGATTGCGGCGCACGCTCATATGGGGGAAAAGGTGGGCGTGCTGGAAAACCACGCCGATGCGGCGCTCCTCGGGCGGCACATTGAGGTTGCGGCTCGAGTTAAAAAGCTCCCGGCCGGCCAGCATGATCCGCCCTTCATCCGGTTTAAGCAGGCCGGCCAACAGATGCATGAGGGTCGACTTGCCGCTGCCGGAAGGACCGAAGATGCCGCAGTGCTTTGCCGTCAGGCTGAACTCGACCTTCAGCTGAAATTTACCGTAATTCTTGCGCAACGCCACCTCGAGATTCATTGCCCCGCCCTCTGCCGGAATTTGCGGGAGATGGACTCGCTGACCAGCAGCACCGCAAAGGACAACACAATGGAGACCAGACACAGGGTCAGGGCCATGCGGTCGCCGCCCGGGGTGTTGGTGTACTCGTAGATGGCCAGGGGAATGGTCTGGGTGACGCCGGGAATATTGCCGGCCAGGATGATGGTGGCGCCAAATTCGCCCAGGCTCCGGGCAAACATCAGCGTCATGCCGGCCAAAACGGCCCGGCCGGACAGGGGCAAAATGATGGTGAGCAGGGTGTCCCACCAGCGTGCCCCCAGGGTGCGCGAGGCCTGGAGATAGCGTTTGTCGATGTCTTCCATGCCGGTGCGGATGGAGCGCACCAGCAGGGGAAAGCCCACCACGGCCGAGGCGATGACCGCGCCGCTCAGGGTAAAGACGACGCGCAGGCCAAGGGAGTGAAACATGGCGCCCAGCATCCCTGATTGGCCAAAAAGCAACAGCAGCAGATAACCGACCACCACCGGCGGTAGCACCAGGGGGAGATTAATCAGCCCCTCCAGCAGGGGTTTGCCCGGCACCCGCGCAAAGACCAAAAGATAGGCGGCAACAAAGCCGAACGGCACGGAAATCAGCGTCGCCGCGGTGGCCACTTGGGCCGACAGCCAGATGGCCTGTATATCCTGAGGAGAGAGGGTCAGCATGATTCACACCATTGCCGGTCGTCATGCCGGCATTTTTTAAGTCGGAATCCATTATCCATTGAGGCTCTTGCAAAATGAACTTGTGTGTCATTCCGAACGCAGTGAGGAATCTTTAACTGCATTGATTTTATTAGATTTCTCCCTTCGGTCGAAATGACAGGAGGCACTCTTTTGCTTATTTTGCAAGAGCCTCCATTATTAAGTATCCCGCCGGTCAACGCGACCCGGCAGCCGATCCGCCAACTGTAAATCCGTATTTTTCCAGAATCGTTTTAGCCTCAGGCCCGGCCAGATAGTCATAAAAACCCCTGGCCGCGCCATTTTTCTCGCCATCAACCGTCAGCGCCAGGGGATAGGTAATGGGTTCATGCAGCTCGGCCGGCACGGTATAGAGGATCACCGCCTTTTTGGCCAGCAGTCCATCGGTGCGATAGACAAAGGCGGCGTCCACCTCGCCCCGGTCGGCATAGAGCAGGGCCTGGCGCACATCCTGGGCCATGACCAGCTTTTTCCCAGCCTGCAACTTCTCATACACGCCCGCGGACCGCATGGCCTGCTCGGCATAGAGTCCGGCGGGCACGCTGCCGGGGCTGCCCATGGCGACACGCTCAAATTTCGTGACATCACCCAGCGAGGCAACAACATTTTTGGCATCCCCGACCAGCACCAGGGTATTGGAGGTCAAAACCCGCACCATTGCAGGCGACACCTTGCCCTCCTTGACCAGATAATCGAGCCACTTGCTGTCCGCCGAGATAAAGAGATCAGCCGGAGCGCCTGCGACAATCTGCTTGGCCAGTGCCCCCGAGGCCCCGAAATTGGTCTGCAGGTTCATTTCCGGATGCTCCTTAATATAACCCGCGCCGATTTCCTTTATCGCCTCGGTCAGGCTGGCCGCAGCCGACAGACGCACCTCGGCGGACCGGGCGGCTTGGGGGAAATGGCTGCACATGAACAACGCCAGCAGTAGAACAATTGATCGGATTTTCATCACGCCTTTCCTCACTGTGTTGTAAATACTCGGGTTATTTGTTCGAACATACAGACAAGACGTCTCATTCCAGGCCCGCAAGGCGCGACCCAGAATCCAAGACGTCATAAAAAACTTCTTTTCTGACACTCGTCAAGGCAAAAGATATGCCAGCGGCAGACTTGCCGCCTCCTCACCCGCGCCGACCTCCCGGCGATTTCCCGGCCTGCTCCGGGACGGACCCAGGTGCGGGTTATATTTCACGGGAAGAAATAATCGGGGAGAGCGGAATAGCGCAATACAGCGTCGAGCGACAATAATGTAACCTTCCCCACCTTTTTGTCACGCTTGCCACACGGAGGGGAAAATCGGGCGGCAAGCCAATTTTCGAATATTTCTTCTCCGATAGAAAGAGAAACAGACTCTCTCCAGGAGGGCGCGGCCTGTTATTTACGGCAAAAACCAGGGAGAAACGCAGCTATTTATGCGGAAGCGGTTTTTGGAGATTCCGCAGCCCGTGGACACGCCTCGAAAACTGTCTGTAATGCGGCAGGGATAGGTCGCATTCGAAGTTCTCCCGAAACTGGTTCTTCCTCCATCTTGGAGGATATCCGGAAAAGCAATAATTATTTTAAAATTGGCTTGTCAGGAAAAAGATATTGGAGTATGCAGAAGATAACGTCTATATGGTGTCAAAGGACCAATGCTTCCGGCTATGCGGGTACATATGGGGACCCCTTCAATTTGGGGTGATATATAGATCTGTAGAATAACATGTTGGACTTTTTAAAAAGTGAGGGGACTAAAATGAAAAAAGTTTTTCTAGTATTAGCCCAAGTTTAACAGCATAAATTATTTGCCTAATATAATCAGCACGTTACGTCTTTAAATTTTTCGTAGTGGCACTACATTCGTGTATCTTGGCCATCAATTTATCAATTTCCGTACGCCCACCGGATCGGCTGTCAG
>JACRCD010000062.1 GCA_016219175.1 Deltaproteobacteria bacterium | reverse complement strand
TTCAATATTGAAAACTGTATGACTCCCATACCTATATTCCATAAGAACCCCCTTGTTGGGAGCCATTATACACCATTCATTGTGAGTGATAAATCTACCCGCCTAAAGGCGGGGGTTTAAACCTTATTTGGGACTAATTAATGATGGGCTTCTTCCATCGCCCCTGCACAGTAGAGAACGGAAAGCAGGGTGAATACCATGGTCTGCACCACGGAAACCAGAACACCAAGGCACAGGATCGGCAACGGCCCGAAAAAGGCGCCGACCAGCATGAAGAGAATGGCCAGCAGTGTCTCTTTGGCCATGATGTTACCAAAAAGCCTTATGGAGAGTGACAGGATACGGGCCAGGTTACTGATAAGCTCGATGGGCAGCATCAGGGGTACCAGCCACCACATGGGTCCCATGAAGTGCTTGATGTATTTCACGCCATGGTATTTAAGGCCGAGAAAATGATGGGTTACCCAGACAATCAGGGTCATGCCCAGGGTGATATTCAGATTCGAGGTCGGGGACATGAAGCCGGGAACAAGACCCATCAGGTTTGAAACCAGGATGTAAAAAGCAAAAGTGGCGATCATGGGAAACATCATGGCGGCCCTTTCCCGGCCCATATGCTCGGCCATGAAATCTTCCAGACCGCCGATGCATGCTTCCCAGAAATTCTGTTTGCCGTCAGGAACAAGCCTCATATTGCCCATGGTAATTTTAGGCATAATGATCAGAAAGGCCATAACCAGCCAGGTATAGGTCATGTGCGGGGAAACCAGTTTGGCCAGCAGGGTGTCACCAACTGGTCCGTGGGGTACGGGAAGCCCCAGCCATTCCAGAATAACTGATATAAACAGTATTGGATGTTCCATAATTTTCTCCTATGCCTCTTTGGCCGTAAAATAAAACTTTTTAACAACGCTTGCCGCGGTAATGCCGATACTGAACACCACCGTCGACAAGCCTATTAATAAACCTAAAGGATGCGCAACCTGCTTTCTAACCAGAAAATACAGGATCAAACCAAGGGCAGTCAGCCTGATATAATATTTTATGTAGAACTGTGCCTTTGCCATCTTGACTTTCCCGCTGAGCAGGAGCTTGCCCTGCAGAAAATGTTTCAGGTCTTTTTTCAGAAAAAGATAGCTGACGTTAGCAAGCAGGGCGCCGATGAAGATGCTCCGGACAATATAAAAAGGAAAATAGAACCACGCCCCGATTGAGAGGACTCCCGCCAGAACCCAGTTGAGAATTTCCACCCGCCGGATGGGGAATTCAGGCTGCGCCCCTGTTTCAACATCCTTCATTATAAATCCTTCCGTTTCGACATCTGGTAAAGATTTTTGAACCCTGCAATAATGCCAAATGCTAAAAAAATCATGGTCAACCAAGGGCTCGTTTTATCATCAAAAACCTTGTGGTCAAGATAATAGCCGATTCCCAGGCCGATGAAAATGCTCGCTGCCATATGAATACCGATGGTGCCGAAGACGCTCATCAGCTTCATCACTTCCTTGCGGTTGCCAAACATGTCAATTCACCGGACAGACCCAAGACTGGATTGAAATTGCAATTATCACGCTTTTAGTTCAAAGTCAACGATTTTCAAATTAATTTTGTATTTTTTTGAATGACCATTCAGTCATTTCCAGAGTCCGGGCCAGATCTTCCTCGCTGTGGGCCGCGGAAAGAAACATCCCCTCAAACTGCGAGGGAGCCAGATAGATCCCCTGGTCAAGCATGGCCCGATAAAATTTGCCGAATTTTGACACATCAGCTTTCATGGCTGAATCAAAATCAGTTACCGGTCCCTTGGCAAAAAACAGCGTCATGACGGATCCCTGCCGATTGAGTGTGGCCTCAGCCAGATATTTTTCAGCAAGCGTCCGCAGCTTTTCGGCAAAATCAGCTGATTTCCTGTCCAGCTTCTCATAGAAACCTGGTTCTTTCAGCGCTTTCAGGGTAGCGACTCCGGCCGCCATGGCCAGCGGATTACCTGACAATGTTCCGGCCTGGTACACCGGCCCCACCGGGGAGATCATTGACATGATTTCCCTTTTGCCTCCGTAGGCGCCAACCGGCAGACCGCCGCCGATGATCTTGCCGAGGCAGGTCAGGTCGGGCATGATGCCGAATTTCTGCTGGGCGCCGCCATAGCTTACCCTGAAACCCGTTATAACCTCATCGAAGATAAGCACAATGCCAAGTTCACTGGTCAAAGCCCGGAGTTTCTGGAGAAACCCCGGAGCTGGCGGCACCACGCCCATGTTGCCGGCCACCGGCTCCACGATCACGCAGGCGATATCCAGCGCTTCGTCCCGCAGGGTTTTTTCCAGGATCTCTTCATTATTATAGGGGATGGAGATGGTGTTCTTGACGATGTCGTCCGGAACGCCGGGGCTGCCTGGGATACCCAGGGTGATGACCCCTGATCCCGCTTTGACCAGAAAGGAGTCGGCATGGCCGTGATAACAGCCGTCAAACTTCACGATCACCTTCCTGCCGGTATAGCCACGGGCCAGACGCACGGCGCTCATGGTGGCCTCGGTGCCGGAGCTGACAAAACGCACCATGTCCACCGAAGGCAGGGCCTCGGTGACAAGTTCGGCCAGTTCAATCTCCAGGGGGCAAGGGGCGCCGAAACTGGTGCCGTTCACCATGGCTTTTTGGATCGCCTCCATGATAGCGGGATAGTTATGGCCGAGGATCATGGGTCCCCATGAGCAGACAAAGTCGATATATTCATTACCGTCCGCGTCATGAATTCTGGAGCCAGCGGCGCGTTGGATGAATCGCGGATCACAGCCCACTGATTTACATGCCCGGACCGGGCTGTTGACACCGCCGGGGATAAGACGCTGGGCTTCTGCAAACAAAGCTTGTGATACCGTTGTTTTCATGGGCTCTCCTTTTTTACGAGTTCATCATTGATATCGTCATCAATCATAGTGGTTACAGTCATATGGTGGCGGCCACTATAGCATGCCCGGGCACGCCGTGTCAAAGTGATAAAAAGTCCCGGCCCCACGCGGTGCTTGACAGATTTTTACCTTGGCATATATAGTAGGCGAACCATGGGAACACTGAAACGGATTATTGCGGGGGGAGCGGCCCTGCTCTGCCTGGGCGGCTGCGCCTCGCTGGTCATCAACTCCGTGATTGAGCCGGCTGTTGAGAATCTGCAGAAACAGACCGATCTTGATCTGGTCTGCGAAGGAGCCCCTGCCTATCTGCTGATGATCGACTCCATGCTGGCCGATAACCCCGAAAGCCGGCGCCTGCTGCTGACCGCGGCCCAGTCCTATGCCTCGTATACCACGGCCATGGCCGCCTGCGGCAGAAAGGATAGAGCCGTGGCCATCAGTGAAAAGGCCAGAAACTATTCGCTGCGATTGCTCGCTGACTGCCTGGGGTTTTCGGAGAAAAAAGGATATACCGCCGAGGAACTGCGGACAGCCCTTACATCCTGTTCCAGCCATGATGTGCCGGCCCTCTTCTGGGGTGGATACGGCTGGGCTCTCTGGCTGCAATATCAGGAAGGGTCACCAGCAGCTCTGGCCGCGCTGGCTAAGGTGGAGCAGATCATGCTCAAGGTTGTCGAGCTTGATGAGGGCTATTACCACGGGGCGGCCCATCTCTTTCTCGGCTCCTATTACGGAGCGCGCTCCCAGCTGCTTGGCGGCAAACCGCTGGAGAGCCTGCACCATTTTCACAGGGCGCTGCTGCTTACGGACCGCCAATTCCTACCCGCTCAAGTCGCCTTTGCCGAGACTTACGCCAGGACAACTTTTGACCGGGTGCTTTTTGAAAAGCTGTTGCAGGAGGTCCTTGTTTTCCCCTTGGAGTCGAGGCCCGATCTCGCCCTGGCCAACCAGATCGCCAAAAAGAAGGCAGCCCAGCTGCGGGGTGATATTGATCTTTATTTTTAGGGACCGAGGGTCTTGCAAAATGTACTTCCGTGTCATTCCGAACGAAGTGAGGAATCTTTAATTGCCTTAATTTTATTAGATTTCTCCCTTCGGTCGAAATGACAGGAGGCACTCTTTTGCTCATTTCGCAAGAGCCTCGGCCATAACGAAATCACCAGTATTGATCCATCACGGCTTAGGAGGTTTTCATGGCCCGTTTCTTGACGAATATGCTGTTTTTTACCCTCATTATCGCGCTGTTCTCCGTCACCTCACCGGTTCCAGCCATGGCGGATGCGAAATATCTCTTCAAGGTGGCCTCCCTGGCCCCGGAAGGCAGCGTCTGGATCAAGCGGTTCCGTGAGTTTGCCCAGGAGGTGCGGGAGAAGAGCAACGGCGAGGTGGAATTCAAGATTTATGCGGGCGGGGTCATGGGCGATGACCAGGCCATGTACCGGAAAATGCGGGCCGGCCAACTGCATGGCGGCGGCTTCACCATGACGGGCATCGGCGCGGTTGTTCCCGATTTCCGGCTTATGGGCATTCCATTTTTGTTTCAATCCTATGAAGAGGTGGACTGGGTCAAAAAAGGGCTGACCGACCATTTTAGCAAAACCTTTGCCGAGAACGGACTGGAGCTGATTGCCCTGACCGAGGTGGGCTTTGTCTATACCATGTCAACCATGCCCATAGCCACTGTGGCGGAGCTGAAAAAAGGCAATTGCTGGGCGCCTGACAACGACCCGCTCAGCTCGGGATTTCTGGAAACACTGGGTGTCTCGCCCACTCCCCTGACGATCCCCGATGTGCTGACCTCGCTGCAGACCGGCCTGGTCAATACCGTCTTTAATTCCTTTTACGGTTCCATTGTCCTGCAATGGTTTACCAAGGCGAAATACATCACGGACCTGCCATTTGGCTATGCCTACGGGGCTTTCTTGCTCGACAGCAAACAGTTCGCTCTCCTGCCGGCAAAATATGGAGAGCTCATTAAAAAGGCGGCGGACCATCATTTCGGCGTGCTGCTTGCCGATACCAGGAAAAGCAATGATGAGGCCCGCACCGTGTTAAAGGAAAACGGCGTCACTTTCGTGGCCACTGACCCAAACGCCCTGGCGGAACTGCAATCAACCCGGGACAGAACGGTCATGGCGCTGACGGGCAAGGTTTTCTCCAAGGAAATTTATGATGAGGCCATGCGGCTCCTTGCTCAACATCGAAGCCGCTGAGGCTTCCCGGATGATGGCGGATGACCAATGAATGCTCTGTGCCAATGGGCGGTTAAACTGCATATTTTTTCCCAGCGTCTTGAGGAAGGTTTGCTGTGCCTGCTACTGGTGGCCATGATCGTGCTTGGCTGTCTGCAAATTGTCTTGCGGTCCGCCTTTTCCGGCGGCCTTCTCTGGGCGGATCCTCTGCTGCGCTATCTGGTCATCTGGTCCGGCATGCTCGGCGCGGCCGTCGCCACCAGAAATGGCAAACATATCGCCCTTGATGTGCTTTCCCATCTGCTGCCGCTTGCCGTAAAATCCTGGCTGCGCATGCTGATTCATTTCTTTTCAACGGCCGTGGCAATTGCCCTGACCTGGGCCGCCGTCATCTTTATCCGCAACGAAGCCCAATTTGGCGGCGCCGCCCTGCTCTCCATCCCTTCCTGGATCTGGAATCTTGTCTTTCCCCTCTCTTTCGGCCTGATCGCCTTCAGGTTCCTGGCCGCCGGGATTGCCGAGATCCTGACGATCGCCAGCAGATCCCCCGCCGGAAAACCCTGAGGGCACAGCCAAAGTGACTCTGTGCTACTATTTGACATTATTGATGGCCTTGCTGGGCAGTCCGCTCTTTATCGTCATCTCGGCCCTGGCGCTTCTCTCCTTTTTCAGTGCGGGAATCGACGTTTCCGTGGTCATTATCGAGATGTCGCGCTTGGCGGACACCCCGCTGCTCGTCTCCCTTCCCCTGTTTATTTTCGCCGGCACCCTGCTTTCGGAAAGCGGGACTCCCCAGCGGATGCTGCATCTCTCCAGGCTGCTGCTCGGCTGGATGCCGGGAGGCCTGGCCGTGGTGGCGCTGCTGGTATGCGCGGTATTCACCGCCTTTACCGGGGCGTCAGGCGTGACGATCTTTGCCCTGGGCGGCCTTCTTTATCCGACCCTTATCAAGGATCACTATCCGGAAAAATTCACCTTGGGCCTCATTACCTCGGCGGGCAGTCTTGGCCTGCTCTTTCCCCCCAGTCTGCCCCTGATCCTGTATGGGGTCATTGCCGAGGCCAGAATCGACCGGCTTTTTCTGGCCGGAATCGTGCCGGGACTGCTGATGCTTGTTCTGCTGGGAGGGTTCAGCATGAAAATGGGGTCGCAAACGAGCCGGCCCGTGACTACCCCCTCCCGGGCCGAAATATTTGCCGGTTTAAGGGCGGCGGCCTGGGAACTGCCCTTGCCGGTGATTATCCTGGGGGGTATTTACGGGGGTTTTTTTGTGGCCGGAGAAGCGGCGGCGGTAACAGCCCTGTATGTTCTGCTGGTGGAGGTCTTTATCTACCGGGACATCGCACTCTCCCGCCTGCCTGCCATCATGGTGCGGAGCATGATGTTTTTCGGCGGTATCCTGGTCATTCTGGCCGCCTCCATGGCTTCCACGAATTTCCTGGTGGACCGTGAGGTGCCCATGCGCCTTTTTGAAATAATACGGCACTATATCAGCAGCAAGTATACCTTTCTGCTGCTGCTCAATATCTTTCTGCTGATTGTCGGCTGCATGCTTGATATCTTTTCAGCCCTGGTATTGGTGGTGCCGCTCATTGTCCCCATCGCCCAGGGCTACGGGATCGATCTCATCCATCTGGGTATTATTTTTCTCACCAATCTGCAGATAGGATATTGCACCCCGCCCGTGGGGCTCAATCTCTTTCTGGCCAGCTACCGCTTTGAGAAACCGGTGGGAGAGCTGGCCGCTGCCACCCTGCCCTTTCTTGCCTTGCTCATGGTCTCCCTTGCCCTCATCACCTATTTCCCCTTCCTGAGTCTTTTTCTGGTGCATCTCTGGGGATGACAGTCATGCCGCCTTTTTTCACCACTATCCCCGCTTACCACCCAACAGTTGAATAAATGAGATGAATTTTTCCTGTTCAAAGTGGCCGACCATCTCCTCCTTCATGGTCAGAAAGGCATTAAACGGCGCCCTGGCCTCCGCGTAGGATCTGTTGGTAGTCAGGGCATCATAGACATCGGCGATGGTGGCGATCTTGGCCGTGTCGGAGATTCTGTCGCCCCTCAACCCTTCCGGGTAGCCTTTTCCGTCATGTTTTTCATGGTGATGGAGGATGATGTCCAGGGTGGTTTCCGAAACGGAATCCGCCATCAGTTCATACCCGAAGATGGGATGTTTTTTGATGGTGGCAAACTCCTCCGCGGTCAGCCTGCCCGGTTTATTGAGGATGGCGTCATCAATCCGGCTTTTGCCGATATCATGCAGGATACAGCCCAGGGCGAAATCCTGCAGCGTCTCGGGTTTGTCCGTCGGGTTGATAGTGTTCCACAGTCCGATGCTGAAAACAGCCACATTGAGACAGTGGGTAAAGGTGTAATAATCATGGGAACTAAGCTGGAGGAGGCTGGGAATGGTTGACCGGTCGGCCAGGGCGAAGCGGATAATATTGCGGGTCACTTTCTGCACCCTGCTCAGACTCTCGCCGCTTCGGGGATCGGCAAACACCTCCTTCATGACATTGGCGGCGCAGCTGTAAATGATCTGGGATTTTTCCCTCAGGGGGATGAGCGGATCGTCAATGACCATGCCGATGCAATTTTCGATATGATGATAGAGGTTTTGCAGATCACTCTTTTTGATATAAAAATTTTCGAAACCACTCGCCGCGACAGTCTCTTTTAGATTCGTCAGCATGGTGTTTCTGCGCACCAGCAACACCGGCTCCTTGAGCTGCTTTCGCCCGGAAGGCAAGACAAAAAGATCAAAGGTGATCTCCCCGAACATCTTCATCAGGTAACGCTTGCTGATTGAAATATAGTTGTCCATGGCGAAAAATTTTGTTGGTTTTGGATTTCCCCGGCCGGAAAAACGGCTACGGGCGATTTCAGTTATGGTTTACGCAGGAGAAATCCTGCCACCCCCGTCCTTGTGATTCCGCGACCTCTCTGTTACGGATCGCCCCGTCATGGATGTTGATGCCCCGCTTTAAGGCCCGGTTCTCGGAGGCGGCGTTAAGAAGCCCCTTATTGGCGATCTCCAGGGCAAAAGGCAGCGTGGCGTTTGTCAGGGCAAAGGTTGAGGTGCGGGGCACCGCTCCCGGCATATTGGCCACACAGTAATGAATGATGCCGTCAATGATAAAGATCGGCTCCGAATGGGTGGTGGGCCGGGATGTCTCGACACAGCCGCCCTGGTCAATCGCCACATCGACAATGACAGCCCCTTTCTTCATCAGGGAGAGCATCTGCCGCGTGACGAGTTTCGGCGCGCTGCCGCCGGGGATGAGGACAGCGCCGACCAGCAGATCGGCAATGGCAAGTTCCTGCTCCAGATTGTGGGTATTGGACATGAGGGTGTTGATATGGCCGGAGAAGATGTCATCAAGATAGGCCAGCCGGTGCAGATCCGTGTCAAGGACCGTGACCGTTGCGCCCAGGGCGGTGGCCACCCGGGCCGCGTAACTGCCCACCGTGCCGCCGCCGATGATGGTGACATGGCCGTGCTCCACCCCCGGCACCCCGCCAAGAAGAATGCCCCGGCCCCCCTCCTCTTTTTGCAGAAAATGCGCCCCCACCTGGATTGCCATCCTGCCCGCCACCTCGCTCATCGGCGCCAGCAGCGGCAGATAACCGTTGTCCAGTCTGACTGTCTCGTAGCCGATGGCGGTTACCCCTTTCCGCAGCAACTGTTCGGTCAATTCGGGCAAGGGGGCGAGGTGCAGATAGGTGTAGAGAATCATGCCGGGCCGCAGGTAGGCGTATTCACGGGGCAAGGGTTCTTTTACCTTCACAACAAGTTCAGCCTGCCGGTAAATGTGGTCGGCCGCGTGCAGGATTTCCGCCCCGGCTTTCACATAGTCGCTGTCGGAGATATCGCTGCCGCGGCCCGCGTCCTTTTCGATGAGGACGGCGTGCCCTGCCGCAGTCAAGGTTTTCACCCCTGCCGGCACGATGCCCACCCGGAATTCCTTGTCCTTTATTTCCCTTGGCACGCCGATGATCATGATGAAAACACCCTTAGTATGAAATCATGCCAGGATTATAGTGGCCAATGAGCTTTGATGGCGTCGTAAAAAATTCGATCTACTGCGTTGTAGCGCATTTTTGTTCGTTCGGCATACCACATGTATAGCCTCACTCTCAAAAATACACTACGCCTTGTATATCGAATTTTGTTACTTAGCCAGCCGGGCTTTATCGCCGACTTTTTACTAATTTATCAGCTTTGCCGATCTCTGATTAGATTATGTCTGAAAAAAGCGCCGAACACTATAATTTTATCATAGAAAATTACATATTTGCTCAGTGCCGGGAGAAAGATGGAAAAAATAGGCCCGTTTTCCCGTGCCTATTTTTCTTTTGCCGTTTTAGCCTTCGTCAACGATCTTGACGCTCTGTCCTTACTCGACCTATAATCAGCACATGACTGACCGCTTGGGAAGGGACACATCCATGGCTGCGCAAAATGCGCAGCCCGACAGCAGCAACAAAATTTTTATTGCCAGGCAGCCCATCTTCCGCGGCAACGGCCGGGTATTCGGCTACGAGTTGCTTTTCCGGTCCGGGCTGGATAACTTTTTTGATAGCGGCCAGGACGGCGACGAGGCAACCTCCAAGGTCATCACCAATACATTTTCCTTGATCGGCATCAGCAAAATTATAATTTTAAAAAAATTGCAGAATTTATTTCCCAGGACATCTCCCTTTCCTATAAGCTGCCCAAGTATGTCAATTCGGCGGCCATGCGCAGAAGCATGGTGGTGAAATCGATGCAGGGCGCCATCGCCCTGATCGGTGAGCGCACCTTGCGGAAATGGCTCAGCTTGATGATGCTCTCCTACATCGCGGACGACAAACCGCAGGAACTGCTTCGTCTTGCCCTTTTGCGGGCCCGGTTCTGCGAACAGGTCGGTGATAAATTGGGCAAGGGACGGGATTTCAGTCTGGCCTGTTACACCCTGGGCATGTTTTCTCTGCTGGATGTCATGCTGGACCAGCCCATGGAGAAGATATTAAAGGAGCTCAACCTGGCGCCTGAGATCGTCGACACCCTGACCGCAGGCAAAAAGACCCGTTACTCGGTGATACTGAGTCTGGCCAAGGCTTACGAGCGTGGCGACTGGCTGGAGGTGGCGAGGCTGGCCGGCAGCGTCAAAGAGGTTTTTGAGGATCTGCCCCTGGTCTATGCAGCCGCTCTCGATGATGTGCGGGGTTTTTATGCGGTATGACCGGTAAGATGAATAAGCCGGGGAGTGAATGCTTTTCGCGAAAAACCGCAAAAAAAAATTCAGTCCCCCTCAGGCTGGAAAAAAAATGAAACCGAGCGCCCCCCCCTTCTGATGAGGCTCGGACCGGATCACTCGTTTCCTGTCAGGGTGTACATCCTGGAAAAATCACCGATGCGCAGAAAGAGCTGGGCAATGGCGGCCAGCAGTGAAAGGCGGTTGTTGCGCAGCTTGTCATCTTCACTCATCACCATGACGGTATCAAAAAAAGAGTCGACAGGCTCCTTCATCTCCAGGATTTTCTCCAGGGCCTCTTCGTATCGTTTTTCCCTGACCAGAGGTTCAACCTTGGCGCGCACCTCGACATACACGTCGTAAAGTCTCCTCTCCGCCTCTTCCAGCAGAAGGGGGGGCGAAACGTCAACCTGGGCATGATCCTTAATGATATTGATAACCCGCTTGAAAGCGCCGGCCAGCAGGGTGAAGGTTTCCCTGGTGCTGATGCTGATCAGGGCGTCAATGCGTTTCCGGCAGTCAACCACGTCATCAAAGGTGGTGGTGAGCACCGCATCAACCGCCTCCTGGGCCATCCCTTTGGCGATGAGATCATTCATGCAGCGCCCCTTGATGAAATCGATAACGCCCTTGGTCGTTTTCTGCCTGTCTTCCGTCAGCTTATCCCCATACAGGTCGAGGGCCTCACTGACGCATGCGGACAGGGAGAGGGGGAAGGAATGTGCAGAGATAATGTGGAGCAGCGCCAGGGCATGGCGCCGCAAGCCGTAAGGGTCGGTTGTTCCGGTGGGGATCTTGCCGATGCCGAAACAACCGGCGATGGTGTCGATCCTGTCGGCGATGCTGACCAAGGCTCCGGCAATGTTGACCGGCAGAGCGCTTTCCGCCCTGACCGGCAGGTAATGCTCCTGGACGGCCTCGGCCACCTCGCTGCTTTCCCCTTCGTGGAGGGCGTAATATTTCCCCATGACCCCCTGCAGGGTAGGAAATTCACCAACCATGCCGGTTACCAGATCAGCCTTGGCCAGGCGGGCGGCGCGCACGGCCGTTTCCTCCACAGCCGGGGCTATTTCCCGGCAGAGAAAGGCTGTCAGTTTTTCAAGACGCACTGTTTTTTCAAACATGGAACCAAGCTGGGCCTGAAAAACCACCCCGGAAAGCTCAGTGAGCCGATCTTCAAGTTTTTTCTGCTTATCTTCCTTGAAAAAAAAGAGGGCATCCTCCAGTCTGGCCCGCAAGACCCTTTCGTGTCCCGCCGCCGCCGTGCTCACCTCGGCAATGCGCGTGTTGTTTACCGCCACGAAGTTCGGCATCAGGCTACCGCTTCCGTCCGCCACGGTAAAATATTTTTGGTGCACCCGCATGGAGGTTATCAGCACTTCTCGGGGCAGGGCCAGAAATTTTTCATCAAAAGAGCCTTTGATGCCCACGGGAAACTCAACCAGGTTGGTGATGGTGTCAAGAAGTTCACTGTCGGCCACGATCCGGCCGCCGGACTCGGCAGCGGCCCGTACCACTTCCTTTTCGACCAGCTCTCTGCGCTCACGAATGTCAACGATGACATGATGCGCGCGCAGCGTCTCGATGTAGTGTCCATAATTCTCGACCGGTATCTGTTGCGGGGCCATGAAGCGATGGCCTCTGGTGCTGTTGCCGGCAGAGAGATTATTGATGCTGAAGTCGACCACTTTCCCTGCAAACAGGGCGAGCAGCCATTGGATGGGCCGGGCGAAACTGGTCCGGAAGCCGCTCCAGCGCATTGATTTTGCAAAAGGGATGGAGAGGATGAATTCCGGCAGCAGGCGAGAAAGAAGGTCCGCGGTATTTTCCCCCGTGTGTTCCTGGACCAGCATCAGGTACTCGCCCTTAGGAGTGGTGACAATCCGGATGTCATCGAGGGAGGCGTTGCGCGAACTGACAAAACCCATGGCCGCTTTGGTGGGCTTGTTTTCCTGGTCAAAGGCCGCCTTTTTCGGCGGACCAAGCACCTCTTCCCTGCGGTCAGGTTGGCGGACGCAGAGGCCTGAAACGCACAGCGTCAGTCGCCTGGGGGTGGCCGCGGTTTTTATGGAGTCAAAGGAAAGGGACAGTTCTTTTAATTTTCTGTCCATGCTTTCCCGCATGTACTGAAGGGCCGGTTCGATATAGCCTGCCGGGATTTCCTCAGTGCCGATTTCCAGTAAGAATTCGTGGTTCATGGGCCTTAATGTACGCTGTTTGGATTGAAGTTCACTGCCTCTTCCGGCCACTCAATGGTGGCAAAGGTGCTAAACCCCTGCGAAAGGTTTTCAACGGTGATGGAACACCAGTTGATATCAGGATGGCCGGAAAGCTTGACTGCCAGATCCTTTGCTATTTTTTCGACGGAAAGCGTGTAGTCAGGCGGTTTGGGAGAAGATGCCGACCATTGCAGGCCATGGCAGGTTACATCCTCAACCATTTCAATAAGCTCTTCCATCCAGATGAAATGCCTGAAACGAAGACAAATAGTCGCCACGCCCCAATGCCCCAGGGATTCGGGCAGCCCCGAGCTGGTCTGCACCGGCGCGGGAGGCGAAATGGGCACGGCGACCTCCAGGGTCAGATCGTCAACAACACCAAGAGAGCCATGCATTTTACAGAGATATTCCGCCAGTCCGGTTTTGTTGGCGGTGGGAGATTTTTTTTTCAGAAAAAAAGGAAATTCAATTTCCATATGCGCTGCTTCAGCCTGCAGTTTTGCCTTTGTCTCGTGCAGGATCAGTTGCAGGCTGCGCAGATTGATGGCCCCGTGGAAGTGGTTGAGGATCTCGATAAACCGGCTCATATGGGTGCCTTTGAACTGGTGCGGCAGATTAACGTACATATTAACCCTGGCCACTGTCTTCTGCACCTTGTTTGCCCTGTCCAGCACCGTGATCGGGTAGGAGATATCCTTAACCCCGACCTTCTTGATATTGATTCGCCGGTGGTCGCGCAGGCTCTGAATGTCCTTCATTGTCTTAAGGCTGCCGCCGCTGGTTCAGGAAAGATATTTGCGGACGGCATTTTTCAGTTCGTCCAGATTGGATGATTTGACTATGTAGTCATCGGAGGCCCAGGAGGCCAGATCCTGCTTGAATTCCTGATAGGCTGAACTGAGGATGACCGGGAGTTCCTGGTTGATTTCCTTCATGCGGCGCAGCACGTCAATACCGTTCATGCCCGGCATGTTGATATCGAGAATAACCAGATCCGGCATAATGATGTGCAGCTTGTCCAGGGCTTCCTCGCCGGACAGAGCGGAATGGACTTCATAACCTTCTTCTTCAAGTTCCTCCCGGTAAAGAAGATGGATACTTTCTTCATCATCAACGAGCAATATCTTTTTCATGGGGTCACCTGTTTTAAAAGTTCCATCAAACCTTGGCTTCTCTGAGGAATCGTGCGGCATCCTCAGGCGGGGTGGGATTAATGTAAAATCCCGAGCCCCATTCAAAACCGGCAATTTGCGTCAGCTTGGGCATTATCTCAAAATGCCAGTGATAATGCTCCAACGGCTCGGAGCGCAAAGGAGAAGCATGCAGGACAAAATTATAGGGAACGTTGGGGATACAGGCATTTAACCTGCGCATGCTTTCGGAAAAGATTGCCGCCAGTGCTTGGAAGGAAGTGTGATCCTGACTGATGTATGACGAGGCGTGTCTCTTGGGCAGCACCCACATTTCAAACGGCGACCGGGGGGCGTAAGGGGCAATGGTAATGAAATAATCATTCTGACAGACAACCCTTTCCTCCGTTTTCATTTCCTGATGGATAATGTCACAATAAACACAGCGTTCCTTGTATTTATAATAGGAGAGGCTGCCCGACATCTCCGAGACGATGCGGCCCGGCACGATGGGCAGGGCAACCAGCTGGGAATGGGAATGTTCCAGGGAGGCGCCCGCCGCCTTGCCGAAATTCTTAAAGACCATGACATATTTGAAACGCGGATCGCGGCCAAGATCAATCATCCGGTCCCGGAAGGCCAGAAAAACGTCAAGCATTCTCTCTTGGGCCAGGCCGGAAAAGGCTTCGCCATGATTCGGCGATTCAATGATGACCTCGTGCGCGCCGATGCCGTTCATCTTATCGTACAGCCCTTCGCCTTCCTTATCCAGATCGCCCTCGATGATCAGGGCCGGATATTTGTTCGGCACGACACGCAGTGACCAGCCGGGGGTGTTGGGCTGGTGATTCGTGCCGGCGTAACTGAGAACTTCCGGCGGGGTGGTTTTTTCATTTCCAGGACACAAAGGGCAGAAGCCGCCCTTGCTCACGCTATGTTCAACAATAAAGTCCGTTGGCCTTTTTCCGCGTTCCTTGGCGATAATAATCCATCGGCCCAGGACAGGATCTTTTCTTAGTTCTGGCATAAGTCACTTAAATCAGTTGAAATTTTGTGAGAAAAAAAGCACATCAACTTGCCTTGGCCTTTTCGTAATCTTCCTGCTTTGTTTTACACTGAATACAGAGAGTAGTTACCGGGCGCGCCTCCAGGCGGGCCACCCCGATATCTTCGCCACAGTCCTCGCAAACCCCGTATTCGTCGTTTTCAATCCGCTCAAGCGCTTCCTTGACCTTGGCAAGCAGCTTGCGTTCGCGATCACGGATGCGCAGTTCAAAATTACGATCGGACTCGGCCGTGGCCCTGTCGGTTGGATCAGGATAATTGCCGCCGCTGTCGGTCATTTCCGTGATTGTTCTATTGGCTTCGGATAAGAGCTCGTCACTCATATCCTTTAATTTCTTTTTAAAATACGCCAGTTGTTCGTCTGTCATGGCTTTAATCTCCAAATGGTTCAGCGTTGCATTTCCATTGGTTGGAAACGTGCTGATTTATTTCCGGTCATTGCGAACGTAAGTGCCACTCTTCCCGCCTGATTTCGATAAGAGCCCGATGCTGTCGATCATCATGCCCTTATCCACCGCCTTGCACATATCATAAATCGTCAAAGCGGCAATTGATACCGCGGTCAGCGCTTCCATCTCCACGCCGGTTTTGCCTGTGATCCCAACGGTAGCAGTTATCTCCACGCTACACTTTTCCGCATTCAGGCTGAAATCGATGTCCGCTTTGGTAATGGGTAGAGGGTGGGTAAGCGGAATAAGTTCGCCTGTCTTTTTTGCCGCCATAATTCCGGCCAGTCGCGCCACTCCCAGCACGTCTCCCTTGGCAATGGAAGATGTGGTCAGCAGCTTAAAACATTCCGGCGACATATGGATAGCGCCGCCGGCCACCGCCTGCCGGACCGTGTCGTCCTTATGACTTACATCGACCATCCTGGCTTGGCCGGCCTGGTCAAAATGGCTGAAATTCTTTGTCGGCATCGTGTCGTTTTTGGTCACGGAAAATTTATGTTTTTAAATTCCAGAAAAGAGTTTTTTAAAAAAACCCTCGCTGTGGTGTTCATCTTCCCCTGATTCCAGGCCGGCAAACTCCTGCATAAGCTCCTCTTGCCGCTTGGAGATCTTCTTGGGAATAACAACCTTGACCTCAACCACCATATCCCCTTTCCCGTGGCCGCGCAAACTGGGCACTCCTTCTCCCTGCAGCCGGAAAGTATGCCCGGGCTGCGTGCCCTTGGGGATTTTCAAACTTTTCTCCCCGTGGATCGTGGGCACATTGAGTGTGCAACCCAATACCGCCTGGGTCATGGACAAAGGCAGCTCACAGTAGATCAGGTCCCCATCCCTCTGGAAGAATTTGTGGGGTTCGACGTGGATGACCACATACAGATCACCGTTTTCTCCACCCTTGCGCCCCCCTTCTCCCTCGCCCCGCAAGCGCATTCTTGCCCCGGTGTCAACACCTGCCGGGATTTTAAGAGATACCTTTTTGCTCTTGCTGACAAGACCTGAACCGTGACAGTCATTGCACGGATCGGTTATTATTTCCCCCTGGCCCTGGCACTCGGGACACGGGGTTCTGATGCTGAAAAAACCTTGGGATCTGGTTACCTGTCCCGCCCCCTGGCAGTAAGGGCAGATTTTATTTTTGCAGCCCGGCCGTATCCCGGTTCCTTCACAGGTCCAGCATGTTTCGCGTTTGCTGATATCAATTTCTTTATCAATGCCGTGTACGGCCTCCATAAAATTGATATTCAAATCATAACGCAGGTCGTTGCCCGGTACAGGTCCCTGGCTCCGCCGTCTGTTCCCGCCGCTGAACCCGAACAGATCGCCGAATATATCACCGAAGCTTGAGAAAATATCCTCAAAGTTACCAGGACCGCTGTAACCGCTGTTGCGTAGGCCTTCAGCCCCATATCGGTCGTAAATCTTACGTTTTTCGATATCTCGCAGAACCTCGTAGGCTTCCGCGGCGGCTTTAAACTTCTCTTCCGCCTCCTTGTCGCCCGGATTTTTATCCGGATGATATTTCATTGCCAGTTTGCGGTAGGCCTTTTTTATTTCATCCGCTGTTGCTGTTTTGGCAACCCCAAGAATGTTGTAGTAATCTTTGTCCATCGTCTACGATTTTTCCTGGATGCTCAAAAAATAAATCTTCGCGTCCGTCTCATTATATGCAGCGCTGCCGCGTGAAGGGGGGCAGGGCGTATTGTGCCGTGTCGCCCGGCGCGGCATCTTTCCCATCCGGTTTGGTTTTGCAGGCTTATTCACCCGGGGAATGCCAGGTTAGACAAGCGCTACATCGTCAAGCGCTTTGCTTTCCGCCTTGCTTTCAGCTTTTTTTTCCGAGGTTTTAGCAGCATACTCTTTGATGTTGCCAAAATTTACCAGGCCGGCGGCAATTTCCCGCAGTGACATAACCGCTTCCTTATTTTTTCCCTTAACGAGAAAAGGCTGTCCACGCCGGTGCTGTTTAACCCTGGCTACAGCAAGGTGAATCAACATGAAGCGGTTTTCATTACCTATTTTACTCAGGCAGTCTTCTACGGTAATACGTGCCATGTGAAAAGCACCTCCTTATAAATTTGCTCATTAATGGGATTTAAACCCGTTAAATATAATCTGTTTCTTCCTTTTGGCAAGAATTTTAATCAGAATTTTAATCTCCTTGCTCGCCAAACCCTTTAAAATCAAGCGGCATGACAGCGGTGCCTCGGCCTTGTCAATCGCCGGACAACTTCAAGTAAGCGTCACAAGACAGGCGTCACGGCCATGACCCACTTATGCCATGAAAAATTAACAAGAACCTTTTCTTGGCCAACCTGAACGGCGGCACGGCTTTGTCATATACGCCGGGCCGTGAGTATCCGCAGGCGGCATGGGAAATGCATAAATACAACATTAACGTATGGAGGCCGGTCCGCGGATGACGGGTTTTTCTTGGGGCATATCCTCTCAACTTTCGCATGGTTGGGACAAAACCTCGTTTCAGGCCGGGAAAGACCATTGTCACTGGTGGGCAATTTTTTCCCGGTCAGGGCAAGAAGTGATGATTTTCTCGCAAGGGTCGCCTGGCGGCTTACCGATAAGCATGACGGATATCTGACTTTTTGATTATTTTTTTGACGGGTCGAAATATGGAAATAAAGAAAATCGTGCTCGGCTTTTGCCTGGCCAGTTTACCAGGTTGCGCCTCTGTCGCTGAAATAAGCTCCGGGATGCGGACAGGGTTTGATTCTCTCTTCGCCAAAACCGAAAAAGAGCGATTTGTGCCGGTGGTTTATCCCGCCGAACTTTCCTATCCGGCCGAGGGCCAGGGCAGGCCGCCTGAACCGCCCCTGGGCAAAGACAGAAGCGCTGATTATCCGGACTGTCAATTCAATTAATTCTTCGCACATTGTCCGCTGTGCATGAAAAAGAGGCGATCATGAGATACCTATCCACCGCTGTACTTGTTTATCTGTCCCTGTTTGGCCCAGGTCTGGCTGAAAAAGCCGGCGCCGCCAGTGACTGTGCGATTATCCCTGCCTATGGGTATAATTATCCCCATGATATCCCCTTTGATTATGTTTACCGCACCGGCAGAATTTTCGTGCCCGGAGCGACGCAAGCAACCGAAGAGGACACTGGCTGGGATTTTTTCCACCGGGAAACTCTGCCTGCTGATCCCATGGAGACTGCCACGGAGCTGAAACTGAAAGTTCGGGAACTGACCCAGCAGCTCCTTGACCACGCCAATGAGCCCATGGCCGATCAGTCCCGCATTATCGTCACGACCTTTGTCAATTTGCATCATCTCTATAAGACTTCAGGGTTGGGCAGGGCAATATCCGAACAGATGATCAGCGAATTTCAGCGGTCGGGCATTGAAGTGATTGAGGTGCGGATGACGCCCTCCATTCAGATAAGAGAGGGATTTGGCGAATACGGGCTGTCCCGTGACATGGCCCAGCTCAGTTACGTGCAGGATGCCCAGGCGGTCGTCGTGGGCACGTACACGGTCAGCGACGGGCAGGTGGTGGTCAATGCGCGGCTGCTGCAGCAGGGTGACGGCCTTGTTTTATCAAGCGGGAGTATCGCCTTGCCGGCAAATGCCATGGTGCGTTGCCTTTTGAAGGATGAGGCGGTTCCGCCGCCAAAGGCAGCCTTGGTTGAAATGCATGATTTTTCCGCCATTAGGCCTACTGAGTAATGCGCTGGAGCAAGAAAATTTTGCCGCTGAAATCAGGCGGCTCTGTCCCGAAAGAACGGGAAGGGGCCGGAGAGGAGGTGCCATGTTTTGCCGCTTTTTTTTGAAGGGAACCGCCCTTTTTATTGTCGCTGTCTGTTCCGTGGGAGTGCTGCTTGCCGGAGGGTGCGCCCCTCTGCCCCCAGGAAGTGAAGCAGCTCCAGCCCCAAGCGCCCGGCTGAATGAGCTGGATGAACACGCAGCAAGCTGCTACGCCCGCGGGCTTGCGTATATGGAGCAATACCGCTACGAACTGGCCAGGCAGCAGTTTGCCATTGCCGCCTCCTCCGCGGTTTCCAAACCGCTCTATAATGATGCGGTTGACGGGATGCGGCGCGCGGAGCAGATTATCCATGAACGGCGCTGATATTTTGCTGCGACGAAATTGTTTTTGCGGGTATGGAATAAAATTATGCTGACGGGTTCATTACGAACAGGTCCAAGGCCAGCCCTGCTGCAAAAAAGAGGAAAGGAAATGAACATGACCACCCTGCGGTTTTGCCGATGTTTTATTCTGTCCATATTCTGCGCCGGAATCCTGGCGGGGTGTGCTGTTTCCCGGCCTGGCGGGACCGTTTCCGTGATAAGCCCTGATTTTTTTGGTTTCGGGGAAGATCTGGCCCGGCAGATTATCAACAACCGACGCGACGGCCGCGGTAGCGGAGAAAGGCTCATTCTCACCACCATGGTCAACCTTGATGATCTTTACGAGACATCAGGCTTCGGCCGGGCGCTGACGGAAGCCCTTTCCACCAGTCTGTTCAAGCAGGGATTCGGCATTGCGGAAATCAGAAAAGCGCCTGGCCTGTATATGAAAGACAAGGAGGGCGAGCTCATGCTCACCAGGGACGCATCTCTTATCGCCCAGAAGCAGGAGGCCCAGGCGATTGTGGCCGGCACCTATTCTCTCACCCCCACCACGGTCATTGTCAATATCAGGATGATCGAGGCCGGCTCCTCGGAGGTGATGTCCGTTGGCGCCCTTGAGATTCAGCGCAGCGCCAATATCAATTATCTCCTTGTTGAAAAAAAGGGGATAGTCATCGGGCCGATGTCAGCTTATGAGCGTTAGGGAACCCGGCGCAGCCGGGATTAACAAAGGAGATGGTATGGTGCGGTATGTCATGATTTTCTTTCTGCTGCTGTCCGGCTGTGCCGGCCATTCCGCGGAGCAGTCAGAGGTGGAAACCGGCTCGCCGGTTGTTTATATCCACCCCCTGACGGCGAATCTGCGCACCGCCTCGGTGGCTGTTCTCCCTTTTTCCGTGCCGCCCGGCATGAACGTCAGCCAGGGCGAGAATGTCGCCGCGCTTTTCCAGGATGTTTTACTGGGCAAGCAGGCCTTTCATACGGTCAAAATGATTAACAGACATTACGGACAGCTGACTGAGGCTGCGGCCATTGCCAAGGAGTCCGGCACGGACCTTGTACTGGCCGGCAAGATAAAGCACCTGCTGAGCGGGACCCGGCTGGGCGGCGGCAGGGTGGAGCTTTCCGTGCGGGTCATTGACGTGCGGAGCGGGGATACGGTCTGGTATATCGAGCAGGCCATGGAGCAAAAAATGGATTATCCTGATGTTTCGCTCACGCACAGGCTCAGCTCCGTTTTTGACACCCCGCCGCTGCGGCCCTCCGAAGGAGCGCCGGTGGTTCCCAACATGCTGGTGCATATTGCCATGGACATGGCGGATGTAATGGCCGGGGCAAGACAGGTGGCCAAGATGGCGGCGAATGGCGAATAGCTCATGGCTCATGGGTCATGGGTCATGGCAAAAGAAAAAGCTGATGACGGGGGACTCCGTCCGCAGGATCAGCACCCGCAATCCCGTGGTGCATGCCCATGGTTTTTCAGGTCAGCTCTCGGCTGTCAGCCCATGAGCCATGAGCCACCAGCCATAAGCCACCAGCCATTCTCAATTCTTCAGAAACGGATTTTTCAGCAGCAGCGTTTCAACGCGGTCAGGTCCCACGGAAAGCAGCATGACCGGCGTGGCGGTCAAGTCCTCGATCCTTTTCACATAATCCCTGGCCTGCCGGGGCAGGTCATCAACACTGCGCACCGAGGTAATATCCTCTTCCCAGCCCGGGATTTCTTCGTAAACGGGTTGCAATTTCTGGGCGGTGCGAATATTGCCGGGCATGGCGCCGTATGTTCTGCCGTCCGCCTCATAGGAGGTGGCGATTTGCAATTTTTTATGTCCGCTGAGCACATCGAGCTTGGTAATGGCCAGTCCCGTAATGCTGTTTAAGCGGACAGCATCACGGGCCACCACCGCATCAAGCCAGCCGCAGCGTCTTTTCCGCCCTGTCGTGGCGCCGAACTCGCCCCCTTTTTTCTGCAGGGCGTCACCCGTCTCGTCGAACAGCTCGGAGGGGAAGGGGCCTTCTCCCACCCGGGTGGTGTAAGCCTTGAGAATGCCGATGACCGAGTCGATGTAGGCCGGTCCGAATCCCGAGCCGGTGCAGGCATTGCCCGCCACCACGTTTGAGGAGGTTACAAAGGGATAGGTGCCGTGGTCGATATCAAGCTGGGTCCCCTGGGCGCCTTCAAAGAGGATATGCTTACCGGCCCTGCGGCCCTCGTCGAGCTTTACCGAAATATTGTCAATGTAGGGCGCAAGTTTTTCTCGATACACCTGAAACTGGGCATATATCTTCTCAAAAGAGACGGCGTCGACCTGGTAATGACCGGTGAGAATCCGGTTTTTTTCTTCAATATTATTGCGCAGCTTCTCCCTGAAAAGATCATCGTCAAGCAGATCGCCTGCCTTGATGCCGCACCGCAGCACTTTGTCGCCGTAACAGGGGCCGATGCCCCGGCCGGTGGTGCCGATTTTCGCCCCCTTTTTCTTGGCGGCCTCGCTGCCGGCATCAAGCAGTTTGTGGTACGGCATGATCAAATGCGCCCTCTCGCTGATGGTCAGCCGCGCGGGGGTAACCGGGCGTCCGCCGGCTCCAAGTTTTTCCATTTCCTCAAGCAGCACGCCGGGATCAAGCACGACGCCGTTGCCGATAAAGCACTGCTTGTTCTCGTACAGGATGCCTGAAGGGATCAGATGGAAAACAAATTTTTTGCCGTCGACCACCAGTGTGTGTCCCGCGTTGTTGCCGCCCTGAAAACGGACAATGTAATCCGCGTACCGCGTAAGCAGGTCAACTATCTTCCCTTTGCCTTCATCGCCCCACTGGGTGCCTACCACCACAACATTGGCCATTGATCTTGCTCCTTTATATGATAATGATATTCCGGCCGCGCTTCTAAATGCCGGTCAACTTTAGCCAATGACTCACGAAAAGTCAATGCGCCTGGCGGCTTGACACAAAAAATCAAATGACGTAGATTGCTTTCGCCCGCGGCGCTGTATTCGCCTCTGCTTTTAAATCCTCAGCTCGGTTGCGTGTAAAATGTTCGGCATAGGTCTTCCTGAATTTATTCTTATCCTGGCCCTGGCCCTGATTGTTGTCGGCCCGGAAAAATTGCCGGACCTGGCCAAAACCCTGGCCAAGCAGTTCCTTGAGCTGAAAAAAACGGCCAATGCCCTGCAGCAGTCTTTGCGGGACGAGATGAAAGAGGCCGACAGGGAAGCAGCCCGGCCTGAAGCCCTGCCGGGTGCGCCGCATACGGCGGCGGAGGATAAAAAAGAAGACGGCCACCCCGTCATTGATGTTGAAGCGCAGCCGAGCCAGCCCGCCGGTCACGGGCATGAGACTGAAGCGGCCGTGGAGAGTACGCGGAAAAACGACATGCCTGATCAGGCGGAAAAAAAGAGCTGATGAATCCTCTGGCCAATCATTTTGGTGATCATCTGCGGGAGTTGCGCCGCCGGGTCACCGCAGCCTTCGGGGCGGTGGTGCTTTGTTCGCTCATCGCCTATTTTTTTTCCCAGCAGATCTCCAGGTTTCTGGTGGCCCCTCTTTTTCAGGCCAGTCCGGAATTGACTTCCCTGGTTTATACCAATCTCACCGAGGCCTTTGTCAGTTATCTGAAAATTTCCGTACTGGTGGGCCTGGCCTGCGCCTTCCCGGTCATGCTCTACCAGGCTTGGGCCTTTGTCGCCCCTGCCCTGCACGGGCATGAAAAAAAAACCGCCCTTACCGTTGTCTTCTGGGCGACCCTGCTCTTTGCTTTTGGCGTGGCCTTTGCTTTTTTTGTCATCATGCCCGAAGCCCTCGGTTTCCTGATGAGCTTTGCCGGAGAAAACCTGGAACCGTTGCCCCGGCTGGATTCCTACCTGACCTTTGTTGTCCGCTCTTCCCTGGCCTTCGGTCTCGCTTTTGAGATTCCTTTTCTCATGGTTGCCGCCGGGAAAACAGGCTTTGCCGAACACGCCTATTTCTCCCGGCAGAGAAAATATTTTTACCTGGCCATCCTTGTTCTCGCCTTTCTGCTGGCCGCGGGAGATATTGTCTCGACCCTGCTGCTGGCCCTGCCGCTTTTTGTTCTTTATGAGGCCGGCATCCTGGTAATGCGGATTTTCAGCTAAGCCGTTGTCAATAAATTACTGCAACACTCTATGCGTGGCAACGGCATAAAGGGCCGTAGAGGCAATATCAAATCTGTAATGGTTATTTTATAACGGCCCCTAAAACTTCCGATTGGTTGGCCTGCCGCCCCTTGTTCTCCCGCAAGGCGTTATCACCCTGTTTTGGTTGCTCCGCCCGTCAACCCCGTCTGTCCGTTTCCGCCTGTCCGCCCGCCATCCGGCTGTGCTTGATGCCGTAATAAAAATAGATGGTCAGGCCGGCGAGCAGCCAGCAGACGAACCTGATCCAGGTGATCTTGGGCAGAGAAAGCATCAGCCAGACACAGGAAAATACCCCCAGCAGCGGAATCAAGGGCACCATTGGGCAACGGAATGACCGTCTGAGTTCCGGGTGGGTTCTGCGCAACACCACCACCCCGCCGCAGACCATGGCAAAGGCGAATAAGGTGCCGATGTTACAGAGCTCCGCCGCGGTGCCGATATCGATGAAACCAGCAAACCCCGCGACCACGCCGCCGGTCAGAATCTGCGAGACATAGGGGGTGCGGAAGCGCGGATGCACCTTGGACACCCAGGGCCAGAGCAGACCGTCCCTGGACATGGCGAAAAAAATCCTGGGCTGCCCCATGAGCATCACCATGAGCACGCTGGTAATGCCCGCCACCGCCCCGGCCGAGACCAGGGCCGAACCCCAGCGGAATCCGGCCAGGGTCAGGGCATGGGCCACCGGGGCCGGGGTATTGAGCTCCGTGTACGGCACCATCCCTGTCAGGATGGCCGCCACGACAATATACAGCAACGAGCAGATAGCAAGAGAGAGGAGGATGCCGATGGGCATGTTGCGCTGGGGATTTCTGGTTTCTTCCGCCGTGGTGGATATGGCGTCAAAGCCGATATAGGCAAAAAAAACAATGGCCGCCCCGGCGACAACCCCTTTCAGGCCGAAGGGCAGGAAGGGATGCCAGTTGTCGGGATTCACATGGGACGCACCGACCAGGATGAAGACCATGATGGTGACCATCTTGACCAACACCATCAAGCTGGTAAAGCGGGCGCTCTCCTTGATGCCGACAACCAGGATGACGGTCAGCAGCAGCACGATCACCATGGCAGGCAGATTAATGATCGCGCCCTCCACCGTGCCCGGGGCGGCGGAACACCAGACCGGCACCTGTATCCCCAGGGCGGCCAGGATATGGACGAAATACCCGGACCAGCCAATGGATACCGCAATGGCGGCCACGATATACTCCAGGATCAAATCCCAGCCGATGATCCAGGCGATCAATTCGCCCATGGTGGCATAGGCGTAGTTGTAAGCGCTGCCGGCCACGGGAATCGACGAGGCCAGTTCCGCGTAGCACAGGCCGGCAAAGGCGCAGGCCGCGCCGGCGATGACAAAGGAAAGGATCACTCCCGGACCGGCATACTTGGCCGAGGCCGCGCCGGTCAGGACAAAAATCCCCACGCCGATAATCGCCCCCACGCCGAGGATGGTGAGATCAAAGGCATTAAGCGACCTGTCCAATTTATGCTGCTCGATATCGAGCTCTTCCAGGATATGCCCCAGAAATTTGCGGCGGAAAAGCCTTTTGCCCATTTGATCCTCCTGATGAAAAAACATTGGCAGGCCGTAAGCAAACACAGGGCCGCAGACATTTTTCCCCGTGCCGGGACATGCGGCAGCCATTGCTTGTTGACTCCGTCAATCATAAATAAATCCTGACTGCAATACCACGCATCAGAACTTAAAGGAATCAGAAACGGCAGCTGATCTCACCCCAGATACCCCTTCCCTCCATGGGGTAATCGTTGGGGATATAGGCGCCCTCCGGGGCTGCCGCCGCATAGGGACTGGGGATTCCGCCCCCCTCGTCAAAGAGGTTGCGGAGGCCCGCCGCCGCCTCCCAGCGTTTACCGATGTTCTTCTTGCGCAGGGTGAGGTTAACCACCTCATAGTCGGCAATGTCGGCACGAGGGTCACCCTTGGCCCGGTGCCGCTCGCCGATCCAGTAGAGCTGGGTGTCCAGGGACCAGTCCGGCAGGAAACCCCAGGATGGGTTCAGGGAGAACTGCATCTCCGGGGCGTCCGGCACCACGGCGTCGATCGTCTTGTTTTCCGAACGCTGGTAGGCGAAATTGGAACGCAGCCGGAAATTGCTCCGCAACCGCCAGTCCATCTCCACCTCAAGTCCCCTGCCCTCCTGCTCGCCGTAGTTGGTAAAGGTCTGGGGCAGGGTGGGGCCGGCAAGCTCGATAAGTTCCCTGGCCTCATAGGTGAACAGGTTGAGGATCAAGCGCAGGTCCCTCATGGCCTGATAATCAAAGGCCAGCTCCAGGGTCCTGATCTCCTCCGGGGCGATATCGGGATTGCCGATGGTGACAGGATTGTTCTTGACGTACTGCTCACTAAAGGAGGGGGCACGGAAGGCCTGGCCGTACATGAGCTTGGTGCTAAGGTCGTAGCGGGTCTCCCAGACTAAAGCCGCCCTGGGGTTGGTGGTGGAGCCGAAGTCGGAATACTCATCGTAACGCAGGCCGGCGGTGAGGGCCCAGGCCGGGGCCAGCTGCCACTCGTCCTGCACCAGGCCATACCACAGGGTGCGGCTCGCCTCGCTGATGTAGATATGGGCCGGATCGGTTACATGCACCAGGGGACCAAACTGGTTAGCCCCGGCCGCCGGGCCGAAGTTCTTGTACTGGTCCCGGCCGAAGTCGTAGGATTTGCCCCCGGCGCCGAGGCGAAGCTGGTGATTATGAAAGCCCTGATACACGCCGCCCATTTCAAACCCGCCGTCCCGAGCGGTGTAGATGGGATTACCCAGCATGTTGCGGAAGCCGGCGGGATAATACTGAAGAAAGCTATCCTGGTAGATATAGGAGTAGTAAACCCGGCTGTCCAGCTCCCAGTTCTCAATCAATTTGTCGTTATGGTAGGTCAGGTCGGCAAGCAGGGATTTGCTGTCCACATCGTTTTTGTAGGTGATAGCCTGGGAGCCTCCCGGGCCAGCGGTTGCCTCCTGCAGGGCGCCGTACATATGGAGGTTCCAGTCCCCCTTGCGCAGGTTGAGGTGGCTGTCCAGCTGTTCATTGGCGGTGTCCAGGTGACCGGGGGCGTTGGAGAGGGCGCCGGCGCCGATGGCGTGCAGGTAATCCCGCTCAATGATCCGGTCCATGTCCCCGGCGGTTTTGCGCTGCTCCACCCCGAAAGCGAGATCCCAGCCGTTGTACTGGCCGCCGTGTTGCGCCCAGAGATCGGAACTGTCAAAGGAACCGTAGCGCGCCCCGCTTTCAGTGCCGTTGATCTCGAAGTTGTCCTTGGTGATGACGTTGACCGTACCACTGAAGGCATCCGCGCCGTGCAGGGCCGAACCCGGCCCCCGCACCACCTCCACCCGGGAGATCATGGCCACCGGCATCTGATAACCAGTATAGCGGCTGCCCTGGTAGCTTGAGGTGAAGGGCGCGCCGTTAATGAGCAGCAGCACTTGGGGGTTGAGGCTGGCATGGATGCCGCGCATCGACCAGATGGAACCAAAAAAAGCGGTGCCCGACGGCTCCACATGCAGGCCCGGCACCACCTCCAGCACCTCGTCCAGGGTGGTGGCGCCCATGCCCTTGATATCCTCCGCCGTGATGACCGAGGCCACCGAAGGGGCCAGATGCACCGGCTTGAGCGAGCCGGTGGCGGTGAGCAGCAGCCGGTCGGTGCGGTAGACATCCTCCTCCTGGGGCCCCTGGCCGAACATCTTCGCAAAGGCCGCGGCCTCCTTCTGGGTAGTTGCCGGGGAAGAATTTTCCGCCGCCCTGGCCTCCGAGCTGCCGGCAGCACACAGCAAGAGCGCTACCGCCATCAGCCGTTTCTTCTCCATGGTTCCCCCTCTTGCGTCTCACGGTTCAGCCGTACACTGCCGGACCGGCAACAGCCGCCCGGTTTGCTTTTTCTCAAGCTTACGTAAAAAAAAAGAGGAAAGTCAAGCTGTTGTTTACCCCTCCAGGCGCATGGGGCGAGCAGTGAGGAGAAAAAAGGGGGGGGTTGTGCAACGATTTATCTGCCGATAATGCTGGTGGCCAGGTCAAGGGCCTGGGGAGAGATATTGGTTCCTATTTTAGCGGCGGTATTGAGGTTGACGATAATCTGGGTGTTAAGCGGGGCCATCACCCCGATGTCCTTGGGCGTTTGGCCGCGCTCCAGGATATTTCTGGCCATGGCGCCGGCCTGGACGCCGAGCTGGTCATTGTCGGAATTGACGGAAAGGGTCAGACCAAGCTTGGCGATGTTTAAAGTCTGGCCGACGCAGAACAGTTTATCCCTGACACACCGTTTTTCAAGCCAATCCAGATTTTCCATGGTGTAAATCAGGGGATCGTTCAGCACCCAGAAGGCATCTACCTTGGCGGATATCTTTTTGAATGCCAGCCGCAGGTCCCTGGAGTGATCGATGGACTCGGCCACCAGTTCCAGGCCGAGCAGGTCGGCAGCCTCTCTGGCCTGGTCAAAAATCTGGCCCGACTGAGGGCTGTAGAGCAGACCGATGCGCCGGACGGCCGGCGAAAACATGATCATGTTGGCAAACTGGGTGCCCGGCGCCATTTCCGCGGCAATGCCGGCCATGTTTTCCCTCCCTTCCGTGAGCTTGTAACGCTGCCAGTTCAGCACCATGGCGAAGATGACCGGAATATCGCGGCGCTCCTCGGTCCAGAGCCGGGCGGCATAGGCGGCCTTGGCCCCCAGAGCGAAAATAAGAGCGGGGCGGGCGGCAAACAACTTCTCCTTCAGGTCCGGATCATGCATGATATCGCCGTGCAGGTTGAAAACACTCACGGGCCGCTCGATTTCCTCGCTGAAGGTGGTTACCGGTCTCCCATAGGCCTCTTCGCTGTCCGAAAGCAAAATGGCCACCACCGCGCTCTCCTGGGCGGCGCGCACAGGGGCTGACCAGAGACAAATCAGCAGCAGAACCAGCAGCTCAATATGAATAGACTTGCCATGCATCAATCTGCAACATCTCCATTATTTTAGCGGTTTTCTCGTTCTGCTTGCCCGCCAGCAGAAAGGTCTTTAATTTTTCCACATCCGCCGCCGGAACCGCGTTTTTGTCGTAGCAGATCAACGGACGGGGGATGGGTTCGGAAACGGCCAGGATTTTAACGGCGCTGACGATCTTCGGGTTAATCCTCTCGACATATTCCATGTTGTCCACCGCGACCAGGGCGGCCTGCACCTGCCGCAAGGCAAGGGCAAACAGGGCATCATAGTCCTTGGCCGTATAGATGAATTTCAGCTTGTCGCCGTTTAAGCCATGGGTTTTAAAAATAACCTCATTGAGCATGGTCATGCCCTCCTGGCCCACGGGAGTCATGGCAATAGTGGCATCGGCCAGTTTTGCCAAGGTCAGGTCCGAATCAACGCTGACGAGCAGCGCCTTGCGGTAAGTGCTGACCCCCTGGCGCAGGGGAACAAGAATGGGCTTGAACCTGCCGGCGTTATCCTTCTGCCGGAGATACCATTCCGGCAACAGCAGAAAGCCCGGAGGATCATCCCGCACCTGGCGCTCAAAATCCTTAAAGTGGGCAAAGGCCTGAAATGAATAGCTGAATCCTCCCTCTGTCAACAGGGCATCCATGGCCTCTTTCAGGCGGGTGAAATTGTTTTGCGGAGAGTCAGGGCAAAAATAGAAAAAACTGGCCGGAGCGGTATGTCCGGGCGTGTGTGGCCACCACCACGAAAAAACCGCAAACAACAGCGCGACGACATTTTTGCGGTTATTTCTCAACAAATGCTTCATGAACGTGACCGTGAAGAGGGTACGGGAACCTGGAGTTTACCGCATCCACCATGAATTGATGAACTCGTAAAAAGTCAGCGACAAAGGCCGGATGGCTCAGTAACAAAATTCGATATACAAGGCGTAGTGAATTTTTGAGAGCGAGGCTATACATGTTGGTATGCCGAACGAACAAAAATGCGCTACAACGCAGGAGCTCGGATTTATGCCCTTCAGGGTATTTTTTACGACGCCATCATGAATTAACGGATTGCTTTTTACCATACTCGATTCTTTGCCAGCCGACAAAATTTAATTCCGGCGGCTCTCTCCATTATTTTAAGGAAATCGTACGGCGCCCGGCAATATACCCAAAGCGCCTTGAAAAATTACTCCGTACGTAATCCGAGGGAAAGGCGATGTCCGGCAAAACCCTAAAAAAAGGGGGCCAAAAAAAACCACGGGCGCGCCGATCAGTTCTTGAATTCCCTTCTTTTTTGGCACTGTTTCAATTTTATTATATCAATTAAGATAATTAGTTGACATTTAGTAAAGATTATCTGTAGTATCTTTAATATTCAGGCAGGCTTGGGACAGCGAAAAAACTCCCCTGAAAGACCTGTTTCTTTAAAAAAACCTCACATAGAAAGTAAAGGAGAATGATGATGGAGGAAAAACAGATGCACATCCCGTTATTAGGAGATTTATTCCCGGCAATGACCGTCCAGACAACCCATGGGCCCATGAGCATCCCCGGCGACATGGCAGGTAAGTGGTTTGTCCTGTTCAGCCACCCTGCCGATTTTACGCCGGTCTGCACCACGGAATTTGTTGGATTTCAGAAACGCTACGATCAATTCAAGAACATGAACTGTGAACTGATCGGCCTGTCGATTGATCAGGTCTTCTCCCATATCAAGTGGGTTGAATGGATTAAGGAAAAACTTGATGTGGAAATTCAGTTTCCCATTATTGCGGCAAATGATCACATTGCCATGCAACTCGGTCTTCTCCATCCGGGCAAGGGGACCAACACGGTGCGCGCCGTGTTTATTGTTGATCCCTACGGCAAAGTGCGCCTGATGATCTATTATCCCCAGGAAATCGGCAGGAATATGGATGAGGTGGTGAGGGCGGTCAAGGCGCTGCAGACCTCGGACAAACAGGGGGCAATGCCCGCGGACTGGCCAAACAACGAAATGCTTGGCGACCGGGTTATTGTGCCGCCCGCGGGCGATGTCTTTCTGGCCAAGGAGCGTGTCAAGCAGTATGACTGCTATGACTGGTGGTTCTGCCACAAACCTCTGCAGAAATAATAGTGTTCTTTTGCAGCCCTGGGCCTCCTCCAGGAGCACATGGGTCCGAATTCAGAGGTTCCGCATAGCTGATGTCCGCCTAGGATAAAACCACAAACAGCAGCGTAAACTTCGATTTCCCGCCAGCCGGTCTCTCTCTGGCATGAGAGAGACCGGCTCTCTTGCGAGCCGGAACCGCTTCCTCTTCTTTTTGTTTTTATCATATCCCGCCCTTATCACGCCACCCCAGTGCACCAGGGGGATCCAAACATTCATTCATAGCCACAACACTGTCGCACAACACTGCCACACAAAGTGTGGCGCGCACACTTCCCGCCACACTTCACCATGGCAGGCAAACTGTGGCATGGAAAAATATTATTTAAATATTTTCAAATATTTACCATATTTTTTATAGTGTCGCACATCTCCTTGGCATGCCTGGTGCTCTATACAAAGTCAAAGAGAACGACACAGTAAAAAACCGGCCAAAGGAGGTAAGGATATGAAAGCAACAGCAAGAATCACCACTGCAACGGATATCCGTGAACATGAATCAGTAGACCAGATTGGTATCGGCATTATCGGCATCATCAGCGCCATGATCGGCACCTGGGGAGTTGCCTGCCTGGTCAGCGGTCTCTGCCAATACGGCATCGCAGGCATGATCAGGGGCTGGATCAGTGCGATAACAGGCGTCTGAACAAACTCACTCAATGTTTAAAATCACCCGGAAGACAAGGGAGGCCTACCATGAAAGCAACAACGACAACCAATACCACTACCGTTAACGCCACGAGTCAGGCAGCCGTCGAGCAGCAGGCCGCACAGGTTGGCATGGGAGTTATCGTAACATTTGCCGCACTGAGCGGATTATGGGGCGCAACCTGCCTGTGCAGCGCCCTGGCCCAGTACGGAATTACCCAGACTATTGCGGGATGGATGCAGTCTATCGGCGGCTGACAGGTTACGGAAGCCACACTCCCTTAGAGGTGACCCCGATTCGGGTAAGCGGCTTCCCGCTTTGATAATAACAAACATTAATGTGGAGAAAGAAAATGGCAACCAAGGAATCGACGACAAAAGGATCAGGAGTTTTTTTTGGCATCATGGCAGCAGTAGGCGGCATGATCGGTATCTGGGCAATGACCATGTTGATGACAGGTCTCTCGTCCGTCAACTGGCAGGTTTCCGAGATGTGCCGGCAATTTCTGGTTGCCACCGGTAATCTGGGAGAATATGAGACAATGGTTGATTACTATACCCATATCAAAGGGGTGGAATACATCATAGCCGTCGCCTTTTTTGCTGTTTTTCCGGCTTATTACAAATATCTGAAACCGAAAGAGGCGGCTGTTGCCAACAAATAACCCCCCCACCCCCCATTCTTTCCTGCCCAGCGGCGCATGACTTTTTTCATGCGCCGCTTCCTTTTGTAACGGAAAACACCACCAAGCCGGCCCGGCTTACCAAAAAAATACGAGACTTGCAGCAGCCGTGCTTGACGCAGGGCACAGCTCCGGAACGCGCTGACCAGCATCGCTTTAGGGGCGCGGCCGGTCTCTCATGAAAACGAAAGAGCGCCGCTTGCCCTCACTCCGGAAACGTTTCCTCCTCTCATCGTTTCTTATCCCCGGTTCATATCATCCCACCCCAGTGCAGCAAGGGGATCCAAACATTCATTTATAGCCACAACACTGTCGCACAATACTGCCACACAAAGTGTGGCGCGCACACTTCCCGCCACACTTCACCATGGCAGGCAAACTGTGGCATGGAAAAATATTATTTCAATATTTTCTAATAGTTACCATGTTTTTCATAGTGTCGCACAGCTCCTTGGCATGCCTGGTGCTCTATATAAAGTCAAAGAGAACGACACAGTAAAAAACCGGCCAAAGGAGGAAGGATATGAAAGCAACAACGACGACAAACACCACTACCGTTAACGCCACGACTCAGGCAGCCCTGGATCAGCAGGCCGCAGAGGTTGGCATGGGAGTTATCGTAACATTTGCCGCACTGAGCGGATTATGGGGGGCAGCCTGTCTGTGCAGCGCCCTGGCCCAGTACGGAATTACCCAGACTATTGCGGGATGGATGCAGTCTATCGGCGGCTGACCGGTTACGGAGCCACTCTTCCCCACGAGATGACGTTATCCAAGAGAGTGGCTTCTCGCTTTGACAATATTTCAATTATAGGGAGAAAGGACATGGAAACCAAGGACTCGACCACGAAAGGATCAGGGGTATTTTTGGGCATCATGGCGGCCGTAGGCGGCATGATCGGCATCTGGGCAATGACCATGTTGATGACAGGTCTCTCGTCCGTCAACTGGCAGGTTTCCGAGATGTGCCGGCAATTTCTGGTTGCCACCGGCAATCTGGGAGAATATGAGACAATGGTTGATTACTATACCCATATCAAAGGGGTGGAATACATCATAGCCGTCGCCTTTTTTGTTGTCTTCCCGGTTTACTACAAGTATCTGAAACCGAAAGAGGCGGCCGTGGCCAACAAATAAGACCGCCACACCCCATTCTTTCCTGCCCAGCGGCGCATGACTTTTTTCATGCGCCGCTTCCTTGTTATAACGAAAAACACCACCAAGCCCAAGCCGGCCTTCCTTATGCGAGAAAGCAATACGATGCATTTTAGCAGCCGTGCTTGATAAGAAAATCCTCAACCATTTCCTGCATGATATCCAGCTGGCTGCGCCCGGTTTCATGGATGATAATCCAGCTGCAGCGCTGGTAAGCCCGGTACAGATCCGGCCGGATCTTGATGGTCAAAGGCGTAAGACTCCAGCTCTCCTGCCGGGAGCTGTCCTCCTCCCCATTAAACGGATTCTCCTTGCTCCTTTCCTTCACGGCAAAGCCCCCTTTTCCGCATGATAATGAAATTTACTGACATGCTTTAACAACTCCGCCATTTATCCAGCATGGCGGAGAGCTCCTGCAACTTTACCGGTTTGGAGAGGAAATCATCCATGCCCGCCTCGAGACATTTTTCCCGGTCTCCTTTCATGGCGTTGGCCGTTAAGGCAATAATGCGCGCTTGATGGTTCAGCACCCCTGAACCGGGATCACGGATTTTTGCCGTTGCCTCGAAGCCGCCCATTTGCGGCATCTGACAATCCATCAGCACGATATCGTATGATCTTTTCCCCATGGCTACCACCGCCTCCAGACCGTTGACAGCCAAATCCGCGCTGTAGCCAAGCTTAGCGAGCATGCTCAAGACCACCTTCTGGTTTACCATGTTGTCCTCCGCAAGCAAAACAGCCAGATGTCCCTTTCCTTCCTCGGCAATGGAATGCCTGGTAACGATACTCTCTCTTTTCGGCCCCGCTAATTTTTCAGCGGATTTGCCACAGATCCGAGTCAGGCAATCATGGAGAAGCGCCTGCCTGACCGGCTTGAGCATATAGGCGGCAAACCCTATCTTTTCCATACGCTTGGCATCACCGCGTATCCCCACCGAGGTCAACATCACCAGAATGGTCTTTTTGAGAACAGGGTCAGCCTTAATCTTTTCTCCCAGCATCTCGCCATTCATTTCAGGCATCTGCATGTCGATCAAGGCTATGGCAAACGGATCTTGCCCCTCAGCCGCCCGCTGCATCTTCATCATGGCCTCGGAGCCGCTTGCCGCCTCCTCGCTCCGGACGCCCCAGACCAGCAGCTGTTCGCGCAACACATAACGATTCGTGACGTTGTCGTCGACAATGAGAATGCGTTTCTCTTTGATGTTTTCCGGAATAACAATCACCTTACCCCTGCTTTCCCGCTGCTTGGCCAGGACCGCCGTAAACCAGAACTCCGCCCCCTTCCCCTCCTCGCTCGTCACCCCGATACGGCCACCCATGGCCGTGACAAGCTGTTTGGATATAGCCAGGCCAAGACCGGTTCCACCGAATCTACGGGTTGTGGAACTGTCAACCTGGGAAAAGGATTTAAAAAGCCGGTCCATGCGGTCGCGGGGAATGCCGATGCCTGTGTCGGCAACGCTTACCCGGATGGTGACGCTTGCTGTGTCCTCATCCTCAAGCGCCACCCGGACCACGATCTCACCCCGCTGGGTGAATTTAATGGCATTACCGGTCAGATTAATCAATATCTGGCGTATCCTTCCGGGGTCGCCAATGAGCTGGGCGGGAACCTCGGGCTGCACCTGGGAAACAAACTCGAGATCCTTGGCCTGTGCTTTCAGGGCCACGAGATCGCTCACGTCATCAATGGTAAGCCGCAGATCAAAATCGATATGTTCCAGCTCAAGCTGACCTGCTTCTATTTTTGAATAGTCAAGAATGTCATTGATGACTGTCAGCAGCGCATCGCCGCTGTTTTTGATGATTTCCGCAAAACTCCGCTGCTCCTCGGTCAAACCGGTTTCCAGCAACAGGTCTGTCATGCCGATCACGCCGTTCATCGGCGTACGGATTTCATGACTCATATTGGCGAGGAACTCACTTTTCGCCCTTGTCGCCCCTTCCGCCCTTTCCCGGGCCCGAACCAGCTCTTCATGAGTCAGTTGCTGTCTGGCATTTTCCTCTTCAAGCCGTGCCAGCAAGGCATTGAACTCCCGCGCCAGTATCCCGATTTCCCCTGATGCCTGAACAGAAAGACGCGAGGAGAGATCATGGCCGACGCTTATGCCGGAAACATGGCTGATTACCGTGGCAAGCGGCCCAGTCACCCATCTCTGCAGCAGCAGATAGCCCCCGAGGCTCAACAACAGCCCGGCGACAATGAAAAAGAGCAGGGATGACCGCACCGCCACATGCCCCTGGGCAGTTACGTCCTGAACGATACTGGCGCGAATAAGCAAGGCCGGCCGGCCATTCATGTCCGGATAGGTTGTATAGATGTGCAACCGCGCGCTGGCCGCATCGTCTTCGATGAGCGGCTCCCGGCCGGCGATGCGCTCCAGCGCCAGTTGCTGCTCCGCGGCAAGCGCGCCTGGCCCGATCGGCCATAAGACAAAAGGCACGCGGGTCTGTTCCTGAAGTCCCGCCACCAGTTTTCCATCCAGAAACCGCCCCATCACCAGGGTCCCCCGGCCGGCCCCCTGTCTGTCACTGGGCAGAATCCTGGAGGCGGCGACAATCACGGGACCATGATCGGTCAAAACAATACCCGTTGTCCGATCTGCCCCGCCCTCATGCCGAAGCAGCGGATTTTCCTCGGGCCATTTATCCATGGGGAAGAGCGGGATGTGCAACTCCTCTTCAGAATCAATATCAATTATCTTGCCCCAGACGACCCGCCCCTCGTTATCCAGAAGAAAGATAAGGTTCACGTTGGCCGAGACGAGGCTCTCCGGTTGCAGGGTCGAGCTGATAAATTCCTCATTCTTATCCTGCACAAAGGCATAACTGTCATCCCAGACCGCCCAATCCGTGACGATGTTTGCCAGATACTTCTCATCCCGGCTGATCGCCTCGACAATCCTGTTGATGTCATCAAGGGCATGCCTGCGCTCCATCTCGACGAAACTTGCATAAACAACATGTTCCTGGATTTGGAAGGCTATAGCGGCAAAAAGGGCCACGGCCAGGAAAATCATGAGGGAAAGACGCTTGCTCAACTTCATCCAAACCCACCCCGTATTTTAAAACATTAGCAGGAGGCATGTGTTCGCAGGCAAGCGACCACAGCGGCTGTAGTAACCGTTTTACTCTTTATTTTTCCAGACAACTTTCTTCTCTGCGTTTCTATAGATACATGAATTCATTCCAGGGAGCCTGGCTTACTATGGAAGGGATATCCGCAACCTCAAGGCCGATCCTCCGCAGTCTGGCGGCAAGATTAACCGTATTGATTTTTTCCAGTTCAACCCCGGCCAGAAACCAGGAGGCCAGCAGATCGGCAATATAGACGGCATGCACCAGCTCCGGGCTGCAGGTGGCTTTTTCCGGACAGTGATGGAGACTGACCGCTTCGCGCAGATTCTCCGGAAGATTCCATATTTCCGCCAGCTCTTTGGCAATTTCCTGGTGGTCGGTGGCAAATGCCTCCTTTTCAACCGAAATCAAATCCTCCCCCCGCTCATCGGCAATGTTATAGAACATGGGTCTGCTCTCCGCCACATACTGGTCCAGCACGACCTTGCCTATGTCATGGAGCAGACCCGCGGTGTAGGCTGTCGCCACATCATTTCTGAGCTTCCGCAGGGCGATGATCTTGGTTAAACTGGCCACCGCCAGTGAATGCTTGAAAAGGCCTCCCCTGAGCAGTGAGTAACCTCCTTCCTGGCTTTCAAAAAACGCTTGCAGGGAACTGACAATAACGATTTCCAGCAGGCGGATTTCCCCCAGCAACAGCGTGGCCCTTTCAATGGAATCAATTTTTTCCGGCATATTCAGGTATGCCGAATTGCAATAACTGATGACCTTAGCGCTGAGAACCTGATCACGGCTCACCTCTTGGGCAATGCCGGCAATATCATAATTGCCGCTGCGTAAAAGGCGAATCAGCTTTAAAGTGATCTGCGGGATGGGTTTTGCGGTGATGATGGCCTGCCTGATCTGGATTGGGGACGGTTTGATTATTTCTTTGGGGAACAGCTCCCCCTGGGCAAAATGTTCAATTTCGACCTGCCAGGTGAGGCAATTGAGCCGGATTTTCATGCCGAAACAGCCGCCGGCCTCTGATTTTTTCACCGGGATGGCGTGCCGTTTTAAAAAACGGTAGACACACTCGCAGGTGCGCCCGCCCAGGTCAAGGTTCAGGTCATGCCGGGAAAAAGGCAGTCCTAAGGCCCCCCCGGCCACGACCGCCTCAAGCCCCCGCGCGTTGGCCCCCTGCTTGAGCAGGTCGTCCACAAAAAGGGCAAGACAGGAGGAGGCGTAACTCTTCGGCTGCCATGCCGTGTCCCGGCCATCCGCATCCGGCAAAAGAATATGACACAAGCCCCCGACCCCGGCCGATCTGTCATAGATTGCCACGCCGACGCAGGTCAGAAGCAGCGCCTCAATCGTTTTTTGCCGGCCGGATGATTCAATCAGGTAATCACCGGCACTGACCAGCGCATTCTCCATTTGCTCCTTTTAGACGAAATAACCCCTTGAACCAAAACGAATAGTATTGAAAATATATCATGGAGGAAAAGAGCCGGGTTGTCAATTTGCGACAAGACTAAAGAAGTTGACATCGTCAAAAAAACATGGCCGGCGGCGGGTGTGCAAGGTGGGCGGCAAACAAAAGCAGGGTCAAGAAGACGGAAATCAGGCAGGGCGAGACGGCCCTGCCTCATCTATTACGGCTGGCCGCGGGAGCGGCGATGGAAGGCCACGGCCTCGGCATAGGTGATGCCAGCGCCGCCGAATATGTCCAGGGCGCTGCCGATAGTGGCATCCAGCCGGTTTTGCCCGAGAACCGCCAGCCTTTCCAGGTCGGACAGATTCCTCACCCCTCCGGCGTACGTGGTGGGGATAGACGACCAATTGCCGAGTTTTTCGGCCAGCTCCTCCTCAATCCCCGCGCATTTACCCTCCACGTCCACGGCGTGGATCAGAAATTCGTGACAGAAGGAGGCAAAATAGGCCAGGGAAGCCTCCGTTATGATCACAGAGGTAAATTTCTGCCAGCGGTCGGTGACAATATAATAGTCCGCCTCGCGCTTTCGGCAACTCAGATCAAGCACCAGTCGCTCGCGACCGACAGCGGCCAGCATCTTACGCAACCGCTCCTCATGTATCCTGCCGTTTTCAAAGACATGGGAAGTGACAATAACCGCGGCGGCGCCTTTTTCCAGCCAGCCGGCCGCGTTGTCCGCATTGATGCCGCCGCCGATCTGCAAACCGCCGGGCCAGGCGGCCAGCGCCTCGGCCGCGGCTGCCTCATTGCCCGGGCCCAGCATGATAACATGACCGCCGGTCAGATCATCAGCCTTATACATTTCAGCGTAATAGGAGGATGGATGGGTGGAAGAAAAATTGGTCCGCAGGGCCGCGGAAGAGGTATCGGAAAGGGTGGAGCCGACAATCTGCTTGACACACCCATTATGCAGGTCAATACAGGGACGGAATCTCATATCAGCAGGCAGGCTGCAGGGGATTCCGGAGGCGGGTCACGGGCGGGCGCGCCAGTCAGTCCGCGTTCCGGAATCAATCATGCAGAATCAATGCTTCAATTTTCAAGAATCAGCAGCGTGGAGGGATCCAGGGTCAGGCTCTTGGAGCTCGGCCGGATCTGTCCATCACGCTTGATGATATTTAAACCAACACAATTTTTCTTGGCATCGGGCTGCAAAAGAATAATGGTGTCAAACAGCTCATCGGCCTCGTGGCACGGGGCGGGTACACCCGCCTTGCTGACCCTCTCGTCATCGCGGTGGCACACGGCGGAAAACCAGATGTCCATATTCATGCCCTGCACCAGCTGGCGCATTTCCGTAAGAACCTTCTCCGGGGCGGCTGAACAGTCAAAACCATCCACCAGCAGGCAGTCCGGCTCAAAAATCTTCTGATCAATGAGATCCTTCATGCGCTCCTGCAGCTTGGCGACGCTGAAGCCCTCCTCGTTAAAGGTCATGATCATGCGCTGGCTCATGAGCTCATCCTGCACCGCGCCAGCCTTGTCCAGATTACTGGTTTTGGCGATATCCTGAAAAATATCATCATACCAGAGCCTGGTTTTATCGAGAGTCTGGCCGATGCTCACATGGAGCACCTTGTTGCCTCTCAGCATGCTGTCCAGGGCAATCTGCACCAGAATAGCGGTTTTTCCCAAGCCGGCCCGGGACATTACCAGTCCCATCTTAGGCGAGCCCGTCTTTCCCTGGTCTGCCGGACTCAAAACACGAAGCGGATTCTTTTTAATCAGATCCTCTTTCAACATAGTGTCACCCCTATTTCCCCTGCTCTTTCTTTTTCTTGCGCAGCTCTTCTATCAGATTTTCAGCCACATTTTTCGGAACCTGCTTGTAGTCGCTGAACTCCATGGTGAATTCCGCCTTGCCCTGGGTCAGGGAACGCAGAACCGTGGAGTAGCCGAACATCTCTGACAGCGGCACCTCTGCTTCAACAACTGTATACTCACCCTCTTCCAGGGTACCAATGATAATGCCGCGGCGCTGGTTCAAACTGCCCATGATGGCCCCCTGAAACTCGGTGGGACCCTCAACGGCAACCTTCATGATCGGTTCCATCAGCACGGGATTCGCCTTCTTGTAACCTTCCTTGAAGGCGCCTATGGCAGCCAACTGGAAGGCGATGTCGGACGAATCCACGGCATGGGCCGCGCCATCGTTGATGACGCACCGTACGCCGCTGACCGGAAATTCAGCCAGGGCGCCTTTCTCCAGACTCTTCTGGAAACCCTTGTCGCAGGAGGCGATAAATTCGCGGGGAATGGAGCCGCCGACGATATTATCGACAAATTCGTATTCACCCTCGGCCAGAGGCTCCATATAACCGGCCACCCGGCCGAACTGTCCGGAACCACCGGTCTGTTTCTTGTGGGCGTAATTGAACTCAGCCCGCTGGGTAATGGTTTCACGGTAGGCAACCTGGGGAGCGCCGACCTTAACCTCAGCCCCATATTCACGCTTCATGCGCTCAATGTAGACATCCAGATGCAGCTCACCCATGCCGGTGATGATTGTTTCGTTGGTCTCATGATCCACATAGGTCCGGAAGGTGGGATCCTCCTTGGTGAAGCGGTTGAGGGCCTTGGACATATTGGCCTGGGCCTTGTTGTCCACCGGGATGATGGCGAGCGAGATAACCGGGTTCGGCACATGCATGGAACTCATGGAGTAGCTGACATCGCTTGAGGTAAAGGTGTCACCGGAGGCGCAGTCGATGCCGAACAGGGCAACGATGTCACCGGCCCCCGACTCCTCGATCTCCTCCATCTCGTCGGCATGCATGCGGACCAGACGGCCGATCTTCACCTTTTTGCCGGTACGGCTGTTGATGATGGTATCGCCCTTTTTCATGAAGCCCTGATAATTACGGATATAGGTCAGCTGACCATAACGGCCGTCTTCCAGCTTGAATGCCAGACAGATCAGCGGATCCTCCGGTTTACAGCTCAACACCACTTCCTGCTCGTTGTTATTGAGATCAAGAGCGATATTTTTGATGTCCGTGGGACAGGGCATGTAGTTATTGATGGCATCAAGCAGCAGCTGCACACCCTTGTTCTTGTATGCCGACCCCATCAAAACGGGGGCCAGCTCCAGGGCCAGGGTGCCCTTGCGGATGGCCTCCATGATCATCTTCTCGGTGGGCTCTCCTTCAAGAATCGCTTCCATCAACTCATCGGAAAACATGGAAACGGCATCAAGCATCTCTTCCCGTTTCATTGCGGCATCATCCAGCAGATTTGCCGGAATTTCCACCTCGCGGATCTTTTCGCCGTTATCGCCCTCAAAATAGATGGCCTTCATCTTGACCAGATCAATGACACCTTCCAGATCGCCTTCCAGACCGATGGGCAACTGAATCATGACAGCATTGAGGCCCAGCTTGTCACGCACCTGCTTGGCCACCCTTTCGGGATTGGCGCCGGTGCGGTCGCACTTGTTGATGAAAACCACGCGGGGCACCTTGTAGCGGGACATCTGGCGGTTGACGGTGATACTCTGGGACTGAACCCCGCCGACCGAGCAGAGAATCAGCACCGCCCCGTCCAGCACCCGAAGCGCCCTCTCCACCTCAATGGTGAAATCAACATGCCCCGGGGTATCAATGATATTGACGGAATGGTCCTTCCAGGTGCAGTATGTCGCGGCGGACTGGATGGTAATACCCCTTTCCTTTTCCAGTTCCATGGAGTCCATCTTGGCTCCGACGCCGTCCTTACCCCTTACCTCGTGAATAGCATGAATACGATCCGTGTAAAAGAGAATCCTTTCAGTCAGGGTCGTTTTACCGGAATCGATATGGGCGCTGATTCCAATATTACGAACTTTCGTTAAATCTTTCTGCATCTCGTGTTCCTCAAACTTTTTTGCTCTGTTACTATATGTCCCCGCCCGCGGGAAAAATACGTTCGGTACATTAACAACAATGAAAAAAAGCGGCCCTCTAAAACAGGGGCCGCTCAATAATACACTATGGAAATCTGGTTACATAAACCAGATCATGGCTGCTTGTCAAGAAAATTTATCGACTGGGACCAAATGAGCGCTCAAAAAGCTCGTCAATGGCCTTTTGCCCGTCATCGGACAGATTTCTGGTGCCGGAACCGGCAATGGTGTCAAATTCGATCCGTGGTTCATCCTGGGTCCAAGCCCCTTCCTTCCAGGTAAACCAACTCTTTCTGTCCTGATCAAAGACGCTCACCGGCCGGTTGAAAAGCCTTGCCAGCTCCACGGCCCAGCCCGTGCCGCCCTTGACGGTGTTATCGGCCAGAATCTTGCCCACGGCAAAGACCTGGTGCCCTTTGTTGACCATATGAAAAATGGACTGGAGAACCTTACGGATTTTCTTTTTTTCATAGTAGGTGCGGCTCATCATTTTGGAGGCCAGCTCCATGCTGATATCACCCCGGGCCAGATCCTCTTCCGAAAGCATCGCCACGTGCTTTTCCCGGCTCATGGCATGTCCGTCATAGGAAAAATTTACTTCATTGAGACCCCATTTTTCGGCGGCCTCGCCAAAAGCAGTTTCCGCGCCCTTCATTCCGCCACTGTACAAAGTACATTTCGCTTTATCTACCATAACGTTCTCATTCCTCTTTTAAACGGGTTTCACCTTGCAGGCGTTTGAAAAGAGATAATTATCATCGCTTTCACCCACAATAATGCAAGTTAATCAAATTTTTATAGCAGAATAATTACATACTGACAAGGAAATCATGCCCCGAGGGAGCCGGGCGGATCGGCGAAATCGAAGCACTCAATGCAGATAGTCCGCATAGTCCTTGACAATTCCGGCAAAATCCCCGCTTACCCTCTCCAGGATCTCGCGCCGGGCGCTGGCGTCCGGCACGAGTTCCGCGCTGAGCGAATCCAGCAGCCCCAGACACCGGGTCGCCCGGGACTGATGCTCCGCTATTTTCAGCGAGGTGTGCACCCCGGATGCCGTGGTGCCAAGCAGGGTAAAAAGGGCGATCAGCCCGCACACATTGCGCCAGCCCTTCGGCAGTTCGGCGGGAGGCTTGCCGGTGGTCGCCTCGGCAACAGGTCCGGCCACCATTTTGCCGCCTTTGGCGCTGTCGGCGGCCAGGGCCGTTGCCATGAGGCCAAAAATCAAGGCCGCCACGAGCAGGGTGTAATTCCAGATCCTGTAACGCCTGGCTTTTTTGCGGGCCACCAGCACCCGCATGGTTAATTCCTCCCGCAGCCGCTGCCGGTCTTCCTGGACAGTCGTCATCAGCTAATCTCCTTATGTTTCACAACCCCTCAAGCCACCGCCCCGTGGACCTTACAGCCTGGTGGATGCGTAAAATTTATCATAGACCAGGGTCAACAGCAAGGCCAAAACAGCCGAAACCACTCCGATCAGCACGTTCAGAAAGGGCGGCGCGGTCAGGGCAAGACGAATGAGCAGGGTTGCCAGGGCATAGCCGGAGTTACGGAAGACGGCCCGGAATCCCGGCTGGAAGCATTGAGAGATCAGAACCAGCAGGACATCGCAGAAGATGAGCACCGTATAGAAATGATGGAAAAAATCAAATATTTTCCGGCCGCTGATCAGCAGTATGCCGTTATAGGCCCCCATGCCGCAGAAAATGGCCAGCATGAGCAAGGCCACCATTTTTTTCGAGGCGACGAAGCTGTAGAGCGCCCCCCCTGACATGTGTTTCTCTTCCGATTTTCTGAGCATCCCGGCATAGAAGCCGAGCAGGGCGAAGATAATAATGGCCCCGCCGCCATCGGCAAGTATGCGCCAGACCACGTCAATATGGCCGTCAATCGAGATGGGCTCGGGCAACAGGGTCAGCTCCTTGAACGAGCTGCGCAGAAAAATGAGCGCCAGAATCTCAAACTGCTTACCCAGGGCCCTGGAAATGGAACAGGGGAGAGTAAAGATGAGACTGACAACCTCGAGAATCAAAACAAGCGTAAAGGCCAGATTGATTGCCATGTAATGGGTCAGGGGCAATGAAGCGGCAAAAGAGGCGTGAAGCACCCCCTGGCGGTTGAGCTCGATCAAACCCAGACTCAACAGGAAGATCAGCACAAGCATCCCTGCCACGACACGCTGGCTGGCGTCCCTTTCCCAGAAAAAGTGCAGGGGGTCGAAAATACGTGTCGTGAAGTCGAATATCTTATTCATGGTATCGTTTCAGAAAATGTCGTCGAGGCGGGCAGGCTTTTTTTTATTGCCCGCCAACCCGCGTGGGCAATAAATGAAACCATTTGCCCACCTGCAAAAAATAGGGGCGTTCATACAATAACGCATTAAAATCACTTTTTGTTTACGATCGCATCAGGAAAGTATTTAAAATTTTTCAAGATCCCTTTATAATGAGATAGAAAGAAACAAGTCCAATCCTCCAAGATGGTACAGATTTTCTTTCAAAGGCAGGGCCAGTCATGGCTCTGCCTTTTTTTTGCCTTGAGCCCCGCCAGCGTCCACCCATCCTTAATTTTTGCCGATTGAGGCTCTTGCAAAATGAACCTGCGTGTCATTCCGAACGTAGTGAGGAATCTTTAATTGCCATGATTTTATAGGATTTCTCCCTTCGGTCGAAATGACAGGAGGCACTCTTTTGCTTATTTTGCAAGAGCCTCGATTATCATGCTTAAAAAAAGGACCCCTTGCTCCAGGTTAAAAACGGGGTTGATTCTCCATGTCCGGATGGCATCGTTTACAGTCATTTATGGGGAAGGCTATTTTTAAATGGCAGACGCCGCAGAATTTTTTTTCAAGAATCAGGTCCATTTCAAAATGCGGGGTTGTCTTTTTTTTGATATTGAAAATATCCGGGTGACAGTTGCCGCAATCGAGCAGCTCGACATGCACATCATGGGGGAAGAAAGCCGGGGGGACAAAATTCCATTCCGCCCGCAGCTCCAGCCGGTTGCGGAAATCCATCTCCGGCCTTTCGCTCTCTTTATAGAAGACATACCGTGGCTTGATCTTTCCCAGGGATGCTGCCAGCACCCAGTCCACCTGATTGCCGAAAAGGGTGCGCGGCATATCTTTCGTCACTTCGGCAAATTTTTCCCTGCCCGCGGAAATATCCCCGGAATGGCACTTGATGCAATTGTCCCCGGTATGGGCAAAGGCCTCTTTGCCGTTGTGGCAGGCGCCGCAGTACAAGCCCTTGCTGTTGTCCTCTTCCGTAATCGGGGTGGCGTTCGTGGCAAATTCGAATTCGAGTTCAAGATGGCAGACCCGGCAGGCATATTTCAGGCGATGACTCCAGTGGGAAAAAAACACCGGCTTGACCCGGTTGGCTTCCGAGGTGCGATTGATCAGGATATTGCCGTATTCATGCGGGGGAGGCAGGGGAGGAAATTTCCAATTCGCCGCGAGCGCGGTTGCCTGCAAAAACAGGGGAAGAAGTAAAAAAAGCAGTACGGGAGTAAGTTGCATCGCCATCCTCCTTGCATTGCATGAATCCGGCAAAATGTTCGGCAATTAATCTTTATAAGTTATTGTGAGAAGTGAAACTCTTCGCTATTGTAGAAAAGAGGCTTTCAATAAAAAAATAACTTTCACGAAATATTGACACCCCAGGCAACCATCATTCAAAGCAGGGAAAGATCATGCCCGGAAAATCATACCACAATTGTAGCATGTTTTTTGCCGTGTGTCTTTTTTTCCTCCTGGCCACCGGCTGCGGGGACCAGCAACAGCATGAAAAAAAGGCAAACGAACCCCCCGGCGCAGCACAATCCCAAAAATTAAAGATAGGCCTGATCAGCGAATATGACATCTTCTCGCAAAAAAAGAGCTACGAGCCCCTTGCCGCCTATCTTGCCAAAAAGACAGGCACGACAATCGAGCTGTCAATGTTCTCCCGCTATGGCAACCTCATTGACAATTTTGCGCCCAACGGCCTGGATGGGGCGTTTTTCGGCAGCTTTGCCGCTGCCCTGGCCATCAGAAAACTGGCGATACAACCCCTGGCCCGGCCAGAGTATCCTAACGGCGCCTCCACCTACCACGGTCTGATTTTTGTCCGCAAGGACAGCCCCATCCGCGAGGGGGCGGACATGCGGGGCAAAAGGTTTGCCTTGGTGGACAAAGCCAGCACTGCGGGCTGGCTCCTGCCCATGCATTATTTCAAGGAAAACGCTATTGAGGATTACCGAACCTTCTTCAGCGAAACCTATTTTACCGGAACCCATGAGGATGCCGTTTATGATGTTCTGCACGGCAAGGCGGATATCGGCGCCGCAAAAAATACGGTCTTTGACCACCTGGCCGAATCCGACAGCAAGGTGCGGGAAGAACTGCAAATTCTTGAGATCTCGCCCGAGATGCCGGCCAATGCTTTAGCAGTCAGAAGGGACCTTGACGAATCCCTGAAACAAAAGCTCAAAAACGCCCTGCTGCGGATGGACCAGGATCCTGAAGGGAAGACGGTCCTCCGTGCTTTCGGCGCCGGAAAATTTATCGCGGCAACACCAAAAGATTATGATCCTGTTTTTGACTATGCCGATAAAATCGGCCTTGACCCGGCAACCTATGACTATATCAATGAATAAGAGCCGCAAAATCAGACCGACAAACTCCTGCCAGGCAACGCTTGGCCCTTTGGCAGGGTGGGCAGGATTTACTGTCCGCCAATCCGCCCCATTCACCACTTTCATTGTCCTGCCTTCATGAAGAAGAAAGTTTTCATTGCCCTGCTGGTCCTTGTTTTCTGCTTTTTCAGCGGCGGCATTTATATTGCGCGCTCAATTGACGAAGTAATTACCGGTCTGGAAAACGTCATCACCCTCCATCAGGTGGAATTTCTCCGCAAGGATCTGCAGAATAAAATCAGCGTGGTGCAGACCGACCTGCTGCTCAAGGATTCACCTCATGCCCTGCCCATCGACCTCTTCATGGCCCATGCGACCGAGATGGAAAAGGCGGCCCACGTTTGCATCACCTGCCATCACACGGACGAAGTGCTGAAGACCCTCTATCACTTCCAGGATCAAATTGACAGGTATATGCAGATGTTGAGCAGGGTGTATACCATCAGGGGTGAGAAAGAAAGAGTGGATCAGGAGAAAAACGGGGCATTCGCCCAGGGAGAAGCGGCGCTGGCCGAGGTGGAAAAAATTGTCATAACCTCATCGGAGAAAATTTCAAACAGAATCACCCTGGCCCGCAACAACATTGCCGAGACCGAGCATCTGCTCTTTTTTCTCATCAGCGCGGGGCCGCTTTTCCTCATCCTGATCGCCTACGTTTTTCTCAATAAGTTTACCACTTCCGTTGAGGCCCTGGTCGACGCCACCCGGAAAATTCAGCAGGGGGACTTACGCTACCGGGTGCAAGAAAAACTACCCGACGAATTTGCCATGCTGGCCTCGGCCTTCAATGAAATGGCCAACTCCCTCAAGGATCAGTGTCAGCACATGCAACAGACGGAAAGGCTGGCGGTGGTCGGCGAACTTGCCGTCGGCCTGGCCCACGAAGTAAAAAACCCCCTGGCGGGCATCAAGGTATCCATCGAGGTGCTGGCCAATGAACTCACCCTGGAACAGGAGGACAAGGAGGTTTTCCTGCGGATCATTAACGAAATCCACCGCATCGAGTCCCTGCTCAAAAGCCTGCTCAGCTATGCCCGCCCCTCGGGACCGGCGCCCGTATCCCTTGATCTCCACCAGCTGCTTGACACAACAATCAAATCCGCCGGCTACTCACTGGTAAACCCGGCCAATGCCGCCAAACCGCTCAAGGAGATCGAGATCGTCAAAAACTTCAGCCCCGAAGTTCCGCACGTGGTGGCGGACCAGGGCCAGATGCAGCAGGTCTTTCTCAACCTCATGCTCAACGCCATTGATGCCATCCCGGCCAAGGGCGTCATCACCATCACCACCCAAAAAGAATCGAACGCCGCCACGCAGATTATCATAGCCGATACCGGCAAGGGGATCAGCCCGGAAAACCTGAGCAAAATCTTCAATCCTTTTTTTACCACCAAGCCGAAGGGAACCGGCCTGGGGCTGGCGATCTGCAAACGGCTCATCGAACTGCATAACGGCACCATCCATGTCTCCAGCACCCCTGGAGAAGGAACAACCTTTTACATAACCTTACCGGAAAAACAACAGCTCCAGGGTGTTTCGCAATGAAAAATCGCGGCAGAATTTTCCTGATTGATGACGAGGAACTCATTATCTCCATGCTGGCCAGGTCCTTGAAAAAAGAAGGATATGAGACCAAAATCCAGACCAATGCCGATGATGTGATCAATAAAATCTCGGCCTGGCATCCTGATCTGGTTCTGCTGGATATCCACCTTGAAGAAGACCGGAGCGGGCTGGATATCCTGGCCGACATCAAGGAAGAAAAGATTGAAACCCAGGTGGTGATGCTGACGGCGGATGATACAGCGGAATCGGCTATCAGGGCCATGAAACTTGGCGCCGCCGACTATCTCACCAAACCCTTCAATGTGGACGAGGTCAAGATTGTTATTGAAACTATTCTTGAAAAAGCGCGGCTCAAGGATGAAGTCACCTATCTGCGCAAAGCCGGCACCGCCTCCCTGGCGGACACCATGGTGGGACAATCGCCCGCCATGCTTAAAATCATTGAAAATGCCAGAAAAATTGGTGAGGCCCGGGCCTCAACCGTCTTGATAACCGGCGAATCCGGGACCGGCAAGGAGGTGATGGCGCGCTATATCCACAACTGGCGGCATCTGCGCGAAGACGATGAAAGCGAATACGTGCCGTTCATCTCGGTGAACTGCACCGCCCTGCCCGAAAACCTTATTGAAAGCGAACTTTTCGGCCATGTCCGCGGGGCCTTCACCGACGCGAAAACAGACAAGAAAGGCATGTTTGAACTTGCCGACGGCGGCACCATTTTACTGGACGAAATCGGCGATATGCGCCTGGACCTGCAGAGCAAATTTCTGCGCGTCCTGGAAGAGCGCAAGGTGCGCCGGTTGGGCGGCAGAATTGATCTCCCCATTGATGTGACCGTGATTTCCACCACCAATAAAGATCTGAAGTCCGCGGTGGCCAACAAGGAGTTCCGCGAGGACCTGTACTTCCGCTTGAATATTTTTGCCATTCAACTGCCGCCCCTGCGCGAAAGAAAGGAAGACATCCCGCGATTGGCGGAATACTTTCTCGTGTATTTTTCCCAGAAATACCTGAAGAAAAACATCAAAGCATTCTCGCCCGAGGCCATGAAGATTATCGTCTCCTACGCCTGGCCCGGCAATATCCGGGAACTGAAAAATGTCATTGAGCGCATCGTGGTCCTGGAAAATGAGGAAATTATCAAGCCGAAACATCTGGCCATGGGGCTGACCGGGGAAGAAGAGTCTAGTGTCCCGGCTTACGAGCACGGGCGGCTAAGCCTGCCCGAGGAGGGAATATCCCTGGAGGACGTTGAAAAGGATTTGATCCGGCAGGCCCTGGAAAGGGTAGGAGGCAATCAGACCAAGGCCGCGAAATTGCTGAATATTTCCTATGACACCCTGCGCTACCAGGTGAAAAAATATGATTTAAAATAGAAGGACACCGCCCCGGAGATGGGGATCAGGCGAATCTGATCCCAACCCTCCAATTTCCTTCATCCGTCATTTTACTCCAAGCGACCACCCCGGTTCTGTTGCCCATTTGTTCATCAAACCCGATAATCTGCGATTCCTTCAAAGGGTACTGGCTCAGTAAGCCAAGGCCGCCGTCGCTGATATCGACCGCCAGCGCCTCAAGTGACCAGCGGGTGGAGGTTCCCTGGTCGATGACGCTCATCTGAAAATCTATGTTTTCACCACAGGGCTTCCTGGGATTTTTTCTTGATCTTTTCACAAAACCGCTGCCGGTGAAACGGAAACCGGTATGAAAGTCAGCTCCTTCCGTCAAAACCCACCGCACCACTTCCGTGACCTCTCTGAGATTAAAAGGCTTGGCGATAAAGTGGCAGGCCCCGCTAGCCATGGCTTCGTTGATGTTTTCCCTTAGCTCGGGAGAGTCAAGGCAGCTTGCGGTCATGATAATGAACTTGGTCTTCGGGCAGATATCCTTGATCATCTTCATGAGCTCCAAACCGTTCAAGTCAGCGAGGTGGACATCCAGCAGACAGAGGTCGTATGGGCAGCAAGAAAGCTTTTCCACCGCCATTTGCGCCGTGGTTGCCGTTTGCACGGCAAAAGAACCCGAATGCAAGGCCCTGGCCAGGCCATACAGGATGAGCTGGTTATCATCGACCACAAGGATATTTTTTTCCACAATTCCCTCTTGCCCATGGCTATCTTCTGTCAGGCCAGGGTGTCAAGACATACATGATCAGACCGTTTCCTTGCAAGAGTAGTACAGCAAAATGCGGACCAAGTTGAGCCACAATCAGAAAATCAAAAATAAGCTGTTTGATAACAACTGGTTATTTACAAATAAAAAAGAAATCTCCGCTACCCGGCAACGGGATTTTAACGCCACGCAAAAAAAATCAGCCTTTTCACCCAACAGGACTGGGGGATATAACGGAACATTTTTCAGCCGATGCCCCTCTTTGCATCATATGAAAAGGTTATTTTATATGAAAGTCGACGGTGCTCGAAACTGCCCATGCCGGAGCGCCGAACTTTCATGGTTCGTTGTGGCTTGCCAGCCTGGTCCAGCCATGCTGGTTAGCCATATCCCTGAAAAACACCTGGCGATATTCCCGGATCACCGCCCCGGAGAAAAGGGCAAATCTCATTGCCCTTCGTCTATCCTTTTGTTTTTCTATTGTTTTTTCTGTTTATCCCCGGTTGGTATGAGCTTTGCTAAGGTTAAGGAATTATGATAAAAAAAATCGCGAAACATATAGTAACCATGTCGTTTATCTGCCTGCCGCTGTCGCTGAGCATTCCGGCTCAGGCCGATGTGCAGGCCAACTTTCAGTATATTCTCTCTGATTTTTCCGGGCCGGTTTCCTCCCAGTGGGCCAAGGTGGCCGCCGACCTGAACAGGGGCGAGATTTACGCCTTTGACCCCCATGCAAACGAGGTGCGGATTTTCAACGACCAGGGCATGGAGATTTTCAGCTTCGGCGAGGACGGCCAGGTGAACGGCGCTGCCGACCTTGCGGTGGCGGAAGATGGAGCAATTTACGTTCTCACCTCTCTTTTCAGCGGCAAACCCATCACCCGGCTCAACTATCGGGGGGAACCCGTCGCGGAGGTCGAGCTCAAAAATCTCCCGGAGGAGCTGCGCGGTTTTCAGCCCTCCCAGATGGAATATGCCCGCGGCTCGCTCTACCTGCTGGATGCCGGCAATCTGAAGGTACTTGTTACCGGCACCGACGGTCTCTTCCAGGCGGCATATGACCTGCGCAGCCAGTTCGAAGCCTTGGCCGCGGAACAGGACCCCGAGAAAAAAAAGGGGTTGGACATTGATATCAGCGGCTTCAGCGTGGATAACGCGGGCACTGTCTATCTCACCACCCCCTCGCTTTTCGCCGCCTTCCGCTTGAAGGCCGGGGGCCTGCTGGAAAGCTTCGGCAAGGCCGGCAGCGGCCCGGGGAAATTCGGGGTTGTGGCCGGCATAGCCGCGGATAATGACGGCAACATCTTTGTCTCCGACCGCCTGCGCTCGGTGGTGATGGTCTTCGATAAGTCCTTTAACTTTCTCAGCGAATTCGGCTATCGCGGTTATGATCAGGCAAACCTGGTCGTGCCCAATGATGTGGTCCTTGACAATAACGGCAAGGTCTATGTTGCTCAGGGCGCGGGCAAAGGGGTCAGCTGCTTTCGCATCATCAATGAATAATCGCTGATTTCACGCCTCTCGCTTGATCGTTTTCCCCTCCTGGTTTTTCCATGCAAGTTCCATCGTTGAAACTTCCCCCTCACCCCGCATCAGGACTACCGTCATTCGAACCTGTCGGCAAGACGTCATTCCGGGCAAGCGAAACGCGACCCGGAATCCATGCCGTTCACTTCAGCCATTTCGCCTGCTTTTCCGCGGTTACTGACATGGGCCGTGAACTTCTAGCTAAATCCCCAGATCGGTTTTAGTGAAAATACCAGATCACCCCTTGCCAAGCCGGTATCATCTTTTATTTTTTCCCCGTAACAATACGATTTTGTTATTGTTTTAAATAAATAACACATTGTGGCATAACCCTTGCTCATATACCAGAACACCAGACCGGCGAGAGACTACTTCAAAACAGGGGATTCGGCGCCCCCGCAAGAACAGACACCGGGGCAACGAAAGAGAAAAGGTCAAACAGGAACAGGAGGGGAAAGGCCAAAAAAAGTCAGTACCAAAACAACGGGAAACTCGAAAGACTTGCATGACAAATTGTCGGATTGACGACAATGAAAAAATCCTCCGAAAAGGGTAAACCCATCGCAAGGTGGGGACACAAAGCCAACGGATCCTGCGAATAAAAAAAGGATGGCTGGGCTGCCGGGGTAAAAAAAATCATCTTGGAGGATGAAAATGAAAAAGACGTATAAGATTTCCTTAGTAGCAGGCGCGACGATGATGGTTATGGGTTTTGCCGGTTCAGCCATGGCATTTCACGGCGGCGGTGTTGCCCACTGTGACGGCTGTCACTCCATGCATAACTCCGCCACGGACAACCAGCGATCGGGCTCCGCCACCGCGGCTGACCTGATGAAGGGCTCCGATGCCAGCTCCACCTGTCTGAACTGCCACAACGGCACCGCCGGTAGCTACCATATCGCCACCCCCAACGGCGGCACCATGAGCCAGGGCGGCGACTTCTTCTGGATAAAAACCGACTATTCCTACAGTAATGGAAGAAGTGTAGTCACCTCAGTCGGCCAGAGCCATGGTCATAACATCGTAGCCGCGGACTTCGGTTTTGCGGCGGACTCCGTTAATGTCACCGCCCCCGGCGGCACCATGCAGGCCAACACCCTGGGCTGCACCAGCTGCCACGATCCGCACGGCCAGGTTAACGGCGGCACCGCTGCCGGTACCGCAGCCATTTCCGTCTCCGGCTCTTACGGCGCCGCCGCTCCGGCCGACGGCTCCATTCGCGGCAACTACCGCCTCCTCGGCGACGACGGTTTCAAACTCATTACCTCTGCGGCCCCCGTGGCCCGCGCCAACGGTTCCAGCGGCATCAGGGTCCAATACGGAACAGGCATGTCCTCCTGGTGCTTGAGCTGCCATTCTGGTTTTAATGACAATGCCAACATGCATCCGACCAACGTCCCCGTACCCATGTCCACCTATAACGCCTACAAGAAGTCAGGCGATTTCACCGGCTTGATTGCCACGGCCTTTGACGAGCTGGTGCCCTTCGAGCGCGGCGCTACCGACACCTCGGCTCTTCCCGACGTGTCAACCGCTGCCTACACCGTGGGTGCCGAGGACGCCAACGACGTGGTCATGTGCCTCACCTGCCACCGCGCCCATGGCTCGGCCTTTGAAAACGGCCTGCGCTGGGATGACTCGACGGAATTCATCGCCGAGTCCGGCATCTTGAACGCTGGCGGCACAGCTGTAACGATCATGGCCGCCGGCGCCAAACCCTACTATGAAAATGGTGTGCTGGTTGACATCGCGGTCAAATACGGCGAGCATCAGCGTTCACTGTGCAACAAGTGTCATGCCAAGGATTAATGCGCTTGTCTGACCCAGGTTTGCTTGACCTGACCAAACTTGGGTAACATAAAAGCCGGCGGCGCGATAAGTGCCGCCGGCTTTTTTATTGTGCGGGAAGGCCGGCGCATTGCGGGCGATAAAAATATACCGGCCGCTGATCAGTTGGAACTAAGCGAAAATGGAGCTGTCAAATAATCATATGAAACTGCTCAGGGTATTTTGGCTGAAAACGGCGGGTTGGAGTTTGCCGGCGCTGATTGCTATTATGTTTCTCCGCGCCCTGCCTGGAGCCTAAAAGACCACAGCCAATCGGCCTGTTCAGTTCAGGCAATATTTTGCTTGCCAAATGAGCTTCCATCCCTACAATAATAATATTGATGAATTGTCAGGGATTTTCCCCATCCGGGAACATGAAATGAAAAATTGCTTATGGCCAGATTCCCACATATTGCCGCCTTAATGTTCTGCAGCGGGGCTCTCCTGGCGGGAAGCCCCGGCAGCACCCTGGGCCAGGGTTTCCACTCCGGCGGGGCCGGGAGCTGCACTGGCTGCCACTCCATGCACTCAGGCCAGCCCGGCAGCCAGTGGCTCCTGCGGAAAAGCGACTCAAGCTCCATCTGCCTGAACTGCCACAGCGGTTTCGGCGGTCCCAGCAGCCCTTCGGTGTTCAGCCCGGACGGCTCGGCCCTCACTCCGGGGGGAGATTTCTACTGGCTGACCAGAAATTTCAGCTGGATCGACGGCCAGAGTCCCGGTTACGAGCACGGCCATAATATCATTGCCATTGATTACAACCTGCTGGCCGACCCCCTTCTCTTTCAGGCGCCCGGAGGCACCTACCCCGCGGCCAAACTTGGCTGCACCAGCTGCCATGACCCCCATGGCCAGGTCTCCGGGGGCAGCGCGCTTGGCGGCCAGCCGGTCTCGGGCTCCGGCTCCTATGGAGATCAGGGGGTGGCGGGAACCATCGCCGGCAATTATCGGCTGCTGGGCGATTCCTCTTACAGCGGGGGATCGGGAAACTCCTTTACCAATGACGCCCCGATTGCCAGGCAAAGCAGTGTCAGCAAATTCTCTGAATCAGATGCTTCCCATGTGGATTACGGTTCGGGCATGAGCGAGTGGTGCGCCAACTGCCATAGCGGCGTGCTGAACAGTAAACATGAATCCGCCGGCGGTTTTGAGCATCCCGCCGGCAACAGCGAAAAACTGGAAAGCGACATCATCGCCAACTACAATACCTATCTGCGCACCGGTGATTTTTCCGGTATGTCAGCCACCGCCTATCTTCAGTTCGTCCCCTTTGAGCGAGGCGTCAGCATCCCGGACCTGCTTGACCCGAACAGCAGCCAGGGACCCAATGCCAACGCAAACGTCATGTGCCTCACCTGCCACCGGGCCCATGCCTCCGCCTTTGCCAACAGCGGCCGCTGGGATTTTACAGCCACCCTGCTGGCCCAGTCCCACCCGGCCATGGGTGATGCCGGCGTGACGCCCACCGATGTCTATTACAGTTACTACGGCCGGGACATCGTCGCGGAATTCGGCAGCGGACAGCGGCAATTCTGTGAAAAATGCCATGGATCGCAAATTCCATGAGGGTGAAGAGAATGGGCTATCCATCTGAAAACAGCAAATGGCAATCGCCGGGGCCAAATATCCCTTTTGGGCGAAGAGTGACCACCCTGCTGCTGGCCGGACTCGTCATGCTGATAACCTGTGGTTGCGCGGTACAATCCACCCTGGTGCAACCGCCCCCGGCCGTAACAGGTTCATTTGGCCTCTACCTGCAGCCCCTGCCCCATGAAGCCCACCCGCTGCATTTTTCCATTACCGCCCTTGCCGCCCTGCGGGAGGACGGCAGTGAGATCCCTCTGGCCTTGGCCATTGATCGCATAGCCGGCGGTGACCTGCTGGAAATGCAGAAAAAACTGGCCACTGCCGCTCTGCCGCCAGGGGTCTATCAGGGTTTTGTCCTGCAGGTCGCCGAGGCCACCCTGCTGGGCGAGGAAGGGGAAATCAACCTGCTGGCCCCGGAGGAACCGCTGCGGATTGACTATCAATTCACCATTATGAAAGATAAAGCGGAAACGCTTTTTCTCTCCCTGGCCCCGGAAAGGCTGGTAACCGACGGGGTGCTTTTTACCCCGAAATTTTCCCTGTGGGAGCCGGAGCGGCTGTTGCCCAGCCTGAAGGGTTTTGCCAGCAACAGCGGCTCGGACTCTCTGACCATTTTCAACAAACGCACGGCGCGGATAACCGGCTCCCTGCACATCGGCGCCATGCCGAAAGGGCTGGCCCTTGACCAGAGGAAAGGCTGGCTCTATGTGGCCCTGGCCCGGGAGAACGCCATTGCTGTTGTCGAGGTCAGCAATGGCGTCATCCTGGGCAAGGTGCGGCTGCAATTCGGAGATGAACCCTGCGAAGTGGTCCTCTCCCCCTCGGGCAACACCCTGGTCGCCATCAATCAGGGCAGCAATTCCGCCAGCATCATCGATACGGACTCGCTTTTTGAAAAAGGCAAGATCCGGCTCTCCGCCACACCAACCGGGGTGTTCATGGGACCGGATGAAGGAAGAGCCTATGTGCTGCAGGGAACATCCGGCGCCATCTCGGTCCTGGACCTGGCCGGTCTCAAGGTAACAGCCTCGAAAGAAGTAGAGGAATTCCCGGTCAAGGGGACGACCAACGTAAACGGCGCCATTCTCTATCTCATCTCCGACTTTTCCGCCAATCTGCTGGTGGTCGATGCCGCCACACTTGCCGTGACCAGCAAAATCTTTATCGGCCAGGGCGCGGTCTCCATCAAGGCGGACAAGAAAACCGGCCTGCTCTATATCGGCATGCAAGATGGAGCGATAGCCGTTGTCGACCCGCGATCGGCCCTGATGCTCATCGACTCATTTACCCTGGAGGGGACGGTGCGGCATCTGACCATTGACAATGAGGAAAATGCTTTTTTTGCCGTGTTGCCGCACAGCAACAGGCTGCAGAAAATCGATCTGGTCAGCAAACAGCCCCTGGCCAGCCTGGAGCTGGAAAAAGACAGTCATGCCGTGGCCGTAATGGGTGAAAGATGATGGCGTCGCAAAAAGTTCAATCTACTGCGTTGTACCCCGCAAGGGGGTATAAACTCTTGGATCGCGAAATACTCGGCGTACCCCATGTACGCCTCCGCTTTCGCGACACCACCGCGCCTTGTATATTGAACTTTTGTGCTTAGCCATCCGGATACTTTTACGAGTTCATCAAAGATAGGGTATGAGAAAAACATCGTTCCGGTCCGTATCGCTGCCCGCCGTCCTGCTGTTGCTGGTCCTGATGCCCGGACCTCTGCTGGCGGACAGCCTGCGCTTTCTGACGGACCTGGAATACACGACGGCCGGCAACAGCACGAAGAACAAGGACACCGGCGAGAAAACGGAAATCGATTATTCTTTGTTTTCGCAGCTTTACAGTCTGGATGTCAGCAAGGAGTTGAGCCCGACCATCGTCTTTAACGGCGGAGGCTTGTTTGATCTGGACAGCACGGACACCGAGACCGACGGATTGAAAACGGAAAGCGACGACCGCAACATCCGGCCCTATGGCGAACTGCAGCTCATAACCCCAATTCTGCAGGCGGGCACGGGATACCGGCGCACGGAACTCAAAGAGAGCGAATCGTTCATGGAAACCACCAGAAGATATAGCGATGAATACAGCGGCAGACTGGACTGGAAACCGGTTGAACTGCCGAGGGTGACGGTAACCTACAATCGCAACCTGGTCCATGACGCCCCCCTGACCACGGAGTCAACCACCGACAATCTGGAACTGCAAAGCAAATATCTGTATAAGGATTTCACCTTTGACTACACCCATACCAATCTGGATGCCGCACAGGAAGTGCCGACGGTTTCTGAAACCCAGAGCGCGTCGGATAACGGCTCCATCCGTTACAACCATCTCTATCACGACGGCAAGGTCTCGGTCAGCGCCGGCACCAGGTATAAAGAGGACAAGGTGGAATTTTTCGGAGAGAGGGAGCGGCTGGTGCCCTCGGCGGACCTGGGCACAACTTTTTCTAACCCGAACGACCGCAACCCGGCCATGTCAAATAACGCAGGTGAATTTGAGCATCCCCTTGCCGACGTCAATTTGCTGAGTACTACTCCCACTCAGATCAGCTTCGGCCTAGATTTTGGTACGGACACGGAAGTGGATACGGTTTATGTGGTTGTCAATCCGGGAGATGATCCTGGAGATCCTGATGTAGCGGACATTGCCTCCTTTTTTGTCTGGTCCGTTTACGAGAGCGATGATCAGGAGGTTTGGCGCAGACGGACTGTTCTAAAAACTAGTTTCGGTGATGATGAATTTGCTAGCAACGGTTTTAAAATTTCTTTTGAGGCAGCCAATGCCCGTTACCTGAAGATTGTCACCACGCAGCAACGCACTTTAACAAATCAGGAGATCCGCTTGAGCGACCTCCTGCCGAAAAGAACCCTGCCGGTGGACACCTCTGAATTCTCGACAAAAAACTGGAACAGTGATCTCGCCGTCAACTGGAAGATGTCCGACAAAACGACCTCGGGCTATGACATGCATTACCGGCAGGAGGAATCAAAGCCCTTTGACGACAAGAGAACCTGGCTCAACTCCGGGGCCAATCTCCGCCATATCTTCAATAAAATCTTTTCCGGCAACATGCGGGTGGCCCGTTCGGAACTAACGGAGACTCAAGGGTCCGACAGTATCAGCCACACCTATTCCGTTTCCCTGGCCGGGCGCTACCTGGAGACATTCAACCAGACACTGACGTACAGCTATGGCAACAATGACGATGAGGAAGAGGGGAAGAGCTCCGTCAACTCCGTGCTGCTCAGGAACAATCTGGATCTTTACGAGGGCTGGAGCATGAATCTTGATAACGGCTACAGCTGGCAATCCCCGGAGGAAGGGGGGGAAGCCACCAATATCTTTACTCGGCTGGGCACCACCATCACCCCGAACCGCTGGATGAACGTCACGCTTGACTATGAGATTTCCCGGGCCACCCAAACGGATGAGCCGGATTTTCATGAACAGACGGGAGGCATGCTGATATCCTGGGTGCCATTCCCCACCCTCAGTCTGTCCGCGGATCTCACCTTCACGGATGAGGAGGGGGCCACCAGTGACTCATACACCAGGCAGATGTACGGGGTCAGCTGGTCCCCCTTCCAGGATGGCACCATGCAGTTCTCGCTTTCCTGCGGTGATTCCCAGGACACGGACGGCGAAAAGACCACGAGTGTCTCCCCCGCCCTCAAGTGGCGGATCACCAGGAATTCCCTGCTGACCCTGGAGTACTCGGTGGGTCAATTTGAGGATATACGGGAAGAAAACGAATTTGAAATTATTATCGTGGGGCTGCGCGTTTATTATTAATTGTTGAGGCTCTTGCAAAATAAGCAAAGGAGTGGTTCCTGTCATTTCGACCGAAGGGAGAAATCTAATAAAATCTAGCAATTAAAGATTCCTCACTGCGTTCGGAATGACACACAAGTTCATTTTGCAAGAGCCTCTGTTAAATCCGCTGTAACCGCAAGACTTTCAGGGAAAAGGAAATGACATGAAACGAACAATAAAATTTCTTGGCTACTGGACCAGCTGCCTGTTGATCCTTGTGCTGACCGGCTGCGCGATGTCGACACCCCAGAATGATTATACCAATACGACCATGGATTTCAGCGCCATAAAATCCGTCGCCGTGCTTCCTTTCCAGAATCTCACCAGCGATGACCAGGCGGCGGAAAGGGTGCGGGACTCCTTCATGGGCATGCTGCTGGCCAGCGAGGCCTTTTACGTCTTGCCCTCGGGCGAGGTGAACAGGGGGATCAGCAGGGCCGGACTCCGTACCCCGTCGACACCCATGGTGGATGAAATCAAGTCCATCAGCAAAATTCTGGAGGTACAGGCCGTCATTACCGGAACGCTCAGGGAATATGGCACGGTCCGTTCCGGTTCAGCCGAGGCCAATCTGGTCTCCCTGAGCCTGCAGATGATGGAAACCGAAACAGGAACCGTCATCTGGTCCGCCTCATCCACCCGGGGCGGCATAAGTGTAGGCGATCGTCTTTTAGGCGGCGGCGGCCAGCCCATGAACAAGGTCACGGAGCAGGTTGTCAATGATCTTCTTGATAAACTTTTCAAATAACAGGATTTGCCTCCTGTTGCTGGCCCTTTTGTTGCTGACCGGCTGCGCCCAGCTTGAGCAGGAAAAAACGGAGCCGCTCACCATGAAGGGGATGGATGTTGCCTGGCAAGGACCGCCGAAGGCGCGGCTCGGCGCCCTGCGTTGCAGCTTCAAGACCAGCGGGGGCAGCGGCCAGCTGACCTTTACCCTGCAATCGTCGAAAGCGGGGATTGCCACCATTGAACACCGAGGCGAGGAATCAAGCTGGGAGTGGTCAGCCAAGGAGCCGGGCCTCTACCGGCTCAAGGCCACGGCAACGGATGAAACCGGCGCTGTTGTGGACAGCGGCTGGTCAGACGAATACCGGTTTGAGCCGCCGGTTGGCTCCTCTTCTCTCTATGCCGTGCTGCCGGTGGACAATATCAGCGCGGCCAAAGCTCCGCTCAAAGAAATTCATCAGGCACTGCTGGATGCCCTGACGGCGAAGGGCTTCCAGGTTCTGGACCAGGAAACGCTTGAGGCCTTCATGGAAAAAAACAGGGTGCGCTACACCGGCGGGGTGAGCGCCGACATCGGCAAAAAACTTCATGATGACGCGGGGGTGGACGGCATTTTTATCACCTCGCTGGAAACATGGCAGGATAGCGGTCCTCCCAAGGTTTCCCTGATTACCAGGGTGGACCTGGCCGGAGAGTGGCCGGAGATCCTCTGGATTGACAGTGTCGGTCTCACCGGCGATGATAGACCCGGCCTGCTCGGGCTGGGCAAAATAAAAAACGCGGACGAGCTGCTGGGTAAAGGGGTGGACAGCCTGGCCGGCTCCTTTCACCTCTATCTGCAGGGAGGCTATCCAACCTGTCGTTTGGCCGGAGACCGGCAGGAAATGAGCATGGTCAACAGCGGCAACAAAACAGCGGATTTTTTCGGGGCCGGGATAAAACGCCAGCATCGCCCCCATTTCACCTACAGGTCCCCGGACTTTGACCCGGCAGGCCGCTATACTGTGGCCGTGGTGCCCTTTTTAAACGTGGAGGCCAGGAAATATGCCGGAGAGGTTGTCGCCCTGCACTTTGTCAAACAGCTGAGCCGCTATGAAAATCTGCGGGTTGTTGAGCCGGGGCTGGTGCGAGAGACCCTGCTGCAGTACCGGATGATCATGGAAGCCGGTCCGTCGCTCGCTTCCTCGGACATCCTGGCGGATAAAAACATACTGGGGGCCGACCTTGTGCTGTCCGGCAAGGTTTTCGACTACCAGGGAGTGCAGGGCATGAGCAAGGTTGATTTTTCCGTACAGGCCTTTGACGGCCCAAAAAGGGAAGTCATCTGGACCTCCCGCAGCTATGCCGCCGGCAATGACGGGGTTTACTTTTTTGACGCGGGCAGTGTTCCTTCCGCCCATGGGCTGACCACCAGGATGTCAAAGGCGGTGGTCGACATGCTGGAAGAATAGGGAATGGCAGGTCGGGTACCAACAGACAAAATTAGTAAAACAAGCGGAGGCATTTAATGAATAGAAAGTTCAGCAGGCTGGCGGTCGCGTGCACCTTCATCCTTTTTTCAACTGTTGCAGCGAGCGGCGCCATCGGCGGGACAAAGAGCACGATTGAGGCAGCACCGCCATCCCCCGTGGAAGAGGTCAAGGAAATCACCATCTCCCTGCGGCTGCCATCCTCGGGAAAAGTAGAGCAGGTTCCGCTTTTCTCCGAAAAATATGGGCAGACCCCGGTGGCCATGGTCAACGGCGACCCGATCCCCCTGCAGGAATTCGCCGAACAGCTGGTTGCCATTCACAGCAACATGGAGCAACCAGATACCCAGGAGAAAACAAAATTTTCCGTACTGCTCGACCGGATGATAGGCATCAAACTTGTAGTGCAGGAAGCCGTCAATATCGGCCTGGACAAGACCTCGGCCACCCAGAAGCAGATGGAAGACTTTGCCTTGAAAACCCTGATTTCACAGCTGATCGGCCGACAGCTGCGGAATCTGGAGCCGGACCCGGATAAGGTTGAAGAAATCTACAGACAGATGGCCCTGGAAGCAAAATTGACATCCTATAAATTTCAGAATCAGATGGACGCGCAAGCGCTGCTCGATCAATACCAGGCAGGCGGGGATTTCAGCCAATTGGCCCAGGCCATGGTGCAAAGCGGCAAGGCGGAAGGCGGAGACAAGTCTGAAGATTATGTCAAGTTGAAAGATCTGCTCCCCAATGTGGCCCAGGCGGTTTTTACAATGGAGATCGGCAAGGTCAGCGAAATTTTCAAAACCGATAAGGCCTTTATGCTTTTCAAGCTCGAGGACCGGCGGCTCTATGAAGATCCGGAGGCGCGAACCCAGGCCGCCCAGATGGTCATGCAGCAGCTGGCCGGAGAAAAACAGGCGAAATACCTGAAGGAACTTGAAGATAAATATGTCACCATGGACAAGGAGGCGGAGGAATTACTCGATTTTGAAAAGATCATGCAGGAGAGTCCCGGGGCCAAAGCGTCGGAGGTTTTCGCCAAGCTGCGCAGCGACCAGCGTCCCCTGGCCACCATAAAAACCAACACCGGAACAACGGCCATCACGGTGGCGGATATCGTCAAAGATTTGGAAGCCACCTTTTTTCACGGCACCGAGCAGCCCATCGCCCCCAATGAAACCAATGTCAAAAAAGATGCGATCATCCAGGATAAACTGATTAGAATCATCGGTGTTCTTGAGGCGAAAACCCTGGGCATCGACCAGTCAAAGGAATACCTCGATGCGGTTAAAAAATTCAGGGAAAAACTGCTCTTTGACACCTTCATGAGCAAAGTGGTGCTGCCGGGCGTTAAAGTTTCGCAAGAGGAGGCCCGTACGTATTACAATGAGAATATTGGTGAATACTCCACCCCCTTGATGCTCAAGATGAAAAGCCTGGCCTTCCTTGATGAAAAAAACGGGCAGGACGCCCTGAAAAAACTCAAAGCCGGCAGCGATTTCAAATGGGTTTCCAGCAATGTCCGCGGCCTGGCGGCCGAGGATGACAAAAGGATTCTCAACTTCGGCGGCAGCCTGCTCGCCATCACCGCCCTGCCGGCTGACCTGCAGAAAATGGTGGAAAATGCCAGGGCCGACGACACGTTTCTCTACAAAGACCCCGGCAATCTTTTTTATGTGCTGGTAGTTGAATCAGCTTTCCCTCCCCAGGCAAAACCATACGAAGAGGTGCAGAACGAGGCGGCCAAGGTGGTCTACGGCGGAAAAATAAACCTGGCGCTTGAGGATTATGGGAAAAAGCTGAAAGAGGTCTATGAAACGGAAATTTTCCTCGTCGACAATAATAAATGACAGGAAAGGATACACCTTTTTCATTAATGGAGTGATGATCATGGTAACGAGCACGGGAAGAAAAAAAATATTCCTTGGGATAGCGGTGGTATTCTCCGGCCTCGGTTTGCTGCAGCTGGATTTTCCCGCACCGGCCCAGGCGGCCAAACGCACATTCACCACCAAGGCATGCGCGGACTGTCACAAGGACTTCGAAAAAAAATATCTTGGCATGAAAAATGTGCACTCCGTGGTGAAAGAGGGAAAATGCGAGGAATGCCATCTCTCCCACGGCATCGTGGGCAAATTGCTGCTCAAGGAGGAGGGCAATGATCTCTGTTTTCTCTGCCACAAAAAAGAGGATCTGCGGCTGGACCGGAAGGAAGGGGTGCATACGGCCCTGCGACAGGGCAAATGTGTTGCCTGCCATAATCCCCATGCCTCCGATTCATCGCACCTGCTGAAAGCGGAAGGCAGTGAAATGTGTTTTTCCTGCCATCAGAAGGAAAAATTCGAAAAAAAGGTGGTGCACGCCGTTATCGCCAAGGAAGGGTGCGGCGCCTGCCACCTGGCCCATTCTTCCCCAGAGAGCAATCTGCTCGGCATGGCGCCGGACAAGCTCTGTCTTTCCTGTCATGACGGCAAGGGTTCCTCCTTTCAAAAGAGTCATGGCGGTTATCCCGTGGAGAAGAAATCCTGCACCATCTGCCATGACCCGCACAGTTCGGAGCAGGCAAAACTTCTCAAGGGCAGCGTGCATAATCCGGTGGCTGCCGCTGAATGCGCTTCCTGTCATAATCCCCCTGCGGACGCCAACCCCTTCAAGACCACCGCGGAAGGCGGCGAATTATGCATGACCTGTCATGACAAAGACTCCCTGATGAGCGGCGGGAAGATCGAGCATGAACCCTTTCAGACCGGCATGTGTCTTTCCTGTCACAATCCCCACACCTCGGACCAGGAAAAGCTTCTTTCCTCCCCAGGCAACCAGCTCTGTTTTACCTGTCATGAGGACACCAGCAAGACGATCAAGTTTCCCCATGCGCCGCTGGCCAGCGACCGGGGCTGCCTTTCGTGCCATGCCCCCCATGCCGCCGCCTATAAAAAGCTGGTCAATAAAAGCGATGGCGAGCTGTGTTTCACCTGCCACGCCAACACCCGCAAGGCCGGGGAAAAAATGCAGAACCCGCATCCGCCATACAGCGAGAATATGTGCACCAGCTGCCACAATCCCCACGGTTCCAGCGCGGAAAAAATTCTCACCGCCCGCTCGGATCAGGTTTGCTACTCCTGCCATACCGAGGTTGAGGGCGAATTCTTCAAATCCAACATCCACAAACCCGTGCAAAACGGGCAGTGCACCTCCTGCCATCTCGGCCATGGCGGCAATCAGGCGCAATTTCTCAAGGCGTCCGGCGCGGCTCTCTGCGCCACCTGCCATGAGGAGTTCATGAAAAAACAGGGAGCTGTTTCCCTGCATCCGCCTTTTGACGACGGCGACTGCCTCACCTGTCACAATCCCCATGCCAGTGACCACAAGGGCATTACGGTCGAGAGCCAGAAAAGCCTCTGCATCACCTGTCACAGCGATTTTAACACGAAGCTGAGCGGGGCCAAAAGCATTCACTCGCCGGTCACCAGCGGGCAGTGCAGCGCGTGTCATAACGCCCACCAGGCAAAGCTCAACTCTCTGCTGCTGGCTGAGCCCCCGGACCTGTGCATGGCTTGCCACACAACCTTGAAAGATAAAATGGCCGGCGAAAAAGTGCACGCGCCGGCTGGCCGGGATTGCCTGCGCTGCCATAAACCCCATGGAGCAAGCGAGAAGAAGCTCATGGCTCAACCTCTCCAGCCGCTCTGCGGCGAATGTCATGAAGCGGACAGCGCTGCTTTCAAAAAGGCCCACATTTCCATTAATGCGGCTGACATCAACTGTATCAACTGTCATGAACCGCATTCATCGAAAGACCCGAAATTCTTCAAGGAAATATTGCACGCGCCCTTTGCGGCAAAAACTTGTGATCCCTGTCACATTGTAGAGAAGGAGTAAGAGATGCCTCGGACAAAACATAAACAGACACTCGTTTTTTTGCTCTTGACCGGAATCGCTTTTTTCTTGGCCGCGTCGCCGGCGAGGGCGGAAGGGAAATTCAAGCTCCAGCCGGGGGCGCACGGCAAAATCTGCCTGACCTGTCATGCGGCTTTCAGCGATAAAATGAAAAAAAAGCACATTCATACCCCGCTGGCCCAGGGAGAATGCTCCGGCTGCCATAATCCGCATACCTCCTCCCATGCCAAACTCATGGCGGCGGGCACGGATTCGATCTGCTACCAATGCCACGACAAGCTGGTGCCGGACCAGGCGCGCAGCGCGCATAAGGTGGTAAAGGAAGGCAAATGCGTCTCCTGCCATGATCCGCACTCCTCTGACAATCCCGGAAATCTCCTGGAGGCGGGAAACAAACTCTGTTTCACCTGCCATAAGGAGATGGCGGCCAGGATTGAAAAAAACACGTTCAAGCATGCCCCGGTAGAAAAAGACTGTCTTGGCTGTCATACCCCCCATGCCTCGGCGGACAACGAGCAACTGCTCAAAACCGACGTGAAGTCGCTTTGCCTCAAATGCCACCAGACCGATCAGGCATCCTTCAAGACACGACACCTCAATTATCCGGTGGAGAAGAGCCGCTGCACATCCTGCCATGATCCCCACGGATCCAGCCAGGGGGCAATCCTTTATGACAATGTCCACCAACCGATTGTCACGAAAATGTGCAATCAATGCCATAACGAGCCCCAATCCGCCTCACCTCTCGGCCTCAAGAAAAACGGCTTTGAGCTGTGCAAGGGCTGTCATTACGAGATGATGAATAAGACAATGAACAAGAAGCGCATGCATTGGCCGCTGCTTGACAAAACCGGGTGCATCAACTGCCATTCGCCCCATGCCTCCCCTGTCAGCGGACTGTTAAAGAAACCCATGCTTACCCTGTGCGGCAGCTGTCACGCCGACACCATTTCCCGGCAGGAGAGATCGCAAACCCCGCATCCGCCCGTGGCGGAAGGAGAATGCACCGCCTGCCATTCGCCCCATGCCTCGGACAATCTCTTTTTCATGAATGAGGCGGCCACCGTTGATGTGTGCGGAAAATGCCATGACTGGCAGACCCATTCAACCCATCCCATCGGGGAAAAGGCCATTGACCCCAGAAACCAGAACATCACCCTGCAGTGCATGAGCTGTCATCGCACCCACGGCACCGAATACAAACATTTCATGTATTATGCCGATACGCAGTCGCTTTGCGTCCAATGCCATGCCAAATATAGGAGATAATGCCATGCGAAAATTATGTGTATCGTTTTCAATACTTTTTCTTCTTCTGGGCGCATCGTTTAATGCCGCGGCTGAAACAGCGAAGATCAAGCATCTGGTCAGTGTCTATGGAGACGCTGACGGCAAAAAACTGCAATCTCCGGAAGGGGTTGCCTGCCGGGAGGATTATTTTCTGGTCGCCGACACGGGAAACAGCCGGATCATCCGCTATTCCTATAAAAATGCGACCCTGACCCCCGAAGGACAATATCCTCTGGAGAACGCATATCCGCTCGTCATTCATGTCAATTCGAAGGGAGAGATCTATTATCTGGACGGCAAGGAGCGCCGCATAGCCGTTTTAAGCGCCGCGGGCGAGCCAAGGGGATTCATGAAATTCGAGGGGCTGCCCGAGGCTGAAGCGCTGGTGCTGAGAAATTTCAGAATCGACTCGCAAGATAACATCTATCTGCTTGATATTTTTTCGCAAAGAGTGGTGAGCGTCACTGCCGCGGGTAAATTCATAAAAAGCATTCCCTTTCCCGCAAACCATGGCTTCTTTTCCGATCTGGCCATGGACCAGCGCGGCAAGGTTTTCCTGCTGGATAGCATCAATGCGATGATTTACACCCAGAACGAGCAGGGGGACGGTTTTTCTCCCCTGAGCAAGAACATGAAGGAGTATATGAACTTCCCCACCGGCATGGTAATCGACCGGAGCGGACAGCTGTTTCTGACCGATCAGTTCGGCAGCGGCCTGGTGCTGATCGGCAGGGACGGCTCGTTTCAGGGCAGAAAAATCGCCATGGGCTGGATCGACAGTCTCCTGTTTTATCCTTCGCAGCTCTGCATCAACAACAGCGATGAGATATTCATAGCCGATCGCGGCAACAGCCGGGTCCAGGTATTCGGCCTGGCTGAAAAATAATGACGTCGTATAAGGCTCACACGTGTATTTCGACAGCAAGATAACATACCGGGGCGGGGCCATCGTTTTGTTTATTCTTCTGGGGGGAGGACTGGTTGCCTCGCAACCCCGGAACTTCGTCGAAGACCCTGTCAACGAAAGGTGCGTGCTCTGTCATGTGGATACCTATAATCTCTCTTTAAAATCCCATTACCAGCATCTTCCTGCTTTTGAGCGGCAATGCGCCGCCTGCCATCTGCGGGAAGGGACGCGGAACCTGGCGCCCGGCAGCCGCCCGGGAACCACGCGCATTACCGGCACGTTGGTTTCCCAGAAGCCCCACTGGGCAAAACAATTCATCCACCCGGGCGCCAAGGATAAAACAGTGGAGCATATGATTGACCTCGGCAATCTCGCCCCGGCGAAACAATACCGTTTCCGGATCGTTCTAAGCGAAACAGCGGAGAGAGCCGGCCGGGAAACCATGGCGAGCAGCTGGTTCGGTCTAGCGCCGCGGGAAATGACGGCGGCCGGTAAGGACAAGAGCATTACCTGTGTGGCCGGTTCGTCGTCCTTTGCCGATGAGATGGTTGCCAGTCCCGGGATTTCCTGCCCGGCCGGGTCACGCATCTTTGTCTCCTGGCAGACAAAACGGCCTGTTTTTGCCTGGCTTGAACTGCAGGAAATGGACGGCAGCGGCCCAGGGCAACTGGCCGGCGCCGCCGATGCCGGGGTCCAGGTCCAAAGTGTGGAGGCGTTGACCACGGAGGAGCTGCATGATCTGCGGCGCACGCCGGAGGAATTAACCATTGATGTCTGTTACACCTGTCATCCGGAGGCCAACCTTGGCGCCTCCCATCCGGTGCGATTATACGCGAACGGGTCGGATACAAAAATACCGAAGGAACTGCCGACAATTGAGGGCATGATGACCTGCGTGACCTGTCATGATCCCCACGGTTCCGCGGGAAAGCAGCTTATCCGGGAAGAAATAAAGACAAAGCTCTGTGTGGCTTGTCACTTCAAATTCAAGAGAAGGTCGCAGAGCACCATCTTCGATTAGTCTCGTGAGACTCCTGCTCTTTTGGCAGAGGGTGGCGGGATGTATTGCCGATCAATCCGCGCGGGCATGATGAACCCATGCCCGCCCTACGAAAAAATTGATGGAAAAATAAAAATGAATAACCAAGGACGCTCTCAACGGAGATTATTAAACCTGAAGGTGAACCGCGCCGTGCAGGTGGGCATGATAATCAGGATCAGCTGTATCCTCTTTGTCTGTCTGTTGCTGTGCAGTGGGGTCTATTACGTTCTGGCCAATCAGGAAATTGCCGCCTCATATAATACCTTTCATATTAAGGCGCAGAATTTTCTCGATTTTCTCCTGCCGGCCATTATCGGTTCTTTTGTCGTCAGCCTGGTGGCCGGCATGATAGCCAGTCTGTTTTTCCCGAGAAATTACGCGGGCGGGCTCTACGCCATTGAACGGGATCTAAAGAAAATTATCGGGGGCGACCTGAACGCCAGGGTCAGGCTCCGGAGGGGTGACGCGGCCCTGCCCCTGGCTGTCACGGTGAACGACTTAATCGACTTCTTCAAAGAGAAGCTGTCACATACCTCAGCCGGCCTTGCCAGGGCCCAGGACGTTTTTACCGCAACCGGTCTGCCCCAGGACGCGCAGCTGGCGGAACTGAAAAAAATAGTGACCGCGCTGCAGGATGAGATAAATAACCTGAAAATTGCCGGGGATAAGTGACGAAAGCAAAAAAAATAATGCCCGCCGGCCGCCGCTCCGTCCCCTCCCCGCCAGGGACTAAAATTGCGCTGGAACCGCCGGCCAGCCTCGTCAATGAGCTGGTCGCCCTGCATACGGCCGGGCAGCTGGGGCTGCTGGAGCGGAAAGCCAAGGAGACCATCCGCGGCTGGCCCGATCATTTCCTGGGCTGGAAGGCCCTTGGCAACGTTCTGCTCATGCAGGGAAAAGCGGCGGAGGCCCTGGCCCCCCTGGCAAACGCGGTAAAGCTGGCCCCCAATGATGCCCAGCTCCACCTGAACCTGGGCAGCGCCTTGCTCGCGCTTGACCGGTTCGCCGAGGCGGAGGGAAGCTACCGCCAGGCCCTGGCGCTTAACCCTGGTTATGTGCAGGCCCACAATAACCTGGGCATCGCCCTCATGAATCTCAGCCGGTTTGATGAGGCGGCAGCCTGCTATCAAAAGGCCCTGACCCTCAAGCCGGATTTTGCCGAGGGACATAACAACCTGGGCAACACCCTGCTGGAACTCGGCCGGTTTGCCGAGGCGGAGGCCAGCTACCGCCAGACCCTGGCCCTCAAGCCGGATTTTGCCGAGGCGCACCAGAACCTGGGCAATGTCCTCATGAAACTTGAACGGCTGCCGGAGGCGGAGGAAAGCTATCAAAAGGCCCTGGCGCTTAAGCCGGATTACGCGCAGGCCCACGGCGGCTTGGGCGATGTCCTCATGAAACTCGAACGATTGTCCGAGGCCATTGCCTGCTTTCGCAGGGCTCTCGACCTGGACTCCTCGCTCATCCAGGCCCATGTCGGGCTGGACAACGCGCTGAAAAAGCTGACTCCCTCGTGGCACGTGCCCATGATGAACGACGGCATGCGAAACGACGCCTACTTCGCCGCCTTAACCGCTGCGGTCACCCCAGGCAGCCATGTCCTGGAGATCGGCACCGGCTCGGGACTGCTGGCCATGATGGCAGCCAAACTCGGGGCTCGCGAGGTGACGACCTGCGAGGCGGTTACCGGTATTGCCGAAGCAGCGCGGGCCATCGTGGCCGATAACGGCTTTACCCCGCCGGTCACCGTGGTCGCCAAGATGTCAACCAGAATGGAGATCGGGGTTGATATGGCGGAACGGGCCGATCTGCTCGTTTCCGAGATCCTGTCGAGCGAATTTCTCGGCGAGGGGGTCCTCTCCAGCATCGAGGACGCCAAACGCCGGTTGTTGAAGCCGGAAGCCCCCATCATTCCGGCCCGCGGCTCCATTCAGTTCGCTCTGTTCGGCGGTGACGACATCGAAAAAAATATCCGGGTTGGCCAGGTGCATGGCTTCGACTTAAGCAGATTCAACGCGATTGTGCCCCGGAAACAGTATATCAGCAGGAACGATCTCAACATCGATTTGCTGAGCGATGACAGCATGGCATTTTTCTTTGATTTTGCCGGGACTGATCTGTTCCCCTTAAGCGGCCGGAAGATCATCGAAGTGGTTGTGCGCCAAGCGGGCCGGTGCTGCGGGATAATCCAGTGGCTCCGGCTGGAGATGGACGACACGGTGGTCTTTGAAAATCATCCGTCGCTTAAAAACCCCTCCTCCAGCTGGCAGCATTGCGCCTATGTTTTCCCATCGGCAATCGACGTGCTGCCGGGGCAGGTTGCCGTGATTGCCGCGGCGCACAACCGTAATACCCCTTGGTTCGTCTGCACGGGGATAAAATAGCCAATACAATCCAAAATGCGCGGCCTCAAGAGAAAAAAAGGGAAAGCAGAAAGCGACTCCACGCAAAAAAACACGCGTCTTGCTCCTGTCGAGATGCCGATCGAGCAGGCCATGCAGCTGGCAAACGGCTATCGCCAGGCAGGTCAGCCGCAGCAGGCGGAGACCATTTATCAGCAGATTCTGGCCAAGGATCCTGATAATGCCCAGGCATACTCCATGCTGGGTATTCTTGCCGGACAGGCCGGTGATATGGAGCGCGCCATCCAGTTGACCCAAAAAGCGATCCGCATTGCTCCTGTCACGGCCAATTTCCACTACAACCTCGGGATCATGTTCAAGCAAGGCGGCCAGTTTGCCGAGGCTATCGCCAGCTACCGCAAGGCCGTCGCCCTCCAGCCTGACTTTGACAACGCCCTGTACAATCTCGGCAATGTGCTGCAGGGAGATGGACAAAGCGACGAGGCCATTGCCTGCTACCGGCAGGTGGTTGCCATCCGTCCCGGCCATGCCGAGGCATGCAACAACCTGGGGATCCTGCTCAAGGAGGCCGGCCGCTTTGCGGAGGCAAACTCCTGCTACCGGCAGGCCATTTCAATTTCGCCCGGTTTTGCCGAGGCATACAGCAACCTGGGCCTTCTGCTGCAGGAGATGGACCAGCTTGACGAGGCCGAGTCCTGCCAAAGAAGAGCCATCTCGCTGAAGCCCGGACTGACGGATGCCCATTACAACCTCGGCATCGTCTTAAACAAGAAAGGACAATTCGATGAGGCGATCAAGAGCTACCGGCAAGCTCTTGCCCTGCGGCCGAAGGCCTATGAGGTTCTCCTCAGCCTGGGAAATAGCCTCAATGCCACCGGGCAACTCGACGAGGCCCGGGCCTGCTACCAAAGAGTCCTGGCCGGATCCCCCACTGATCACCTGGCCTGGACCAACTTTTTGCTGACCGCGCAATATACCCCTGTTCCGTCGCCCGCCGCGCTTTTTCAACACGCTTTGCGATTTGCCGAACAGTTCGAGGCCCCCCTCAAAAAAAGTTGGGAGCCCCATGCGAACACCGCCGAACCGGAAAGACGATTAAAAATCGGCTATGTATCGGCGGATTTCCGCGCACACTCGGTTGCCTATTTTATTGAACCGATTCTGGCTCATCACCGTAAGGAACATGTCGAGGTTTTTTGCTATTACAACAACAAGCAGCAAGATGACTGCAGCCGCCGCCTGGCCGGATATGCGGATCACTGGCTGCCCTGCGCCGGCATGTCGGATGAGGGGCTGGCCCAGCGGATTCGCGCCGACCGGATCGATATCCTGGTGGACCTGGCCGGCCACACCAACGGCAACCGCCTCTTGGTGTTTGCCAGAAAACCGGCGCCGGTCCAGGTGACCTGGCTGGGCTATCCGGACACGACCGGGCTTGCGGCCATGGATTATCGCCTTACCGATAACCAGGCGGATCCCGCGGGCAATACTGAGCAATGGCACTCTGAAACACTCTTCCGTCTGCCAAACTGTTTTCTGTGTTATGCCCCCCAGACTGACTGTCCGGAAGTAGCCCCCCCGCCGGTCCGCGAAACAGGCATGATCACCTTTGCCTCCTTCAACAACCTGACCAAGGTGAGTGAGGCGACGATCAGAGTCTGGGCCACAATCCTGCGGGAGCTTCCCTCCTCGCGGCTTCTCCTGAAAAGCACCCAATCAAGCTGTGAAAGCGTGCGCAACCGGCTCTGGCTGCTCTTTGCCGGCCTGGGCGTGGCGCAAGAGCGGATCCACTTCGCGGCTTTTACCAAATCATTCACCGCACACATGGGACTCTATGGCAGTGTCGATATCGGCCTTGATACCTTTCCCTACAACGGTACCACCACCACCTGCGAGGCCCTGTGGATGGGGGTGCCTGTCATTATCCTGGCCGGCGCCCGGCATGTCGCCAGGGTTGGGGTCAGCCTTTTGTCAACCATCGGCCTTGACGAGTGTATTGCCGCAAACGAGAAAGAGTATGTGCGGCGGGCTGTCGCGTTGGCCGCCGATCATACCCGGCTGACCGCGTTACGCCAGACCATGCGCGCCCGCGTCTCCGCTTCCCCGCTCTGTGATGGGCCGGGCTTCACCAGGGATCTTGAAGGGGCGTATCGGGCGATGTGGCGAACGTGGTGTTCCTCGTGCTGAGTCAATCCGATCCGGCTGGGAATTTCCCCGATTGACCCCCCTGTCTATACAGCTTATTTCGGTGATGTCCCGGTGGAGTAAGGGCAGATTGGCAATAATTGATCTTATTTGCATGGGCAAAATAAATAGCTAGCTTTTTGCAGTCAGGCCGTGTATAATCAAAATTAAAGGTGCAGTAACTGTTTGTAGTAAAGAAAATACTTAAAATGATAACCGCACAATCCTTACAGAGAGGAAGTGCGGTTTTTTTGTTTGTACAAACAAGCTGCCAACCGATTTACCTAGAGGTAAGTTGGACAATTTATCAAATGGTTCCCAAGCGGAACCTGTTTTCAAGGAGTAGTACAAAATGGCAGAAGGTACAGTTAAATGGTTTAATGATGCGAAGGGTTTTGGTTTTATTGAGCAGGACGGCGGCAAGGATGTATTCGTACATCATTCAGCCATCCAGGCCCAAGGATTCAAATCCCTTACCGAAGGCGCTCGCGTAAAATTCAATGTTGTTGACGGCCCGAAAGGCCCGGCGGCAGAGGATGTTGTACAGCAGTAAGCCTGCATTTGACCATTACAAAAACCCCGCATCATTGCGGGGTTTTTTTTTGCGAGACCGTCAAACATGCCGCCCCGCCCCAGCAAGCCGGCAGCGCCGGGGCAGTACGGCCAAATCAACAGGTTATACCGCTTGAACCTGATGGAATCGTCTTTTTGCCGATTTCATCAACCAAGCAATAAGACAAAAGAATTATTTCTCGTTTCTCTATAATTTCACTTGGAATATAAGATGAAAATGTTTCAGTATATTGTAATCGGCAACAAAGGCAAACCGGAAGAAATATGGGTCTGTGAGCATTGCCGTAAAAAACATGCGGGCCAGAGTTTTGACGGCAACTGGCGGCTGATTGATAAAAGCAGCAGTGGCAACCGGGAATGCGCAATGTGCAAGGCGGGACATGTGCTGACTGAAGAGCAGCTTGCCGGGCATTAGCAGGAAACGGCCATTTCCCCTGATTGATCCAGGCAAAACAACTTCCTGCGCGGCTGACGGCAAGGCCGGCCGGGCGTAATCAATCAGCAAGGTCATCTTTATGATATAAATTCAACTGAAAGGTATCCTCTTGGCAAAAAACAATTATTCATTTGATAAACGCCAGAAAGAACTGGCAAAGAAAAAAAAGAAAGAAGAAAAGCAACAACGCAAGCAGGAAAAAAAAGATAGCCAGCCCGAGGGGGATGCCGACCACATTCAGGATGAGGAATAAAACCGAGGGCCATTCTTCAAACGCACCGCCAACACCTGCCCTCCCCCATAATCCCATCCTTCTTGCAGGCCTCAACCGCTCCTTGTGCACCAGCTCGACCCGGCGGTTCCTCGCCCTGCCCTCCTTGACGTCGCAGGGTGGCGACCGGACCGTTGCCAAAGGACCTTGGGCCGCGCGAACACTCTTTTTTTTGCCTTTCTTGCCGCCCTGCCCGCACCTGTCGTTTTTCCCACTCAGGCAGATCGCTTATTACAGGGTTTCTACTACTGCCATTGTTCCGTGTTTCGTATATTTGTACCTGTAGGTGTTTGACTTCTGCATCCTGCCATCCTATGATTTAAATGTCTTCGCATGGTTTGCGGGTAACTGTCATTTCCAGGTTGAATTCCCGGCCGGAGTCAGCAACGGAAACATTGCCACCAGAGGGAGCCCACTCAATGCCTGGCAGCAAAGGAAACTTGATACTGATCATGATGGCCGTCTGGGTTTGCATCCTCGGCTCTTTCCTCTACTGGATCGAGATGGACACCCGGCGCGAGGAAAAGCGCCTGGCACAGACCACCGCCAAGGCCATTTACCAGCAAATCGTAATCACCCGCCGCTGGAACGCCTCCCACGGCGGAGTCTATGTCCCGATCACCAGCAAAACCCAGCCCAACAAATATCTGCCGAGTCAAAATCGAGACCTGACTGCCGACAACGGCCTCAGGCTGACCAAGATTAACCCCACCTACATGACCCGGCAAATTGCGGAACTTGCTGTAAAAAACGAGAGCGGCATCGAGTTCCACATCACCAGTCTCAAGCCGATCAGACCCGAGAACAAGGCGACTACGTGGGAGGAGAAGTGGCTCAAGTCCTTCGAGCAAGGGGTCAAGGAGCAAGGCGAATTCGTTGCGGACGGCAACATCACCTGGTTCCGCTACATGGCGCCCCTCTTCACCGGCCCCGACTGTCTCCCCTGCCACGCCCAGCAGGGACACAAGGAAGGCGATATCCGGGGCGGCCTCAGCGTCTCCCTCCCCTATCCCCCCAATACACACTTCAAACTCTTTACCGGCTTCGGTTCGGTGGCGGCCATCGGCCTTCTCTTTATTTTCATCGGCGGCACCCTCTATGAACGCAAACGGCTCCTGTTCGACGCCACCTTCAACAACACGGTGCCAACCTGCGTCACCGGCAAAGACCATACGATCCTGATGGCGAACAAATCGTACTGGGCTGAGTTCGGCCCCCTCCCTGACCACAAAAAAACGATCAAATGCTATGAGCACCGGCCAGGAAAATCCTGCCATACCGAGTCTTGCCCGCTCACGCAGATCATGAGCGGGTCGAACAAATACGTCTGCGAACCCAGCAAAGAAAAGGCCGGGGCATGCCAGCACTTCATCGTCACCGCCAAACCGCTGCCCGACTCCAGGGGCAAGGTAATCGGGGTGGTAGAAAGTTTTCAGGAGATAACCGAAAAGAAACGACTGGAGGATGAAAAGGAACATCTCATCCATGCCCTGAAAAAATCCCTGGAACAGGTGAAACTCTTGCGGGGTTTCATCCCCATCTGCGCTTCCTGCAAGAAGATCCGCGACGACCAAGGTTTCTGGACCCAGGTTGATTCCTACATCGCCAAGCACTCGGAGGCCCAATTCACCCATGGCATCTGCCCTGACTGCATCAAAAATCTGTACCCGGACATATGAGCGCAGAATCAAAAAATAATTCTGTCCTGGATTTATGGATGATTTTATGTAAAAGAGCATAATAAGATTATTGATCGCTTTCACAGACCCCTAAACCCATGTTCGCCACCCAACCGCCCATGAGCAGCTCAAACCCGGAACTGCGGCTTGCCGACGATTTTGTCCGCTACACCGACTGTAATGTTTTCCTGACCGGCAAAGCCGGTACCGGCAAGACCACCTTTCTCCATAATTTAAAAAAGAATACCCATAAGCGCATGGTAGTCACCGCGCCGACCGGGGTGGCGGCCATCAACGCCGGCGGCGTGACCCTGCATTCGTTTTTCCAGATGCCCTTCGGACCTTTTGTGCCGGGCAGCGAAACCCATGTCCACAACAATCAGCACAAATTCAACAAGGAAAAAATCAACATCATCAAAAGCCTCGATCTGCTGGTGATCGACGAGATAAGCATGGTGCGGGCCGATCTGCTCGATGGGGTGGACATGGTTCTCCGGCGTTACCGACGCGGCAACCTGCCCTTCGGTGGCGTACAGCTGCTGATGATCGGCGATCTGCACCAGCTGTCGCCCGTGGTGAAGGATGCCGACTGGCAGATCCTGCGCGATTATTATGAGTCAGTCTACTTTTTCAGCAGTAATGCCTTGCGGCAGACCGAACTGGTCTCCATTGAGCTGCAACATGTTTACCGTCAAGCCGATCTCCATTTCATCGAACTGCTCAACCGGGTCCGCGACAACAAGCTTGACCCGGACTCCCTGCAGGCGCTCAACAGCCGCTTTCTGCCCCATTTTGCCCCTGGTGACGAGGAGGGCTACATCACCCTCGGCACCCACAATCGCGGGGTTGACGTCATCAACGAATCCAGACTGCGGGCCTTGCCGGCAAAGATGCACAGTTTCAGCGCCGCCGTGGAAGGAGAATTTCCCGAATACGCCTATCCGACCCCGGCCATGCTTGAACTCAAGGTGGGCGCCCAGGTCATGTTCGTGCGTAACGATTCGTCGCGCGACAAGCTCTATTTTAACGGCAAGATCGGCAAGATAACCCGTATTGCCGATAAAACGGTGTTCGTCAGGTGCCCCGGCGACAAGGAAGAAATCAGCGTTGATCCGGCTACCTGGGAAAATATCAAGTACACGATTGATCCGGAAACCAAGGAGATCACGGAAAACAAAATCGGCAAGTTCGTCCAGTACCCGCTGAAACCGGCGTGGGCCATCACCATCCACAAGAGCCAGGGGCTCACCTTTGACAAGGCCGTCATTGACGCGGCCGGGGCCTTTGCCCATGGCCAGGTCTATGTGGCCCTGAGCCGCTGCCGGACCTTTGAAGGCATGGTGCTCAGCTCACCCATTTCCTTGCATGGTGTGAAAAGCGACCCTGTTGTGTTGGATTTTGTGACCAAGGTTTGCCGGAACCCGCCCTCGGGGGAACGTCTTATCGCCGAAAAAGTCAGCAGCCAGCAACGGCTGTTGATGGATTGCTTTGATTTTGAACCGTTGCGGGCTCGCCTCAACCGCCTGATGCGGGTGTTGCTCGGCAACGAACGGCTGGTCACGGTGACGGGGGTGCGGGATATCCGCGAGGTGGAGAAAATGGCGGTGCGGGAAATCTGTGTGGTCGGCGAAAATTTCAAACGGGAATTGGGCCGTCTCTTTGCCCATGGCAACGTGCCCCAGGCGGACCAGGTTGTTGTGGAGCGGATCGGCAAGGCCTCCTGTTATTTTCAGGAAAAACTCGGCACGATTCTAGGGGAAACCCTGCGCACTTTACGGGTGGATACGGATAACAAGGAAATAGGCAAAAAAATTAAAGAGTCCTTAAACGAGCTGCACAGGGAAATCGCCTTGAAGACGGCCGCGGTAACGAGTTGCGCAAGCGGTTTTTCTCCCGAGCGATATCTGCGCGCCCTCTCGAGAGCGGAAATCGATTTCAAACCTGACAAGGAAGAAAAAACCGCCCCAGCGGAATACACCGCTGCCGATGTTGCGCACCCCGAGTTGTTCCAGGCCTTGAAGGATTGGCGTGCGCAAAAGGGCGCCAAGGAAGGGCTCCCCCTTTACCGGATTTTGCACCAAAGCGTCCTGATCCAGATTGCGGTCAATCTGCCCGACAATCCAGCTGATCTGCAAAAAACAAAGGGTATCGGCGCCCGCACCCTGGAAAAACACGGCAGGGAACTGGTGGAGATGGTGGCGGCGTATCGCCGCAAACACAATATTACCGAAGTGGTGTTGCCCGCGGCCGGAGCCCAGCGGCAACAGGTTGCCGACGACCAAGAACAATCGCCCCAACCTAACACCAGGCAAGCCAGTTTCGCCATGTTTCAGGCAGGATTAACCATTGCCCGCATTGCCGAGGAACGCGGCCTGGTCAAGGCAACCATAGAGGGACACCTGGCCCATTTTGTGGAAACCGGAGAGCTGGAGATCGGCAGGCTCCTGTCGCCTGAAAAACAACGGGCCATCAGGCAAAAGCTGGCCGACACGCCAAACAGTTCGCATAAGGAGGTAAAAATCGCGCTGGGCGACGACTATTCCTACGGCGACATCAAACTGATGCTGGCCCATCTGAAATATCAGGGGAGCAACCGATGAAATCTTTTTTTCGCACAGCCGGCTTGCTGATCATTCTTCTGACCGGCCTGCTGTCGCCGCTGCAGGCCAAGGATCTTGTCAGTTATGCTTATGTGCTGGAAGATGGCTCCCTGGAGGTGAGTAGAAACAAAATCTGGCTATACGGCATCTACATCCCGCCGTCGGACCGCACCTGCCGCACTTACGAGATTCCCATCATCTGCGGCTCCAGGGCCATCCTGGCCCTTGATGCCAAGATCGGCCCTTTTTTTATCGACTGTGAAAAAAAATGGGACAACGAGGATGGCAGCATTGTCGCCTTGTGCAAGGTGAAAGATGAGGACTTGAGCTCCTGGATGCTCCAGCAGGGCTGGGCCGTTGCCCTGCCGGATGCCCCGTTTGCCTATCATGCCTTGGAAAAAATCGCCCGCGCCAGGGGAAAGGGCATCTGGGGCAAGGTAATTGGACCGCCTTAAGTCCAATACTGTTCACTCAATATTTTTGATCGGAAGAAAAACCGCAAAGAGCCCTCAGGAACCCTCAATTTTTATCCTTTCAGTGGCAACGGGTTCAAGCATTCGTTTTCCATGTATTATGGCAATAATTGTAATTTTGCCTCCGTGAATTTGATAAATCATTCTGTAGCTGTGAATAAATCGTTCTCGGAGGTTTTTGTTGTCATACTCTGGCACAATGCGCCCGATTGTTGGAAATTCTCCAAGAGATTTTGCAGAATTGAGAATCTTTGAAACAACTGCCCTTGCATAGAATGCTGAATCTTTTCCTATAAACTCGGCAATAGCTTGGATATCTTCCAACGGCTTCAGGTGACCAAGCTATTCTATAGTCCATTTGCTCAACCTTTTCTCAACTTCCTCGTGCGGAATTGTGCCTTCAACCTCGGCTCTATCTAATCCCTTGCGGATTTTTTCAATTACATACAGATGGTATTGAATATCCTCAAAGGTGCAATTGTCTGGAAGTCTTTGGAGTAGTGACTTTACTTCGTCTTTTGCGGTATTCATTTTAATTTCTCCTATTACTGGCAGAGCTTGACGACCAGCATGAGGGGCGGCGGCCACTGAAATAGTTTCAGGGATAGCTGCTCCCCGCCGTCCCTCTCTATACGCTTGTTCGGCTTTGCCGTTTGTTTTGTTAAAAAAAACAGCCCCCTTTTTTTCCCCCAAAAGTTCTCTTTAAAAAAATCAGCCCCCAATGTCCCCAGTGGGAAGTGATCGAACGAAGGCCGCATACTCGCAATCATCCTTGCGTGCCTCGTCAAGTAACCTCTTGGCCTCGGGGTCGGTTTTTGCATAGGATGCCAACACGGAAAACCTCATTATTACCTTTGTGCGATATGCACGGAGATCATCGCGATTTAATCCCAGCAGCTTTTTAGTAGTTTCCCCTCTTGCTGTCTTGCCGACTACTGTTGCTAGCCGCGCATCTAGGTCAAAAACAAAATCGAGATGCTCATCTGGCATGTCTTCACAGGGATTGATCAGCGGCCCGCCTTCTGTCTCTTCTGGAAAATGATCTCCTTTATATGCCAGCCCGTTACAGATAGGACACGACAGAAGAAGATTTGTCCATTCGAACGTCAGTTCAGGAAATTTGGATTTCGGCCGGAAGTGTTCAATTTGTTCATACGCTATATGGGAAATTTTGCTCTCACAGTATGCACATTTGTCGTGAAACATAACAAGCAGGGCATCCTTGATTTCACGATGTTGATACTTCTTTTCCGCCCTTTTTTTCCCTTCCTCAGTTGAAGCATCAAGAAGGACATTGGTCCATGCAATCTCGTGCCGTTCTAGCACCTTTGGTTTCGGTGATCGTACAATTTTTATCATTGGAGCTTCTTCTCCAGATATGCTTCAACTTTTGCCTGAATCGAATCAGGTTCTGGAGGTCCGCCGATTGGTCTTGCGTCTTTCATAAAAAGCGAGAGTTGCTTAAACTCGCTTTGTTCTTTTCCGGTCAGTTTCTTCACTTTAGGAAGTAATTCATCATAGCGGTCGATCTTACTCTGGGTCTGTGGTGAGTAGGGGGAGACGATGCCAAAAGCGGCGCTTTGCAGCATCCGGTCGACATTCATGGGGGAAATATCCGGCACCTTTTCAACCACGGCCTTGCCATCAGTTAATGAAAATTTTAGCGTAAGGGCTTCTGGACCTGCCCCTGCAGCTATGAGCGGACTATGGGTAGCAACAATGAATTGAAGCTTCGGGAACTGCTCCCGGAGCCAGAGGGCTATATCGCGCTGCCAGATCGGATGGAGGTGAATGTCCAGCTCATCAATCAACACGATTCCTTCTTCCTTTAATGGATCCCCGCTTGTCGGGAAAGCTTGGATTAATCGCCAAACCAGATCACCGGCCAGCGCGAGAACACTCCGGTAACCATCACTCAAAGCCAGCGTCGGAACCTTTGAGCCTGCAACATCGAAAAAGATTCGCCCTTCTGCAGTCACGCTGTCGAATCGCACTCCCTCCGGCAACAACCGATTGATCGCTGCGATCCCTAGTTCCTTCTGCCGTTTCGCTTCGGAATCATTGCTTTTAACTATGCGGTAATCCAGATAAACCATCCATCGTTCAAAGGCTGACAGTGGCTGGTCTTCATCGAACTGGGTAAAAAAATTCGTATAGCGGGCCTGGGGCTCTAGGGAAGGCACAATAATTTCACTTTTGCGGGTAAGTCGGCGGAACGCCCCATAGCCGACGGCAAACCATCCAGTCCCTTTTGATGCAAAGGCATTCTGCCGCAGCCATGTAAGCCGCTTTTCAGGAGATTCATGAACGCCAGGTTCAGTATGAACCTTATTGCGAATTGTCAACCGCTTTCCGCCTGTTAAATAAAAAGTATAACCAAACGCGCGGGTCACTGTCTTTGACCCGAATTGTCCGGGATCATTTCCAGACTGGTGGATCTTGATGGAAAGCTTGCCTGGCTGGTCTTCATCACGAAGCCAGCCGATAGGACGTGGTGCAAGTTTCTGCGCGCCTTCAGGCCCAGCCAGAAGTAACGCCAGCGATTGGAGCACCGTGCTCTTTCCGCATCCATTTTGACTAAGAAAAGTAATCCATTTTTTATCCTTGAAACGCAAGGTGGCTTTATCGAAACAGCGAATATTTTCTAAGGTTAATTCTTCAACAAACATAGCAATCACCTCTTAGGGTAAAAGTCAATGAAGTCAAACTTCAAGCGGTTATCCCTCTTCAGGACCACCAGATTAACCGCCGCCGACCCCATGCGGAACTTGATGTCATGATTAATGATAAAGTCGAGTTCTTCGTTAGTAAAACCTTGATATTCGTCCAGAGCAGTATCGATTTATCCTGGTCATTAGTCAGGTCTTTCTTCCAGATCTCTTCCATAAGTGAGGGAAATATCATTCTCTGTGGCTCTTAAAACAAAGCTTAAGTTATCCGAACAAGGATTGCCATGTTAGGATGACTAATAATTTCTGGCACGATTTTCTAGCATAATACGGAAACGAGCATATAATAGATCGTGAATTTTCTTTATTCCAAGTGGTGACGCGTTTCATCCCCATATGCTCCCCCGCAACATCGGCGATCTCAAATCTTTGCAGCGGGGTAAGTTTGCGCCTCACTGCATTCTTGTATAAAGCAAATGAAACAAATGGAGGTCAAGCTTGCTCTATACTTTTGTCAAGATTTTCAGTTTACCAGCTCAAAGAATTCCATAGATTTCTTTTTCCTTCCTCTTCTAGCGCACAAAAGTCAATATATTTTCTCAAATAACCCCACTAACAATATCACATTTAAGGTGATTACTTGCAAGGAAAATGACAGGGGTATGGCAGTGTAAGGGCAGAAGGCCAGTTTAGGTTTTAGACGGTGAAAATGGTGAAAAAAAACTTACCCTTGAACGCCAAATTGAGGCCTAAAAAAATCCAAAGGGAGGAGATCGATGGGAAACGAAAAAAAGGGTTTGCAGCATAAATGCCACAAACCCTTTAATATCTTGGTGCCGGGACCAGGAATCGAACCAGGGACACACGGATTTTCAGTCCGTTGCTCTACCGACTGAGCTATCCCGGCGAAAAAGGAGAAAGTATCGAAATACCTCTTCCTTGTCAAGCAATTTTTCCATGCTACACATAAATGACCCGGCTGCAGGCCAGCCTGTCATGCCAGGCGGAACAATCCTTATCCACCACAGACCATAGAAAACCCGCGCCCAGGGGCACGGCGGAGAGAAGATAACCGACCAGGCGCAGAAAGGAAGCCCCGGCGGAAAGGTTTTCCCCGCTGTCGGACACAACCTTGATGCCCATGAACACCTTGCCCAGTGTCTGGCCGCCATGGCTGTGCAGCACGATAAAATAAAAGGTGGCAAGCAGGGCGGGCAGCGCCAGGGCCGACAGGACCGCCAGCCCCAGCAGGACGAGAAAATTCTGCCTGCCGGCCTGCATGAACTCAACCGCCATGCCAGCCAGAATAAAAAAGGTGCAGCCGGCAAGGCAGGCCAGAAACACGCCGTCAATCATGAAGGCCACGCCCCGGGTGCCAAAGTCGACGGTTTCGCCCCTGCGGGCGGGATGGAATTCGCTTTCCGTCATATCTTCCCGCCGTTAGTGTTTGATGATCGGCAGCTCGTCATTTTCCTTATCCTGCTCGTCGTCGCCCAGATCGATGTCATCCATGCTCAGATTCATGGGTATGCCGCCCTCGTCTTTTTTCCCTTCGCTGAGAAAATCCTCCAGGTCAAGGGCCGTTTCTTCCGGGCGGTCCGTGGCATCTTGCGCGCCACCCTGTTCCTCGATAACCAGATCGGACATGTCTATGTCTTCAAGATTAAAGACCATTTCCTCTTCGGCCGGCTCGTTTTCCAGATCAACGTCAATATCAAGCTTGAGTCCGGCGCCGCCGGCCTCGGCCTCTTCCTCTTCTTCCGCGGGCTCTTCCACGCCGCCGGGCATCAGACCCGCATCCAGGGCAAGGGCTTCCTCCCCCTCGCCGGTATCAAAATCGAGCTCGGGCAGAGCCTCCTCCTCTTCTCCACCGGCCCAGGAAACCTCTTCCTCTTCCTGCGGTAAGGCGAACGCTATCCCTTCCGCTTCAGCCTCACGGGATTCCTCCAGGGGCAGATCAAGCGCATAGCCCTCTTCCCCCGGCAGGGTCTCCGGTTCTTCAGCAAGTTCCTCTCCCGGCATGAAGTCGATGGTGCCATGTTCCCCGGCTGCAACCTCTTCCTCCGCGCCCGCGGCCATCTCGGTCACTTCCTCTTCTTCCTCTTCAGGGAGCGAAAAACTTATGCCGGCCTCATCCTCAACCTCTACCCCGGCGGAGGACGCGAAGGGTGAGAGATCCACCATGGGGATACCTTCTTCCTCCCCGGACAGATCAATTTCCTCGCCGGATTCCGACAGCTCATCCGCCTCGGCCAGATCAAACTCCACCACCTCTTCCCCTCCCAGCCCCGGCTGGACAGCATGTCCTAATGCGGTTGCCAGAAAAAAAGGTTCCTGCGCCCGGACGACTGTTCCGGTGATGCTGTCGCTTATCCGTTCAAGACTTGCGGCGCATTTTGCACAGCTTCGCAGGTTATCAAAAGAGATGTATCCACACTTCGGGCAGCGCATTACGGTTGTCTCCCAGAAAATTTAAAGGTGTTTTTTTGGAAAATATATAATAAATTATTATAATCTTACACTTAAGGTCAAGACATTCCCGGACCGGTAACCTTATTTTTTAGATTCTTGCTCTCCGGGTCTGAAAAATCAGCCCTCAGATTTACATCATCTTGAAACTATGATCAAAATGCTTACGCTAAGGATCTCGTCCAGCGCCGCCGGGTTATGCTTTTCCGGCAATGTCCCCTGCCGCGAACTTTGAAATCTTGCAAAATTCAAACCTACAGGATATTTATAGCAAAGTACGCCGGTCCATTTTTTATAAATTCAACTGTGAACACCCCTTAAAAATGATAAAAAGATTATTCTCAACCTTCCTGCTCGTCTTCTGTCTGTTTTTTCTTTCAGCCTGTTTTTTCGGTTCCCCGGTGCGCCACCTGGCCTCCGATGTCTGCCTGATGACCCAGGGAACCAGCAAGGATGAGGTGCTGACCTACATGGGCGCCCCGGATGACCAGCAGACCGATCAATACGGAGAAATGTGGATTTACTATCAGGTGAATAAAAGCATCATGCGCAAGACCCCTTTCATCGGTGACAACCTGGGCACGGAAGATGTTGATGTGGTCACGGTGCGCTTTGAAGGCGAGAAGGTTATCACCTGCGCTTACCGCTCATTGACCGTTGAAGAGTTCAAAAAATCGGGCATTACCAGCCACGATCTCCCTGATGTCGAATAATTATGCACTGGCCAGGGCCAGAATGGTACGGGAACAACTTGTGCCACGGGGCATCACGGACCCGCGCGTTCTTGAGGCCATGGGCGCCGTGCCCAGAAATGTTTTTGTCGAGGATGCCCTGCAAAGTCAGGCCTATGGGGATTTCCCGCTTCCCATCGGCGAAGGGCAGACCATCTCCCAACCTTATATCGTTGCCCTCATGACCCAGGCCCTGCAGCTGAAAGGCCACGAAAAAGTGCTGGAAATCGGCACCGGCTGCGGCTACCAGAGCGCCATTCTGGCCCACCTCTGCGAGAAGGTCTATACGGTTGAGAGGATTAAAAACCTGCACATCAAGGCCCGCCGGATTTTTGACCGGCTCACCCTGCTTAATATTGTCTGCAAAATTGATGACGGCACCCTGGGCTGGCCGGAATACGCCCCCTATGACGCCATCATCGTTACCGCCGCCGGCCCCCATATCCCTCTCCCCCTGCTGGATCAACTGGCTGATCCGGGCAGACTGGTGATCCCGGTCGGCGACCGCATCAGTCAGGATCTGCTGGCCGTGGAAAAAATTGACGGGGTCATTGCCCGGACCTGCATCGAAAAGGTGCGCTTTGTCAGCCTGATCGGCAATGAGGGGTGGGGCAGCTGAGCTTTCCCGCTGTTCTTTCCGGCGTCTTCACCAGCCCGGGGCGGCTCGGCGAACATCCCTGGCCATGGCCGCCACCCTGTCCATGACTTCCGCCACGTCAAAGGTCAAGATCCTCCTCTCCTCCATGACCAGCCTGCCGTTGATTATGACGCTCCGCACATCTGCCCCGTCCGCGGCATACACCAGATTGTCAACCCCATAAAAGGGGGTGAGGTGGGGCTGCGCCAGATCAACAATGATGAGATCGGCCAACATGCCGGCGGCCACAACGCCCGCGTCGGCAAAGCCCAGCAGACGCGCGCCCGCAACCGTCGCCATGTCAAGCACATCCCGGGCCTTAAGCGCTGCCGGATCCAGGGAGCGGACCTTGTGCAGCTTGGCGCACATATCCATTTCCCCAAACAGGTCCAGATCGTTATTACTGGCGCAGCCATCCGTTCCCAGGCCAAGCCGGACCCCGGCGCTCAGCAGCTCGGCCACCGGCGCCATGCCCGCGGCCAGCTTCATGTTGCTTTCCGGACAGGTCACCACGGCGGCGCCGCTGAGGGCCAGCAGGGAAATGTCATGCCCATCGAGCCAGACCCCATGCACACAGACCGTGCGCTCATCAAGAACCCCAAGGTCATGCAAATAGGCGGCGGGCGAGCCCTGCCATTTATCGCTTATCATCCCCTTTTCCGCCTCTGTTTCGGCGAGATGAATAAAAAAAGGCACGTTTCTGGAGCGGGCCAGCTCCTTGGCCCGCACCAGGGTACGGCTGGAACAGGTATAGGGCGAATGGGCAAAAACAGCCGGGGTGACGAGGTCAGCCCCTAGCCATCTGTCAATGAAATGCTCCACGGCTGCCACATTTTCCGCCGGATCGGGTACGCCGGGGGCCGGGAAATCGATGACGCCGTGGGCCGCCACGGCCCGCATTCCCGCTTCCGTAAAGGCCGCGGCGGCTTCATCCGCGTGGAAATAGGCATCAGCCACGGTGGTGGTGCCGGAGAGAATCATCTCGGCCGCCGCGAGTTTTGTGCACCAGTAGACCATCTCTGGCCTGACAAAACGGGCCTCGGCCGGAAAAATGTGCTGTTCCAGCCAGGGCATGAGGGGCAGATCATCGGCCAGGCCGCGAAATAAGCTCATGGCGGCATGATTATGGCCGTTGACCAGTCCGGGCATGACCAGCGCCCCCCTGGCGTCGAGAAGTTTTCCGCAATTCCCGGGCCCATAAGCGGCCATGCTCCCCAGCGCCAGGATGCGCCCCCCTCCGATTTTGATAAAGTGGTCCTCAAGGAACCCTTGCGGGGTATGAGCAGCAAAAATTTTTGCATTGATGATGGTGAGTTCTCTGTCCATGCCCTGAAAATACCGCAAAGGTTTCTTGCCGCAAAGGGAAATAATTGACATCGGCAACAGGCTTCAGTACATTTTTTCATATTGATTGCAGCGTACCCCGTCGACATTTACCCGAGGAGCCTCTATGGACGCAAACTGCCTGTTCTGCAAAATCATTCGCGGGGATATTCCCGCCAAAAAACTCTATGAGAACGATGAGGTGCTGGCCTTCTGGGACATCTCGCCCCAGGCGCCCACCCATTTTCTCGTTATCCCCAAAAGACACATTGCCGGCCCCGCCGCCATGGGCGGCGAAGATGAGCAACTGATCGGCAAAGTCATGCGGATCGGCGCCCGGCTGGCCACTGAAAACGGCATTGGTGATGGTTTCCGGATTGTTTTTAACAATGGGCTGGAGGCGGGACAGACCGTATTCCACATCCACATGCACATTCTGGGAGGACGCAGAATGAATTGGCCTCCGGGTTGATATGTCGGCCACTCAAACCGCAACAGAAGAAACAACAGGGGTTATCCTGGCCGGCGGTGCCAGCTCGCGGTTCGGCTGCAACAAGGCCCTTGCCCTGCTGCATGGGGTGCCTGTCATCCTGCATGTGGCGTCCATTCTGGAAAAAATCTTTCCCCGCCGCCTGCTGGTAACCAATACCCCGCGGACCTATGAGTTTCTG
>JACRCD010000063.1 GCA_016219175.1 Deltaproteobacteria bacterium | reverse complement strand
TAAAAAATTATCTCGATCATCATTTTGAACCCAAAAAAGACGATGATTTCAGGACTGATAATGACGGGTCTACATGACCCGTATCCGGACTTTCAGTCCATTATTTCAACCCACCGTCTTTTAGACGGTGGTTGTTGAGTGAAAATTCTGATATAAACTTGTTTTCCGGATGCAATGGAGGTTTTATATGGCTGAATCCGCACAACAAATTTTCTCAAAGGCCTTACGATTGTCGCCGGTTGAAAAAGCTGAACTTATTGAAAGATTGTTTCTCAGTTTCGACGCCGGCAAACAGGAAGAAATTGACTCTGTCTGGGCAAAGGAAGTGGAATCGCGAATTGATGCCTACGACGCTGGGAAATTACAAGCGAAACCTTCTGAAGCTGTTTTTGTGCGGGTAAACGGAAAATGAAAATTTTCGTACTTTCTTGCGCTGAGCAAGAGCTTATTGAGGCTGTGAATTTTTATACTGAACAGTGCCCGGGGCTTGGGTACGAATTTGCGGCTGAGGTGAAGAATACCCTTGATCGGATTTCCTTTTTCCCCCCAAGCCTGGCCTGAATTGTCTCCTCGTGCTCGAAGATGCATGACCAACAAGTTTCCTTTCGGGATTATTTATCAAATTCGTCAAGATTTCATTCTTGTCGTTGCTGTCATGCACATGAAGCGTCATCCTGCATATTGGCAGGACAGGCTGGTATAATTTATCCCGATAATCGTACATAAATTTTGCATTATGCCCCGAAAGTTTGAAGAAAGCGAATGCGTAACAGTATATTGCCGTCGGTTTCGGGAGGTAAGTTGCAAAGGGATGGCGGCAAGGGTTTGCCGCCCTACGAGAGAGAAGTGGGCCGGCAAACCCTTGCCGCTTATGACAATAATTCGTAATGCCAAACTGTCGATTGACTCTCAGAACGGCACATCATCGCCCATGCGCGGTTCAGGTGGCGGAGGCTCATCGGCAAAACCACCGCCGCTTGATGAGCCGCCTCCCTTGGCGGAGAGCATCTTCATATCCTTGGCCACGATCTCCGTGGTGTAACGCTTGTTGCCGTCCTTGTCTTCCCAGGAACGGGTTTGAATACGTCCTTCGATATACACCTTGGAGCCTTTGGATAGATATTCCCCGCAGATTTCCGCCAGACGGGCAAAGGCCACAATTTTGTGCCATTCCGTCTGCTCCTGCATCTGGCCATCCTGGCCTTTCCATTTTTCCGTGGTGGCCACATTGAAATTCGCCACTGCCGTGCCGCTCTGGGTGTAGCGCATTTCCGGGTCCGAGCCCAGGTTGCCGATTAAAATAGCCTTGTTGATCATGGTAAAACTCCTTACAGACGGCTGTGCCGGATGGGTGTTAGTAGCTGAGAAAAACAGATTACACGAAAGTTGAATTTACCGCAATGCGGCAAAGAGGCAAAAAAAAAAATGGCTGAGTGTTTATAATGAATCGCAAACAGCCCGGTCAAGATCCAGGGGGAGCCGCCCGGCCTGGCCCGGCGCGAAACCGCATTCCTGCCATATCTCCTCGCTCTCCATGCATAAATAAAGGCAGGTGGCGGGATGGGCCCGCTGTCTGAGGTGATAAAGCAGATGCCGATACAGCTCTACGCGCAGGGAGCGGAAATAACGGCATTTACCATCCAGTCCCATGATGAATTCCTCATGGAAAAATCTGGAGTTGGGAAAACGGGTCAGGGCCGTGGGGCGAAGGCTGGGCAGGAAACGCAAACCCCCCAGGCTGATCCAGGCGATTTTCTCGGCGGGCACAACATCAAAAAGCTTCTTGATGGTTTCGGCATAGCCTTCCCGCCAGCCCGGGTGATAAATGATCGGGTCAAAGTGGAAGGCCAGCCGGTAGCCCCATTGGGCGCACTTGACCGCGGCCTGCAGCCGCTGGTCGAGGCTTGCTGTCTTCAACTCCTCGCCGGCCATGATGGCCGGGCTGTTCAACGACCAGGCGACAATGGTTCTGCCGCCATGGTCCAGATCTTTCAAATTTTCCACGGAGACGCTTTTTGTTTTCAGTTCCAGGACGGCGGACTTTTTATCCCGCATGTATGCAACCAGCACCTTGCTCAGTCCGGTAAGCGAGTCCAGGGCCAGGCTGTCCGTGAACTCCCCGGTGCCGATCCGCCAGAATTGGTTTTTGTGGGCCAGGGCCAGATCGAGTTCCGAGAGCAAATCCTCGATATTGACAAAAAAGGAGATCCAGGGATTATTGAGATAGGCCTGCAGGATGCAATAAACACAATCCATGGGGCAGTTCATGCCGATGTTTAAGACCTGGTAATCGCAGCAGCAGTATTCCCTGGTGCCGGGACAGGGTTTGAAGAAACTGCCGCGGTTTTTGCAGAGGAGAAGATACTGTTTGCCTTTTGTCAGGCTGCGCGGATATGGTCCGGCCTGAATGTCGGGAACCGTGCGATCACCGATGATTTCAACCTCAATATCCCGGGCCCGGTCAAGGATTTCCCTGGTATAGGCCAGATCCCGGCAGCTTTCCTCAAGGAAAATTTTACGGATATGTCTTGCCGGATCAATTCGTTGCTGATTATAATCGCTATTTTTCAACATGATGTGCACAATACAGTACGCCGGTTTGGGCGACAAATGAAAAAACGTAACTACCCAGCTGTTTAGACTGTAGGCTGAAGGCTATAGGGCTGTCGGTACTGTCGTATCAGATATTTTAGGCGTTTTTCCTTCAGTCTATCTACCTGGATAGTTACGAAAAAACATTCCTTTTTTTTCTAAACGGTGCCGAGGCAACAGCTTGTCGACCTTGAAAATGATTTTTTTCCCTTTGGCTCTTCTGCTTCTGCTTGCCTGCCCGGCATCCGCCCGCACCGGTTCAGCGCATCTCCACGATATTCTCGTTCTGCACTCCTATCACAGCGGTCTTCCCTGGACTGAAAATGTCAACAGCGGCATTAAGGAGATACTGCTGGCCAAGGACCGGCAGGATATTGAGCTGCATATTGAATACATGGACAGCCTGCGGCAACCGGACCCTGATAACTTTTTGCGTGTATCGCGATATCTTAATGAAAAGTACGGAGACAGGCGTTTTGACGCCGTCATAGGCGTTGACATTGTTGCCGTCAATTTTCTTCAGCGGTTTCATGCCCAGCTTTTTCCCCTGACCCCTGTCCTGTACTGCGGAGTAAACTGCCAGGACGAGAGAGAAGATCAGGCAACCTCAAGTTTTATCGGCATCTGCGAAAAGGTGGATGTAACAGCCACCATTGAGGCCGGACTGCATCTTTACCCGGCGACAAAGGATGTCTTTATTATTAATGACCGCACAGCTGACGGGCTCATCTATGACAACATCATCAGCGAGAGCGCTGAGTTTTTTGCCGGTCGCCTTGCCATTCATCTCCTGGAGAATCTGCCCATGGATGAGTTGCTCGCCAAGGTACGGGAGATCAAGGACAACAGCCTTGTCCTGCTGGTGAACTTTACCAGCGATCGGGAAGGTAAATCCTTTTCCTACGAAAGAAGCCTGGGGCTTATTTCGGCAAAATGCAAGGTGCCTATTTTGTCCATGTGGCGTTTTTACCTTGGTAACGGCGTGCTGGGTGGAATGATGGTTGACGCCAGGTCCCAGGGGGTGGCGGTGGCCAAAATGGTTGTTGATATTCTCATGGGAGAACCGGTAGAGAATTTCGCGGCCCAGGGAACCACGGCCAATCAGTTGATATTTGACTATAATCAGATGAAACGTTTCAATATCCCCTACAAGTCGTTGCCCGAGGGCAGCATTGTCACGGATGAGCCGCAGTCCATTCTCTGGAAATACAAGAAGATCGGCCTGACCGTGCTGGGCATCGCCCTGGCCCTGGAGGCGACGATTATCATTCTGTCCGTGGTGACTTACAAAAGCAAGAAGGCGGAACAGATGCTTGAGGTGCTGGTCGAGGAACGCACCCACGAACTGATCACCGCCAATGAAAAGCTGAAAGGGGAGATTCATGTACGGACCAAGGTAGAGGAAGCCCTGCGCGACTCGGAGGAGACCCTGCATCAGCTGTCCGTGAATCTGCTCACGGTTCAGGAAAATGAGCGGCGCCGGATTTCCCTGGAATTGCATGATGAGCTGGGGCAGTCGCTCGCGGCCTTGAAGCTGCAGGTGGGCTCCCTTGAAAAACAGCTGGCCAAGGGGACTCCCGAGATTGTGCAGGGGGGGTGCAATGAACTGCGCCAGAGCATCAACCTCATTATTGAAAATGTCCGGCGTCTCTCCCGGGATCTCAGCCCGGTGGCCCTTGATGATCTCGGCATTGATGCCGCCCTGGAATATCTGATCACCAATTTCGCCAAACTGCATGGCATTGAGATTTCCCTTGATCTGATCGAGATCAATCATCTCTTTTCCCAGGACGCGCAGAGGTTGATTTACCGGATCGTGCAGGAATCTCTCAACAATATCGGCAAGCATGCCTATGCCACGCATATCGGCATCAGAATTGAAAAAATAAAAAATCGTATCTTTCTCATTGTGAAAGACAACGGAACTGGGTTTAATACGGAAGAAATTTCGTTGCGGAAAAAGTCGGAAGGCGGGATGGGTCTGGCGGCCATGGCTGAACGAGTACGTATCCTGGAAGGGGTCATGGATATAGAAAGTGAAGAGGGTAAAGGCACAACGATTACTGTTAGTCTGCCGGTTTGACATTTTCAGGTAGATAGACTGAAGGCTTTTAGGCTGAAGGGCTGGCGGTATTGACTGTATAGAAGAAAATACTTTTGCCGGCTCGTTGTCTGGCCTCTTTTGCTAACAGACTTCAGACTTCAGCCTAACACCTTGCAGTTACAGGAGAACACGATGAAAGTGTATCAGGTTTTACTCGCGGATGATCATGTTCTGATTCGTCACGGCATTAAGAAAATTATTGAATCCGAACCATCTCTTGAGGTTATCGGTCAGGTGGGGGATGGTCTGGAGCTGTTGAATTTCATGAAGGAGGCGACCCCTGATGTGGTGCTTCTCGATATTTCCATGCCTAATCTGCGCGGCATTGAAGCGATAGGTGAGGCTAAAAAGCTTTGCCCGCTGGTTAAGATTGTCATCCTTACCATGCATAATAGCAAACAGTATCTCTGTCATGCCATGTCGGCCGGGGCGGACGGCTATGTTCTGAAAGAGGATTCGGATAGCGAACTGCTGACGGCAATCGAACAGGTGCTGAAGGGAAATATTTTTATTTCACCTGTCCTGTCCAAGGAATTTTCCAGCGAGGATGTGGATTCCTGCCGAAAATCAAAGAATTTTTCTTCCGAATCCTTGACCCCCAGGGAAAGACAGATTCTGAAAATGGTTGCCGAGGGCAGAACCAGCAGGGATATTGCCGAGTTGCTGTCAATCAGCACACGAACCGTTGAGCATCACCGGGCCAACCTCCTTAAGAAATTGAATATCAGCAATACTGCTGATTTAATCAAGTATGCCATCCGTAAAGGATATATCCTGCCCACGCCCTGAGCGTCCCCTGAAATCCGCCTTTGATTGCCGGTAGTTTTCCTTTGGTTTTTATGATTTTTTCTCGCGGCAGAAAAATCATGGCCTATCTCCTTGATTTCAAAAAAAAGTCTTAAAAGCTCATTTTATTTGCGATTAATTTCTTTGACTTTCAGCTTATGTTGTGTTTTCATCTTTTCTGACACACAACATTTTGTGGTCTGTCTTTTTTTTTGTCTACGGGCGGTATCTTTATAAATGAATAGGGTGGTTTCAATAAGTTGAGCCATTTGTAAGCTGGGAACAGGAGATGAACAATGGGGAGAAAAATGGAATTAGGTGAAATGAAGATGCCTGCCGTAATCATGCAGCCGACGTTTGCCGACAATGCACTGTCTGTCCTTGAAAGACGTTATTTGATGAAGGATGTGGAGGGGAATGTCATTGAAACCCCGGCTGAGATGCTCTGGCGGGTGGCGAGCTCCATTGCCGTGGCTGACAGGCTCTATGATAAGGACGCGGATATAGAGGGCCTGGCTCTCTCGTTTTATGAGATGATGGCAAACCGGGATTTCATGCCCAATTCTCCCACCTTGATGAATGCCGGCCGTGACCTTGGCCAGCTTTCCGCTTGTTTTGTCCTGCCGGTTGAAGACACCATGGACAGCATCTTCGAAGCGGTCAAGCAGACGGCTTTGATTCACAAAAGCGGCGGCGGTACCGGATTCTCATTTTCCCGCATCAGACCCCATAACGATGTTGTCCACTCAACCCGGGGCGTGTCCAGCGGACCGCTCTCCTTCATGTCCGTCTTTGACTGCGCCACCGAAACCATCAAACAGGGCGGCACCCGCCGAGGCGCCAATATGGCCATTCTCCGGGTTGACCATCCTGATATCATGGATTTTATCAAGGTCAAATCCGATCTGTCCGTGCTCAACAACTTCAATATCTCCGTGGCCATCACCGACTCCTTCATGGAGGCGGTTGAAAACGACGAAGAGTATGAATTGATTAATCCCCGCAACAATGAGGCGGTAAAAAAACAGAACGCCGTCAAGGTGTTCAGGCAGATCGTCAAGCAGGCCTGGTACTCAGGGGAGCCCGGCATCGTCTTTATCGACCGCATGAATGCGGATAATCCCACCCCTGAAGTGGGGATGATCGAGAGCACCAATCCTTGCGGGGAGCAGCCGCTTCTGCCCCATGAATCCTGCAACCTCGGCTCAATCAACCTGGCCAATATGATTATTGATGGTCAGGTTGATTATCAGAAGCTGGGCGCTACCGTGGCAAACTGCGTGCACTTCCTTGATAACGTGGTGGATGTGAACCGCTATCCCTTGCCGGAGATTGAAGAAAAAACCAAACAGAATCGCAAGATCGGCCTTGGCGTCATGGGCTTTGCCGATATGCTGCTCAGGCTCTCCATCCCCTATTCCGCCCCGGAGGCGCTCGAGGTGGCGGAAAAGGTCATGCGATACATCGATACCTCGGCCTATCAGGCCTCTGTCCATCTTGGAGAGCAGCGCGGAGCATTCCCCAACTTTCCCAGGAGTATCTATGGGCATAAAAATCCCGATGTGCCTGTGAGAAATGCCACGCGCACCACGATCGCCCCCACGGGAACCATCAGCATCATTGCCGGCTGCTCCAGCGGCGTTGAACCTCTGTTTGCCGTGTCCTATGTGCGGCGCGTCATGGACAATGATGAATTTTTTGAAGTGAATCCCGTGTTTGAGGAGATTGCCAAGGCCAACGGTTTTTATTCGCCCGAGCTTCTCAAAAAGGTTTCCCACAGCGGCAGTGTGCAGGGCATTGAGGAGATCCCCCTGAAATACCGGCGTCTTTTTGAAACCGCCCATGACATCAGTCCGAGAAATCATATTGATATCCAGGCGGCCTTTCAGAAAAGCACCAACAACGCGGTGAGCAAAACCATCAATTTCAGCAACTCCGCCACCGTTGATGACGTGAAGGAGGCCTTCATGCTCGCCTACAAGCTGGGCTGCAAGGGTGTGACCATTTACCGGGACGGCTGCCGGGAAAACCAGGTGCTGAATATCGGCAAGACGGATAAGAAGAAAAGCGTCCAGGCCGACGTTCTCCGGCCGGTTAAAAAAGACAGGCCGCGCCGGCTGAACGGCTCAACCTATCAGATGACCACCGGTTGCGGGCCGATGTACGTGACCATCAATGAAGACAGCCAGCAGCAGTTCTTTGAACTGTTCAATACCGTCGGCAAGGCGGGTGGCTGCGCGGCCAGCCAGTGCGAGGCCATCGGCCGTCTGGTTTCCCTGGCCTGGCGGAGCGGGTTGCCGCCCGAGCCCATTGTCAAACAGCTCATCGGCATCAGTTGTCACAAGCCCGCCGGATTCGGCCAGAACAAGGTGGTTTCCTGCGCCGACGCCATTGCCCAGGCCATTCGTCAGCATCTGGAGAGAAACAACGGCTGCAAGGATGAGACCCTGTCCGAGAAAACCATGTTCGGCGCCTGTCCGGAGTGCGGTGGCGTCATCGAGCATGAAGGGGGCTGCTGTGTCTGTCATTCGTGCGGTTATTCCGAGTGCGCCTGATCCTTACATGAGTGATGAGAAATTGTTTTTGCCTGAGAAGAGGATGTGGTATGATAAGGTAACTGCCCGGTGGGTTAGGCTGAAGGCTGAAGGCTGAAGGCTAAAGGCTGAAGGCTGAAGGCTAAAGGGCAGACGATAAGAGACATATGGGCGCCTTGAAAAAATAATGTCGGTACCGGCGGCCTTGAAGCCTTCAGTCTATTTCCCCGGGTAGCTATTAGTGACGGTGACGTGTATCCGCCACTGTGGAACTTGAAGAGAAACAGATACTGCACGACGACAGGATGAAGCTCACAAAAAACCACGATATAAAAATTCTTGTAGTGGATGACGACCAGCTGGTTCTTGAAGCAATAAGTCTGCTGGTGGAGCTGTTCGGCTACAAGTGCTACACGGCGGTCAATGGTCTTGATGCCATTGAAAAGCTCAAGTCTGATGTCATTGATATCGTTGTCACCGATGTGGATATGCCGGAGATGGATGGTCTGAAATTACTCTCCTATATCAAGGATAATTATACGGACACGGATGTGATCGTGGCCACCGGCTATACGGATAAGGCCAGTTATGCCGACGTGATCCGGGCTGGGGCCATCGATTTCATTAAAAAACCCTTTGAGCGTGATGAACTTGAGGCCAAGCTGAACCGGGCGGAGCGGGAACGCAACATGATCCGCCGGCTGGAGAAGCTTTCCCTGTGTGATTCCCTGACCGGGCTTTATAATCGCAGATCCTTTGATCTGCGACTGGCTGAGGAGGTGCAGCGCGCTCATCGCCAGGACTTCCAAGTCTATCTGGCCCTGATCGATATTGACAATTTCAAGGGATATAATGATACCTTCGGCCATCCGGCCGGAGATAAGGTGTTGAACGCGGTGGGGATGATCCTAAATGACTGCACCCGCCATAATGTGGATTTCACCTTTCGCTATGGCGGCGATGAGTTTGCCGCGATTCTGACCCAGATCGGGGAAGAGCAGGCCGTGAAAATCATGGAAAGGGTACTCCATAATTTCCAGCAGGCGGGTTTTTCCGGAACCACCCTGAGCGTGGGGTTGGTGCGCTGCACCCGCGATGAAACCCTGTCCTGGCCGGCGAACGTAGCCCGCATGATCGACAGGGCGGATAAGGCCCTTTACCTGGCAAAGGCCCAGGGGAAAAACATGGTTGTTCTTGACAGCGGGAGTTGAGGGCGTTCAAACGGCTTGAACGCTTAAACGTTCTTTTCTTTGTCCGGCAAATTCACCGTCACGGTGTTCCAACCCTCATCACTGCTGGTGAATCGTATATCCCCTCCATGTAGCTCGACAATTCTTTTTGCTATGGCAAGCCCAAGCCCGGATCCTCCGAACTGGGTTGATCTTGATTTCTCCACCCGGTAAAATTGTTCAAAGATGCGGCTGATATCCTCACGGCCGACGTGCATGCCGCTGTTTGCCACGGATATCCGGACCGTATCAGTCTCTTTATGCCCCTCAATGCGAATTCGTCCATTGATTTTTTTATTATAACGGATGGCATTATCAATCAGATTAATAAGGAGACGAAGCAGCTTTTCCTGATTTCCCTGGATAATCAGATCGGATTCGTATGCTGTTTCCACGGAGATCCCCGCCCCGGCAAGAACATCCCGGTAATCGTCCAGTACTTGATTTGTCAGTTCGGCCAGATTGACATGTTCACTTGCCAGGGCAGTCTGCCGCTCAAGGCCGGACAGGTCAAGAAGATTACGGATCAGCCTGTTCATGCGGTGCAGACTGTTATGCTGATTGTTCAGATCCTCCCGTACATGAGCGGGAAGGTCCGGAGATTGCAGCAACTCTTCCTGGGACAGCATGAGAAGGGCGATGGGGCTTTTTAGTTCGTGCGAGGCGCTGGCAATAAAGTCCTTCTGCCGCTTAAAGGAATGGTGCAGCCGGTCAAACATCTGGTTTAAAGACAAGGAGAGCGTATACAGTTCGTCTTTGCTTGCTCCCAGTGGAATGCGGGTATCCAGCGATTTCCCGCTGATCTCTTTGGCGAGCAGGTTGATGGCGACAATCGGCTGTAGAATCCTGCCGGCCAGGTTGTAACTGACCAGCACCACAATGATAAAAAATGTTGTCAGGATAGTTCCCAGCTCCAGCAGCAGATCAACCATTTCTTCCTCAAGATATTCAATGGGCTTGGCAATCACAACAGTGTAAGCAATGTTGTTGATATCCGCCCTGACCACACGCACCCTGAACATCACCTCGTCGTGCTCATCCTGGCCAAGCTGAATCTGATCCCTTGGTATGGTTTTTTCCACATTGTAGGCTTTTTTGGTTCCAGGAAGAGAGAGGTCGACGTAACGGGTCATGGCGGAGGAATAGAGCATCGTCCCACTGCTGTCGGTGACCCTGATCCAGTAATTGTCCAGAGGACCGGGGAGATATTTCGTATCGGCCGGCAGTGGTTGGCCGGAATCGTTCTGTTGCTGTTTCAGCAGGACAGCAGCCACATGTTTCAATTCCGTGTCGATAAGATGGTAAGGCTGTTCGAGCATTTCCAGATAAACGAAGACAGAGAAGGAAACAGCAGCAATGAGGGTTGTGGCGGAAATCCACAGGGTGATCTTGTGGCGGATTTTCATCGCGGCTCGTCAATAATGTATCCTGCGCCTCGGACGGTGCGGATGACGGAGTCCCCGCCTTCTTTTTTTATTTTCTGGCGCAGATTTTTCATGTGGACATCGATAAAATTTGACATGGTGAACGGGTCGAAGTTGTCGCCCCACACATGCTCGGCCAGACTGAATCTGGAGATGACTCTGCCTTTGTTATAGAGCAGAAATTCAAGAATAGCAAATTCCTTGACGGTGAGAGTGACAGGGGCGCCGTCCAGAAAAACGCAGCGGTTGACGGTGTTGAGGCTGACAGGTCCGCAGACGAGAACAGGATTGCGTTCTTTGCCCCGTCTCAGTATGGCGCGGATGCGGGCGAGCAGTTCAGACATGGAAAATGGTTTGCCCAGATAATCGTCAGCCCCCTGATTAAGTCCCTTGATGCGGTCATCAATATCGCCTAAGGCGGTGAGCATGAGAACCGGCGTATTGATGCCTTCCTCCCGAATCTCCCGCAGCACGCTCAGGCCGTCCCTTTCCGGCATCATGATGTCAAGGATAATCAGGTCAAAGCTGTCGTCTGTAATTTTGTCCAGGGCTTCATCGCCGTTTTGCGCCGTTTCCACCATGTAGTTCTCCTGCCTGAGAGTCTGGCAAAGCCTTTTGCGCATCTCCTGTTCGTCATCAACCACAAGTATCCTCATGAGCGCCTCCAGGGGACTTAAGCGGTGCGGGTAATCAGCCAGACACCCAGGCAGATGACCATAATGCCGGACCAGCGCGTTAGACTGATCATTTCACTAAAAAAGAAATGACCTGCCAGGGCGGTAACGATATAGCCTACTGAAAGCAAAGGGTATGCATAACTTACATCCACCCGGGAAAGCACCAACAGCCAGATCAGCACGCTGACGACATAAAACGTAAGGCCTGTGAGGATAAAGGGGCTGGAGGCGGCAGACTGAAGGACCTGCGTGGCGTTTTCGAGCCGGAAGGCGAAGTGGCCGATTGTACGCATGCCCTGTTTAAGGGCAAGCTGGGCAAAGGCGTTCAGTAGAACTCCGGCAAGGATAAGAGGCAGATATTTGTTCATGGGTTGTTTTGTGGTGAAATTGATGTATTGGGGAATTTTTCATCAAAACTTGACAAAAACATAGCCCTTTTCCCCGTTATTGTCCAGTAAGGCGGGTTCAGGAAGTTGTTTTTGCCATTGTTCATAATCTTTTGCCGTGGCGATCAGTATGGCTTTCCCCTGGTTCCGTTCGATGAGCCGGCGGGCCTGGGAGAGATCGACAAGTTTGGATTTTGCATCGGCAAACTGGACCCCAAACTCTAATTCTCCCGGAGAATCGACCAAGTAGACATTATCCCTCTTGAAATTCCAGCAGGTATTGGGTGCGGTTTCTTCACTGGAGAAAATGAGTGAATCCGCTGTGACCTCCTGGTGATGACGTTTCAGTAAAAGATCGGGCGCCTTTTTTTCAAGGGTCAAATCAGGCATGATGAAATTGGCGGCAAAAAGCAGGCAGGCAGGGGCCAGGCCGAAAAGAAAAATTTTCCGGCTGCCTTCTTTGCTGCGGATAGAGACAATGAGAAAAAGCATCATCATGAGCAGCCCGTTTGCCGCCGTGAGCCATTTCCAGCTCGGGTTTTCCGGCAGGAGAGTTATGTCGATGCCCAGAAGCCGGGTAGCGATGAGAATGGCGATAATGGCGATAAAAAATAGGGCAGAGGTGATGACCGCGCCTGTCGCGCCTAGCTGGAAGGAGCGGCTGCCCCCTTTTTTGAAAAGGCGTTGCAGGCCTGCGGCCAAGAGGATGGCAAAGGGCGGAAAGCAGGGAAGGATATAGGTCAGCAGTTTGCCGCTTGAGACCGAGAAAAAAAGAAAAGGGCAGATGAGCCAGCAAAGACAGTAAGTGATAAGAGGAGTATGCTTTTTACGCGCGGGTTCTCCAGGATGAGCTTTGACGAAAAGCCCAAGCCCGGCGGCTGGAGCAAGAAAAATCCAGGGTAGAAACATGGGGGGAGAAATGAGGAAAAAATACCAGAATGATTCCCGGTGCTGCGCGTCATGGGCCAGGAAACGGCGGACATGTTCGTTCCAGAAAAAGAAATTCCAGAACTCAGGCTCTCGCTGATGGATAAGAATGCTCCATGGCAACGTAACCAGCAATGCCGCCAGTAATGGCAGCCAGGCCATGCGTAGAATGTCGGCAAAGCGTCGCTGGCTCAGCAGATAGGGGACAATGGCCAGAACCGGCACGATAAAGGCCAGAAAACCCTTGGTCAGGAAGGCCAGTCCGCAGAAGATGCCGGCCAGCAGCAGTGATTTTTTTTCCTTGCCTGAACCGGAAGGGGACAGGGTTGCCAGGTAAAAGAACGCCATGGTTCCAGTTATGAAAAAGGACAAAAGGCTGTCGAGCACGCAGAAGGTGCCGACGGCATATACTTCCAGGGTGGTGATAAAGATAAGGGCAGCCAGAGGAGCGGTTGTTTCATCCTCTCTTGCTTCTTTGCTGACAAGCCAGAAGATAAAGAGAGCGGAAAGGGCGACAGATAAAGCGGAGGGAAAGCGGATGGCGAAATTGTTTTCTCCGAATGCCATGAGGGATGCGGCTGTAGCCCAGTAGCCAAAAACCGGTTTTTCAAAGTAGCGGATAGCGTTGAGATGGGGTGACACCCAGTTGCCTGTTGCTATCATCTCCCGCGGAATCTCGGCATAGCGTGATTCATCAGGCACGAACATGGGACGTACGCCGAGTGGCAGGATGTAGAGAAACGCAACGAGCACGAGAACGGTGAATCCGTATTTTTTTTGAGCTGTCATAATTGTTATATTTATTCCCTGGGAAGCGAGAAATTATCCGTGGTTTGATTTTCATGACGGCCCGGCCCGCTGTCCTCAATCAGCCACGACCTTATCCTGCTGTTGTGGAGAAGGCCCTGGGAGAGTTCTTTCGCGGTTTTTCCATGGTCAAGAAAAGAGAGTTCGTTTTTCGCATTTTCAAATGCAACGAGGACAAAAGGAAGAGCAATCCCGGCAAGCCCGGTCGGACTTTCCGTAAAAGAGAGCGACTCACTGCGCCTGTGAGAGTAAAGGGCATATTTGATGCCGTCTCCGTCGGAATCAATTTTATAGAAAACAATGGGGATGTTGTTCTCAACTTTTGCTTCTGTTTCCCGGACAAATTGACGGCCGGACTCCTGGTGGGAAATCCATGGCTCAACAAGCATGCCTTCGGCAGTCATGGCTGACACGATACAGAGCAGGGCGAGGCTGAGAAAAAGAAAATTTTGACCGGCTTTGCGGTGTATCAGAATAAAGGCGCTGATTGTCAGAGAAAACCAGATCAGCCAGTATAAAAGCGGCGGTCTGTACGACAGAGGCGCAGCAACATATACAGCTGTTGCTACAGCTGTAATGAGAAAGAACAGATATTTTAAAAAAGATGTGCTGTTTCGCTTGAGATGAAAGATTCTTTTCTCAAAAGCAAGTTCAATTCCTCCGCCGATCATCAGGAAAAGGGCGGGGAAAAGCGGCAGAAGATAGCGACTGTGTCGGGTGGAGGCGGCGCTAAACAGCACAAGCACGAAAAAAAACCAGCATGCTGCCAGGCGCATGGTTTGCCTGGAAAAGAAATCGGAGGCGAGGTCTTTCAGCTTGTTTCCCGCTGCATCTTTTCTGTAGCCCGGGGCCAAGCCGAAACAGGCCAGTATCCACCATGGCGCAGCGCCGCGTAGCAGGTAGAGAATATAATAAAAAACCGGCTCGTTGGCTTTTTGGCCTACTCGTGCGGCAAACTGCATTTCGAAGACATTTTTTACCAGCACGCTGTCCCCCGCTTGCCGCAGGAAAAGAAGTTCAACCCCTATGCTGCATGCTGCCAGCACAAGGGATTTCAGGGAAAAATAGAGCAGCTGCCGCCATTTTTTTTCAACCAGCAGAAAAGTAGACCAGATGCCCATGGGGAGAACCAGTCCGACGGGGCCTTTGGTCAAGAAAGCCAGAAACATCATGAGAAACGCTGCTGTTTCCGGTAGGTTGCCCTGCGTTTTTTGATGGCCGTTGTGACGGCAATAGAGAAAAAAAACGGCAAGGCTCACCCATAGAGCAAGCAGCATGTCTATGGTGGCGCGTTCCGCTTTTAACCAGTAGTCAGGGCATGCCGCCAGAACCAGCGCCGCAATGAGGCCGGTCCTGAAGCTTGTATGTTTTCCCAGCAGGAAGGTCAGTCCGACCATGGCCCCGGCGGCGAGAGCGCTTGGCAGCACTGCGGAAAAAGTGCTTACCTGTCCGGCGGGCAGGGAAAACAGCCAGGAAAACCAGAAATAGAGAGGCGGATAATCCGGATACGGCTTGCCCATGATGGCGGGTATCAGGCCTGGGCCATCCGTCAGCATTACCTTGGCGAACAGTCCGTTTCTGGTTTCCAGTCCATAGAGATCTCGCAGCGGGCTTGCCCAGATATAAGCAAGAAAGGGTGCGGCCGACAAGATGACAGGGAAAAGCGGATGATTGGTAAAGGCATGGCTCTGCTTGGCGTTTGGCATATCAGTCCAGTTTTTCCTGACAGGAGGTCCAGCCCTCGCGGCCCGGCAGCCGCCGGGTGACGATTTCGTTTTGATCGATATGTTGGCAGCTGGGCAGCAGATCGCCCAAGGGGCGGAAATGTATCTTCCTCATCCTGGCCTTTTCCAGAAAGTCGGCGAACATGGCACGACAGACCCCGCCCTCGGCCTCGGCATGGATGGTCAGGACATTGAGTTCGTCCTGTTTGAAGAGCCCGAGCAGGAAATCGTTATAGTTTCCGGCGTCAATGCCGTTTCTGCCAATGACTTCATCGTAGGTGGGCAGGGTCGTCGGTATCTGAGGCCGGGAGAGCAGGCCGTTTTCAGTCAGTGGAAAAAAGATGGAGTGGCCCCGGCAGTCGGAATTGTAGCGGACAGGGAACATTTCCCTGGCAAGGAGGGCTGCCGGGCTGATTCTCCAGGCCGGGGCCGCGGCGCAATCAACGGGCCGGCCGATGATGCACGCGAGGAGATCCATGCCGCGCTTCATTTCCTGCACCACCTTCTTTTGGTTCAGCTTCGCTATCCTGGTCTGCCAGCGGTGATGGTCCCAGGCATGCAGGCCGATTTCATGACCCTCGTCAGCTGTCCGGCGAATCTCGGCCGCGGCCTTTTTGCCGATTACGGGGCCTGGCCACAGGGTGCCTTTGAGCAGGATATCCCAGCCGTATAAGCTTGCCGCCCTGCTGCGCAGCATCTTGACCAGAAAGGCGGGACGCAGGAGACGCCTCAGGTGGCGGCCCATGTTGTCCGGGCCCACGGAGAAAAAAAAGCTGGCCTTGATGCCGTGATTTTTCAGCAGGGGCAGCAGTGCGGGTGCACCATTTTTTGTGCCGCGCAGGGTATCAACATCAATGCGCAGTCCTGCGGTGCTGAAATGGGAACTCATTGGCTGTTTTGTCCTGTTTCGTGCTGCAGAAAATAGTTCAGGGTTTCCTCAATGGACTGTTCTAAGGGAACATTCGGCTGCCAGGCTAGCAGCCGGTTGGCCTGGCGTATCGAGGGCCGGCGGTGCAGGACATCCTCATAACCTTTGCCGTAAAAGGATCGGGCTTCAACGGAACGAATGCCGGCAAAGGGCGGGAACTGTTTACGCAAGGGGTGCTTCTCGAATTTTTCCACCAGGATAGCGGCCAGTTCACTGATGCTTGCCTCGCCCATGGGATTGCCGATATTGAATATCTTTGCATCGCAGCAGTTTCCGGGATTTTCGATGATGCGGAACAGACATTCAACACCGTCCTTGACATCGGTAAAGCAACGCTTCTGGCTGCCACCATCAACCAGGCTGATGGGGGTGCCTTCCACCAGGTTCAGGATAAGCTGGGTAATGACCCTGGAACTGCCGATGCGGGCGGACATCAGGCTGTCCAGCCGGGGGCCCACCCAGTTGAAGGGCCGAAACAGGGTGAACCTCAGCCCCTTGGTCGCCCCATAGGCCCAGATGACGCGGTCCAGCAACTGTTTGCTGCAGGAGTAAATCCAGCGCTGTTTATGGATGGGGCCGAGCACATAGTTGGAGGTCTCCTCGTTGAATTCCTGGTCCTGGCACATGCCGTACACCTCGGATGTTGAGGGGAAGAGGATTCGTTTGCCGTATTTTGCGCAGTAACGGACGATGCGCAGGTTCTCTTCGAAATCAAGCTCAAAGACCCGCAGCGGATTACGGACGTATTCCGCTGGTGTGGCGATGGCTACCAAAGGCAGGATGATGTCGCATTTGCGCACATGGTATTCGATCCATTCCCGGTGGACGGAGATATCGCCTTCGCTGAAGTGAAACCCAGGACGGTCAAGCAGACGCTGTATGGACGTGGCGCTTAAGTCCATGCCATGCACCTCGTAGTTGCCGCTGTCAAGCAGTCGTTCGCTGAGATGATTGCCGATAAAGCCGTCCACCCCGAGAATGAGTACATGTTTTTTGCGTTTCAGCTCGGTTTCTCCGGCGATCATTCTGCCGAAACGCAGGCCTGCCACCAGATTGAGCTCGGCGGCAAGCTGGGCGCCGCTGACATAAACTCCGTTCTCACTTTGCCCGGCCAGCACCTGCACCGCTCCGGTTGCGCAGCGGATAATGAGCGGATCGCGGGAGATGACCGTGCCGGGGCTGAGGTCATCCTCGTTTGCCACCGGGCGTATCGCCCAGAAGGATGTTTTCCTGTTGCGCAGATAGCTGAAGGCCCCTGGATAGGGGCGGGTTACAGCCCGCACCAGATTGTGGATTTCAGCAGCCGGACGGCGCCAGTCGATTTCGCCGTCAGCCGGGGTGCGGCCGCCGAAGTAGCTGGCGAGAAGGTGGTTCTGGGCGACACGAGGGGCTTTCCCTTCCCTGATCGTTGGCAGAACATCGGTCAGCAGTTCCTTGGCGGCAACCGTCATTTTTTCGTGCAAGGTAAGAGCGGTATCCCCAGGGCTGATGTCAACATTTTTCTGACCGACAATGTCTCCGTCGTCGGGTTTGGGCGTCATGTAATGCAGGGTGACCCCTGTTTGTTTCTCGCCGTGAATCAGAACCCAGTTGACCGGGCAACGGCCCCGGTAGCGGGGCAGGAGAGAGCCGTGCAGATTGAGACAGCCGGACCGTGGAATTTCCAGGATGGCCGGGCCAACCATATGGCGATAGTAAAAGGAAAAAATGAAGTCCGGCTGCATCTCTTTGATTCTTTCCACCCAGAGGAGGTGGTTGATGTTTTCCGGGGCAAAGACAGTCAGGTTTTTTTCGGCGGCCAGCTCAGCCACGGATTCAAACCAATGATTTTCCTTGGGATCATCGGGGTGGGTGAAGACGGCCTGAATGTCATAACCGCAGGCCAGAAGCGCCCTGATGCCGGCGCAACCCATGTTGTGATAGGCAAGTACGATTGCTTTCATGATATAACTCTCGAGGGATAAATTAATGTAAGAGGAAAATGCGATTATTTTTCTCTGCAGGCAAAGGGATCAAGGGATCCGCATAATGCTCACGCCCTTTCAATGGTGATTGATTCTCAGCCGTATTCGCATGCCTCAGGTTTTCAGCATGCTTCTGATTGCAGTTCCCCCGGACCTCCTGAATAAAATAACGTGGGCGGCTGCGCACATCATGGTAGATGCGGCCGATGTATTCTCCCAGAAGGCCCAGGGCGAGATAGAGGGCCCCGATCAGCACGAAGAGGGCGGCAAAAAGGGTGAAGACACCTTCAGCGGCCCAGACCGCTCCATGGATGACACGCATGGCCATGAGGAAGATGCCGAAGCCTACTCCCAGAGCGGCAATGACCGTGCCCAAGATGGAGAGGAGCCGCAGGGGAAAGGTGGACATGGAGGTGAGGAGATCGTGCTGCAGGGAGATGAGTTTGAACAGGCTGTACTTTGATTCTCCCTTGCTGCGCTCGGCATGGGACACCTTGATCTCGGTTGTCTTTTGCGCAAAACTGTTGGCCAGAATGGGGATGAAAGTGGAATGCTCCTTGCACTGCAGCATGGCATCGACAATATGGCGGCGATAGGCCCGCAGCATGCAGCCGTAATCGTGCATCATCACTCCGGTGGCCCGTCTCACCGCCTTGTTGACCAGAGCGGATGCCATCCTCCTGAACATGCTGTCCTGGCGGTTTATGCGTACCGTGCCCACCACGTCATAACCCGTGTTCATCTCCCGCAGCAGACTGGCAATCTCCTCGGGCGGATTCTGCAGATCGGCGTCAAGGGTGATGATGATATCTCCCCGGCTCTGGTTGAAACCGGCGAAAACAGCGGCATGCTGACCGTAATTGCGATTAAGCAGCACGCCGACAACTTCAGGGTAGCGATCAGCGGACTGCCGGATCATTTCGGCGGAGGCATCACGGCTTCCGTCATCAACGAGGATCAGTTCGAAACTCTCCTTTGTGCCCCGGCAGGCAGACAGGCAGCGGCTGACCAGCTCATCCAGACAGGCTGATTCGTTATAGACGGGAATGACCACGGAAAAAGCGGGCTTGTTCATTTTTTCAATACCTCCTTTATTGTTTCCACAACATCATCCACATCTTCTTCCGTCATTGCCGGAAAAAGGGGAAGCGAGCAGATTCTTTCGGAATTCCATTCCGTGTTAGGTAGAGTTCCCTGCACATGCTGCATGGTCGCGCGGTAATATTTCTGCGAGTGCGCGGCCAGGAAATGGATGCCGGTGCCGATGTTTCTTTTTTTGAGCTCTGCCATGAAGGTGTTGCGGCTCATGCCCGCCCGTTCCGCATCAAGGCGAACAATAAAGAGATGCCAGGCATGGCGCATGTCATAGGACGGTACGGCAAGAGGAGAAATCTCATCCACCCCAGCCAGCAGTTCGTGGTAGCGGGCGGCAAGTGCGGTTCGTCTGGCTATGAAACCATCGAGGCGCTGCAACTGGCCAAGCCCCAGTACCGCGGCCATATCGGTGAGGTTGTACTTGAATCCCGGCTCAAGAACCTCGGCCTGGGGGCTGCGGCCCTGGCTGTTTCTGTCATATGCGTCAACGCCCAGGCCATGAAATTTCAGGCGCCGAATGGTGTTAAGCAGGGCCGGATCATTCGAACAGAACATGCCTCCTTCGCCGGTGGTCATGTTTTTGATGGGGTGAAAGGAAAAGATGGCTGTGCCGGAAGCCCCGATTTTTGTCTTTTTATATTCGGCGCCAGCAGCGTGGGCGCCATCTTCCGCCAGCGTGATTGATTTTTCGGTGCAGAGGCGGCGGATGGGGTCCATATCTGCGGCTGCCCCGGCAAAATGAACAGGCACTATGAGTCTCGTGCGCTCCGTGATGCATGGTTCGATGTGTTCGGCCGTCGCCATCAGGGTATGGCGGTCGATATCGGCAAAGACTGGCGTTGCGCCGCGCAGTACAATCATGTTGACGGTGGACACCCAGGTCATGGACGGGGTGATCACCTCATCCCCCAGGCCTATGCCCAGGGCCTCTAGCAGAAGATGCATGCCTGCCGTGGCCGAGCAGAGAGCCACCCCGCCCCCGGCTCCGCAGTAACGGCTGAAGGAGTCTTCAAAAGCGGCGGCTTTCGCGCCGGTGGTGATCCAGCCGGAGCGCAGCACCTGGGTCACAGCGTCAATTTCCTCTTCGCTGATGGAAGGTTGTGAAAAGGGGAGAAACGTCGCTCGCATCGGGAATTTCCTTATTATTGGGTGGTATTGGAGAATTTTTAAGACTCTATCCTGCCAACATGAAGAAAAGATGAAATTATTTCCGTGGGGGAAAAAAATGTCGGAGTAGTATGACCATCTGGTCATGTTGTGGGCGATCAGCCGGCAGTAACACGAAATACATGCAGCAACCTGGCTTTTGAAAAACAGGAGGAAATGATGTGCTTAAATGGAGAGGATCGGGAATCTCAAATGCCAAATCATAGCAGGCAGGATTCCTGAACCTGGAGGTGCGGCTGACTCTTGCGCGAAAGCGGGCGGGATTAACTGCCGGAACCGGGCTCAGTAGCCCTGTGGCTGAGGGTCATTCCGGGCCGGGTCTCTGTGGGCGTCACGCAGGATGTCCAGTTGGGCATTATAGGCTGCGGTGTGGATCTCCATGCAACCGAGCAGGGTGTGAAACAGGTTGTCGTGGGAGAGTTCCCGCCCGGCCTGTTGCCGGAGAATTTCCCTGTCAACCGGAAACTCCTGGCCAAGCCACAGGATGACAGGGATGTGCGTCTGGGTCTCCGGGGCCACCACGTAGGGCAGGCCGTGCAGGTAGACCCCCAGTTCGCCGAGGGATTCTCCGTGGTCACTCATGTAGAGCATGGCGGTTTCGAAGCGTTTGTCGTTCTGTTTCAGCAGGGCGATGATCTTGCTCAGGAAATAATCGGTGTAGAGAATGGCGTTATCGTAAGTGTTGCTGATTTCCTCCTGGCTGCATTGGTCCAGTTGATTGCTCCGGCAGACCGGGGTAAAGCGTTCAAAGGCTTCAGGGTATCGCTTGTAATAGGCGGGCCCATGGTTGCCCATCTGATGGAGGATGATGAGGATGTCGCCACTCTGCCGTGCATCGATATATTCCTGCAGTCCGAGCAGCATGCCTTCGTCCCGGCATTCCACATCGCAGAGGGGATTTTTGGCGGGACTCCGGTAATCCTCGTAGGGCACGCGCACGGCTACTCCCTTGGAGTCCGAGTTATTGTCCCGCCAGAGGACGTTTACCCCGGCCCGCTGGGCGATGTCGAGGATGTTTTCCCTGGCCTTGGCCTTTTTGCTGCTGAATCCGTCGCGGGTCAGATTGGAAAACATGCAGGGAACGGAGGTGGCGGTTGAGGTGTCGCAGGCGTGCGCGTCAGAATAGAAGATGGCGTCCTCCCTGCTGAGCAGGGGGTTGGTCGGACGCTCATAGCCGTTTAAGGAAAAGCGGTCGGCCCTGGCCGCCTCGCCCACCACCACGATGATCAATTCCCGGTTTTTGTCCGACTCTGGGATCTTGGCGTCCATGCCGATGGTTTGCACCGTCACCACAGCGTCGCCAAGGCTCTTTTTCAGGTATTTGTGCACCGAATAGAGGGCGAAGGTAGGATTGACGTAATAGCGCAGGTTCTCGTGCTCCCGGAAGAAGGAGGCGTAGAAGCGGCTGCAGAGAAAGAGCTGGGGCAGGATGATGAGAAGGCAGAGCCCGGCCATCTTGAGCCGGGACAGAGTTGCCTGGCGCAGGGATTGCCGCTCAACCGGGAGCAGAAAGACCAGCAGGGCCGGCGCGAGTCCGAGGAAAAAAAGGTAAAGAAGCAGCTTGAAGGAAAAGAGATCCGCAGCCTCCCTCGCGTTGGTTTGCAGGATATTCTGGATCATGAGATGGTCAACGACCACGCTGTAGTTGTTGGCGAAATAGCTGTTGCCCGCGGCCAGCAGGAGCAGGGCGGCCAGTACCGGCTTGGTGGTAAACAGCGAGGAGAGCAGGGTCAGAAGCAGGGCGGTGAAGCCGGTTACCCCCAGGGCCAGCGAGGCGAGGAAAAAGGGATTTTTTCCTTCGGCCAGCGGATAGACTTGGCTGACGTTGTGAAAAAAAGCGGTGTTGTCGAAGAGTACCAGAAAGATGGCCGTGGCCAGGATTAATTTGTTGGTGGTCAGTCGTATGGGCATGGGTTTGCTGAGATGGTATGATATCGTTTTTTAGCGATGAGAAAAATTATCAAAATAACATAATATTGCCGCGCTTTCACCCAAAAAAATCTTATTTTTATGATACCGGCCCAGGGTTTCCGATCCCGCAGCAGCGCCTTGCCAACATGAAGACAAGATGAAATTATTTCTATTGAAATTTTTTTTGGGCCGGAATAGTATGACCACCTGGTCACATCATGGATATTCCACCGGCATTAACACGAAATACATTCAGCAACCTGCCTTCTGAAAAACAGGAAAAGATTGTTGCCGCGGCGGTCCGCGAGTTCGCGCGGCAAGGCTACCGGAAGGCAAGTATGAATACCATTGTCAGGGAGGCGGGTATTGCCAAGGGATCGCTCTATCAGTACTTCCGCAATAAGGAGGTTCTCTTTTGCTTCATTTTTGAGCGGTTCACCCTGCTGGTGAAAAAATCGGTCGCGGAGCAAGGACGCGCTCTTGAGGCTGGAACAGATGCGGGGTCTGATTTTTTCGTCCAGGTCAGAAATGTGCTGTTGGCCGGTATTGCCTTTATTGACCTCTATCCGGAATATTTCCAGATATATCTCAAGGTGCTTTTTGAGCAGGATGTACCCAGGCGCGAGGAGCTGCTTTCCCAGGTGCGGCTTTTTTCACGGGAATATTTCGGTCCCCTGGGTCAGCTGGGACAGAAAAGCGGCGCCATCCGCCGGGATGTTCCTCTGGATGTGGTGATTTTTGTCCTTGATGCGACCCTGGACCGCTTTCTGCAGAGTTACGCCCAGAGTTATCCGGACTGTGGCATGGGGCTGGCCAAAACAGGCAGAAATGAGTTGCTTGACCGGGTCAACATGATCCTGCGGGTGCTGCGGGAGGGCCTGACAGGTTCAGGGTTGCACGCTATCAATCATGATGTTTGAGAATAACGGGGTGAAATGTTCATGGAATCGTATGTGGAGAAGGCGGGACTCGGCGACATCCTGCAAAAAATAAAAAGCGGGGAGAGGATCAGTTGCGAAGACGGCATCAGGCTTTATCAGTCCCCCAGTCTTCTGGCCGTGGGCTATCTGGCCAATATCGTCAGGGAAAGACTGAACGGCGATAATGCCTACTTCATCTATAATCAGCATATCAACTACTCAAATATCTGCACCAATCTGTGCAAGTTCTGCGCCTTCGGCAAGGATAAGGATTCGGATAAGGCCTATGAGATGACCCGGGAGGATGTGGCGGCAAAGGTGCGGGAGAGACTTGACGAGCCCATCACCGAGATCCACATGGTGGGTGGCATCCATCCGGATCTTCCCTTCAGCTACTATACCGATATTCTTAAAGAAATCAAAATGATCCGGCCGCAGGTCCACATCCAGGCCTTTACCTGCGTGGAGATAGATCATCTGGCTAGACTTGCCGCTAAGCCGGTAGGGCAAACCCTGGAAATCCTCATGGCGGCCGGGCTTGACTCCATCCCCGGCGGCGGGGCCGAAGTCTTCAGCCCGCGCATCAGAAAATTGACCTGTGAGAGCAAGCTTTCCGGCGAAGGGTGGCTGGAGGTGGCCAAAACGGCGCACCGGCTGGGATTGAAAACCAATGCCACCATGCTTTACGGCCATATCGAGACCATTGAGGAGCGTATCGACCATCTTGGCGCCCTGCGTGAGGCCCAGGATGAGTCCGGCGGCTTTCTGGCCTTTATTCCCCTGGCCTTTCATCCGAAAAATACCCAATTGTCCGATCTGTCCCGCACCTCCGGCATGGATGATCTGAAAAATCTGGCCGTGGCCCGCTGTTTTTTAGACAATTTCCCCCATATCAAGGCCTACTGGGTGATGATCGGCCCCAAGATGGCCCAGGTCGCTCTTTCCTTTGGCGCGGACGATGTGGACGGCACGGTGAAGGAAGAGATCATCACCCACATGGCCGGGGCCGAGACCGAGCAGGCCATGGCCATTGACGAGCTCGTCCGGCTGATCAAAGAGGCCGGCCGCACGCCGGTGCAGCGCGGCACCCTCTATGATGTGATGAAGACGTATTAGTTTGATTGGTCTGATTGGCCTCATTAGTCTTATTAGTCATTAGTCAAAGACAACACACCAGTCGGACCAGCAAGACCAATAGGACCAGTCGGACCAGCAAGACCAATAGGACCAGTCAGACCAATAAGACCAATAAGACCAATAAGACCAGTAAGACCAGTAAGACTAATATAATGAAAAATATCATCAAGAAAGTCGAGTCAGGGCAGCGCCTTAACGCGAGAGAGGGGCTCACCCTCCTGCGTGACGGTGATCTCTACCAGCTCGGCGGGCTGGCCGACACCATCCGCCGCGGGCTGCATCCCGAGCCTGTTGTCACTTATGTTGTCGACCGCAATATCAATTACACCGATATCTGCATCTCCGCCTGTAAGTTCTGCGCCTTTTACAAGGCTCCCGAGGACGAGCGCGGCAGCGTGCTCACCTTTGCCGAACTGGGCAAAAAGATCGAGGAGACGAAAGCGCTGGGCGGCACCCAGATCCTGCTGCAGGGCGGGCTGCATCCCGACAAGCCGCTGGAGTTCTACGAGGAGATGCTGCGCTTTATCAAGGGGTACAATATCCATATCCATGGTTTTTCCCCGCCGGAGATCTGCCATTTCGCCACTCTTTCCGGTTTAAGCGTGAGAGAGGTTATCGTTCGTCTGCGCCAGGCGGGGCTTGATTCCATTCCCGGCGGCGGGGCGGAGATCCTCGCTGACCGGGTGCGGCAGGAGACCGCCCCGCGCAAGTGTTCGGCCGATGCCTGGATAGCTGTGATGGAGGAGGCCCATAATCTCGGCATGCGCACCACCGCGACCATGATGTTCGGCCATATCGAGACACTGGAGGAGCGCATTGAGCATCTGGAACGGGTCCGCAATCTGCAGGACCGGACCAAAGGTTTTACCGCCTTTATCCCCTGGCCTTTTCAGCCTGATAACACGGTGTTTGCCCAGTTGCCCAAAACCACGGCATTTTCTTATCTGAAGATGCTGGCCCTATCCCGCATCTTTCTAGATAATATCGATAATATCCAGGCCTCCTGGGTGACCCAGGGGCCGAAAATCGCTCAGCTTTCCCTGTTCTTCGGGGCCAATGATTTCGGCAGCACCATGATCGAGGAAAACGTGGTGGCCGCGGCCGGGGTGAGCTTCCGGCTGTCGGAAGAAGAGATCCGTCATATCGTTCTTGAGGCTGGTTTTGCCCCGCGGCAGCGCACCATGGATTACACCCTGGTTGCGGGGTAACAAAGTCAATGAAACGTCTGCACAGAGCCCCGCTGGTGCTGCCGGTCAGCGGTCCGCCCATTGTTGATGGGGGTGTGCTTTGCGAAAACGGCGTGATCATCGAGGCCGGACCATACGCCCGTCTCAAGGGCAGGGGAGAGGTGAAGGACCATGCGGAGTCAATCCTCCTGCCGGCCCTGATCAACTGCCATGTCCACCTGGAGCTTTCCCATCTGGCAGCTCTCGGCCAGGGACCTTCCCGCCTGGGGGATATGACGGGCTGGATTGCTGAACTGCTTACAGCCCGGCAAGATTCGACTGCTGACGGACTGGCCGCGGCCCGGCCTGTCCTGGACGGTTTTTATCAGCAGGGGGTGGGCTGCGTGGCCGATATCGGTAACCTGCCGGAGAGTGGAAAAATCGGCGCGGGGCGCCGGGTTGAGGTGCATTTTTTTCTGGAGATGCTGGGTTTTTCCCAGCGTTCGGCGGATAATGCCCTGGCCAGGATGCAGGAGAGCCACTGGGACTGCACCGGCCATGCGCCCTATACGAACCATGCCCGTCTGCTGGTGGCGGCAAAAGAGCGGGCCAGGAGCAGAAACCATATTTTTTCCATTCATGTGGCGGAATCCCGGGCGGAAATTGATTTTCTACGGGACGGCTCCGGTCCACTGCGCCCCTTTATCGAGGAGCGCGGCTTCTGGGATGGCTCCTTTGTCCCGCCCGGCTGCGGGCCGGTCACCTATCTTGACCGGCTGGGTGTAATTGACGAGAAGACCCTGTGCGTGCATTGCGTCCATGTGGCGGATGAGGAAATAGCCCTGCTGGCCGCCAGGCGGGCCAAGGTGTGTCTGTGTCCGGGCAGCAACAACCATCTGGGGGTTGGCAGCCCGCCGGTGGAAAAGATGATGGGGGCGGGCATCACGCTTGGTCTGGGCACGGACAGCCTGGCCAGCAACCCGCGGCTCTCCATCTGGGAGGAGATGCGCTTGCTGCGGCAGGAGCATCCCCGGCTTGATCCGGCCGCGGTGCTGGCCATGGCCACCCGGGGCGGGGCCGAGTGTCTGGGCGTGACTGAGGCGGGGGCGCTGGCCCCAGGCAAAAAGGCGAAAATCATCGCGGTTGCGGCCCCAGGGATCACGGCCGCCCATGCCGCTGATTTCCTGACCAGCGCGGGCAATAACGTGCAGGTCCGTTGGGCGTAAGGAGAGTGGTGAAATGACGGCGCGTATCGGTATGGTCAACTTTATCAACACGGCGCCGCTTTATGTGATCTGGCAGCAGAGGGTGAAAAGGGCTGACTGGCTGGTGACCGAAGGCGCCCCGACCACCTTGAATAGAATGCTCTGCGACAATGAGCTTGACCTGGGCTTTGTCTCCTCCCATGAATATGCGGCCCACCCTCAGCTGTACCGGATTTTGGAGGATATTTCCATCAGCGCCTCGGGTCCGGTCGGCAGCGTTTTTCTTTTTTCCAGAGTGGCGCCGGATCAACTCACGGACTGTGACGTGCAATTAAGCAGCCAGTCACAGACCTCGGTGGCCCTGGTGAAGATCGTCTTGGAGGAGTTTTACCGGGTTGCTCCACGTTATCTTGCCGGGCAGGTCAGCCCTCTCCCGGTTGCCACCGCTCTGCCAAGCGCGGTGCTGGCCATCGGTGATGAGGCCCTGCGTCTGAAAACAAAAGGGGAATACCCGTTCTGCCTTGATCTTGGGGAGATCTGGCAGCAGCACACCGGACTGCCTTTTGTCTTTGCCGTCTGGGCTGTGCGCGAGGAGTTCTTTAGCCTGAATGCTCAGTGCGTCAGCGACATCCGGCGGGAGCTGCTGGCCTGCATCCGCCAGGGTAAGGAAGAACTGTATGAGGTCTGCCGCCGGGTGGCGCCGCGTATTCCCATGCCGGTTGATTCCTGTTACAGGTATCTGTGCGGCATTGAATACGACCTGGCCCCGCGGAAAATGCAGGCCCTCACGCTTTTCTTTGATTTTTTGATAAAACGCGGAGATGTCCCGGCGGAAGCCTTGCCGGTGAAATTATGTAAATAGTCTGGCTGGTCTGACTGGCCCGACTGGTCTTGCTGGTTTACTTGGTCTGACTGGTCTGACTAATAAGACCGATAAGACTAATAGGGCCAATCAGACTAATAAGACCAGTAAGACCAACCAGACCAACAGGACTGATTTCAATGCAAAATCCGGATGAAAAGAAAACATTCGTCAAAGAAAAGTTTTCCGCCATCAGCCATAAATATGATTTTTTAAACTCGCTGCTCAGCTTCCAGATCGACCGCTACTGGCGCTGGATCACCACCAGGGAGTTGAAGATGTTTCCCGAGGGGGCGGTTCTCGATCTCTGTGCCGGTACCTTGCCCCTTGCCCTGGAGCTGACCAGGCAGGCCCCGGCCAGACAGGTGGTGGCCATCGATTTCTGCGAGGATATGCTGCGGGCTGGCTTGAAGACCCTGCCCCGGGATAACCGCGGGCAGCGCATCATGCCGGTCTGCGGGGACGGGGAAAAGATCCCGGCCCGGGAGGCAAGCTTCTGGGGGATCACGGTGGCCTTCGGCGTCCGCAACCTCGGCCGCACCCAGGACGGTCTGCGGGAGATGTACCGGGTGCTGAAACCAGGGGGCAAGCTGTTGATTCTGGAATTTTCCAGACCCCGTAATGTCATTGTCAAGCCTGTTTATTCCTTTTACTTGAACAAGGTGCTGCCCAAGGTTGCCGGCATTGTCTCCGGCGACAAGGAGGCCTACGAGTATCTGGCCAGTTCCATCGCTGGATTTTACGAACCGGAAGAACTGATGGGCATGATGAAAGAGGCCGGCTTTGCCCAGGTGTCCCGCCGCCCGCTCACCTTCGGCATCGTCTCCGTCTACATAGGTGTCAAATGAAAAAGATCATCCTGGCAATAACCGGGGCCAGCGGCTCCCTCTATGCGGTGGAATTTGTGAAACTGCTGGAGAACATGGATGTGGAGGTGCACGGCATCGTCTCCAGGGCTGGGGAAAAGGTCCTCTCTTTAGAGCAGAGGCTCACCCCGGCCGGGCTGCCGGGTGTGCGGAAATGGTATGGCATTGACAATCTGGCCGCGCCCATGGCCAGCGGTTCCGCCCGCTATGACGCCATGGTCGTGCTGCCCTGCACCATGGGCACCCTGGCCGCCATTGCCAACGGCCTGTCGATCAATCTCATCCACCGGGCGGCCGACGTGATGCTCAAGGAGCGCAAGCCCCTGGTGCTGGCCGTGCGCGAGACCCCGTTTAACAGAAATCACCTGCAGAATATGCTGGCCGCCTCGGAGGCCGGGGCCATCATCTGCCCCGCCATGCCGGCTTTTTACCATCTGCCTGAAAATCTTACCGATATGGCCCGCCATTTTGCCGGCCGGGTTGCCGCCCAGATCGGGCTGCGGGTTGCCGGACTCAAAGAGTGGAGTGGTATCGATGTTTAAAAAGATTGCCATCCTGCTTGAAATGATCAAATTCGAGCATACCGTCTTTGCTCTGCCCTTCGCCCTGATGGGGGCTTTTCTGGCCCAGGGCGGGGCGCCGGGAGGGATGGTCTTTTTTTGGGTTGTCCTGGCCATGGTGGGGGCGCGGACCTGCGCCATGGGTTTTAACCGTATTGCCGATGCGCGTTTTGATAAGGAAAATCCCCGCACCGCTGACCGGGCCATCCCTGCCGGCGCAGTAAAGATGTGGGAGGCGTGGGCCATGGTCGTCGGGGCGGGGCTGCTCTTCTTTTTCGCCTGCTACCAGCTCAATCCGCTCACCTTCAAACTCTCTCCCCTGGCCTTGAGCCTCACGCTTTTTTACTCGCTGACCAAGCGTTTCACCTGGCTCTGTCATGTGGTGCTTGGGTTGGCCCTGGCCTTTTCACCACTGGGGGGATTTGTGGCGGTAAAGGGCAGCCTGGAGGGGTTCCCCTGGGTTCTTTCCCTCGGGGTTCTCTTCTGGGTGACGGGGTTTGATATGGTTTATGCCTGCATGGACGCTGATTTTGACCGGCAGGCCGGGCTTTTTTCACTTCCCGCCCGTTTCGGCCGCGAAAAGGCCTTCAGGCTGGCGATCTTTTTTCATGTGCTGGCCTTTGCCCTTTTTGTGGTCACGGGAATACTCTGCCGGCTGAATTATTTTTACTATGGGGGCATCGTTTTGACGGCCGGCGCTCTTTTTTACCAGCATATCATTGTCAATCCCAGGAACCTTGCCCGGATCAACATGTCCTTTTTCACCATGAACGGGCTGATCAGCCTGACCCTTTTTGTCGTGACCTGGCTGTCGCTTGCTACCCGGTGAGTCGTCTGGAGCTCTCAGGCATGACCTGAAACAACCTCTGTGGCGAAACGTTGCTGAATTTCCTCGATGTTTGATTTTTTTTCCAGAAAGAGGGCGGCAAGCTCCGGATCAAACTTGGTTCCCATGCTTCTTTCAACCTCGGCGAAGGCCTCCTCGGGCTGCCAGGCCTTCTTGTATGGCCTGGCAGAGGTGAGGGCGTCAAAAACATCGCAGATGGCGGCAATCCTTCCTGATATGGGGATCTCCTCATGTTCAAGCCCGTGCGGATAGCCTGTGCCGTCCCAGCTTTCATGATGGGTAAGGGCAATGGCTTTGGCCATTTTCAACAGCGGGGAATCGTTGCCGGAGAGGAGTTTGGCGCCGATGATGCTGTGGGTCTTCATGATCTCGAATTCCTGACCGCTGAGCTTGCCGGGCTTCTGCAGGATAGCCTCGGCAATCCCCAGTTTCCCCACATCGTGCATGGAGGTGGCATGAAAAAGCAACAGCCGCTCCTCATCACTCAGTCCGGCAGCCTCGGAAAGAATATCACAGTAATGGCTCATCTTCGTGATGTGCATCCCTGTGCACTTGTCACGTAATTGGGCTGCCTGGGCCAGCCGGTAGATCATTTCCAGCTGCATTTTCCACAACTCTTTATTCTGTTTTTCGATTTTCAGCTCCAGTTCGGCATGCAGGGAGCGCAAGGCTTGCTCTTCAAGCTGATGCTGTTCCTCGGCCTGCATTTCCATGGTGACATCCGTCAGACTGCCAAAGGAGAGACAGATATGATCAACGGGAAAAGATTCCACCGAGGCCTGATCCTTCAGCCAGATGGCCGGGCGGTTCGGCAGGGATATCTTGTAGACGGCCTCGACAGTGCCCTTGGTTTTTCCTTCATTGCGCAGTTCATCCTGAATACAGGAGAGATCTTTATGTTCAAGGATTCGTTTTTTTATTTTTCCGCCGGCGGAGCCATATTGGTAGGAGCAGCGCTGCAAAACGCTGTCCCGGAAGATTTCAGCGACTTCGCAGGATTGGCAGCCCAGCAGGTACAGGAGCCTGTTGCCGGCGAATTCATACCAGATGGCTTTGTCCGCATCCTCGCGCCAGGCGGAAATGTACGGCATGGAGGGATTGACATTGACGTTGAAATTCCGGAAGAGGAGGATGGATTCCGCCACCCTTTTTTTCAGCTCGTTGCTGAACTCACCCTGAAGGATGCGGCCACAGTAATCACGGTCAAAAATCCAGTTGAAATCCTGTTGATTGCTCATCTTGGCTCACCTCGTCATCGGCTTATATAGTGAAATTATATCACTTTGTCCGCAACATCTGTCAAGAAGTATGTCATCATCAGGAAACACACCATCAGACAGGGCAGGCGCCAAAGGGCAAACAACAAGTAATGGACGGCCTTAACTCCGGTCTGATGGCATCAAGAAAGAGCGCAATATTCCGGGGAAATTTTTTTCTCACCCCCCGAAACAGATACCGATTTCACGGGCGGTAAGGACCTTGTCGCTGTCCAACGGGACTTTTTTCCGGCTCTTTATTGCGTCAGCAAGGGGAACGGAACGCATTTCGTCCCCTGCCAGGGCAACCATCTGGTCAAAGTTTTCACTCTCGGCCAGGCGAACCGCGGTAGCGCCAAATCTGAGCGCCAGCAGCCGGTCAAAAGTGGTTGGCGATCCTCCCCGCTGCAGGTGACCGAGAACCAGGGAGCGGGTGTCTTTCCCCGTCCGTTTGCTGATTTCCTTGGCAACCCATTCGCCGACTCCGCCCAGCACCTTCTCGGAGCGTCCTATTTCGCCGTCCGCCTTGTAAATGGTTTCCTGGTCCTTGGCCTTGGCTCCTTCGGCAACCACGACAATATCGTAGTGCTTGTCAAGCAGATCGTTATCGTTAATCTTTTCACAGACCACATCAAGGTCAAAGGGGATCTCGGGGATAAGGATAACATCGGCTCCGCCGGAAATACCGGAATTCAAGGCGATCCAGCCGGAATCCCTGCCCATTACCTCAACGACCATGACCCGGTCGTGGGATTTGGCGGTGGAGTGAAGTTTGTCAAGTGCCTCGGTCGCGGTTGAGACCGCGGTGTCAAAGCCAAAGGTCATTTGGGTCGCCAGCAGATCATTATCAATGGTTTTAGGGACGCCGATAACCGGCATGCCTTTCTCCGTGGCGAAACGATGGGCGATTTCCAGGCTGCCGTCACCGCCGACCGCAATGTGGCAAGAGAAATTCATGCGCAGGAAATTTTTCATGATCCGGTCGGAGACATCCCTGATCTGGATCTCGCCCGCCAGATTTTCAACCGGCATGGCAAACGGGTTCCCCTTGTTGGTTGAGCCCAGTATGGTGCCGCCGGTGGGGGTAATATCCGCCACATCCTCCGGGGTCAATCTGACCAGCTGGTCCTTGTCCAGCAGGCCAAGATATCCCTGGCGGCTGCCGTATACCTCCCAGCCTCTTGAATTGGCGGCCATGACGACTGAATAGATCACTGCATTTAATCCGGGCGCATCGCCGCCTCCGGTTGAAATGACAATTTTTTTCATTACGGGTACCTGATTAATTGTTGAAAATAATTACTAACAATTTTTTTTAATTATAGATGGTTAACAATGATCATGCAAATTTTTGTCATTTTCCCGGCTCTTTTTTCATTATTTTGCAACTACCATTTTATTGACTTATGAAATTTTATTACTTATAATTTCAACAAGCATTATTCTCATTGTTTTGAGGATTTTGTACCACAAAGCAAGCGAATTTTTAAAGTTTTTTCGTTTAACGAGCTGTTGTTAAATAAGATTAACCAGAAATATCCACGCTTTTGTTTTTATATTCTTTATTTTACCTGGAGGTTTTTGCTATGTTGAATGTAACGGATCTGGCTATCAAAAATTTGAAAGCATACCTGGAGCAGAATAATATTGATTCTGCCATCAGGGTTGCCCTGATGCAGGGGGGCTGAGCTGGTCCCTCATTGGGGTTGGCTCTGGATGAGCCAAAAGCATCAGATAAGGTGTTTGATCAGGATAATCTGAAATTTCTGGTTGAATCAAGCTTGTTAAATACATGCGGCAGCATCAAGGTCGATTTCATTGATGCCGGACCAAGATCCGGTTTTGCCATTTCCTCCAGCATGCCGCTGGGAGGTGGTTCAGCCTGCGGTTCCTGCGGCAGCACCTGCGGTTGATTTTTTTTAAAAAATCCTGAAAAATAAAAAACCCTGCCACAACCGGCAGGGTTTTTTTTATTTCATGCCATTACGTTGCTGACTTGTCTGGATATTTTCGCATTTTACCTTAACTATTTGCCCCTTGCCAACAAGTCGGCAATGTGCTAAAAAAACACCAATCAAATTACTGCCCGGATGGCGGAACAGGTAGACGCAAGGGACTTAAAATCCCTCGATCCTTAGTGATTGTGCGAGTTCGATTCTCGCTCCGGGCACCAATAATAAAGGGTTTCAGCGTTTTTGTTGAAATCCTTTTTCTGTTTGTTGCTCAATCTTGTCCCCACTCTGTCCCCACTTTTTCTTCAAAGCACAAAAAAAAGCGGCACCTGCCCAGAGAAGATACCGCTTGTGATTGTTGGTGAAAGCTGCGTCGCCGGTGTGCATCCCCATCGAGCACTTTGTTAACGTTTGATTTTCAATTCCCAAAAAGCGCCAAGGCTGTCTTGACGGCTCTTTGCAAAACCGAACTTTTCGCACAATCTTTCAGAACCAATATTTCCATTTTTGATTTTCGCGACAAGAGTTTCTGCCTTGGAGCTGCTGGTGATGTATTGTATTGCCTCATTTAATAACTCGCTTCCAGCGCCATTTATCCTATGGTCTGGGTCAACGACAACTTCAAATTCGGCAGTGCGGCAGTTTGCTTTAAGTGCTCCCTCTGAATGTAAATTTAGGAATCCGATGACAATGGACGCTCTGGTTGCCACAAATATTACTTGATCTTCTGTTTCAAGAATAGATTTTGGACAATCCGGGGTATGCACTGTGAAATACCTGTTTGGTATTAAATTGTGTTTCTCAGCGAGGCCTTTAATAACAGGGTAATCCCCCTCGGCTGCGCGCCGAACCTGCACTTTTTCCATGGTCGTAACAGTATTTCACCACTATTCAGCAAATCAAGCCGGGCAGCAATCAGGCAGGCAATTCAGCCATTCTTGAGGATTAAGAACAATCTCCTTTGAGTGTTCAATTTTCTTCCGTTTTGCAGGCAATTCTTTGAACATATTCAGGACACCGCCGCAAATCATATGATTTGCCTGCTCAGATGCGTACATCATGTAAACTGATCTCAACAGCCGGTCATATGCCTCGCCTATTTCTTTTTTCCCGTTCTCCCATCTCGACACCGTTGAAACGGTTACGCCCAGCATGGCAGCCAGCTCTTTTGCCTTAAGGTGCAAATCCTTTCTGAGAAATTTTATCTCTTCGGGCTTTAAGAGTGCTTTCCTTTTCTGGCAGATATATGCCCCAATGAGCCTGTGAAGCTTTTGCATATTCGGGATAGAGGCATATTCTTCGCCGCATGACGGGCAAGCATATTGCGTAATGCCGCACAAAACAACATCAAGCCCGGACTCGTTGTAATGGTATGGCTTGTCTTTTATTACCTTGATTTCTCCCCCGCATGAATAACATTTATTCATCGTGCTCACCTTTTAGCTCAAAACGGTTATTATGACGCAAGCCTGCCGGCTGATAATGACAGTGACAACCCCGCCTTCATCGCCTTCAAGATCATCGCCTTTTATCGTATAGGCCCAACTTTGTGTGTTTTCCTTGAATTCTTTGTTTGTTATCTTTCCCCGGATTAGAATATATTCAACATCTTGCGTTGAATACCCACGCTCCCGCATTCGGGCTTTGGCGTGTTTGCTGACAATAAGTTCTCCGCTCGCCACAATCTCACGGATTATGGAGTGTGCCTTTTCAATGTCAATTTCTTGCACAGGGTCGAATTCCATGATTTATATTATAAGAATAAGTTGATCCAAAATCAACTTATTCTTGAAAGGCTCCCCAAAATAGCATCCGAAAGGGGCGCACTGATTACCGTAAATATGGCAAGGAGAAGTTTAGCCGTTATGAGCACACTTTTTTGACAAAAAAAAGCCTAGGCAACCGCCCAGGCTAATAAAGAAGGACGAAATATGGGGGACATCATACCGAATTCCAACCCTAAAAATTCCGGTGGTGGAATTGGTGGCGATTTTTTTCTAAGAAAAGTTTATTTGACGGAAACAACGCGCAACATGCCCCGCAAAAACAAGCATTTCAGCCTTTAAGAACTAGGTGTGGTTGCCTTGAGAGCAGAAACCACATAACTTTATGCTGCACTTGCCATTGATTTGTGCAAGCGAACTTCTTCATTAAAAACTGATTTGACAATTTTCACCCAGGTAATTACAATGTAATTATCGAAAAGCTGCAAATAAAATCTACATCCGGGTGGCGCATATGAAAGCTTCCATCATTAAAATCGGCAATTCACAAGGGGTGCGCATCCCTAAACCGATAATCGATCAATGCGGGTTTGAAAACGAGGTAGAATTTGAGGTCCGCAACCATGATTTGATTATCAAGCCATTGAGGCGTCCGCGCCAAGATTGGGAAAATGCATTCAAGGTCATGGCCGCGAATGGAGAGGACAAGTTGTTGGATGCTGAGACACAGACTCGATGGGACAAGGAAGAGTGGGAATGGAAATAAAACGGTTTGACGTCTATCTTGTCAACCTTGACCCCACAATTGGTCATGAAATCAAAAAAACAAGACCATGTCTCGTAATTTCTCCCGATGAAATGAACTGTTTTACCTCTACCGTCATTGTCGCCCCCATGACAACCAAGGGTAAAAGTTATCCCACACGAATTTCATGCACTTTCCAGGAACAAAAAGGGCAGGTTGTTCTGGATCAAATCATAACCATAGACAAAGAAAGACTTATAAAAAAACTCGGAGCAATCAGCAGTGATGCCCAAAAAAATATTCTCAATATATTGCAGGAAATGTTTGCCCAGTAATATGAAGGACATTGACGTAAGTATCCCGAACGGAGAAACCGCGGCGGCTTTTCGGGAACTTGAAGAAGGGAAAGGGGAGCGTTTCAAGAGCATAAAAGATTTAATGGTTGATCTGAATGCGAACAACTGACAGGGTGCTATACTGAAAGCGGGTCAGTCTTAACCGGGTATAAAATAATGTGCGACTTATGTACAAAACATGGCGATGGCGCGATTTGGTATAAGAACGCCAAAAACTACGCTAACGATCTGATGTCTGATTTAGTGCGGCGGCAATATGTCCAGAATTTTCTTGAATCTACTATCGGGGAGGGTATTTCTGCCCTGGGCCGCCTTGAGACTATCTTCGGCAAGAAAAAAAAGTTGCCGGACCGGCTCGTAACGGCCATGGTGAGTAAGGCCAAAGAGGAACATTTCGGCCAGGTGGTACCCATTGAAGATGTTAGCACGATCATGGAAAAAGCCGCCTCCGTGGTTCGTATGCCCTGCGCCTGCCGTTGGGCGGCTGACAAAAAAGAGAAACGTTGTTGTTATTCGGTGAGTTATTCGGCTGAAAACTGGTACCAGGATTTGGACATGAGTTATTTCGGCAAGACCCCTGATGAAGGTTTCGAAATTTTGTCCGGGGCTGAGGCGGTCGCGCAGATGGAAAGCCTTGAGGAGGAGGGGGCAATCCATACCATATGGACCATGGTCACCCCTTTTATCGGGGCGATTTGTAATTGTACTTCCCATGAGTGTCTCGGACTGCGCACCCTTGCCATGAATGTGGAAACCCTTTCCAGGGGCGAATATGTGGCCCAGGTAAATCACACCCTGTGCAACGGCTGCGGCCTTTGTGAACAGGTTTGCCAGTTTAGTGCTCTATCCAGTCAGGTCGTGGATGGAGGCGGCTCTGTTGCCATGATCACCCCGCAAAGATGCTATGGTTGTGGTCTCTGCCGTAAGCACTGTCCCCAAGGCGCAATAACATTGGTTTAAGGGTTATTCGTGTTTCTGTCTCTGCCTACACAGCAAGACAGGCAGAAGACTTTCATGTAAAAAACCTAGAGCGGGGTGTTGCTGTGCGTTATCTCGAACAAGGTTATTTCCGGCGGTGAGAAAACCCGCATGGGTGGACCCCAGGTCCCCGTTCCTCTGCTCACGTAAAGCCGGCTTCCCTGTGTCAGTTGATAGAGCCCGTCCTGCATCAGGTATTTGAGGCCGGTGACAAAGTTGAAGGGAAATATCTGTCCCCGATGGGTGTGGCCGGACAGTTGCAGGTCAAACAGGCCGAGGGAACTTTCAGATACGGTTGGCCTGTGTTTGAGCAGGATGGTGAAAAGCTCTGAGGGGTATGATTTCAGAATCTCATCTTCCCGCGCTGTCCGCCCGCTGATTTGTTCGTCATCCAGGCCGACCAGCATGACGGACCCGTCAACCTTGACCCCGCTATTGCGCAGCACGGTAAAGCCGCATTGGCGCATAAAGGCGAGGCTCTGTTCAAGCCCCGCATACACTTCATGGTTGCCGGTTATAGCGAATTTGCCTAAAGGCGGCCGGATCTCCCGCCACATATCACTTAACCCGTCCAGGTGATTGATCTGGGCATCCACCAGATCACCCGTGACAACGAGCAGGTCTGGTTGCAGTTGTTTGAGCCGGGAGATGAGAGGCGTGAGTGTCTCATCACGGCTTATCAGCCCGAGATGGAGGTCGGAAACCTGGGCCAGGCGCAGCGTTTCCCGCCCCAGTTTTTTGTCCGTGACGATGGGCACCGTGACTGTCTGGACATGCTTGGCCTCATAGTGGCCATAAAGTCCGGCCGCAAGGGTCACAATGAGAACCCCTGTTGCGGTTGCCGGATTATGGCAGGAGATGTGCCGCATCTCCTGCATCATCGTGGCCAGCAGGCGGCAAGAAAGTTCCAGCGCGCCGATGACAACAAACATGCTGAAGGCAAGAAAGAGCAACCCCATCCAGTTAAAGCCGACCAGGGCCAGAAGGCGAGCGGCCCGCGGCTGGTCTTCGTTCTCAAGTATTCTCACCGCCACGGGGGCGGTAATCATCAGGGACATGAGCAGTGAAACAGCGTACGTCAGAACGCGATGGCCGGAGAACAGGGGATACATGGCCCAGAAAACCAGCCCATGCATTGTCGTATAGACGGATAGGGCGGCAACAAGAAAAAAAATCATGTTTCGTCCGGGTTGGTGCTGGTGGCCTCAGCCGTCAGGGGATCACCCGCCCGCGCCTCGCCGCCTTGGATCACCCTGGCAAATAAACCTTCGCGCGGCATGATGCAGTCGCCGGTGGCCTTCTTGATGGCGCAGCCCTGATTGTGGCATTCCTTGCCGATCTGGGTGATTTCAAGAATCACCTCCTTGCCCACCCGCAGACGATCGCCGATTTTCAGGGAGCAGAGATCGAGACCACGGGTGATGATGTTTTCGGCAAAGGCCCCCTTTTTCAAGGTGGGCATGACCTTTTTAACGTTGTCGATGGATTCGCCGGCCAGAAGCGAAATCTGACGGTGCCAGTCGCCGGCATGGGCGTCATTTTCCATGCCCCATTCGGTTTTCAGTACGACTCTGGCCTGTTCCCTCTTGACCTGGCCTTTTTTTTCGCTGATGCAGAAGGCCTCGACATGTGCCATGCTAGTAATCTCCTTTGCTGTGTAGCGCTTCGTTAGTTGGGCTTCAACCAATCAACCGTCCCTCTGAGCGGTGGCAGCTATTTATTTGATTTTACGGCTTCAATGGCCGCCGAGGCAACATAATTTTCCAGACCACTGCCGGGAAACCAGTTTTTGATAAACTCCCGGCTTCCTGCCTTTAGAGTAATACGGATATCGGTGAAGCCAGCGGCCGCAAGCATCAGCCGCAGATCGTCAACCAGGGCGGCCCCGCCCACGCAGCCGGCATGCTTGTCCAGATCTCTTTTGAGCTCTTCGGGAAAAGCCCTGGTCGCCACCACATCAGAGACAGCCAGTCTGCCGTCCGGCTTCAGCACCCGATATGCTTCTCGAAATACCTGCTTTTTGTCCGGCGACAAATTGATCACGCAGTTGGAGATGATAATATCCGCTGTGTTGTCGGCCACGGGAAGATATTCAATCTCGCCGAGACGGAATTCCACATTTTTATGCGGTGTATTGAGAAGGTTTTCCCTGGCTCTGCTGATCATGGTCGGAGTCATGTCAATGCCGATGACATGACCTTCCTCACCCACCTGGAGGGCGGCAAGAAAACAATCAAAACCGCCGCCGCTGCCCAGATCCACCACTGTCTCACCACGGCGCAGGTTGGCAATGGCCTGGGGGTTGCCGCAGCCCAGGCCGATATTGGCGCCCTCCGGGACATTGCTCATCTCTTCGGCCGAGTAACCGAGCTGCGCGGATAATTCCGGGGCAGAGGACTGCGGAGTGCAGCAGGATTGCGCACCGCAGCCGCAACCTTGTTTATCCGACAGGGCAACGGCTTCGTAGCGTTTCAACACAGCTGTTCTTATCTGATCGTTTGTTTTCATGGCTTGCAACTCACATGGCAGACGCCTGTTGGGGTTTGTTTGGCAAAGGGAAAATATTTTTTCTTGAACCAGAATGCTACATTGACGAGCGATATGAGAACCGGGACCTCGACCAGGGGGCCGATCACCGCGGCAAAGGCCTGGCCGGAATCGATGCCGAACACGGCGATGGCCACGGCAATGGCCAGTTCGAAATTGTTGGAAGCGGCGGTAAAAGAGAGGGTGGCCGACTGTTCATAGGTGGCCCCGACCTTCATGGACATGAAAAAGGAAAGCAGAAACATCACCAGAAAATAGATGGTGAGCGGCACGGCGATGCGCACCACGTCAAACGGCAACTGGACGATGTATTCACCCTTGAGCGAAAACATGACCAGGATGGTGAAGAGCAGAAAAACCAGGGTGAGCGGGCTGATTTTCGGCAGCAGCTTTTCCTGGTACCACTCTTCCCCCTTGGTTTTCACGCCGATGAAACGGGTCAGCATGCCCGCGATGAACGGGAGGCCGAGGTAGATGAAAACCGATTTGGCGATCTCGGCCATGGAAATATCCACCACCGCGCTTGCAATGCCGAACCATTTCGGCAGCATGGTGATGAAGATCCAGGCGTACAGGGGAAAAAAGAGGACCTGGAAGATGGAATTGAAGGCCACGAGACCCGCGCAGTATTCCCGGTCGCCGTAAGCCAGGTCGTTCCAGACAATGACCATGGCGATGCAACGCGCCAGGCCGATGAGGATCAGTCCCACCATATACTCATGATGGCCGGCAAGAAAGGCGATGGCCAGGCCGAACATGAGAATGGGGCCGATGATCCAGTTCTGCACGAGCGACAGGGTGAGCACTTTCCCATTGCGGAAGACCTCGTGCAGCTTTTCGTAGCGCACCTTGGCCAGGGGCGGATACATCATGAGGATCAGGCCGATGGCGATGGGGATATTGGTGGCTCCGGCTTGAAAGGAATTGATGATGTCACGGATGCCGGGATAGAGATAGCCGCCGAGCACGCCGGTAAACATGGCCAGAAAGATCCAGAAGGTGAGAAAACGGTCGAGAAAGGAAAGCTTTTTTTTCTGTTGGGCCATGCTTGTTGGTCCTTGTCTTGCCAAAAAAATGTGCTTGATCAGCCGCAGGCCGACGTTGGTTTTGTCCGCAGATATTCCTTGAGCCTTTCATGGTCCCTGGTCACTTCGGGAATCTCCATGAGACGTGTTGTCAATACAGCCAGCAGATCCCTGCGCAGGTTGTCGGACTTTCCGCTGAAACGGTAATACATCCAGACGCCGCGTCGCTCTCCTTCCAGCCAGCCGGCATTGACCAGATAGGTGAGATGCCGGGAAACCGTGGACTGGGGGAGATTTAGAGCCGCCATCAAATAGCAGACACAAAGCTCGCCGTGGATCAGCAGGCCGAGAATCCGCAACCGCACCTCTTCGGAGAGCGCCTTGAAAAGTTTGGTAATGTCATGCATGGTAATTATTGTTTATCCGCATAGGCGGATGCGTGTCAAGCGATTCTTTAAGAAAAATTCTATTGCTTGACATGCGGGAAATGACGAAATATATATAGCTATATGGCAATATGATAATAGATCAGGAGGAAAACAAAACATGAAACGATTTATCCGTGTGATGAAGGCTTTTTCCGATCCCAGCCGGGTAAAGATTATAAAGATACTGGGCGTGAAAGAACTCTGCGTCTGCGAGTTGCGGCAGCTGCTCGGTCTGGCCCAGCCCACGGTTTCCAAGCATCTGAAAATTCTGGAAGAGGCCGGGCTGGTAGACTTCCGCAAGGAAGGGTCATGGATCATCTACCGGCTGAGCAAGGGTGAAGACTCTGACTATGCCAGGGTCATGCTGGGAAATATGCGGGGCTGGCTTGAGGACGAGCCCCAGATCCGGGAGCTGGTGGCGCAGTTGCCCCGGATCAACCGGGAGCGAACCTGCGCCGCGTAGTTACTAACCAGAAGTCAACAGGAGAAAACAAAACCCATGGAATCAACAGATAAAATAACCACCTGCGCCTGTGAGGGAGGGGTCTGCCCGTTGAGCGCCCCCGATGGGCCGAAGAAAATAACCGTGCCGCAACTGGGCCTGGGCCTTGTTGGCCTGGCTGTCTGGTATGTTCTCTATTCCCAGCTGCTGCCGTTTTCCAACTTATTTACCTATCGTCTGCTTGGGTTTGACCAAGCCAGCCATCTGGGCGCCTCCATTCAGTTTTTTGTCTATGACACGCCCAAGGTCATGATGCTTCTTACCCTCATTGTCTTTGTGGTGGGCATGATCCGCTCCTTTTTCACCCCGGAGCGGACGCGCCGGATTCTGGCCGGCAGACGGGAGTCGGCAGGCAACGTCATGTCGGCCCTACTGGGCACTGTCACCCCGTTCTGCTCCTGCTCGGCCGTGCCGCTCTTTATCGGTTTTGTCCAGGCCGGGGTGCCGCTTGGCGTCACCTTTTCCTTTCTCATCGCCGCCCCCATGGTCAACGAAATCGCCCTGGTGCTGCTGTACGGTCTGCTGGGCTGGAAGATCGCCGCCCTCTATATGGCCACAGGGCTTGCGATTGCCATCATGGCCGGCTGGGTCATCGGCCGGCTTAATCTCGAACATCATATTGAGGATTGGGTGCGGGAGCTGCGCATGGCTGAGCACGCCATGGAGGAAGAAAAACTTTTCTGGCATGACCGGGTGCGGATGGGCGGGGAGGCGGTAAAGGATATTGTCGGCCGGGTGTGGATTTACGTGGTGGCGGGCATTGGCGTCGGCGCCGTGATCCACGGCTATGTGCCGGAAAATTTCATGGCCTCCATCATGGGCAAACAGGCCTGGTGGTCGGTGCCCGCCGCAGTGCTGGTCGGCATCCCCATGTACTCCAATGCCGCCGGCATTGTGCCGGTGGTGCAGGCCCTGCTCAGCAAGGGCGCGGCACTCGGCACCGTGCTGGCCTTCATGATGAGCGTTATCGCCCTGTCGCTGCCGGAGATGGTGATCCTGCGCAAGGTGCTGAAGCCGGCATTGATCGGTGTCTTTATTGCCGTGGTCGGCGCCGGCATCATGCTGACCGGTTTTCTCTTTAATTTCATTATTTAGGAAATGTCATGAACGAAGAAAAGGAAACGATCTGCTACTGCTTCGGCTACTCAAGACTGGAGATCCGGGAGGATGCCCTCAAGCACGGCCGTTCCATCATCATGGAAAAGATCATGGCCGAGTCCCGGGCCGGGGCCTGCAACTGTGCGGTCAACAATCCCCGGGGCCGCTGATGCCTGGCCGATGTCCGCCAGGTGGTGGACGAAGCGTTGCAAGGAAGGCAAGAGATAAAGATAATAGGCATAAGGCATAAGGCCTAAGGCATAAGGGATGGATGGGCGGATTTCATGCCCGCCCGGTGTAGGGGCAGGTTTCATGCCTGCCATCGCCTTCAGCGTCATCATCGGCCTGCTCATGCATTTCTTTTTCCGGAAGGAAGAGATGGAAAAGGTCGTGGCCCAGGCCGCCATGCCGGAACCGGAGGTGACGCGGCCGTTGTGGCAAAACACCCTCTATCTGGCCGCCATGGTCGCTATCCTGGTCTTTGCCAACTGGGGAAAACCCGTGGAGCCCGCCGGTCTCTGGCAGATGATTTACGCTAGTAAATGGCAGATCAGCGGCCTCTTTGCCGCAGGCCTGGGTCTGATTCTCATGCTCTGGTATGGACTGCCGAAATGGCAGGTGGCGCTGGCCGCCCTGCCCGCGGTCATCCTTGCCTTTTTCTTTGCCGGTTATCCCACCCTGGCCTTTGTGGCCGGGGTTATCGGCCTGAGTGCCGTCATCAGCCCCAGGGAGGATGAAACAGGGGCGTGGTTTGCGGAAAGCTGGGGTTTTGCCAAACAGATTCTGCCGCTTTTGCTGTTCGGCGTGCTCATTTCCGGCATTCTGCTCGGCCGTCCGGGAGAGGAAGGTCTGATCCCCTCCGTCTGGGTCAGCCGGGCCGTGGGGGGCAATTCGTTTACGGCCAACTTCGTGGCCTCGTTTGCCGGGGCCTTCATGTATTTTGCCACGCTTACCGAGGTGCCGATCCTGCAGGGATTGATCGGCAGCGGCATGGGCCAGGGTCCGGCCCTGGCCCTGTTGCTGGCCGGGCCGGCGCTTAGTCTGCCGAACATGCTGGTGATCCGCACTATCATGGGCACCAGGAAAACCGTGGTCTTTGTCAGTCTGGTGATTGTCATGGCGACCTTCAGCGGGATGATTTACGGCTCGTTTTTTTTGATGGCGTCGTAAAAAATACCCTGAAGGGCATAAATCCGCTCTACTGCGTTGTAGCGCATTTTTGTTCGTTCGGCATACCACATGTATAGCCTCACTCTCAAAAATACACTACGCCTTGTATATCGAATTTTGTTACTTAGCCATCCGGGCTTTGTCGCCGACTTTTTACGAGTTCATCTT
>JACRCD010000061.1 GCA_016219175.1 Deltaproteobacteria bacterium | reverse complement strand
TTTTTCCTCCCGCTGCATGGCAAAATGGATATAACGGCCCACCGTGGGCGCATAGAGTCTGGTTTGCCAGCCAAAGCTCCGGTAGAGCTGTTGCAGCAGCAGGCGCAGTTTTGCCGCAAGCGTTGGGTTGCTGTTGCTGTACCATTTCCGCATGGCCCAGACCGCGGCGGCATAGGTGGTGCGCAGCGGCTGCATCTCCGCAACAAAACGTTGCCTGATGCGCGGGTCCTCGTGGTCCCGGTAACGGAGCCAGCCCTGAAGCATGGTCCTGATCAAACGATAAAGGCTTGGCCCATTCCTTTCAAAATCACGCCGGAACGCCTGCTGGATAAGTTTTTCCTCCTGATGATCATGGATGTGCGGATGACGATGATTAAAGCGATACTGGCCATGGCTGTCGGCATGGGCCATTTCTGCTTCCGGCAGCAGCAGCTCCTTTTCCCGCAACTCCCGGTGCAGCGGCGTGCCGGGCAGGGCGGTATAGAGCATGAACTGGTGGAAATCCGTGTCATGGCTGACCGCATAATCAATGACCTGGTCAATATTTTCCAGGGTGTGATTTTCCAGGCCGATGATGGAAGAACCGAGCACCCGGATGCCATGGGCCTGCAGTCCCTTGACCAGGGCCAGGGTATCTATGCCGTTTAGTTTCCGGTATCTGCTTTTTTTGCCTTCCAGCCCCATCCAGACCCAGGAGACCCCGAGGCTGACCAGCTGGTCCATCGTGTATGACTGCAGGACCCGGGCGGAACTGAAAATGTACAGCGACCAGCTTTTGTTGTGCTGCTGCACCAGCTCCAACAGCCTGAGCGCCCTTTTCCGGTGCAGGAGAAAATTCTCATCCATCATGAAGAAGGAAGAGACCCGCAGTTTTTCCTCAAGCTCGCGCATGATGGCAAAGAGTTCGTCACCGGTCTCGTAAAAGTTGATAAAATGACCCTTGCCGCCAAAGAGATGGGAGGTTGAGCAGAAATTACAGCCCATGGGACAGCCCACCGAGGGCACGACAATGGCCGCCGTATCACCTGGTTTTTCGCCCAGGGCATGGCCCAGGATTCTGGCGCCGTGGGCGGACAGCACCTGGGGATGGCGGATGGACTTCTTGTCATCCTGGCCCAGATAGCGGCGGAACCAGCCAATGCCGTCGCCCCTGACAATGTGATCGGCGGAGATCCGCTCCGCCAGGTCCGGCAGATTGGCCACATGGCCGCCGATGACGATTGTGGCGCGGGGCAGATGGCGGCGCACCAGTTCACACATCTTTTTGACCTTGCCCACATTGGGAATAATGGCGCTGATGCCGACGATATCGTAGCCGTTGTCCCGGATCTCGGCTTCAAAGCGCTCCAGATCCGGGAAATCCAGCAAGGTCGAGGGCGCGTCGATATTGGCCTGGATCATCAGCAATCCGAAGGAGCGGTGGAACATGCGCAGGGAAAAGACGCCCTGGGCCCGGGTCACCTGATTATGATAGAGTTCCATGGGATTGATCTGTCTGCCGCCGTAAGCGTCGTCCTGGGCAAAGGGGCCGAAGACGCTGGTCAGCAGCACCTTTGCTATTGTTTTAAGGGGGTGGCGGGGGTGATTGTCTTGCATGATGGGGAGTACTCCTTCCTGAAATATCAAGGTGTTACGGGTCGCGTTTTGCTTGCCCGCAATGACCTCTTGAGTGCGTGTTTCAAATTACTGGCACCAGTGTACCGGATCCGAGCAACAGGCGATACGGGGGTGGGGCTGGTTTTACAAATGTTTTACAATTCCCCGCAAAGATGGATTAGAATATTACCGATAAAAGATCCGGGTTCGCCAACCAGCTCCCGGGCCAAACCTTCCTCTGACGTGGTGATGCGCTATGCGACAGATAAGATGGTATCTCCACCCTGTCCTCATCTTCATCTTTTCCGTTGTGGCCCTGGGGCTGTCCCTGTTTCTTTACATCTACTGGTACGTCGAGGTCAGCGCCAGGCTGCAGGGGGTGGTCAAGAGTTTCAATCTTGATCCGGGCCAGTTTCTGGAGCTGGAAACCTGGGTGGTCATTGTTGTGCTGTCCATTCTGGTGGCGATCATCCTGGTCGGCATCTTCATTATCTTTGCCTTTAATATCAAACTGCAGCGCCTCTACCAGCTGCAGCACAATTTCATCAACAACTTCACCCATGAACTGAAAACCCCCGTCACTTCGCTCAAGCTTTATCTGGAGACCTTTCAGAAGCATGAACTGGAGCGGCCCATGCAGCTGAAATACCTCGGCTACATGCTGGCCGATGTCGCGCGGCTGACAGACAATATCAACAGCATCCTCAGTCTGGCCAAGCTGGAGAGCAAACTCTACAAACTCAGTCCGGTCCGGGTCGATCTGGTCAGGACGGTTGAGGAATTTTGCCGCCAGAACAGCCACCTTTTTCAAGGGACCGTGATCACCATTCACAATCCCGGCCACCGCCCCTTTTATTATGCGGTGGACCCGCCTCTTTTTGAGATGCTGTTGATGAACCTGCTGACCAATGCCATAAAATATAATGATGCCAGGGAGCCGGCCGTTGATATCCTTTTCACCCAGCTGGACGGGCAGCTCACCATCAGCATCAGGGATAACGGCCTGGGACTTAAGAGGCGGGAGAGAAAAAAAATCTTCAAAAAATTCTACCGGGTGCAGGGAACGGATCAGCCCCAAGGGGAGGGCAGCGGCCTGGGGCTCTACTTTGCCGACCACATCGTGCGGATCCATCATGGCCGGATCAAGGCGGAAAGCGCTGGTCCGGGCCAGGGCACGACCATGATCATCAGGTTTAAGCTTGACGGGGAGAGCAGCTCTTCTCCCGCAACGCCGCAGCCGGAAGCAAGGGAGACGCCATGAAAAAGCGCGTGCTGATCATCGAAGACGACCGCCATATCGCCGAGGGCTTGCAGCTTAATCTGAGCATGCAGGGCTATGAGGTCCAGGTGGCGCCGGATGGCTTGACAGGTCTGCGGCGCTGGGAAGAGTGGCGGCCCCAGCTGATCGTTCTTGATATCATGCTGCCCGGCCTTGACGGTCTGGATGTGCTGCAAAATATCCGGCTGGAGGATGAACGGCTGCCGGTGCTGATCCTGTCAGCCAAGGCCATGGACGAGGACAAAATCAAGGGGCTGGCGCTCGGGGTTGATGACTACCTGACCAAACCCTTTAATCTGGAGGAGTTTCTCCTGCGCGTCAAACGGCTGCTCACCCGGTATGCCTGGGAGGAGCATCATGAGGGGGACGGGGATTTTGCCCCAATCGGGCCAAGCTACGGTTTCGGCAAGAACAGCATTAATTTCGTCACTCATACGGCCCAAGGGACCAGCGGTCCGCTTGCCCTCACCGGGATTGAGGAGAAGTTGCTGAAGCTCTTCATCGTTAATCGCGGCAAACCGATTTCCCGGCGGCAGCTGATCGAAATGGTCTGGGGCTATGACGGCAGCATCCGGACCAGGACCGTGGATAATTTCATTGTCCGCTTCCGGAAATATTTTGAAGAGGATCCGAAGCACCCCGTTTATTTCAAAACCTGCCGTTCGGTGGGGTATGTCTTTGATCACTGAAATCGGCGGTCAATGATGGCAATGCCTCCGCCGCGCCGCCCGCGTGGGGCCAATCCTTTGTGGTTGCCCCGTCTGTGGGTGATCACGAGGGGCGCCCCTGCCATTCAAAAATGGACAAACCAGCGCACATGGATGCGGTCGGCAAAGCCGCCATAGGCATCAGCGCCGCTGCCGTGATAGAGAAAGGCCCCGGCGCTGATGGTCATTTCATCGCCGGCGCTGTATTCCACGGCCGGACTGATAAAAAAGGAATGATCATCAAGGTCCTGCACGGCAAGACAACGCACGGTCCACAGGATGCGCGGCTGGAAGCTGACGCTGACCGCCATGTTGTCCCTCTTGCTCTCGCCGTCATAAAGGTATTCCGTAAGCAATGTAAGGGAATTGGCAAAGCCATACTCAGCCCCTCCAATAAAGGCAGTACGGCGGCTGTCCGCCTCCCGGTCATGAAAGCTGCCCCCTTCGCTGCGCAGTTCGAGGCCGGTATCAAAAAGCTCCCCTTCCAGCTCCCAGCCGATGATATCGAGCCGCGCCTCAGTATCGTACAGGGTGACCAGGGCCACATCCGCCACATCGAGATACCCCTTGATTCTCCCCTCCCCCTTGTCCCGGGACAGGGTCAGATCCAGGTTGGCCAGCCGGCTCGTGGCATATTCGTAGTGCAACGCCTCGGTGCCGATGCGCTCCTCCGGTTCCGTGGCCTGGACATCAATGGGGTTGAAGATGTCAATGGGATTCCAGACCCTCCCCACGCCCAGGGGGATACGCTGGCGGCCCAGGGTCCAGAAATGGCTGGCCCCTCGGTATTCGAGAAAGCCGCGATAGATGGAGGTATCGCTTGTGAAATCAAACGGCTGCTCCACATACAACGTCTTGTTGTCAATCTGTAGTCTGGCGGCAAAGCCACCATGCTCTGCCTGGGCAACACTGATATCGGCCCGCAGCCGGTTCAGGCCGGTGAAGCGGAAATCGTCGGCAAAGCCAGCGATGCTGGTATTCTCCAGGGCCACCCGCGGCGGCAGGGCCAGCAACCCCGCCCCGGCCAGCAGGCTAACCAAAAAACTCATCCGAGGCCACCATGCCGTCCCGCAACAGCACCGAATGTTTGGCCTTGCCTATCACCAGGGGGTCATGGGAGGAAAAAATAATGGTGATCCCCTCGTCCTCGTTTAAGGCCTGCATCATGTCCATCAGCCCAGCCGCGCTTTTTGAATCGAGATTGGCCGTGGGTTCATCGGCCAGGATCAGCTTGGGGCTCGAGGCCACGGCCCGGGCCACGGCGACCCGCTGCTGCTGGCCGCCGGAGAGCTGGTTCGGCAATTTGTCGAGCAGCTTGTCAATGGCCAGCTTTTCCGCCACCTGCTGGGTGCGGTTGGTGCATTCCAGCCGGCCGCGGCCTTGGAGCTGCATGACATACTCGATATTTTCCCGGGCGGTGAGCACGGGAATGAGGTTGTAGGCCTGGAAGACAAAACCGATATGGTCGCGCCGCAGCCGGGAGAGCTGTTTTTCCGGGACGCCGGTCACCTTTTCGCCGTCCAGGATTACATCGCCCGAGGTGGGGGAGTCAAGGCCGCCCATGATATTGAGCAGGGTCGTCTTGCCGCTGCCGGACGGGCCGTGAATGACCACGAACTCGCCCCGGTTGAAGGAAAGGGTGATATCGGCCAAGGCGGCCACCTGCACATCACGGCCCGGCTGAAAGGTTTTGCTGATGTTTTTGACTTCAAGAAAGGAGGAATTCATTATACCTTATTGATCGCCTCAATGGGGTTGGACTTTTTTAAAAGCCGCAGGGGGATCAGCACACTGACCAAGGTGGCCAGCATGACCGCGCCAAAGGCAGTCAAAAAATATTGGGGCCGGATGACGGCATAGGTGATGGCGTCCATGCCGAACTCCTGCAGCCCTTGACTGAACACGGTCAGATCAAGGCCATGGTGATAAAAATAGACCAGGGTCGCCCCGCCCAGCAGGGAGCCGGCCAGATAGCCCGTGGCGCCCAGGATGAAGGATTCGGTGAAAATGATCTGCCGCACCCGGCTAAAGGAGGTGCCGATGGCCAGCATGATGCCGAACTCCCGCAACCGCTCCAGCACCGACACCACCATGACCCCGAAAATGCCAAGCCCGGCGACGCCGAAGATCAGCAGACTCATGACCAGATTAAAGCCCTTCATCATCACCCTGCCCTGCAGCAGGGCGGGATAGATCTCGTCCCAGCGCAGAACCTCCAGATCGGGAAAGCGCTGTTGCAGCTCCTGCCGCAGGGCGGCAATGTCCTGCTCGTCCTGGAGAATGACACAGATCTGGCTTACCCCGGTTGGCGTCATGAACAGCTCCCTGGCCTTGTCCATATCGATAAAAACGGCCGCTTCATCAAGGGCCATATTGTTGGCGCGCACGATGCCGGTGATCGTCAGGGCGACACCTGCCACCTCCTGTGCGCTGTTCTGGGCCGAGACAATGAGTTTGCCGCCGATCTTCACCTTCAGCTTGTCCGCCAGCCTCGCCCCGAGCAGCACCCCCTTTTTCCTGTCACCGAAATCATAGGCGCCCGCGATCAGGTACCGGTCCAGCCTTCCGTGCGCCCGTTCAGCACCCAGATCCACCCCAAACACCGTCACGCTACGCGCATAGTGCGCCGTGGCAGCCAGGCCATCCTGCCTGAGCCGCTGCACATGGCTCCGCACCCTCCGGTCATTGTCAAGCAGCCGGCCAACCTCCTCCGTCTGGCTGATCAGCCGGTCAAGATCAGGATCCTGGCGGTAACCGGCGGCAAAAAGCGAGATCTGGCCGCTGTCGCTGCGGATGGCGTTGCTGATCATCTGCTCGGTCATGCCGTCATAGATGCCTTCAAGGAAGAGCAGCCCCCACAAACTCATGGCAATCATCAGCACTACCAGCAGCGAGCGCGAACCGCGCCGGGCCAGGGAGGCCCAGGCAATGCGGCAGGTTATCCTAAACATGGTGCATCGCCTCGATGGGACGGTAGCCGTTCACCTTGTGGATCGGATAGAGGGTGGCGGCGACAGAGAGGACAAACATCAGCGCCATGTCACGGACAATGACCAGCGGCGCAAAGGCGGTGGGCATGTCGGTCATGGCCAGGCCGTACTGCTTGAACTGCTCCTCAAAACCTGAGAAGACAATGGGATGAAGCTTGAAATAATAGGCGAGGCTGCCGCCGATCAGGCCGCCCGCCACAACGCTCACCAGGGCGAGCAGCACGCTCTCCATGACCAGCATGCGCCATACCTGGCCGGGTTCGGTGCCCACGGCCCGCAGGATGCCGATTTCCCGCAGCCGGGCAGAGACGGCCAGCATGGTGTAGATCATGACGACAAAAAAGATGACGATGAAGATGATACCCAGGGTGATGTAGCCGAAAATGGTATCAACCCGCATGGCCTGCACCAGCCCGGCCATGGTCTGCCGCCAGCTGGCCGCCTCGTATTCCGGCCCGAGCCGTTCGCCAATGGCCGCGGCCAGTTCCGCCGCCTCCTCCGGCCGCGCCGGCAGCACAATGAAATGGGTGGCGTAATTTTCCGCACCCATCACCCGGTCAAGATAGGATTTAGCCACAAAGGCGGCCCGGTTATCAAAATCAAAGAGGCCGGTCCGGAAAATGCCCTTGACCCGCAGGGTGTCGGCACTAAAGGAATAGTCGGCCCCAGTGCCGACAAAGGCCACCTCGTCATTCACCCCCACCTTGAGACGTCGGGCCAGCTCACTGCCCATGTAGACCAGGGCGGAGTCCGTTTCCTCCAGATACTCCCCCTGCTTGCGGGACTCCCACAGCCGGGAGACCCTGCCCTCTTTGGCCGGATCGATACCGGTGAGCATGCCGCCCACGGCCTTGTTGCCCGCGGCAAAGAGGACAAATGATTCATAGCGGGGGGTGAGGACCGCAATGCCGGGCAGGTCCGCCAGGGCGGCCGTCACCTGCCCGGCGTCAAAGATCAGATTCTCCAGGCTCGGGCTATCACGGAAATCGCGGTGGGTGATCTGCACGTAGCCGGGGTAAATCTCCACGCTGCTCCGGATCATGCGCTCATGGGAGCCATCCATGTAGGCCGTGGCGAAAACCAGCAGCGCGGTGGTGCAGGCCAGCAGAATCACGGTGATGATGCTGCGCTTTTTGTAGGCGCGGATATTGCGGACAGCGATTTTGAAAAACATAGTTCCAACGTTCCAGTGAACAACGGTTCCATCGTTTCAACGTTTAAGCGTTCCAGTCAACGTTTAAGCGTTCCAGCGCCTCAGCGTTTCAGCGTTTCAGCGTACAAACGTTTCAGCGTTTGATCGCTTGATCGCTGAAACGCTTGCCCGTTGGAACGCTTCTTTATTCCGAAAAGCGCTGCAGGGCCCGTTTGCTGAAATACTCCTCATCGATTTCCACGTCAAAGGTTGCCTCGGTGATTTCGATGATGGTCTGGTTGCCGTACTTTTCCTTGTCCTGGGGCAGCATCACCCAGCGGGAGGGATAGAGGCGGTCGCCCAGCCGCTTCACCTCCGTGTATTCGAGAATCCGCACCAGCACCCCCTCTTCGTCATAATAGCGGACGCTTTGCGGCAGCAGCTCCGGCTTCGCCACCCCCATGACCAGCTTGCCCCAGACCACGGCTGCCTCGGGCTGCGGCAGCAGTTCAATTTCATATGCCGTGTCGCTTTGGCTGAGAATTTTCGCCGTATAATCGCGGCTGATGGAACTCTCCCGCACCAGGTCGTCATTGGAGAAATCGGTGCCCATCCAGCTCTGCAGCATCATGGAGGCGGGAATTTTGATGATCTTTTCAATGCGCGGCACATACTGCCACATGGCGTCGTTGATCTTGAGAAAGGTGATGCCGTAATCCTTGCCCGGATAGGTGATCTTGATGAAACTTTTCTCGCTGCCCACGGAAAAGCTCTCCATCTTCATGGTGCGGGTGGCGCGGCTGGTCTTGATGATCATGGCGATCTTGAGCACCGCGGACCTGCCGTTCAGGTTGTCCTCCACCTTTTTGATGATCTCCGCCGCTTCATCCGCCCGCGCGAGCCGGGGCGGAAAGACCAAAAAGAAACTCAACAAAAAAAGGGCGCAAAACAACACCCGACCATGTCGTGGTGTGTCCCGTGCCCTGTCTCTTGCCGCTGCTCCATTCATACTGAATATAACAGCGGAAAAGGAACCGTTTGTCAACTCCCGCTTAATGCTTGAAGGAGCGCTGCCCGGTAAACTTCATGGCCACCTGGGGCTTGGCCTCGTTGCACGCCTCGATGGTTTCAAAGTCGCGCATGGAGCCGCCCGCCTGCAGAATGGCGCCCACCCCCTGGCGGATGCCGACGTCCGCCCCGTCACGGTAAGGGAAAAAGGCATCGGAGATCATCACCGAGCCGGGCAGACCGGCCCGGTCTTTTTTGGTCTGGGCGTCGATCATTTCCTGGTCCGCCTTGTCGCGCTTGCCCTGCTCGATCTGCAGCACCATGTCGGCATAGGGGATGCCCAGCTTATCAAAGCAGATGATATCGGCATACTTGATATAGGCCTTGTGCACGGCGATCTCGGCCACTCCCACCCGGTCCTGCTCGCCGGTGCCGATGCCTACGGTGCAGCCATCCTTGACATAGATGACCGAGTTTGAAGTGACGCCATGCTCCACGGCCCAGCCGAACAGCATGTCGTCGATCTCGGCCGCGGTGGGCTGCCGCTCACAGCGGTATTCCCGGCCCTTGTAGGTGGTGACCGCGTCCTTCAAATGCTCGGGTTTGCGGATGGAGTTGACCGCGGACTGCTGGGCGATGATGCCGCCGTCGATCAGGCTCTTGAAATCAACGTAACGGTACTTTTCAAAGTCGGCCAGCCGGTCGATGCGACCCATCTTGATGACCCGCAGGTTCTTGCGGGTCTTGAGGATATCCAAGGCGCCCTCCTCAAAATCCGGGGCGCAGACCACCTCCAGATAATTGCCGCTGAGCAGCTCCGCCGTTTCCCGGTCAACGGCACGGCTCATGATCACGGCCCCGCCGAAGGCGGCGATGCGGTCGGCCCGGTTGGCCCGGTTATAGGCATCGGCCAGGGTCTTGCCGTAGGCCGCGCCGCAGGGGTTGTTATGCTTCAAAATGACAGCGGCCGGCCGGTCCATGAGATATTTGAGGATATTGAGGCCGTTGTCGATGTCGGTGAGATTGATCTTGCCCGGATGTTTGCCCACCTGCAGCATGTCTTCCACGCTGATGCCGCTCACCAGGCCGTGGCCCGGTTCGATAAATTTGCAGTCGCCCAGCGCCAGGTTGCCGTTGACCAGCTCGTAGAGGGCGGCCTCCTGGTCCGGGTTCTCGCCGTAGCGCACCCCGCGTTCATCAATGGTGCCGTCCTCCATGGGGATTTTCCAGGTCCTCTTGCGATAAACCAGGGTCTGATCGCCAAAGGAAATCTTCATCTCCATGGGGAAATGATCGCCTAAAATCGTGGTGTACATTTTTTTCAAATCCTGTGCAGCCATAACTCTCCTCTCTCTGGAATCATCGGGAAGCGGCGGCCGGCTCCCGGCTCGCTTCCTTTCTCTGGAACGTTGCATCCCAATCCTTGCGGACCGGGTCATATCCTCTGTGGCAGATATCGGCGCACACCTCCCCCAGGGAACGATGATCGCCGACGGAAAATTGCTCGCCCGTCAACTCGGGATGGGCATAGCCGCCCGGAGCCGTGCAGGAGCCCGCGGAATAGCGGGTGGGACCGAGGCCGATCATGCCGTCCCGGAAGCGGGCCTCCTCCCTGGTTGACAGCAGAAGCCCCGCATCAGGGTCAAAAATACGCAGGGCAAAAAGCAACTGGCTCAGCATGCGCTCGGTAACCGCAACCAGGGGCTGAAACCCGCCTTCCGCCGGACGGAGCCGGGGAAAAGAAACAGTCAGCGCCGTGCGCCAGTAATGTTTGCGCAGCCAGGCCAGATGCAGCCCCAGGGCCAGACCCTCCAGCCGCCAGTCAGCCAGACCCAGCAGGGCGCCGATGCCGATTTCCCGCATGCCGGCCCCAGCGGCCCGGGCCGGAGTGGCCAGCCGGTAGTCAAAATCGCATTTTTTGCCGGCATGATGCACCTGCCGGTAAACCGTGCGGTCATAGGTCTCCTGATAGACGGCCACGCTGGTGATGCCCGCGGCAAAGAGACGAGCGTACTGCTTCTCTTCCAGGGGCTGCACCTCAATGGAAATGGCGGCGAAGCGGTCTCGCAGGCGCAGGGCCAGTTCGGCCAGATAATCAACACCCAGCCGGGCCGGGGCCTCGCCCGCCACCAGCAGGATATGGTTGAAACCCCGGCCTTGCAGAATCATGGCCTCCTGTTCCGCCTCGGCCAGGGTCAGCACCCTCCGTTCTATTGTGTTATTGGCCGCAAAGCCGCAGTAGGCGCAGCGGTTGGTGCAGAAATTGGACAGATAGAGCGGGGCATAGAGCTGAATGGTGCGGCCGAAACGTTGGGCGGTTATATGGGCGGAACGGGCGGCCAGCCGGGGCAGCAGGGCGTCGGCTACCGGCGACAGCAGGGCGGCCAGGCCTGCGATATCGATCCTGTCGTTGTGCAGGGCGCGCTGGACGTCCGCCTCTGTCGAGGCGTCAATGAGCTGCCGCAGCTTGCTGAAATCAGGGATGTTGAATGTTTCCTGGGTCATTTTCGTTTAAAAAAATTCAGCGCAGAAAATCAAGCCCGCCGGCCGGGGACGAGGCATCCGCCTCCAGCCGTTTTTCGCCCAGGCCCGCCTCATACGCCTCGCGGCCGGCCTCCACCGCCATGGCAAAGGCGCGGGCCATGCGCACCGGATCACCGGCCACGGCGATGGCCGTATTGACCAGCACCGCATCAGCCCCCATCTCCATGGCCTGGGCCGCATGGGACGGGGCGCCGAGGCCCGCGTCCACCACCACCGGCACCCGGGCCTGCTCAATGATAATACTGATCTGGAAGGCGGTAAGAATGCCCTGATTGGTGCCGATGGGTGAGCCGAGCGGCATGACCGCGGCCGCCCCGACATCCTGCAGCCGCAGGGCCAGCACCGGATCGGCGTTGATATAGGGCAGAACGATGAAGCCCTCCCTAACCAGGATCTCGGTGGCCTTCAGGGTTTCCACCGGATCGGGCAGCAGGGTGCGCGGGTCCGGGGTCACCTCAAGCTTGAGCCACTCCCCGCCGCCGGCGGCCCTGGCCAGCCTGGCCAGACGCACCGCCTCATCCGCGTCGCGAGCGCCTGAGGTATTGGGCAGAAAAAGATATTTCCGCCGGTCCAGCACGCTCATGATGTCATCCTGGGGATTGGCCAGATCGACCCGGCGCAGGGCCACGGTGACCATCTCGCAGCCCGAGGCGTCAAGGGCCTCCTTCATCACCCCGGGGGATGAAAACTTGCCCGTGCCTCCGAACAGCCGGGATCTGAAAACCCGGCCGGCAATGGTTAACATGTCATCCGCCTCCCACAAAACGTATCAGTTCCACCTTGGCGCCATCGGGCAGCACGAAGGTGTCATATTCATTTTTTTTAATGATGACGCCGTCACATTCAATAAAAACCGTATCAACATTAACGCCCAGCTCGCCGAGAAAACCGCCGAGCGTCGTGCCGGGCCGGATCTCTTTTTTTTCATCGTTACAGATTATCCGCATAGTAGCTCTTGGCATTTGGCTCATGGCTATTGGCTTATCAGCTCGTCAGCTTATCAACTTAACGCAAAGCTAACGGACAGCCGGAGCACATCGGAGGAAACAAAAAGCGCATCATTTTTGCTGTCCGGTTGAGCACCTTGTTAAAATTTCGGATTACCTTGATGATTTACTGCCAAAATAAAACCCCAATATAGCTGTGAGTGCTGTCGATAAAATTTGTGGAATTTCGGCCTTAGGGTCGCGTACTACTATATAGACAATAGTCAGGGTGACTATTAGGCCGATAATCCCTGAGATACCGCCAAGCAACTCGATTACATGACTTTTCTTTGACTTTTTCGCAACCATCGAGAGCAGAAGCGCTTCGTTCTTACTCAGATGACACCCGCTCGAGTTTACGAATACATAGTTGTGGAATATTTTATCGCCTTCTTCAAAGCCAACCACATAAAGTGTCCCATCAAAAAAATCGGGATGGAGATTCACTATATGAAAGTTGGTCGCATCTGGACTCAGATTGCGGACTTCTTCTAGCGCTTTTTGTCGTTCGTCCATACGAGGATCTCAAAAAATTTAACAGCTCAACAACTCATCAGCTTCCGGTATCCTCATCCACACCAAGCAGCAAACGCAGCGCCTGGTTGGCCTGATGATGGGCGGCTATCCCCACCCTGGGCGCCATCAACCCTTGATTGGGGCCGACCTCGGCCTCGCTGTCGCCCACCAGGTAAACGCGGGGATAGATCCTGCGGGTGACAATGCGATTATTGTCCCCGAAACCGGCCATGCCCGAGGCCCCCACATAACCGATCCCTCGCAGGCTGCCGCGAGCCGCGCGCAAGGCGGCAGGCTTCATCGCCGGGTCGTCAAAGCATTCCACCAGAACATCAACCCCCTTAAACAGCAAAGGGATGCGTTCCTCGGTGAGACGTTCATGAATTGTTTCCAGGCAGACATAGGGATTGATGCGGAGGAGGGTGTCCCGCAGAGCCACAGTCTTCGGCAAACCGATCTGATCGGCAAAATAATACTGGCGATTCAAATTGCTCAGTTCCACCGTATCATAATCGGCGAGAAGCAACTTGCCAATACCTATTCTGACCAAGGCGGCGGCAACGGAGGAGCCAAGCCCGCCAAGGCCCATGACGCCCACCACCCCCTGCTCTATGCGGGCCTGGATTTCCGGCCCGTGCCGCTCGGCGAGGATCGCGGCAATATCTTTCCGGTCCGGCAATTTCTCTCCTCCAGCTTAAACATCCATGACGGCTTTTTTCGACTTTTGCCCGAGTCTAGCGTATTATAATTTTTTTTGCATGTTATACCAGGTTCCCGGCAAAATGCCATGCCGGAAAAGAATCAAGGGGCGGCGGTGCGCAACAGCCGTTTGTTGCGCACGCGGTTGAAATATCACGATAAACAGGAATCAAGAGTTCTGTTCCAGCGCCTGGCGCACCTTGATGGCTGTTTCCTTGGCGGAAAAGGGCTTCTGCAGAAAGATGACGCCTTTGTCAAGGATGCCGTGCCTGGCGATGACATTGGCGGTGTAGCCGGACATGTACAAACATTTCAGGCCGGGGATGATGGTCTTCAACCGCTCAGCCAGCTCCTTGCCGTTCATCTGCGGCATCACCACGTCCGTGATCAGCAGATGGATGGGTCCGGCATATTCCTTGGCCATCCTGATCGCCTCCTCCGGGGTGTCAGCGGTCAGGACCCTGTAGCCCAGCCGCTCAAGAATCCTCCTGCCCAGGTCCAGAATCGCCTTCTCGTCCTCAACGATCAGCACGGTTTCCGTGCCCCTGGGCGGGGTTTCAGTCATGATTTCCGGCTGGACATCCATGGCTTGGGCATCATAGCGGGGCAGATAGATCCGGAATCTCGTTCCCTGCCCCGGTTCGCTGCAAACCGTGATAAAACCGTTGTTCTGCTTGACGATGCCATAGACGGTGGCCAGCCCCAGACCTGTTCCCTTGCCCTTTTCCTTGGTGGTGAAGAACGGCTCGAAGATATGGTCGAGCACCTCCCTCGTCATCCCGCAGCCGGTGTCGCTGACCGCAAGCATGATATACTGGCCGGCAACACATTCCTGCTGCCCGGCGCAATGCAGATCATCGAGTTGCTCATTGAGCACCGTATTGCCCGTTTCAATGGTGACCTTGCCATTGCCGGCGATGGCGTCGCGGGCGTTGACCGCCAGATTGGCCAGCAGTTGATCGATCTGGGAGGGATCAATTTTAACGCTCCACAGCTCACGGCCCGGAAGCCAACTCAATTCGATATCCTCGCCGATCAGTCTCTGCAGCATTTTCAGCATGCCTGTCAGGGTGTCGTTCAAGTTCAGCATGACCGGGTTGATCGTCTGTTTGCGGGCAAAGGCCAGCAATTGGCGGGTAAGCCCCTCTGAACGTTTGGCGGCGCGTTTGATCTCCTGCAGGTCCCGGTAGACGGGACTGTCTTGGCCGGTCTGCTCCATGACCAGTTCCGTATGGCCGCTGATCACCATCAGCATGTTGTTGAAGTCATGGGCCACACCACCGGCCAGACGGCCGATAAATTCCATTTTCTGGGCCTGATGGAACTGCTCTTCCAGGGATTTCTGGGCCGTAATGTCCTCTTTGACGGCGATGAAATGGGTAATGGTTCCGGCTGCGTCTCGGATCGACGAGATGGAGGCCCGTTCCCAGAAAAGTGTCCCGTCCTTGCGCCGGTTATGAAATACCCCTCGCCATTCGCGGCCGGCGGTGATGGTCTCCCAGAGATCACGGTAGACCTCGACCGGAGTTTCACCTGCCTGGAGGATGCGGGGGTTCCTGCCCAGGGCGTCCTCCCTCGTGTAGCCGCTGATCCTGGTGAATTCGGGATTCACGTATTCGATGTTGCCCAGCAGGTCCGTGATGACAACCGCCACCGGACTCTGTTCCACCGCCGCGGAAAGTTTACGCAGCTGGGTCTCCGCCTCTCTGCGTTCGCTGATGTCGATGACCAAGCCATCCCAGATTATCTGGCCATCGGGCTTTTTACGGGGACGCGCGCAGGCCTGCAGCCACCGCCAATTACCGTCGGGCCGGCGCATGTGCAGATCCATGCTGAAGTCAGTCAGTCCGGCAGCGCTGCTTTCTTCCGCCTGCCTGAACTCTTCAACCTGTTCCGGGTCGATCTGTCTCAGCAAGAAAGTTGCATCACGCACCGCCGCTTCCGGGCTTACCCCGTGAACCCGGGCCGCTCCGGCGCTGACATACAGAAATTTTGGCTTCCCGTCAGGCCCATGGGTATACTGGTAGACATAACCGTTGGGCAGGTTATCGCCGATGGAGCGCAGCTGCGTCTCGCTCTCTTTCAGTTTTTCCTGCATCTGTATTTTTGCCAGGAAATTAGCGACCTGCGCTGCCAGCCGTTCAAAAAGGGTAATTTTTTCAAGGGTAAACTGTCCTTTCCGCTTATCATTGAGCTGGATCAGGCCGAAAGTTTCGTTACCGGAGCGCAAGGGGATGAGGGCCACGGATTCGTATCCTTCGCCGTTGCAGCGGTTGCGGGTCCGGGACTGCCGGTCGGCCTCGCTGGTGGCGGCCAGCAGCTCGGTGGTGCAGTTCGACCAGAAACTGCCGTCCGTGGTAAAAAAGGACTTGGCCGGATCAACCCGCCCCTGAATGACATTGCCGCACATGCAATCCAGCACCGGCTTGCCCCCGGCATCACGCAGCACCTCCCCCCGGGCGTCGAGGGAACAAAGGCTCCTTTCCAGCCGCACGAATCTTTCCGGGAAACCGGAAGTCTCATAATAGGGAAAATCATCTCCATCACGCAGACGGATGCCGGCCGCCTCGCAGCCGGACCACCTCTTGAGGCGCGGCAGCACCGCTTTCAGCAGCTCGCCTCTGTCTCGGGCGTTGTTGATCAGCCCCAGCACCTCCGAGGTGAGTTTCCTCTCTTCTTCCAGCCGCCTGCGCTGCCTGTCATCTTCAAGCATGTCGAGGGCAAATGAGATATCAAAGGCTACTTCCTCCAGCAGATCGATCTCTTTCTTCTGAAAGAAGCCCGGCGCCGTTACGCAGAGATTTAAAACCCCTGTCAGCCGCCCTTGAAAACGCAGGGGAAAGGAGGCGCAGGATTGAAAACCGAAGCGGGCGGGCGACATGCCGTCCGGGTAGAGACATCGCCCGCTGTCACACTCGTTGCACACAAAAGGTTTGCCCTCCCGGATGGCCCTGCCGGGATCACCATAGCCTTCCTCCCATTGGCCGGCAATGAATTCCGCCTTATCCAGTATCTCGCAGCGATTGCCGGCATGGGCCAGCGAATGGATCCGGGAGGTGGCGGCATCGAGCCAGCCGATCCAGGCCAGATCCAGGCCGCCATGTTCAACCACCAGGCGGCATATGGCCGGCAGCAACTCATCTTGTGAACGAAGGCGGACAATGGCCTGGTTCACATGGCTCAGCACATCGTACAGGCGATTCATGCGCAGGAGCTCTTTTTCCATTTGATGCCGGTAGAGGGCGATCTCGATGGCCGATTTAAGCTCCCGGTCGTCAAAGGGTTTCAAGATGTAGCCAAAGGGCTCGGCAAGCTTGGCGCGTTCCAGCGTATCATCCTCGGAATAGGCGGTGAGAAAGATGACGGGAATATGGAATCCGCGGCGGATCTCCTCAGCCGCGACAATGCCGTCCATCCCCCCCTGGAGGCGGATATCCATCAGGACAAGGTCGGGGCGTTTCTCCGCCGTAAGCGCCAGGGCCTGCTCGCCGCTCGACCCGCGGCCGGCCAGATCATAACCCATGGCAGCCAGCCGAGCCTCGATATCCATGGCCACGATGGCTTCGTCCTCAACAACCAGAATGCGATAAGAATTCACAATTTTCCTCCGGGCGGAATTTCTTTGGGTAATTCCGGAAAAAGAACCCTGAAAACAGCCCCGCCTTCAGGCCCCCGGCTTGTTTCCATACTGCCGCCCAATTGACCAGACAGGTTTACCACCAGTTGCAGACCCAGGGTGGTGGTGGCCGCCGGATCAAAATCAGGGGGCAGCCCCACGCCATCGTCACGGACACAGAGAACGAGCTGCTGCCCCGCGGCATGGTCTAACTCCACCGTCACCCTGCCGGAACGTCCGCCGGGAAAACCGTGCTTCAGGGCATTGGTGACAAGCTCGCTGATGATCAGACCGCATGGCATGGCCTGCTCCAGGGACAAACCGATGGCGGCGACATTCTCCTCCAGCCGGACCCGCGCCCCCGCCTGGCCGAAGGAACGCTGCAGCTGGGTGCATATCTCCCGCACGTAGGCGGGAAAATCGATCCGGGCCAGATTGCCGGAACGGTACAGCACCTCGTGCAGCAGGGCAATGGACCGTACCCGGTTACGGGTATCGTGCAGCACGTCCACCACATTCGGGTCTGGTGTCCGGTCTGCCTGCAGGGTCAGCAGGCTCGCCACGATCTGCAGGTTATTCTTGACCCGGTGATGCACCTCCTTGAGCAGGGCGACCTTCTCTGCCAGCGAATCCCTCAGGTCGTCTTCCATCTTTTTGCGCTCGGTGATGTCGCGGGAAATGCCGAACAGGCCGGTAACCTTGCCGTCAACATCATGCAGCGGCCCCTTGGTGGCGAGAAAGGTAAATTTGCCGTCAACGGTGGTCAGATACTCCTCATCGGTCATCGTCCTGTCCTCGTCCATCACCCGGCGGCCGAGGGCCATCAGCATCTCGGCCTCCTCCGGCGGGAAGATGGCCCTGTCATCCCGGCCCAGCACCTCCTCCACCTTCTTGCCGGTGACCCGCACCGCCGCCTGGTTAAACAGCAGATAGCGCCCCTCGGTATCCTTGGCGAAAATAGCGTCTTCGGAACCCTCGGCAATGGAGTCGAGCAGAGCCAGGGCGCGCAGCCTGTCCGCCTGGATTTCGCCTAAACAGAGAGAGGCGGCCAACTCCTGGCGCTGGCGGAAAATGAGAATGCCGGCCACCGCCATGAACAGGGCCAGCATGCCGGTCAGGGCGATCCAAAAAACGCTGAGATAACATTTCTGATAAAATTCACTTTTATCCAGCTTCGCCACCAGAAACCAGTCCGTATCCGGGATAGACAGCGCCACCCCCATGACCGGCACGCCCCGGTAATCCACACCTTCGATCAGGCTGTCAAGCCTGGCCTCACCGCTCAGCACCTGGGCGGTGAGCAGTCTTTTTTCTGGCAGCCCCGGCGGCTTGGCAGCGATGGCGCGCGCGCACTGCTCTTTAAGGCAGAACACCTGCCCCCCCTCCGCCCGGAACAGCATGATTTCGCCGGTGGAGCTGGGGGTTGGCCAAGCCTGCAGGGTCGGGAGCAGATAGTGCGCCGGGTCGGCATAGAGGACGACCACCGGCGGTGGTTTCCTGTCTCCGCCAGACAGAGGCACGATAAAATCAATATGGAGACGGCCGCCTTGGTCCCGGTACGGTCCGAGACGGATTATCCCGCCGGTGGCGCCGCTCTGTTCAAGGGGGGCGGCCAGGGCCGGATCAACGGAGAGTTCAGCGCTTTCCGAATTCCACAGGGGTTTACCATCCTCGTCCAGCAAGAGAATGCCCTGGAATTCATTACTGTGCCGGAACCGCAGGAGCTGGCCTTGCAGCTGTTCAAGACTGGCAGGATCTCCCGTCTCGCGCCAGCGGCGATAGAGATCGAACCAGGACATGCTGAGCTGCACAAACTGGGCATCGGCGTGACGTTCGGCCAGCCAGTCGGTTACCTGACTTGCCTTGAGGTCGGCAACCGTGTGCAGGACAGCCTCTTCACTCTCTTTTTGATGAATAACCGAATGAGTGATTTCGCCTGCCGTTATCAAGACGATGGCCGCGATGAGCAGAACCATGGGCAGAAGGAGAGGACGAGGAGCGGCGGGAGATGGCGTGGCCGGTTGATCACAACCGATCACCAGCCGCCGCATCAGCCCGTAAAGCATGATTGAGGTCACCACAACGAAGAGCCAGCCCTTAAGGGTACTGGCCAGAGTGATGTGAGCCGGATCACTGAACAGCAGTTCCACCGCCTTATCGGAGGAGATAATCCACAGGGCGGAAAAAACGGCATAGATCAGGACGACCGGCAGTATTCCGGCCGGAACAAGCGTTTCGCCGCCGTCTGGTCGCGGGTTCTGGGTAAATCGAACGGCCACTTCAGACCTCCCGGTCAGGGGGATTGAAAGAATTACAAATAAAACATCATGTTAATGTTGATGGCTTGGGGCAAAGGCTTGCCGCCTGATTTTCGTGACGATAGAGCACAAAAATACCCGCGCGGTACGGCGAGCGCGGAAAATTCTCCGGCGGCCATCAATGTTGACAATAATCTTTTTCAATTTTGACAGCTTTTCCCTGGATAATCAAGCACAATTTTGCCCCTTTTGATCGCTGGGAAAATGCACTTTCACCTCTTTCTCCCCGTTCATTTGCTTGAACTTCCTTTATAGACATGATAAGTAGCATGGCAAAGTAAAAAATGACCGTGTCCGCCTACCCGGACACTGCCGATTGAAACTTGCGGCAAGGAGAATCCCGTGACGAAAGTCAGTGCAAAAAATAAACAATGGTTGTCGGGCAATGAGGCGATTGCCCGCGGGGCCTGGGAGGCGGGAGTGACGGTCGCTTCCGGCTATCCGGGCACGCCCTCCACGGAAATCCTGGAGAATCTCTGCACGTATGATGATGTTTACACCGAATGGGCGCCCAATGAAAAAGTCGCCCTGGAGGTTGGTTTGGGGGCCTCCTTTGCCGGGGCCCGGGTGCTGGTCACCATGAAGCATGTGGGACTTAACGTGGCCGCCGATCCGCTTTTTACCGCCGCCTACACCGGGGTCAGGGGCGGGATTGTCATCATCACCGCTGACGACCCTGAGATGCACAGTTCCCAGAACGAGCAGGACAACCGCAATTATGCCTTTGCCGCCAAGCTGCCCATGCTGGAGCCCTCCGATCCGGCCGAGGCCCTGGAGATGCTGAAAGAAGCCTTTGCCATCAGCGAGGAATTCGACACCCCGGTGCTGTTGCGGACCACCACCAGGGTGGCCCATGTCAAAGGAATGGTACCGACGGGAAAAAGGAAGAAAGGCCCGGTAGCCGTGGCAATTGAAAAGATGCCGGCCAAATTTGTCATGCTGCCCGGCAACGCCAGGGTGCGGCGCCGGGCCATTGCCGAACGTATGGCAAGGCTTTCAACCTATGTCGAATCATTTTCCGGCAACCGCGTGGAAAAAGGCGATAAAAAGCTGGGCTTCATCACCGGCGGCATCTCCTATCTTTACGTAAAAGAGGCCTTTCCCAAGGCCTCGGTGCTGAAAATCGCCACCACCTGGCCCCTGCCGTTTAACCTGATCCGTGATTTTGCCGGCCAGGTTGATGAACTCATTATCGTCGAGGAGCTTGATCCCTTTCTCGAAATCCATATCAAGGCCAAAGGCATTGCCTGCACCGGCAAGGAGAAAATTCCGGCCATGGGGGAACTCAACCCCTTTATCATCAAAAAAGCCCTGGGCCTGGAGAGCGGAGAGGTTTTTGCGCCGGTGGATATACCGCCCCGCCCCCCCAACCTGTGCCCGGGCTGCCCTCACCGCGGTTTTTTCTACAGCCTGGCTCAACTTGATGTCTTTATTTCCGGGGATATCGGCTGCTACACCCTGGGTTTCCTGCCTCCGCTGTCAGCCATGGACTCCTGCGTCTGCATGGGGGCCAGCATCGGCGTGGCCCACGGCATGGACAAGGCCCTGGGCGAGCAGGGCAAGGGCAAAACCGTGGCGGTGATCGGCGATTCAACCTTCATGCACTCGGGCATCACGGGCTTGATCAACATGGTCTACAATAAATCCGTGTCCACCGTCATCATCCTCGACAACCGCATTACCGCCATGACCGGCCACCAGCCGAACCCGGCCTCCGGCAACACCCTCATGGGCGAGCCCGCCAATACCATCAACCTTGAGGAACTGTGCCGGGCAATCGGGGTCAAGCACGTGCGCACCGTCAATCCGCACGACATCAAGGAATCAAAAAAGGTTTTACAGGAAGAAATAGAGCGCCCGGAAACCTCCGTCATCATCGCCCAGGCGCCCTGCATTCTCCTGCCCGAGGAACGGAGACGGCCCAAAACGCCGCTGGCCGTCGCCCTGGATAAATGTACCGGCTGCACGAGCTGCCTCCGATTGGGTTGCCCTGCCATCAGCTGGGTGCCCTTGACAGCCGCTGAGGCAAAAAAGCTGGGCAAAAAGGAAAAACAAAAAGGCTATAGCCGCATCAGCCTGGAGATGTGCAACGGCTGCGGGCAATGTCTGGCGGTCTGTAAATTCAAGGCCATCGGCAAAGCGGAGGACAATAAATGAAACCAAGCGGAAACATCCTTTTTTGCGGGGTTGGCGGCCAGGGTATTCTGCTGGCCAGCGAAATCACCGCCTTTGCCCTGCTTGCGAGCGGTCTGGACGCCAAAAAAAGCGAGGTGCACGGCATGGCCCAGCGCGGCGGCTCGGTTGTCGCCCATCTGCGCTACGGCAAAAAGGTCTATTCACCCCTCATCGATCCCGGCCAGGCCGATTTTTCCGTGGCCTTTGAGACCATGGAGGCCGTGCGCTATCTTCCCTTTCTGCATAAGGGGAGCAAAGTCATCGTCAATACCCACCAGATCCCCCCGCCCATCGTGGCCACCGGAAAAATGGTCTATCCGGCCGATCTGCTTGCCGAACTGACCAGCCGGGGCATAACTGTCTACCCCCTGGATGGTTTCAGCATTGCCAAGGGTGTGGGAGAAGTGAGAACGGCAAACCTGGTGCTGGTTGGGGCCCTCTCAACCTTTCTGCCGGTCACGGAAGAAGTTTTTCTTGATGTACTCAAAAAAAGAATTCCCAAAAAACTTGAGGAAAATATTGCCGCTTTCAAAGAGGGCCGCAAGATAACGGCCTAGATGCACCGCATTTTTGGAGAGGGAACAATGATTTATAACGAAGAATATGAAACATTGCCGAGGGAGGCGCTGGAGGCCCTGCAGCTGAAAAGACTGCGGTCCCAGATTGAAAGGATCCATGCCAGAGTACCATACTATCGGGCCAAGATGGATGAGGCGGGAGTTGCCCCCGGCGACATAAAGACGCTCGCCGACATCGGCAAGCTCCCTTTTACCACCAAGGAGGATCTACGCAAAAACTACCCCTTCGGCCTTTTCACCGTGCCGCTGGAAAGGGTGGTGCGTATCCACGCCTCCTCCGGCACCACCGGCCAACCCACGGTGGTCGGCTATACCAAGCGGGATATCGCTATCTGGTCCGAGTTGATGGCGCGCTGTCTTACCGCGGCAGGGGCCACCCCCCGGGACGTTATCCATAACGCCTATGGCTACGGCCTCTTCACCGGAGGCCTCGGCGCCCATTACGGGGCCGAAACCCTCGGGGCCACCGTTATCCCCGTTTCCGGGGGCAACACCAAACGCCAGATCATGCTCATGCGTGATTTCCGCTCCACCGTCCTGCTCTGCACCCCCTCCTATGCCCTGAATCTGGCCGAGGCCATGGTGGACATGGGCATTGATCCCAAGGAGATGGCGCTTAAGGTCGGAGTCTTCGGAGCCGAACCCTGGAGTGAGAACATGCGCGAGGAGATCGAAAAACAGCTTGGCTTGAAAGCCATTGACATTTATGGCTTAAGTGAGATAATCGGACCAGGGGTTGCTGTTGAGTGCGCGGAAGAGCAGAAGGGTCTGCATGTCATGGAGGACCACTTCCTGCCGGAAATCGTGCATCCCGAGACATTTGCCCCTCTGCCCCTGGGCGAGAAGGGAGAATTGGTTTTCACCACCCTAACCAAAGAGGCCTTTCCGGTCATCCGTTACCGCACCAAGGATTTCTCCCGGCTGATCACCGCCCCCTGCGCCTGCGGCAGGACCTTCCACCGCATGGAAAAGGTGACCGGCCGCTCCGACGACATGCTGATCATCCGCGGGGTGAATGTCTTTCCTTCCCAGATCGAGCATGTGCTGATCAGCATCGAAGGGGTGGAACCCCATTACCAGATCATTGTTGACCGGGAAGGGACCCTGGATACCCTGGAGGTCCAGGTTGAGGTCAGTGACACGATCTTTTCCGACGAGGTGAAAAAGCTGGAAGGTCTCCCCAAAAAAATCCAAAATGAGATCAAGGATCTGCTCGGCGTGAGCTGCCGGGTCAAACTTGTTGAACCTAAATCCATCCAGCGCAGTGAGGGCAAGGCCAAGAGGGTAATTGACAAACGCAAGATCTAATGCCATTGTCGAAGTATGTATCTCTATGTGCGTTTACGGCATCTTCTATTAGAGAGAGGGACCTATGAAAGTTGAACAAATTGCTATTTTTTTAGAAAACAGATCCGGCCGGCTGGCGGAAATCACCGGCATTCTGGCGGAAAAAGGGATAAACATCCGCGCCATGTCCCTGGCCGACACCTCGGATTTCGGCATTCTGCGCCTGATTGTCAACGATACGGAAAGCGCTTGCAAAGTCTTGAAAGAGAAAGGCTTTACCGTGGGCACCACCGAGGTGGTGGTGGCGGAAGTGCAGGATAAACCGGGCGGTCTGGCCAACGTCCTGCAGATTATCAAGAAAGCCGATTTAAATATTGAATATATGTATGCTTTTACGCAAAAGAGCGGAGAAACGGGGCTGATTATTTTCCGCTTTGAAAAACTCGATGCCGCCATCAATGCCTTGGTCAATGGCGGCATCAGGCTGCTGTCCGGTGAAGAGGTTTATGCTATTTGATCCGCAATAGCACAAGGGCGCCCTGCAAAATAAGGTTCCCGCAATTATTCAAATGGAAAAGGAGACCGATATGAGACGATTTTTTCTTTCAGCCGTTACCGTTCTTGCTCTGTGGGCCATGGCAATTTTCATTGCCCTGCCGACTGCCGTTGCCCAGGCGAAATCCATCAAGGTGGGGGCCATCCTGGCGGAAACCGGTGGCGCCTCGAACCTTGGCGGTCCCGAAGCAAGGACCATCAAAATGCAGGTGGAACAGATCAACGCCAAGGGCGGCATCAATGGCGACACCATCGAACTCATTGTCAAGGACTCGGGCAGCACGCCTGAAAAGGCCATCTCCTTTGCCAAACAGCTCATAGAAGAGGAAAAAGTGCTGGCCATCCTCGGGCCGTCCACCAGTGGTGAAACCATGGCCATCAAGCAGATCTGCGAGGACGGCAAGACCATCCTTCTCTCCTGCGCCGCGGCTGAGAAGATCGTTAATCCCGTTGCCAAGTACGTCTTCAAAACTCCCCAGAAAGACAGCTATGCCGTCAAAAAAATCTACATGGAAATGCAGAAGATGGGCATTGCCAAAATCGCCGTTCTGGCGGGCAATGACGGTTTCGGCATGGCCGGCAAGGAACAGCTTGAGGCCATTGCCCCTGAAATGGGCATCCAGATCGTTGCCGCCGAGGTATACGACAAGGGCGCCACCGACCTGAGCGCTGTTGTGGCCAAAATCAAGGCCAATACCGAGATCCAGGCCGTGGTCAACTGGTCCATCGTGCCCGCCCAGGCCATTGTTGTCAAAAACATTCGCCAGGCCGGCTGGAATGTACCGATCTTCCAGAGCCACGGTTTCGGCAACCTCAAGTATGTCGAGGCTGCCGGCGCGGCAGCAGAAGGCCTTATCTTCCCGGCCGGCCGTCTGCTTATTGCCGATACCCTGCCTGCTGACCACCAGCAGAAAAACATCCTTACCCAGTACAGCACCGAGTATCAGACCAAATTCCAGGAGCCTGCCAGCACCTTTGGCGGCCATGGCTATGACGCGATCATGATCCTGGCCGAAGCCATGAAGAAGGCCGGCAGCTCTGACAGCGAAAAGGTGCGGAATGCCATCGAGAACCTGCAGGGTTTTGTCGGTACCGCCGGCATCTTCAACTTCAGCCCCGCCGATCATAACGGCCTTGACATCGAGTCTTTCGCCATGCTGACCGTCAAAGACGGTAAATTCGTCCAGTACAATGAGCCACCCGTGCTAAAAACAATTTCCGTCGTTAAATAAATAACATAATTTTATAGAGAGAAAGGGGGGTACCGGCTGCCTGAGCACCCCTTTCTCTGCCTGCTGACCTGAAACAGACGCGATTTTCTCCTGCCTGATCACGCACCAATGACATCACAACTTTTTTTTCAATATCTCGTTGCCGGTATAACCTATGGCAGCATCTATGCCATCGTCGCCATTGGCTTTAATATCATATACAATACCACCGGCATTATTAATTTCGCCCAGGGAGAGTTTGTCATGCTGGGCGGCATGCTTGCCATCTCGCTGCATTCCATGCTGCCATTGCCCCTTGCCATCGGGCTGGCGGTGCTCATCACCATGCTCATTGGCGCCCTCATTGAAATAATCTTTATCCGCTGGCTGAAAAGTCCCTCCATTCTCCGCATGATCATCATCACCATCGGCATCTCCATTCTCATCAGGGAGGCAGCACTGCATGTCTGGGGTGAGGGGGTCCGTTCGCTGCCCTATTTTAACGGCAATGAAATCACCACGATTCAGCTCTGGGGCACGAACATCTCGCCCCAGGTGCTGTGGGTGATCTCCGTCTGTTCGATCATTGTCCTGCTCCTCAGTATTTTTTTCAAATACACTTCGCTGGGCCAGGAAATGAGGGCGTGCGCGGCAAACCGCCTTGCCGCCACGCTCTGCGGCATCAGCACGAAGAACATGGTGACGTTTTCCTTCATGCTCAGCGCGGGAATCGGGGCCCTGGCCGGTTGTGTCGTTTCTCCCATAACCTATACCCAGTATGACAGCGGCACTGGTCTGGCCATCAAGGGTTTTACCGTGGCCGTGCTTGGGGGCCTGGGCAACAGCATGGCCGCCGTTGCCGCGGGAATTCTTCTCGGCATTATTGAAGCCTTCAGCGTCTCTGTTGTCCCCCTTGCCTTCCAGGACGCGATTTCCATTGCCCTTCTGCTGCTCATCCTCTTTATCCGGCCGCATGGCTTGTTTGGCAGCAAGGAAGCAGCAGGTTTAAAGGATTTCTGATGAAGGCCGGAAAATATATTCCCGTCGCCCTGCTGGCGCTTGTCCTGATCGGCATTCAACAGCTGACCCAGATGACAGGCACGGTTTATTATCTCACCCAGATGACCATGACGGCTTATTATGCCCTGCTTGTCATTGGCCTTTGCCTCGTCATGGGTTACGCGGGCCAGATCTCGCTCGGACACGCGGGGTTCTTCGCCATAGGCGGCTATACCTCCGCGGTGCTGACCACTTACAACCTCACCCCCTTGCTGGAAAAGGGCAACGTTCTCATCAGTTTTATGCAGGCCAGTGGCGTCCTGGTTACCAGGCAGAGCCTCTACGGCCAGACCCTGCTTTCCGTGCACCCGTGGCCTGCCTGTATTGTCGCCTTAATCCTGGCCACCGCCATTGCCTTTCTGATCGGCATCCCGGTCTTGAAATTGAAAGGTCATTATCTTGCCATGGCCACCCTTGGTTTCGGTATTATCATTTACCGGGTCGCCCTCGCCTCGGAAATTTTCGGGCAGGCTGACGGGATCTCCGCTGTTCCCGGATTCGTCTTGCTTCCTGACCTCATTGTCAGCGGCGATTTCAACAACCGGGTGCAAAACTATTACATAGCCTGCTCCACCTTGATTATCGGCTTTCTCCTGCTGCAAAACCTGATTGACTCCCGCGTCGGCCGCGCGCTGCGGGCCATCCACGGCTCGGAGGAGGCGGCCAACGCCATGGGGGTCAATACCACCCGCTACAAACTGTATACCTTTGTTCTCAGCGCCGTTTTCGCCGCCCTGGCCGGCATTCTTCTCACCCATTACAATGGCGGCATCGGCCCTTCCGAGGCTGGCATCATGAAGTCTGTCCGCTATGTCGCCATTGTCGCCATAGGCGGCATGGCGAATCTGTGGGGCGCGCTCACCATGGCGGCCATTCTGAATTTCCTTTCCCTGCGGGGGATGTTCGGCTCCTACGATGATGCCGTTTTCGGCTCAATTCTCATCATTATCATGCTTTTTGCCCCGAACGGACTGCTGCGCCTGCCTATCTGGCAATTTTTCAAGAAATCTCCTGCCGGCAAATAGAAGGCGCGCAAGGTTAGCCAACATGACGCTGTTAGATATTAAAAATGTGAACAAACATTTCGGCGGTTTGCAGGCCGTAAGCGATGTAAGCTTTGCCGTGCGAAAAGGGATGATCAAGTCGGTTATCGGTCCCAATGGCGCCGGGAAGACCACCCTGTTTAACCTTATCTCCGGCAATCTGCCTCTCGGCTCGGGAACAATTTTTTTTGAGGACAGACCGATCCACGGGCTCAGGCCCTATCAGATTGCCCGGCAGGGTATTTCCCGCACCTTTCAGAATATAAAGCTTTTCCCCGGCATGACCGCCCTGGAAAATGTCATGCTTGGCCGCCATACCCGCAGCAGATCAGGATTTATGGCGGGCATGGTCCCCTTTCCCGCGACCCGCCGGGAAGAAAATGAAATAAAAACGAAATCCTATGAACTGCTGGAACTTCTCGAAATAAGGCAATTCGCCCAGGTCGAAGCAACCAGCCTCGCCTTTGGGCAGCAGCGGGCCGTTGAGTTTGCCAGGGCCCTGGCCTCGGAACCGCAACTTCTCCTGCTCGATGAACCGGCTGCCGGACTCAATATTTATGAAACCGCTGAAATTGCCCGGCTTATCACCAAAATACAGTCTCATGGCATCACGGTTCTCCTTGTTGAACATGACATGTCGCTGGTCATGGATATTTCCGATGAAATCGTTGTCCTGAGCTTCGGCCAGAAAATCGCCGAGGATACCCCAAGCGCCATTCAACTCAACAAGGAAGTGATAGAGATCTATCTGGGTGGCGCCGATGCTTAGAATCAAAAATCTTGAAGCAGGTTACGGCAAGCTGCGGGTTTTGAAGCGTATCTCCATGCATGTGGACAGTGGCGAGATTGTCACCATCATCGGGGCAAACGGGGCGGGGAAAACCACCCTGCTCTATACCATCGCTGGTATTATCAAGGCTGGCGCGGGTGAGATTCAACTTTTAGGGGCTCCGATCATCCGGACAAAACCCGAAAAAATTGTCGCCGCCGGCTGTTCTCTTGTGCCCGAGGGCAGGCAGGTCTTTGCCACCCTGTCCGTGCGCGAAAATCTCATCCTCGGCGGCTACGTGCAATATAAAAGAAAAAAATTTCAGCCGGATCAGGAACTGCGGTTTATTTACGATATTTTCCCTGTTTTGCAGGACCGTGAAAGTCAGTTGGCCGGCACCCTTTCCGGAGGCGAACAGCAAATGCTCGCCATGGGCCGGGCGCTGATGGCCAAACCGCAACTCATTATGCTTGATGAACCATCCACCGGCCTTGCTCCGCTCATTGTCAAAAATATTTTCCAGATTATCTTAAAACTCAGGGCAGCGGGGAACACGGTTCTTCTGATCGAACAGAATGCCAAAGCGGCGCTTGGTATAGCTGACAGAGGGTATGTTCTCGAGACCGGCAAAATCATCCTGCAGGGTCCGGCTGAAGATCTTCTCGTCAACAAGGATGTGCAACGGGCCTATCTGGGGCGAGAGGTCTGCAATGAAGGCGCTCGCTGTGATCTGGACTGATAGTTCTTTATAAAATCCATGGAGGCTGAAATGTACTGGGATAAGGCAAAAGAATGCATGTCAAGGGAAGATCTCGAGCAACTCCAGCTGGAGCGGCTTCAATCAACCCTGTATCGCGTTGCAACTCATGTCCCCTTTTACCGGAAAAAATTCAAGGAATCAGGCATCAATCCAGATGGATTCTCCGCTCTGGACGAAATGCGATCCTTGCCCTTCACCACCAAGGATGATCTGCGTGACAACTATCCGTACGGCCTTTTTGCCGTGCCCCTGCGCGATGTCGTGCGTGTGCATGCTTCATCAGGCACTACGGGCATGGCCACTGTGGTGGGCTATACGAAAAACGATATCAAAAACTGGGCTGATATGGTGGCCAGGATTTTGACGGCTACCGGCGTGGGAGCCGATGACGTCGTGCAGATTGCCTTCGGCTACGGGCTTTTCACCGGCGGTTTCGGTCTCCATTACGGGGCGGAACGGATCGGCGCCTCTGTCATTCCAATTTCCAGCGGCAACACCAAGCGCCAGATTCAAATTTTACAGGATTTTAAAACCACCACTCTTGTCTGTACCCCGAGTTACGCCCTTCTTCTTGCGGATACCATGATGGAAATGGATATCAACATCAACGCCCTGTCGCTGAAATATGGTCTTTTCGGCGGGGAGCCGTGGTCAGAGGAAATGCGGACGGAAATTAAGAACAAACTCGGGATAATCGCCACGGACAACTACGGCTTAAGTGAGGTGATGGGGCCTGGGGTGGCGGGCGAATGCCGGGAATGCAACGGCCTGCACATCAATGAAGACCATTTTATCGTTGAAGTCATCGATCCGCAATCCCTTGAACCGGTTGCCCCGGGCGAACTGGGAGAGCTGGTGTTCACCACCATCACCAAAGAGGCTTTTCCCGTCATTCGTTACCGCACCAGGGATCTGGCCCGGTTGCTTGCCGAGCCATGTTCATGTGGCAGAACCTTGCGCCGTATGTCCAGGGTGATAGGCAGAACCGATGACATGCTCATCATTAAAGGTGTTAATGTTTACCCGATGCAGATAGAATCAATTCTTTTTGACATTGAAGGAACGGAGCCCCATTACCAAATCATCGTCGAACGCGAGGGCCGCATGGACAAGGTGACTGTCCTCGTGGAGGTGGTGGAATCCATCTTCTTCGATCAGATGAAGAAACAACGGCAACTGATGGAACACATTAAAAAAAGGCTGGCCACTGAACTTGGCATAGGCGTTGACGTGAAACTCGTTGAGGAAAAAACCCTGGAACGTTTTGAAGGAAAGGCGGTACGGGTTGTTGACAGACGCAGGCTGTAAAAAAAAGCCCACCTGGAAGACGGATGGGCTTTTAGTATAAATTATGACTGAAATAGCTCAATTATATTTTTTATTATATCTTTTTCACATTTGCAGCGGCTGGGCCTTTCTGGCCATCAACAATCTCAAATTCCACCCGTTGTCCTTCGTTTAAGGTTTTAAACCCTTCCTCTTTAATTGCAGAAAAATGCACAAAAACGTCATCGCCATCTTCGCGCTCAATGAAACCAAATCCTTTGGATTCATTAAACCATTTCACTTTGCCTTGCACCATTACTGCTCCTTCATTCCTATGAGGAATCACTTAAAAAAATAATTAACGTTTACAGATTTCTCATAGTCACACAGTTTGACTATCCTTTTTTAGTGAGGAATCGACCTAGAACTCTGACTAAAAAAAACTGTACCACTAACTATCTTAAGAAATAACAAATGAACGAGATCAAGGCAAATATTTTCTTTTAATCCATAAAAAAAGACGAAAAAATAATTTTTCTCCGGGAACGGCAGGGGCGAAAGGAACTTTATAGAAAAAACCACCGGCAATAGGTTAAAGGAGATTTCCCACCCTGTACGGAACTGACTATTATAAATGAAATCGATAGGAAATATTTATGCGAACCCGATATAAAAAGATCTTGCCTCCCTCTATTGTCAAGTCCTGCTTAATAATCTCACCTATGCGCAAATCGCTGTATTTCTTGCTGGCGGTATTAACTGCATTCATGGCAGCATCCTCCCAGGAAATTTTGCTTGTCCCAACAAACTCAACAAATTTATACACTTTCTCATCGTTCATCTTTTTATCCTTTGCTATCAGACACCTGCAATTCATATGGTTAACGGGCTCGACAAAAAAGAGCTGCGGCCAGGGCGTAAGCCAGCATTGGGGGTGATTCAGCTGGAAAGTGAGGTATCTCACGACGTTACATTTTAACCACAAACCCAATTTTTTTTGAGCGGCTTCATAACACAGTGCAAATAACTAATTGTTACAGGTTAGCACAGGCGGTATCGAAAATCCGCATAAAAAAACCCGGAACATTAATTAAATGTTCCGGGTTTTTTAGACTGCAATTTAGATTGGGTAGCAGACTTAATTATTAGTCGCGGCCTCAACGGTCAACTGATAATTAACCAGCTCAAGTATTGCCATAGGGGCAGCGTCACCGATTCTGTTGCCGGTTTGAATAATCCGGGTATATCCCCCATTGCGGTCCATATAATCAGCGCGGAGTTTATCAAAAAGTTTAGCAACTACTTTCTGATCACGTATAAAGGCCAAAGCCTGTCTACGGGCATGCAAATCACCACGTTTTGCTAAAGTTATCATTTTATCAGCAACCTTCCGCACTTCCTTTGCTTTAGGTGTTGTTGTTACTATGCGTTCATGCTCAAGCAAGGAAGTAACCATGTTACGTACCATTGCAATGCGATGAGAAGTGGTCCGGCCTAGCCTTCTTCCTGTCCTTTTATGCCTCATTCCTATGCCTCTTTATTCATCCTGATCATCTATCGAAGAAGAAGACGATGCAGGGGGATCCCATTTATCAATCTTCATACCAAGTGAAAGGTCCATTTGTGAAAGAAGTTGCTTAATTTCATTCAAAGATTTGCGCCCAAAATTCTTTGTTTTAAGCATTTCTGCTTCAGTTTTCTGAACAAGTTCACCTATATAGTTAATTTGCGCATTACGTAAACAGTTAGCTGATCTAACGGAAAGCTCTAAATCTTCAACGCTTTTATAAAGATTTACATTGCTCTCTTTAACTTCTTTCACATCATATTTAATTTCTTCAGACTGCTCAATCTGCTCCTCATCGAAGTTAATGAAAACAGTCATTTGTTCCTTAAGAATCTTGGCAGCAAAGGCAAGGGCATCTTCAGGTTTTACGCTACCATCCGTAAGAATTTCCATTGTTAACTTATCGTAGTCAGTACGTTGACCAACACGTGCTTGACTAACAAGCGTATTAACTTTTTTTATTGGTGTGAATATAGCATCAATAGGTATAACACCAACAGCCTGCTCTTCGGATTTGTTTTTTTCGGCTGGTGAGTATCCCTTACCCCATTTCACCTCTAATTCAGCAATAAAATTTCCGTCACCGGAAATAGTGCAGATATGCTTTTCAGGATTCATGACCTCAACGGCATTCCGGGTAATGATGTCTGCCGCCGTGACCTTCCCTTTTTCTCGTTTTTCTATTCTGACTATTGCGGTCTCGTCAGTATTCAACTTTAAACGTACTTCCTTTAAATTGAGAATAATCTCGGTGACATCTTCAAGGATGCCCGGAAGTGTAGAAAATTCATGCAGTGCCCCATCAATTTTTACAGATGTGATGGCAGCCCCCTGTATGGAGGATAAAAGAATGCGCCGCAAACCATTACCGATGGTTGTCGCAAATCCTCTTTCCAAGGGCTGGCAAACAAATTTTCCATAATCTGCTGTATGGGTTTCATGATCTATTTCCAAAGGATTCGGGGTAATGAGATCATGCCAATTACGATAAAATGGAGTTGACTCTAGTGTCAAGATTTCCTCATTTGCCATCATATTTCTCTTGCTGTAAAATCTAAATAATATAAGAACAACAGAATATATTACTTAGAATAAAGTTCAACAATCAGCTGTTCCTGTATCGGCATGGTAATTTCCTGCCGATCGGGGAGAGCTTTTACCTTACCAGTGTAATTTTTCTGATCCAGTTCAAGCCAGTTCGGTACACCTCGCCTGGCAACAGCCTCAAGACTATCATTTATAGTTTCGATTTTACGGCTTTTTTCACGGATAGTTATCACATCATTTACAGAAACGAGAAATGAAGGGACATTAACGGTTTTACCATTAACTATAATGTGCTTATGTTTAACCAATTGGCGTGCTTGTGAACGCGAAGAAGCATATCCAAGCCTAAATATAGCATTATCCAGTCGACGCTCAAGAAAGACAAGGAGATTTTCACCTGTCACACCTTTCGCACGTTCAGCCATCTCAAAGTATCTTCTGAATTGCCCTTCAAGCATTCCATAAATACGACGAACCTTCTGCTTCTCCCTCAGCTGAATAGAATAGTCAGACACCTTACGCATCCTCGACTGCCCATGTTGTCCGGGGGGAAATGCTCTCTTATCAACAGAACATTTATCTGAATAACACCTGTCTCCCTTGAGAAACAGCTTTAATTTTTCTCGCCGGCACTGCCGGCAGACAGCATCTGTATATCTGGCCAATTTATACCTCCGTTATCACTTTTCAATAACGTTGCAGGTCGCAAATTTATATTAAAATTACTTAAACTCTTCTTCTCTTGGGAGGCTTGCAGCCATTGTGAGGAACGGGAGTAACATCACAAATCCTGCTTACTTCAAAACCGACAACCTGCAGAGCTCGTATTGCAGATTCACGTCCTGGTCCGGGTCCATTCACATTGATTTCAACCTTGCGCATCCCATGATCCATCGCTACCTTTGCGGCAGTTTCAACAGCATTTTGAGCAGCAAAAGGGGTGCTTTTTCTGGACCCCTTAAAACCGAGAACACCGGAACTGCACCAAGATATCACATTCCCCATTCTATCGGTTATGGAAATTAAAGTGTTATTGAATGTGGACTTGATATGAACAATACCTTCGGGCACATTCTTTTTTTCTTTACGTTTTGTCTTCTTCTTCGGACTGGCCATTTATATCTCCTGTTCAGGTCCGTTAATATTCTCAAATCAAAAAATTATTTTTTCCGCGCACCAGCACTTCTGCGAGGGCCCTTGCGTGTCCGAGAATTTGTTTTAGTGCGCTGCCCTCTGCAGGGAAGTCCACGACGATGCCTTATGCCACGATAACAGCCAAGATCCATCAATCGTTTAATATCAAGGGCAATTTCACGTCTTTTATCGCCCTCAACAGAATAATTGTCATCAAGTATCTTCCTGATACGTACAGCATCGTCATCAGTAACATTATCGCTATTATACGTATACGACAAGTTAGCCTTATCCAGAATTTTACGTGCTGTCGTACGCCCAATACCATAAATGTAAGTAAGGGCTATTTCCATGTGCTTATTTTTGGGCAAATCAACGCCTGCTATGCGAGCCAAGGTCTACCTCCTCATTATAATTTCAACTATCCTTGCCGTTGCTTATGCTTCTTAATCTTACAAGAAACTCGCACCACACCTTTACGTTTGAACACTTTACAATCACTGCATATTTTCTTAACAGATGTCCGTACTTTCATTTAATTCACCTACAAATTATTTCTTTTTTTGACTTTTTGCCCTAAATGTAACCCGACCTCTTGTCAAATCATAGGGGGAGAGTTCAACTGTCACTCGGTCACCAGGCAAAATTTTTATGAAATGCATTCGCATCTTTCCCGAAATATGCGCGAGAATTTTATGCCCGTTATCAAGTTCAACCCTGAACATGGCGTTAGGTAATGGTTCTATAATTGTCCCTTCAACTGTAATGGCCTCTTCCTTAGCCATAAATTTATGTCATCCTCTCAAATAATTACGGATCCATTTCATTGCTGGGGTTGATTAACTGCAGGCAAAGAACAAAAAGCACAACCGACCAGGCAAAAAAACACAAAACAATTTTTTATTATAACCTATTTACTTCTCAATTTCCAGCTAATTAGTAATAAATTAATTTTCAGCGCCACGGCTTAAAACAAGAGGACCATTTTCAGTTACTGCAACAGAGTGTTCAAAATGGGCCGACAAACTCTTGTCGCATGTCACGACCGTCCAACCGTCCTTCAAGACCTTTACCCCGTTGGCTCCGGCATTGACCATGGGCTCAATGGCTAAAACCATGCCAGCAATCAATTTGGGGGATCTACCGGCACGTATATAATTTGGGATCTCAGGTGGTTCATGCAAATCCTGACCAATACCGTGCCCAACAAACTGACGAACAACAGAAAACCCTTTTTCTTCGACATATTTTTGCACAGCCTGGGAAATATCTGCTATTCTATTACCAACTTGTACTTGTTCTATTGCTTTGTGTAAGGATTCACGGGTTACATTCAGCAGATTTACGGCTTCAGATGCGACAGTTCCAACTGGAATCGTGACGGCGGCGTCACCATAATAACCTTTATACAAGACACCAAAATCAATACTCAAAATATCACCTTCCTGTAAAACTACTTTCCTAGAAGGGATACCATGCACAACCTGCTCATTAAGAGAAACACAAAGGCTAGCGGGGAAACCACGATAACCTTTAAAGGCAGGGACTGCATTGTTTTTACGGGCGAATTTCTCCGCCAGTTTATCAAGTTCTAATGTTGTGATGCCAGCAGCGATATGTCCTTTTAACATGGACAGAGTTTCTGCAACAATCTGGTTTGCCTCTTCCATGATTTTTAACTCTGAAGCAGACTTCAATACAATCGCGGTGGACATACATTAAGCGCCTGAACTATCTTCTGCCCTTGATGCGGCCAGTCTTTAAAAAACCATCATAATTGCGAGAGATTGAATGCGATTCTATCTGCGACAGAGTGTCGAGGGAAACACCAACAACGATCAAAAGAGCAGTACCCCCGAAATAAAACGGTACATTGAGCTTACTGATCAATATTGTAGGCAAAATACAGACAATACTTATATAACAAGCGCCTATAACTGTTATCCGAGTAATAATCTTATCTATAAATTCAGCAGTTTTTTTCCCCGGCCGGACGCCAGGGACAAATCCACCATGTTTTTTAAGATTCTCGGAGACATCTATGGGGTTAAACGTCACCGCAGTATAAAAAAAACAGAAAAAAACAATCAACGCAACATACAGAAGGGTATGCAGGGGACTACCCCAGGCCAGTTGTGAGGTTAATTGCTGAACCCAGTCGATTTTAATAAATCCGCCAATTGTTGCCGGAAACATCATGATTGAAGAGGCAAAAATAGGAGGAATAACACCGGAAATATTAATTTTAAGAGGGAGATGCGATCTCTGTCCTCCATACATCTGCCTGCCGATCATCCGTTTTGCATATTGTATTGGGATTCTACGCTGAGCGGTTTCAAAAAATATAATAATAGAAACAACTGCCGCCATCATTGCCAACAAAATAGGCAAAAATATGAGAGTCATTTCACCAGCGCCAACCATCTTAAATGTATTAATCACGGCGGCAGGCATCCTGGCGACAATACCCGCAAAAATAATCATGGAAATGCCATTGCCTATGCCGCGTTCGGTCATCTGCTCGCCAAGCCACATGATAAAAGCGGTGCCCGAAGTCAAGGTCAGCATTGTCATGAGGCGAAAAGCCCAACCAGGATTTATAACGATCATTTCACTGCCAACGGGGGCAACCATGCCTTCAAGGCCGACACTTATCATCATGCCCTGAATCAGACTTAATCCGACAGTTGCATAACGGGTATATTGTGTTATTTTTCTGCGCCCGGCTTCGCCCTCCTTGGATAAAGCGGAAAGCTGGGGAACGACAACGGTTAAAAGCTGGAATATGATCGAAGCACTGATGTAGGGCATGATGCCCAGGGCAAAAATAGAAAAATTTTCTAAGGCGCCGCCGGAAAACATATTAAACATGCCAAAAAGGGTACTGGCATTTTTTTCAAAAAAAGAAGCAAGAGCTTCTCCGTTAATTCCAGGAGTTGGGATCTGCACCCCGGCCCTATAAACGGCAAGCATAATAAGGGTAAAGGTTATACGCCTTCTTAATTCTGGTATATTTGCTGCGCTTTGCAGGGCACCGGCCATAAAGTCCTCTTTTTATTCCTCGACAGAGCCGCCGACATTTTCAATTTTTTTGCGGGCGCTTAAACTGACTTTATCAACCGCGACAGTAACCTTTTTGGTAAGCTCGCCGTCTCCGAGAACCTTAACAAAATTATCCTTTGCACGCACAAGCCCGGCCTCAATCAAAAGCTGCCTGTCAACTTTTGTACCAGCTTCGAATTTCTCAAGATCCTTAACATTGACAACAGCGTATTCCTTCCGGAATATGTTGTTAAAGCCACGTTTGGGCAAGCGCCGTTGCAAAGGCATCTGACCGCCCTCAAAACCAAGCTTAATACCGCTGCCTGAACGTGCCTTGAAACCCTTATGACCACGGCCTGAGGTTTTACCATGGCCTGAACCAGGGCCTCTGCCTAAACGTTTCCTCTGCTTGGTTGAACCTTTCTGCGGAGATAAATTTGCTAATGACAACATTATACTTCCTCCACTTGCACAAGATGTTGAACCTTGCTTATCATTCCCCTGATTTCAGGAGTGTCCTTCCGAACAATCGTTTTGTTCGTTTTGGTCAAACCAAGACCTATGGCTGTTGCACGGATTTTATCCGTGCAGCCTATCACGCTTTTTTTCAAAGTAATTTTAAGCTCATTCGCCATGACCGTACCTATCAATAACTCATCGCATTCATATACGAAATAATTATCCGGAAATTAAACTGTTGAACATTTGCCTTGAAGCATAATGCAAATGTATAAAAAATTATGAAAGTATCTCTTCAGCTGTCATCCCGCGCTGAGCTGCAATTTTTTCAACGCTGCGCAGTTTTCTCAGACCATCGAGAGTCGCCTTAACAAGATTATGAGGGTTGTGGGAACCAAGGCATTTGGTCAGAATATTCTGAATCCCTGCTGCTTCAAGGACCGCACGTACTGCGCCACCGGCAATTACGCCAGTACCTGCAGAAGCGGGTTTTAGCATTACCTTGCCTGCACCAAATCTGCCATTCGTCTCATGGGGGATGCTAATTTCATTGATAGCAACAGGCTTCATGTCTTTACGAGCTTTCTCTACGCCCTTCCGGATTGCTTCAGGCACTTGATTTGCCTTGCCAAGTCCATAACCGACATTACCTTTACCATCACCTACTACTACAATCGCACTAAAGCTGAAACGCCGACCACCTTTAACAACTTTAGCTACCCTGTTGATGTATACAATCTTTTCAATAAGCTGATCATCAATCTTATCGCTTTTAAAATCGGCCAACTTGCACCCCCAACAATTACAAATAATTTATATGATTCACGCTTGAAAAAAATTACTAAAATTCAAGCCCGCCTTCACGAGCACCATCTGAAAAAGCCTTTACTCGGCCGTGATATATATAGCCGCCCCTGTCGAAAACTACTTTGTTGATGCCTTTTTCTTTTGCTTTCTGTGCCAAAAGAATTCCTACTTGATGAGCTGTTGCTGTTTTGCCTTTTTCATCAACAGGGGTATAGGACTTATCACATGTGGACATCGCACACATGGTGTGACCCGCAACATCATCAATGACTTGGGCATATATATGTTTAGAACTTTTAAAAACACGCAGGCGCGGTCTTTCAGCAGTACCCAAAATTTTCTTTCTTATTCTCTTGATACGCTTGCCACGTGCAACAGTTTTTTGATTTGTTCTCGCCATTGTTTTAACCTAAATAAATTCAAATGTTACTCTGTTTGTTACTTCGACGCTGACTTGCCGGCCTTTCTGACGATATGTTCACCTTCATATCGTATACCTTTACCCTTATAAGGTTCGGGCTTTCTAATATCACGAATTTTCGCGGCAGTAAGACCAAGAAGCTCTTTGTCTATCGACTCCAGAGTTATGGTTGTTTTGTCTACTTTACCGGAAACCCCGGCAGGAAGATTGAAAATTACGGGGTTCGAAAACCCGAGGTTGAGGGTCAGTACATCAGTTTGCAAATCAACCTTATACCCGACACCTTCTATGACCAGTTTCTTGCTGAACATTTTTTCAGTGCCGAGAATCATGTTATTAACAAGCGTACGAGTAAGCCCGCTAAAGGCACTTGTTCGTTTGCTGTTATCGAGGCATTTTACCTTAATGACTCCATCAGCCTGATCAAGGCCGATCTCGGGCCGTATATTTCTTTCCAAAGTTCCCTTGGGTCCGGTAACCTTGACATGTGTACCATTAATATCAACTTTTACCCCAGCTGGTACCTGTATGGGTTGATTGCCAATCCTTGACATTGGTCATCTCCACTGTGTCTTACTTACTTCACGTTTACTTAATTAAGAGAAGCCTGTATAATTTACAGACTGCCATATCATATGGTAATATTACCAGACGGTGCAGAGCAACTCCCCACCAATCCGGGCCTTTCGAGCTTCCCTGTCAGTAAGAATGCCAGTAGATGTCGAAATAATGGCAATTCCAAGGCCACTCATTACCTTAGGTATCGCATCTGATTTCACATAAACACGGCATCCGGGCTTGCTCACACTTTTTAAACCAGATATAACACTGTTTCTATTCTGGTCATATTTCAAGCCAATTTTCAAAATGCCCTGTTTACTATCAGTAATTACTTGATAATCGCTGATATAGCCTTCTTTTTTTAAGATTTCCGCCACACCCCGTTTTATTTTGGAATTAGGCATCTCAAGGCTTTCAAACTTTACCATTTTGGCATTTCTGATTCTGGTCAGCATATCTGCCAGAGGATCACTTATAGACATTGAACAACTCCTTTTGCAGTCAATCAAAACAGACAAAGAAAAAACTGTTACCAGCTCGACTTCGTCACGCCTGTTATCTCACCCCGGGATGCAAGATTCCGAAAACAAATACGGCAAATACCAAATTTGCGTATAAAAGCTCGTGGTCTACCACAGAGTGGACAGCGATTATAAGCGCGTACGGAAAATTTTGCCTTACGCTCACTTTTTGCTATTAAAGATTTCTTAGCCAACCTCTTCCTCCTGAATAGAACTATTTACGGAAAGGCATCCCTAAAGCCCTTAAAAGAAAACGCCCTTCTTCATCAGTCTTTGCATTGGTTGTAATAGTTACATTAAACCCTTTAATTTTATCAATTTTATCATAGTCAATCTCAGGGAAAATAATATGCTCTTTAACCCCGAATGAAAAATTACCCCGTCCATCAAATCCTGTGGGTTTAATCCCTCTGAAATCGCGAACCCTGGGAAGAGCAATATGCACGAGCTTACTGTAAAAGTCATACATTTTTTCTTTGCGGAGTGTCACCTTGCAGCCAATTGACATACCTTCCCTGAGCTTAAAACCGGCAATAGATTTTTTGGCTTTGGTTACAACAGCCTTCTGACCGGCGATAAGCGTCAGTTCATTGGCAGCTCCCTCAACAATTTTTGGATTCTGCACGGCTTCGCCTAATCCCATATTCAAAACAATTTTCTCTATTTTGGGGACCTGCATCATATTTTTGTACCCGAACTCTTTGATGAGCATGGGCACACATTCTTTTTCATAATACTCTTTTAAACTTACCATCATAGCCTCCAATAAACCAAATACGGTTAAGCATTTGATTCTATTGATTCACCACATTTCTTACAAATGCGGACTTTTGTCCCATCATCCAAAAGAGAGGTTTTTATGCGAACGGTTTTTGCACACTTGGAGCAAATCAGCATGAGATTGGAAACATGAATAGCTGCCTCCATTTCGATAATGCCACCCTGCTGATTTTTCATACTCGGCTTCGTGTGGCGTTTGATCATGTTGATTTTTTCTACTTTTGCCTTATTAGTGGCAGGATAAACCTTTATAATTTTACCAACACGGCCTTTATCCTTTCCGGCAATAACCTCTACCTTATCATTAAGTTTTAGATAATTACCCACTGCACCCATTAATGTATCCTCATAAAAAATTTTAAAACCGTTACTGAAAGTTCGCAGTAATTGAGCCAAGTAATAATTGAAGCCTAAAGCACTTCAGGGGCAAGTGAAATAATTTTCATAAAACCTTTAAGTCGCAGCTCACGGGCAACAGGCCCAAAGATCCTGGTGCCGATAGGCTCTCCAGAACCTGAAAGAAGCACTGCCGAATTCTCGTCAAAACGAACGGAAGTGTCATCTTTACGTTTTATTTGTTTAACGGTGCGAACAATTACTGCTTTGAGTACATCACCTTTTTTGACCTTGGCATTCGGGATAGCCTCTTTTACGGAAACGACAATGACGTCACCCACACGGGCATATCTTCGTCTGGTTCCTCCAAGTACTCGGATGCAGAGAACTTTCTTCGCCCCGGAGTTATCAGCAACATTTAGAACGGTTTCTGTCTGTATCATATCTTCACCAACTATCCACCATTCAGTGAATATTATTGAGTAATAAATGTGTATGTAAACAAAGAATTAAAAGTGTAAAGCAGTGCTGTAAGCCTTATACAATCACGGCCTTCTCAACAACTTTACGCAACCGCCACCGTTTTCTTTTGCTCATAGGACGACATTCTTCTATCATAACACGATCGCCGACGCTACAAAGGCTTTCAGGGTCATCAGCCATGTATTTCACTTGGCGACGAATAAACTTTCCGTAAAGTTTATGTCGCACCAGACGTTCAGTCCGGATGACAACACTTTTGTCCATTTTATCACTGATAACAATGCCGATTTTTGTCTTTTTATGTGCTTTCTTATCAACCATCTTCTTATCCTGCGATACACTTTTTTTGTGACAGTATGTATCTCTATAGATTAATTTGACTGTAATTTTTCTGTCATAACAGTTTTAATTACTGAAATCTGCCTGCGCAAATCTTTCAGTTTAGCTGTATTTTCAAGCGGTCTTATTCCATGCTGGAATTTCAACTTATTCAGCTCTTCAGCCAAATCTATGCATTTAACTTTCAGGTCTTCAATAGATAATACCCTGATTTCCTTTGCTTTCATATGGTGGTCCTTTTTGAAATAACTTTCGTTGCAAAAGGAAGCTTATTACCTGCCAACTTAAGTGCTTTAATTGCAAGACTTTCTTCAACGCCGATTATTTCGTATAATATTCTACCAGGCTTTATCGGGGCAACCCACAACTCAGGCGCGCCTTTACCTTTTCCCATCCTGGTTTCAGCAGGCTTCTTGGTGATCGGCTTATCCGGAAATATACGAATCCACATTTTTCCGCCACGTTTAACAGTTCTGTTAATCGCTATACGAGCTGCTTCTATCTGTTGAGCTGTCATCTTTCCGCACTCAGTAGCTTTCAAAGCATACTCACCAAATACCAAGGATGAACCGCGAAGCGCTGCGCCTTTCATGCGGCCCTTCATCTGTTTTCTATGTTTAACTTTCTTTGGACTCAGCATGGCTACATTACCCTAATCAATTTTAAGCATATCAAAAGAAATCTGCTTAAATTTACATTGAATTAAATACGGAGCGCTTATTATGCCCCTTATTTTTTCAGAACAGTCCGTGTCTATTTATTCACTGACCTGTTCCAAATCAGAAAGGACTTCTCCCTTAAAGATCCAAACTTTTACCCCGATAATGCCATAGGTTGTATTCGCCTCGGCAAATCCGTAATCTATATCAGCCCTTAGCGTGTGAAGAGGAACACGTCCTTCACGGGTCCACTCGCGCCGAGCCATCTCTGCGCCACCTAATCGACCAGAGCAGGCAATTTTAATACCTTTTGCTCCGAACTTCAAGGCGATATTAACAGCCTTTTTCATTGCCCGGCGAAAAGCGATACGCCGTTCAAGTTGAAGGGCAACATTTTCAGCCACAAGTTGAGCATCTGCCTCAGGTCTTCTGACTTCCTGTATGTCAACCACACATTGCCGGTTTGTCAGTTTATCGAGATCGCTTTTAAGTGCTTCAATCTCGGTACCCTTTTGACCGATCACTATGCCGGGTCTTGCTGTGTGGAGTTTCAGTTTAAGTTTTTCACCGGTCCGGGCAATATTGATTTTAGAAATTCCGGCATGATAAAGCCTTTTCTTTAAGTACTTTCTGATCTTCTGATCTTCAAGTAAATATTTCGCATAATCACGGTCTGCGTACCATGTTGATTCCCATGATCGCACTATATTGAGGCGCAAACCTATTGGATTAACTTTCTGGCCCAAAACCTTCCTCCATCACATAAGAATTATGTTAAATCAACTGCCTGAGTTTAGCTTAAATGTGTATATTTAGCAATTTGGCAAAAATCAAACTTCATCAAGAACAACAGTAATGCTGCTTGATCTTTTCAATATCCGGGTCGCTCTTCCCATTGCCCTGGGACGAATGCGTTTCAGCATCGGCCCTCCATCTACGTATATTGTTTTCACATATAACGTATCAACGTCTATTGCCTCATTCTGGCTGGCGTTAGCCACCGCGGATTCAACAACTTTACGTATAATCCGCGCACCTTTTTTCATGGAGAATTTCAAGGTGTTAAGTGCTGTACCAATATGCTGGCCTCGTATCATATCGGCGACCAGCCGCGCTTTTTGAGGCGAAATTCTAATATTTTTTACAACAGCCTTTGCTTCCATTAGATAATGACTCCTTTTCAGGTGACAGCAAAATTACTTTTTGCCTTTCCTGTCACCGGCATGGCTATAGAATGTCCGTGTTGGAGAAAATTCCCCGAACTTGTGGCCTACCATATTCTCAGTGACAAATACGGGAATAAATTTTTTCCCATTATGAACTGCAAAGGTGAGGCCTACCATTTCAGGAAGTATATCTGAACGCCTGGACCAGGTTTTAATGACCTTTCTTGATCCTGTATCCTTTGCGCTTGTAACTTTGTTCATTAAATGGTCATCTACAAACGGACCTTTTTTAATTGATCGTCCCATGCTTTATCTCCCTATTATGACCGTTTCTTGACGATATCCTTATCGGATGGCTTCTTCTTTCTCGTCTTGTATCCTTTGGTAGGTATACCCCAAGGCGTACAGGGATGACGGCCACCAGAGCTTTTTCCTTCACCACCGCCCATTGGATGATCATGGGGATTCATGGCAACACCACGAACCTTTGGCCTATGGCCATTCCAACGACTACGTCCTGCTTTGCCGACTTTTTCACTTTCGTGCTCAATATTACCAATCTGACCTATACAAGCACGGCATTGCCGATGAAATCTACGAACCTCACCCGAAGGAAGTTTGACCAGGACATGCTCGCCTTCCTTAGCCATAAGCTGAGCAGAGGCACCGGCACTTCGTACCATCTGCGCGCCTTTGCCAATACGCATCTCCAAGTTATGAATGATGCTGCCAAGAGGAATGTTGGCCATGGGTAGACAGTTGCCAACCTTAATATCTACTTTCTCGCCGGCTTCTACAACATCACCTACCTTTATCCCTAAGGGTGATATAATGTATCTCTTTTCACCGTCAGCATAAAAAATAAGAGCTATATTGGCTGATCTGTTCGGATCATATTCAATTGCCGCTACCTTGGCGGGAATATTAACCTTATCCCGTTTAAAATCAATCACCCTATATTTGCGCTTATGGCCACCACCTATATGTCTGGCTGTAACCCGACCATAATTATTACGGCCTCCAGATTTTTGCAGCGGTTGCACCAGACCTTTTTCAGGCCTGGCTTTTGACAATTCCGGGTTGACAATCGAAACATAGTTTCTTCTGCCCGGTGATGTCGGTTTATAGGTCTTCATTGTTGCCATTTCTTACCCCGATTATTTAATTATACGATAAGCAGTTAAGCAAGACTACAGCTGTTCAAGAAAATCAATCTTATGCCCCTCAGCCAGGGTGATAACAGCTTTCTTCCAGTCTGATCGTGTGCCAGAATGGGTGCCAATACGTTTCTTTTTCCCATGCATGTTAGCAGTTCGAACATTATCAACCTTTACCTTGAAGAGATGTTCAACAGCATTCTTGATTTGTATCTTGTTTGCCTTTACATGCACCTTCATGACAACCTGATTGTGTTCTTCCTGCAAAATCATACCTTTTTCAGTAAGGCATGGTTTTTTTATGACATTATATAGATCGATCATGAAAGCAACCTCTTTTCAAGCTGGTCAACACAGGACTGCAGTAATATAATGTTTTTATGCAGAAGCACGTCATATACGTTAACTCCTGCGGTGGGAATAACCTTGTAACCGGGCACGTTACGTGATGACCTTTCCAATTTTTCATCATTTTCAGGGATCACGATAAGTGCATTATCAAGTTTGAGCGTTCCCATAACATTGACGAAATTTTTTGTCTTAATTTCATCCATATCGAAAGCATCAAGAACTACAAGCCGGTTTTCTGAAAACCTGGAACTCAATGCCATTCTCAGCCCAAGCTTGCGAACTTTCTTGGATAATTTAAAACTATAGCTGCGTGGCTTGGGACCAAATACAGTGCCGCCTCCTCGCCAAACAGGAGAGCGTTTGCTTCCCGACCGGGCACGTCCGGTACCTTTTTGCCGCCAAGGTTTTGCATTGCTGCCGCTTACCTCTGCCCGCGTTTTTGTGCAAGCATTCCCAGCTCTCCTGCCAGCCAGTTGCATCCTGACAACATCATGAATGATGTAAGGTTTTACCTCTACGCTAAAAAGATTGTCGTTAAGCTCAATTTCGCCAACCTTTTCATTCTTTATATTCACTATGCCTGTTACAGCCATTTTCTGGCACCTCTTTATCGGTTACTTTGTAAAAATCTGAAGCAATTCGTTATTCGTGCCAGGAAGGGAACCTTTGATGACCATAACATTTTCTTGATCTCGAATATCAAGAATTGTAACATTCTTTTTAGTCACAATATTATTTCCCATCCGGCCAGGCAACTTCCTGCCTTTAATAACTCTGCTCGGCCAGGCACTGCAGCCAATAGATCCTGGGGCACGATGGAACATGGAACCATGGGTTTTGCGGCCGCCCTTAAAACCATGACGTCGCACAACACCCTGAAAACCGCGGCCTTTCACCTTGCCCGAGACATCAATGATATCCCCGATTTTAAAAAAATCACTAATTAATATCTGCTGTCCGATTTCAAATTTATCGGGATTGTCTACTCGAAACTCTTTAATATGATAAAAGCCACCTTTTCCGGCGTTAGCGAAATGACCAGCCATGGGCTTATTGATTCGAGATTCCTTTTTAGGCGCAAAACCTATCTGGATAGCATTATATCCCTCTTTGTTTTCCGTCTTTTTCTGCAGAACAACACAAGGACCTGCCTCAACGACAGTAACGCCTACCGCATCTCCACCTTCAGTGTAAACGCGTGTCATTCCGATCTTTTTTCCTAATATACCAAGTGTCCTAGGCATAATCTATATCCTTGCTAAAAGATGAGGTAAAATTACAACTTGATTTCAACATCAACGCCAGCAGAAAGCTCAAGCTTCATCAAAGCATCTATTGTCTGCTGTGTAGGTTCAAGTATGTCAAGCAAGCGTCGATGCGTTCTCATCTCAAATTGCTCACGGGATTTTTTATCGACATGAGGAGATCGAAGTACACAGTACTTATTGATACTGGTTGGTAACGGAATCGGACCTGCGACTATGGCCCCTGTTCTTTTTGCCGTATCAACTATTTCATGCGTTGATTGATCCAACAATTTATGATCATAGCCTTTCAGCCTGATACGGATTTTCTGTGTTTGTATCATGCTTGTTCCCTTATTCAAGAATCTCGTTAATTACACCGGCGCCAACTGTGCGCCCACCCTCACGGATCGCAAATCGTAAACCTACTTCCATGGCAATCGGGGTGATCAGCTTGCCTTCTACGGTGACGTTGTCACCAGGCATGACCATCTC
>JACRCD010000059.1 GCA_016219175.1 Deltaproteobacteria bacterium | reverse complement strand
CTCCATTCTCCCCCTTGCCCGTATTCCCAAATCATTTTTTACCTTTTTTCACAAACTCTTCGCCACCCACCCCGATACTTGACGTCCATTTATATCATGCCACCTCAGACCCCGGTTTGGCCGATTCGTGGTCCGAGCGCTCATTGGCTAGCCCTACTCTTCGAACATCAATTGAATCTTATCGTCAAAATTGAATGCATTGAGGACCCATTTGCCATCAGGGTTATAAAATATGAAACTCCAGCGCATGATGTGTTTCTCGAATTTTTGAATCTGAACAATCTGCAGCAATGATTTCCCCACGGATTTTTCCTTTATAAATTCGGCGCCTATAATTTTGCCAAAGCGGCCTTGCATTACTGGCAATTGAAGCTTTGCCTGCTCCATCATCACGTTAAATTCAGACTCCGGAATAATCAGATAAGGTTTCATCAAGAGAAGACCGCCTTCAATGTCACCAGAAGCAACCTTTGTCATAATCTGGTCGGTCAATTGTTTTGCAGCATCCTTGGATTCAAGAGTGGCTGCGCTTGCAGAGGTTGTCATCAAGAAAAATATGACGGCTATGATAATTTTCATTTTGTTTCCTTCGTTTCAAAAGTGTGTGCAGAGAGCTATGACGCCACTCCATGGGAAGGCATGTATCCTGACCCGGCTTATTCCATTACTACTGAGGCTCTTGCAAAATGAACTTGCGTGTCATTCCGAACGCAGTGAGGAATCTTTAAATGCCTTGATTTTATTAGATTTCTCCCTTCGGTCGAAATGACAGGAACCACTCTTTTGCTTATTTTGCAAGAACCTCTACTCTCTCTGTTTACCAGAAAACCATATCCTTGGTTATTTCTGGAGTCAATCCTTTTTTTAGTGAATTTGTCAGGTGACAAGTGTCTGGGGGTATGGAGGGACGGTTTTCCGCCTGTGGTTAATGGATTCCGGGTCGCGCTGCGCTTGCCCGGAATGACGGAAGGTCCATTATCGTCATTTTGAAAAAGGGTCTGTGGTATACGAAAATGTGATTTCGAAGGGATGCGAGTCATCTTTTCTGGCGGAGATACCGGTTTCTCCCGTTGGCCGCAATGACAACCCGTGTTGTTTGGTCAACAAATCAGCAGGTTGCCGCAACCAACCACACCGGCTGAAAACCTAAACCAGCCCGCGGGCGGGAGTTCGCAACAGCAGCCAGGTAAGCCCCAGGGACAGCAGACAGACCAGCAGCGGCAGCAGCAACTGCCAGATGTGCAGCTCAAAGGAGCGGGTCAAGGGAGTGAGGAGATCGATAAAGAGGATGTGGGAGGCATAGACGCCCAGGGTAAAGCGGCCCGCGCCTGGCAGCGCGCCTTTGCCGCCCAGATCCGGGGCGGCCAGGGCCACCATCAGGATGCCACCGCCCAGCAGGACGGTGCCGAAGAGGTAGTTATGGCAGGCCATGGGATAGCCGTAAAGTTTCCACAGCAGCCATGATTCGGTGATCTGCAGGAGCAGGCCGCAGCATGCGACCGCCCAGGCCGCGGGCAGCGGGAAAGGCGTCCGGCGCAGTGACAGCAGATAACCGCTGGTCAGACAGATGAAACTCAGGAAAGGCCCGCTTCTGGTGCTAAAAGGGATATCGATGCCGAGCGGGGTTTCGTCGTACGGCCCGCCCAGCAGGCCGAGGGCAAAGAGCAATACGGCAAGAAGGCAGGCAGGCCAGATCCTCCCTTTGCGGGTGCACAGGGCCAGCAGCAGCGTTGCCATGATCAGGGAGGGCAGAAACCAGAGGTGCACCCGTGCTCCTTCCAGGGGCAGAATAAACGGCGAGGCCAGCAGCTCGTCAATTTTGGCCCCGATCGCCTGCAGGTAGCCATCCTTGAGCAGCCGGTCCCAGGAAAAAGGCACAACGACATACACCGCCGACCAGGCCGCCCATACCGCAAACAGCCGCAAGATATAGCCTTTGACCCGGATGGTGCGTTGCGGATCGGCAAGCGCCTTGCGTCCCAGGAAATAACCGGCGGTGGCGAAAAAAAACGGCACGGCAAAGCGGGAGGGCTGAGCAAAGAGGTTTTCCAGTAAACGGTAGGGCGGATCGGGGAAGAGATCCTGCATGAACGGCTTGGTGTGGAGCATGACGACGCCAAGCATGCCGATG
>JACRCD010000060.1 GCA_016219175.1 Deltaproteobacteria bacterium | reverse complement strand
CTGACAGCCGATCCGGTGGGCGTACGGAAATTGATAAATTGATGGCCAAGATACACGAATGTAGTGCCACTACGAAAAATTTAAAGACGTAACGTGCTGATTATATTAGGCAAATAATTTATGCTGTTAAACTTGGGCTAACAGGTTCTTTTGCGCCAGGCTGCGTAATTTCTGTTCGTCTTCCGCCACCTTTTTGGCCTTCTCGGCCTGTAATCTACGCAGCTCCGTGTCCAGCCGCGCCACCTTGGCCCGGTCGCTGAAACCGTTGAACAGATTCATGTTCAGCATGACGCCGATGGTGGTATTTTTTTCCGCCAGATTTTCGATGGAGCCGGTAAAGTTTGTCGGGTCATCACCATACAGGTGATAAGCGGAATAGAGGGTGAAGGTTGGCAGCCACTGGCGTAACGCGATCTCGTATTCCGTCTTTTTCTGGGCAATGGCCACGTCATAGGCCTTGATCCCAGGCAGGTTCAAAACGTCGGCGGATATTTCCTGCCCGGTTTCCGCCGGAAAATCGGCAAACCTCACCTCGCCGGCCTGGTAGCTGGTGCCCGTATAATAGGTGAGTTTCTCCAGCACATCCGCCATTTCCAGCCGCAGGGTCTCGCGGGTTTGCAGCGCCTCGGCCACGCTGATTGCGGCATTGCCCTGTTCCAGCCTGCCTTTGTTGCCGGCCGCAACCAGCCGCTGGGTGAGTTGATACACCTCCTGCCGCAGGTTCAGCAGGCTGGACCAGATCTCCATCTGCTTGTGCAGCCGGAGTCCGTTGCCGTAAAGGGAAAGAACCTCAATCTTGAGATCGATCAGGCGCTGGGCCTTGGTATGTCCGGCCAGCATGACCCCCCGCTCGACGTTTTGGTATTTGCGCGGCCGGGCCCCGAAATCGTAGAGCAGATACTGGGCGGCCAGGGCAACGGAGTGTTGCCAGGTCGAGTCATTGCCCGGGATGATCGTCTCACCAACCGACACGGTGCCGGTCGCCTCCTTGCTCAAATCGTACAGATACTCGTTGGTAAAGCGCAGGGAGAGGGTGGGCCAATACATGGCCCCGGCCTCGGCCAGCCGTTGTTCGCTGATCTCCACATCAAGAGTGCTCATCGTCAGGTCGTGGGAATTGGCAACGGCCTGCTCCAGGATTTCCGTAAAGGTCAACTCCCTCGCCTGCCCCTGACAGGGCAAGATGAAAACCGGAAAAAGAAAAAAGCAAACAACCCCAAGACAGCCTTTCATTGTGCAATTCCATCCTTATCCTGCGCGAGACAAAAAAATGGCCCGGCGAGGAGAACCTCCCCGTGCTATTTTCCTTTCCTTCCTGATGCTATGCCTGCCAACCATTGGCAACGATAGTCATCAACTGCTCATTGTTTCTGACATCATTTACCGAACCAAGGGTGATCCCCTCAGTCACCGCATAGGCGGCCATGTCCTGGATGATCCGGTTGATATCGGCGCCACTGAGATAGGAACCATCCGCCAGATCGACCTCATCCACCTGGTAGCCGGCATTGATGAAGAAGTTGCTGACGCTCACCTTGTCGAGGTCGCTGTAGCCGATCTCCAGGTTGTTGCCGTTGCGGAACAGCCCGACACCGCTTTGACCAATGCCCTCGCCGAAGGATACGGCATCTAAACCGGTGGTGTCGTAATTGTTGATGGTGTCGGCGCCATCGCCAAGGTTAAACAGGTAGGTGTCGTTGCCCGCGTCACCGGAGAGGGTGTCGTTGCCCAAGCTGCTGATAAGCTGGTCGTTGCCGTCACCGGCCAGGAGGTTGTCAACGCCTGATCCGCCATCCAGGGTATCGTTGCCCGCGTAACCATACAGAGTGTCATTGCCGTCGTTGCCGGCCATGATGTCCACGCCTTCGTAACCGGAAAGGGAATCATTCGCCGCGGTACCGGTGCTGTGCGCCGGGCTGCCGGCCAGCAGTTCCGTGGCCGTCAGCAAAGTTCCGTCATTGAAGGAAAAACCGTCCACCTGATAGTTAATCCCGCAGAACCAGTTATTGATGGTTATCTGGTCGCCGGTGCTGCCGATCTTGATGATCAGGTTGTTGCCGGATTTGACCTGAAACAGGTCCGTCTGGGTGATGTTCTGCCCAAAGGATACGGTGTCCAACCCTGCGGCATCGTAGTTGTTGATGGTGTCCAGCCCGTCGCCAAGGTTAAACAGGTAGGTGTCGTTGCCCGCGTCACCGGAGAGGATGTCGTTACCCAGGCCGCCGATGATGAGGTCGTTGCCGTCTCCCGCCATGAGATTGTCAAGACCTGCGCCACCATCCAGGGTATCGTTGCCGGAATAGCCATATATGGCGTCATTGCCTTCGTTGCAGGCCATGATATCCATGCCTTCGTAACCGGAAAGGGAATCATTTGCCGTGGTCCCGTTGCTGTGCGCCGGGCTGCTGGCCAGCAACTCCGCGCCTGTTACCAAGGTGCCGTCATTGAAGGAAAAACCGTCCACCTGATAGTTAATCCCGCAGAACCAGTTATTGATGGTTATCTGGTCGCCGGTGCTGCCGATCTTGATGATCAGGTTGTTGCCGGATTTGACCTG
>JACRCD010000006.1 GCA_016219175.1 Deltaproteobacteria bacterium | reverse complement strand
AGCGCGGTGGGCAGCCTGGCCGTCATGACCCTGCTCACCAAGAACAGCTTTCTTGAGGAGATCAGAAAACAGTATGTGCTCACGGCCCGGGCCAAGGGTTTAAGCGAAAACCGGGTGCTCTACCGCCATGTTTTCAGAAACGCCATCATTCCCATCATCACCGGTTTCCCCGGTTCCTTCATCACGGCCTTTTTCACCGGCAGCCTGCTGATTGAGACCATCTTTTCCCTGGACGGCATGGGGCTGCTGGCCTATGAATCCATCCTGAACCGCGACTACCCGGTGGTGCTCGGCACCCTCTATTTTTTCACCATCATCGGCCTGATTTCCCGCTTGCTGTCCGATCTCAGCTACGTAATGGTTGACCCGCGCATCACCTTTGACAGTGTGCAGCAGTAGCGAGAACGCAAATAATGTTATCAAGAGCAAAAACAAAAAACACCCTGCTGGGCAGACGCTGGACGAAATTCAAGAGCAACAGGCGGGGCTACTGGAGCCTGATCTTCTTCTCCATTCTCTTTGTCCTCAGCCTGGGCGCTGAGATACTCAGCAACGACAAACCCTTTCTCATTATCTACAACGGCTCCCCCTATTTCCCGTTTATCAAGGATTACGCGGAAACAACCTTTGGCGGCGATTTTGCAACCGATGCCGATTACCGCGACCCTTTCCTGCTTGAAAAAATCACCACCCAGGGCAATCGGGCTTTTTTCCCTCCTAATCCGCACAGTTATGCATCAATCAACCCCAACCTCGATGTTCCCGTGCCTTCGCCTCCCACCAGGGAAAACATGCTCGGCACCGATGACCGCGGCCGCGATGTCCTGGCCCGGCTTCTTTACGGCTTCCGGCTCTCCATTCTCTTCGGCCTGCTGCTGACCGTGGTGGGAACCCTGCTGGGCATTGTGGCCGGGGCGATCCAGGGCTATTTCGGCGGCAGGACGGATCTTTTCTTTCAGCGCTTCATCGAGATATGGAGCTCCATGCCCGAGCTCTATCTGCTGATCATCTTCTCCTCGATTTTCAAACCGAGTCTGCTGCTGCTGCTCATCCTGCTTTCCATGTTCGGCTGGATGGGGTTATCCGACTATGTCAGGGCCGAATTTCTCAAAAGCCGCAATCTGGATTATGTCCTGGCGGCCAAGGCCATGGGCGTGGGCAATGCCACCATCATGTTCCGCCATCTCCTGCCCAACGGCATGACACCGGTCATCACTTTTCTACCCTTCCGTATGTCAGGCGCCATTCTGGCCCTGACCAGCCTCGATTTTCTGGGACTCGGCGTGCCCCCTCCCACGCCAAGCCTGGGGGAGCTGCTTAGCCAGGGCAAGTCCAATATCGACGCCTGGTGGCTGTCGCTCAGCGCCTTCATTGTCCTGGTGGCCACCCTGATCCTGCTTATCTTTATCGGCGAGGCGCTGCGGGAAACCTTTGATCCGAGAAAAGCATGAAAGAACTCCTCCTGCGGATAAATAATCTCAATGCGGGATTTAACTCCCGTGACGGCTATGATGCTGTCCTCCACGATGTCGCTCTTACCATTAACCGGGGCGAAACAGCGGCCCTGGTGGGAGAATCGGGTTCGGGTAAATCCGTCACGGCCCTTGCCGTGCTCCAGCTCCTCGACCCCCAGTCCTTCAGCTGCAGCGGCGAAATTTCCCTTGCGGGCGTAAATCTGCTCGAAAAAAAGGAAAGCGAGATGCGGGCCATCCGAGGCAATGACATCGCCATGATCTTCCAGGAGCCCATGACCTCGCTTAATCCCGTCTATACCATCGGCGAACAGATCATTGAACCGCTGATGATCCACCAGCATCTCAAGGCCGAGGCGGCACAAAGAAAGGCCGTGCAGCTGTTGGCAATGACCGGTATTCCCGACCCGGACAACCGGATGCTGAGCTATCCCCATCAGCTTTCCGGCGGGCAGCGGCAGCGGGTGATGATCGCCATGGCCCTGGCCTGCCGGCCCAAGCTGCTCATCGCAGACGAGCCGACCACGGCCCTTGACGTGACCATCCAGGCCCAGATCCTCTCCCTGCTCCAGGACCTGAAGCAGGAACTGGACATGTCCATGCTGCTCATCACCCATGACCTGCACATGGTGAAAAAGGTTGCCGATACGGTTTACATCATGCACCAGGGCCGCATCGTCGAACATGGACCATGCGCCGCCATCTTTTCCTCGCCACAAGATCCCTACACCATCAAACTCCTTAACAGTGTGCCCAAGGGGGAACCCGCCAGCAAAGGCAATGGTAAACCGTTACTGCGGATTGAAAATTTCCATTGCCATTTTCCCATCAGAAAAGGTTTCTTCAGGCGGAAAACGGGAGAAATAAAAGCGGTGAACAACGTATCCCTGACCATCCGGGAAGGCACAACCCACGGCATTGTCGGAGAGTCGGGTTCAGGCAAAACCACCTTGGGCATGGGTATTCTGCGCCTTGTTGAGGGCTGGGGAAAAATCAGCTACCAGGGCGCTGATCTGCTGGCTAAAAAGAGCAGCGAAATGCGCTTGCTGCGCCGCGAACTGCAGCTGGTCTTCCAGGATCCTTTTTCATCACTTTCCCCCAGAATGACCGTTTTTCAGATTATTGAAGAGGGGTTAAAGGTGCATGACATCGGCCGGAGCCGGGAGAAAAGACGTGAAATTGTCGAGCGGGTTTTAGACGAGGTGGGGCTAACCGCGGATATGGCCGACCGGTATCCCCATGAATTTTCCGGCGGCCAGCGGCAAAGGATCGCCATCGCCAGGGCCATCGCCCTGCAGCCCAAATTCATCGTTCTTGACGAGCCGACCAGCGCACTCGACATGACCATCCAGGCCCAGATTATTGATCTGCTGCGCAGCCTGCAGGAAAAATACGCTATCACCTATCTCTTCATATCCCACGACCTGCGCGTGGTCCGTGCCCTGGCCGACGAGGTGGCTGTCATGAAGGACGGCGTCATCGTTGAAAGCGGTCCGGCCGCAAGGATTTTTTCCCATCCCGAACACCCCTATACCCGCCAGCTGTTCAGCGCCGCCTTTGATCTCCAGGTGGAGTAACTGCTCAGGCAGATGCCCCGCGGTCTTTTAATCCGTAAGTTCGACGAACAGCCCGCAACCCGATGCCTGTGCCGCCACATGGAATTTTAACTTGTTATTCAACTTTCAATGGCTGTATGATCTGCTAAACAATGACAATCTCCAAATTAAAAAATCCGGTGAAACCAATGAAATCAACCTGCACCCTTGTTCTCTCTTTCATTATCCTCGCTTTCGCTTTTGCCGCCCCCGCGGCCGCGGAAAAAAACCCCTGGGATACCCCGCTGCCTTTTAAGGAAGCAACCATTCAATACACCATCAGCGGCACGGAAAACGGCACGGAAACCCTGTACATCAAGGACCACGGCAAGGAACGGGCCAGACATCGCAAATCAACGGCCAAGGTGATGTCTGTCACCAACAGCACCGATGAAATTGAAATCACCTCACCTGACTGGATATACCACCTCGACATGACAGCCAAAACCGGCACCAAGGTCACCAATCCGCTGAAATTCATGATGGAGGAATATGATCAATTGTCAGCCAAGGAAAAGGAGATGGTCAACAAGAATGCGGCGGAGATGGGCGCTTCGGCCATGAAGGGCATGCAGGGCGGCATCAAGCAGAACGCAGAGAAATTCATGGGTTACGACTGCGATGTAACGACCATGTCCGGCACCACCGTGCATGCCATCCACGCCACCGACATCACCTTGAAGGCGCAGTTTAATATGATGGGCATGAATTTTTCCACCGTTGCCACCAATATTGACACCTCTTCTCCCCCTGGCAAGGCCTTTACCCTGCCCGCCGGGGTCCAGATCTCCCACGATAAGGAGGCGGATGACATGGCGCGCAGCATGACCAAATCAACGATTGACACCTTGAAATCGCCTGACGGGGCAAAAAAGATGAAGGAGATGGCCCCAACTCCCCCGCGGCAGGGCGGGTATCCGGGTGCGGGTCAGCCCGGCCCGGACGGGCAGATGGATGAAGCCTCGCAGCAGGAAATGGAAAAAGCCATGAAAGCCATGCAGGAGATGTTCGGAAAATAAGGAATTTGGAGAACGACCGCCATGACGGAAGATATTTACGCATTCAGGTACGGGGCATACGGCAACACCGAGGCGATTATTGCCAAAAATCCGGGCCTTGCCCTGCAATATTTCAATTACATCAATAAAGGCACGGCCTTTACCGATGAAGAGCGCCGGAGACTCGGACTGGACGGCGCCCTGCCCCCCTCTCCCCGCTCCCTGGCAAGCCAGGTGGTCAACAGCGCGGAAAAGGTTAAAAACAAGAGCGATGACGTCGAACGCTACATCTATATCCGCTCCCTGTTTGACCGCAACGCCACCCTGGCCCATGCCCTGATCAAAAGCAACATCAAAGCCTACATGGGCATCATCTACACACCCACGGTGGGCTATGCCTGCCAGCACTACTCGTCAATTTTCCGCACGGCCAACGGCATTCATTTTTATCCCGGCAACATTGAGCGGGCCGAGGACATTCTGCGCCAGTATGCGCACCAGGGCATCCGGGTGGCGGTGGTCACCGACAACCAGGGCATCCTGGGCATCGGCGATCAGGGCGCCGGAGGGATTGCCATCTGCCTGGGCAAGCTCATGCTCTACACCCAGGGCGCGGGTATTGCGCCCTGGCATTGCCTGCCGATCTCCCTTGATGTGGGCACCAACAACAAGGCGCTGCTGGCGGATGATTTTTATCTGGGCTGGCGGCATGAACGGCTGACGGGCACTGATTATCTTCGTTTCGTGCAGCGCTTCGCCAAGGCCTTCCGGGCCGTTTTTCCCAACGCCCTCTGCCAGTGGGAAGACTTTTCCAAGCAAAACGCCTTTGCCATCCGGGATGCCTATCTGCATGACCTGATTTCCTTTAACGATGACATCCAGGGCACGGGCGCAATCACCCTGGCCGGCATCCTGACAGCAATGCAAATCAAAAAGGAAAAGCTGGAAGAGCAGGTCTATCTCATCCACGGCGCTGGCGCGGGCGGAGTGGGCGTGGCCGAGCAGATTGAAACCGCCCTGCTGGAAAAAGGCTTAAGCAGGGAAGAGGCCAGGGGCCGCATCTATACCCTGGACAGCCAGGGACTTGTCACCACCGACCGGAAGATGGAACCATACAAGGAAAAATTCGCCAAGGACCCCTCCCGGCTGCCCTGGCTGCAACAGGCGGGAGACGGCACCCTTGAAAATGTGGTAAGAAACGAAAAAGTGACCGTGCTCATCGGCACCTCGGGACAGTCCGGCTGCTTCACCAGAGAGGTGGTGCAGGCGGCGGCGGCCAACACCAGCCGTCCCGTCATCCTGCCTTTGAGCAACCCGACCTCCATGACCGAGGCGCTGCCGGCCGACATTTACCAATGGACCAACGGACAGGCGCTGGTCGCCACGGGCAGCCCCTTCCCGCCTGTCGAACACAACGGCCAGTCTTACCGCATCAGCCAGTGCAACAATGTCTTCGTCTTCCCCGGAGTGGGGCTTGGCAGCATCGCTTCGGGGGCCAAGGAGGTGCTGCCGTCATTTTTTACCGCGGCGGCCCACGCTGTTTCCCAATGCGTCAAACCCGAGGCCATGGCCAGAGGCGAATTGCTGCCACCTGTGTCGGAACTGCAGGATGTCAGTCTGAAAGTGTCCCAGGCTGTGGGACTTACCGCCATACGGGCCAACGTCGGCCATCTCTGCGCCTTCAGCGATTACCAGCATGACAATGACGAGGAAAAACTGAACAGACTGATCACCAAGATGCGCTGGCAGCCGGAGTACCTGCCGATTGAGCTTGCTCCGTAAAAAGAGGCTGTTCACTCCGTGCCGAGGCGGCGCAGAAAAGGAACCCGATCAGCCTGCTGCGCCAGGGAAACGCCATCAGCCCTGATCAGCCAGTAGCGATCCGGGCTGGTGCGTATCTCCTTGAGCAGACTGGCCGAGACCCAGTGCGAATCGTCAATCAGGTTATAAAACGCTGAATCGATGCCGAAAAATCCGTCCAGTAAATGGGCGATCTCATGCACGGTTTTGCTGATATACCCCTGGGCCATTTCAGGCCAGCGGTTCAAATCAGTGAATCCCTCCTGCCCCAGCTCGGCCAGCAACCTCTGCAGTATCTTTCTGTTTTGCATCATCCCCGATTCGAGCTGCCGCATGAATCCATCATGAGCGGCTGAGATTGATTCTTCGGCAACAACGGTCACCTGGTCATACTTCACCAGAACGCTTGCCTGAAAAAAACCAAAAACATGATCCCTGCACGGCGCAAAGCCCGAACCTGCCACCAGCAGCGTATGCGAATTGATTAAGTCACCAGCCATGCCAAAGTCGCCCCATTGTCAAGATCGGCAGCGCAAGGTCAGAACCCCTGACTTGCCTGTGCCGAGATCGAATCATCTCGCTTTTCTTACCATAATAAACGCAGCAATAACAGAAAATATACAAATGATGGGACGCGCTGACCTGCCTGCCGTGCGGGTTTTAATATTCCGCTTGACCAAAGAGCTTTTCCCGTCGTAGCATTTTGCCAGGATGCCATTTTTTCATCATGAACTCCGGCAAAACAACAAAAACACCTCGGGTCAGTCATGGCAAACCCTCACTACACCGTAGCAACGGTTCCTCATGTTTTTGATTTGCAGAGGCAATGGGACAGTTCTCTCTGGCGTCTTGCTCCTGCATTGCACATCAACGCTTTCAGACCGGAAAGCAAAAATCATCGTCCTCTCACTGAAGCGAAACTGCTCTATAGTCCGGTGGGGCTGCATGGTTTTTTCCGGGTGCGGGATAGATTCGTGCGCTGTATCCATACCGGATTCCAGGAGCCGGTTTACCAGGACAGCTGCGTGGAGTTCTTTGTCAAGCCGCGGGCGGGGAAAGGCTACTTCAATTTCGAGTTCAACTGCGGAGGCGCCATGCTTGCTTCCTACATTGTCGATCCGGCGCGGGTGGAGGGAGGTTTCAAGGATTTTACCCGTCTGACGCCGGCCCAGGGCAGCAGGGTCTCCATCTATCATTCCCTGCCGCCGGTGGTGGAACCCGAGATAACCGAGGAGATCACCTGGTTTATCGAATTTGCCATTCCTTTTTCCCTGCTGGAAGAGTACGCGGGGCCATTGGGCAGGGTGGCGGGCCAGACTTGGGCAGCCAATTTCCACAAATGCGGGGATAACACCTCCCAGCCCCACTGGGCGGCCTGGGCGGCGGTTGATGAGTTGAATTTCCATTTGCCCCGCTGTTTCGGCCGTATCCTGTTAGCGTCCTGAAAAAAACAGGGCGCGGCGGGGACTTGCCAATGCAGGAAAAACCGGATGCAAAACACGATTACGTCATGGAGAAGAGATGAATTTTAACATTGTCGACTGGTACTGGCTGGTTTTCGGCATGGTGCTCATTATTGCCGAAATGTTTATTCCCAGTTTTACCATTTTCTGGTTCGGACTGGGGGCGCTGCTTGTCGGCGGCGTCCTCTGGCTCTTTCCCGGGCTGTCCTTAAGCTGGCAGCTTTTTATCTGGGCCATGGCCTCATCGCTCTTTACCTTTCTCTGGTTCAAATTCTTCAAACCGCTCATGCCCGACAGAACCAAGGCCGGCGTTTCCAGGGAGGCCATTTTAGGTGAAACGGGCCAGGTGATCAAATCCCAGGTGGAGAATAAGGAAGGCGTCGTGCGGTTTACCACCCCACTGCTTGGCTCCGATGAGTGGCCCTTTATCTGCGAGGAGACAGTCAATCCGGGAGACCGGGTATACGTCAAGGATATTTCCGGCAATACCTTGATTGTCGGCAAACGGGAAACAAATTAGTAATTATCAAGGTAGATAGGCTGAAGGAAAAGCATCTGAAATATGTAATACGACAGTACCGGCAGCCCTATAGCCTTCAGCCTACAGTCTAAACAGCTGGATAGTTACGCCAATTAAAGGGAGGGACAACTCATGCCTGAAGTTGCCGTTGTTTTTGTTTTCGTCATTCTGGTGATTGTGACAATCGCCCTGGGAGTCCGCATTGTGCCGCAAGGCTCCAAACATGTGGTGCAGAGACTGGGAAAATTCCACAAAACCCTGGGTCCCGGACTCAACATCATTGTGCCTTACATCGATACGGTGGCCTACAAGGTCACGACCAAGGACATCGTGCTGGATATACCCTCCCAGGAGGTCATTACCAGGGACAATGCGGTCATCATCGCCAATGCGGTGGCCTACATCAATCTGGTGGTGCCTGAAAAAGCGGTCTACGGGGTGGAAGATTACGCCCTGGCCATCCGCACCCTGGTGCAGACCTCCCTGCGGGCCATTGTCGGCGAGATGGACCTGGATGACGCCCTGTCATCCAGGGACCAGATCAAGGCAAAGCTCAAGGCCGCCATATCGGACGACATCGCCGACTGGGGAATCACCCTGAAAACCGTGGAAATCCAGGACATCAACCCCTCGCAAACCATGCAAAAGGCCATGGAGGAACAGGCGGCCGCGGAAAGACAGCGGAGGGCCACGGTAACCCGGGCCGAAGGCGAAAAAAGCGCGGCCATTCTGGAGGCGGACGGCCGTCTGGAGGCATCCAGGCGCGACGCCCAGGCCAAAGTCCTACTGGCGGAAGCCAATCAGACCGCCATCGAAATGGTCAGCAAATCGATCCAGAACAACGAGCTGCCCGTGGTATTCCTGCTGGGTGAAAAATATATCGAGGCCGTCAAAAACCTCTCCGCCTCGCAAAACGCCAAAATGATTGTCCTGCCCGCCGACCTGCCGGCCGCGGTGCGGGGCATCATGAGCGGGCTCGGCAAGTAAGTCAAACGTTCGACCATTCATCCGTTTGCCGATTTTTACGAACCGGACACATTGACATTGCAGGTGGAGAGATCAACGGACCCACCGGCGGCAAACCCCTGATAGAGGCTCCAGAACCTTCCATCCACCCGCTTTTCCCGGGCGGAGCTGCCCGGCTTCATGAAGCGTTTGGCGGCCCGGGGTCCGGCGTTGTACACCGAATAAGTGGCGCGGGCCGCGAGACTGGGGTCATTGCTTTTGGCGGCAACGGCAATGCCGTTTTCCTTGAGATAGCGCATGAGAATCTGGACCCCGGCCCGGGTATTGTAGCCCGTCTCCCAGCGCAAGCGCTCCAGGTTATAGAAACCACGCCAGACATTCTGGTTGATCTGCATGAGTCCGATGCTGCCTGCCTGGGATTTCAGAAAAGAGACCTGCCCATCCTTGCGGACAAACTGCTGCCAGCAGCTTTCTATCATGGCCGTGGCCGGCACCATGTTCTGAAAAACCGGGGCATAGCGCGGGTCAAGGTTTGCCCCCTGCAACTCCTCGTCGGCTATGGACTTGAGCAGCTGCTCAACCAGGGCTTGGTATTCTTGCAGCTCTTCATCGCCGGGGACCCAGCGGTTAAGACGCTTAAACAAATCCGGCTCCGCGGCATAAGCAACGGGAAAGAGCATATCAAAAAGACGCTTGCTGAGCGGAACCTCCGGCTCAGACTCAGGCTCAGACTCAGGCTCAGGCTCAGGCTCCGGCTCCGGCAGTTCTTCCGGCTCAGGGGCAAATTTAAAGAGTTCGCGCAGCACCGGATCGACTTCCCAGTCGAAACGCAGGGGATCTCCGGCAGCCTCCGGTTGCAGCGTTCTTGCCAGCCGGCGCAGACCGTCGCTGGTAATCTGCATGCCCAGGCTCGGCGCTGCCGCATCCAGGGCGAGCAGGGCATCGCCTGCGTTGACGAATGTCATGTAGCGCACCGGCTGTTCCTGGGTCAGACCGCGCTGCTCCGCATGTTCCAGGATAAGGCGCAGCTGCTGCCAGGCCTCCACGAACAAGGACCGCAGAGGATCTCCTGAGTCGACGGGCGCTTCTCCGGACAGGATCGGCAGGAGCTGGTAGCGGCTGTTGATGAGCAGATCAAATAATTCCTTGCGCATCTGTTCATCAACAAAATCCGCCCCGGCGCTCTTGATGACAAAAACCAGGAAAGCATCCCATGGCTCCAGCACCTTCTGAAACGACTCGATTTCCTCGGGGAGAAGAGGCAGCTCCTCGGGCGGGACAACCTCGGCCATCCGGCTGTCAGCCACGGTCATCACCAGCGGCACCACGATACCGGCATCGTCCGTGCGCAGCACGCCGACCGTCATCGTGCGCAGCATCGCTTCAAACTGCTCCACTTCCTCGGCAGATGCGCAGGCCTGCAATATGGCGGTAATCTCCTGCTGGGGCATGGAGAGATCAAGGGAGAAATTTTCCAGACGCGGATGGAGAAATTTCTTGGTCAGGTCCCAGACAAAGCCGGTTATCACAGGCTTTTTGCCCTCTTCGTCGTAAATGCTTGAGTCAACGACGCGGTACCGCAGCTGCCAGTTGCTGTCCACATAGGGGTTGAGCGTCATGTCCATGGAACCGCTCCACCGCGCGCCAACCGGCATCATGTCCAGAAATTTGACGCCCAGACTGGCGACGCCGTGGCAGGTGAAGTGCAGCTGGCCATTCTTGACATAGAGCTGGATCCGGTCGGTATGCAGATAATTGTACGGCCCTTCCTGGTAAAGCACGGTGACGGGATCACCCGTGGGATTCATGTACTGGGTCAGACTGCGCTGCAGCAGGGAAAGACGCAGGGCAAGCGGCAGCTCGATGGCGGCGCATGAGGCCTGTACCGGAATAGAGATCAGCCACACTAGAGCTGAACAAAAAAGGATGAAACGGCTGATGAAGGCGATGTTCCGCCGCAGCAAAAGGGAATGATTGAATAATGGTCGCATAGGGTTTGCTGGAGTTGGATTGTTATGTGTCCCTTGTTGGCAAGAGGAGCCGCACTCATTAACGAGATCGCTGCCATCTTATTCCTTTTCCTTGTTTTAGGCAAGAATCAGAACGATATGGGGGCAAGAATTGTATTGGGTCCAGAAGCAGGCAGCCTGAAACGGAAGAGCAGCCTTGTCCGGGTGGGGACGATTGAAAAAATAACTGCCAGCGGCTCCTTATCAAAAGGTGCTTCGATTCGTCAAGGCCCGCACAATGGCATCGAGCACCTCGACGAGGTGCGTGCCGATGTCCTCGGCCAGAAAACGCAGTACGAGGTAGCCGTTTTCCTGCAGCAACAGGTCCTTTCGCCGGTCACGGCGGTAGGCCTCCGGATCGGCCAGGTGTTGCGCACCGTCGACCTCGATAGCTACACGCGACGCGGCATCAAGCAGATCGACCTCCATGCGGCCCCGGCCGTCAAAAGGGATTGGCAGCTCCCTGTTCAGGCGGAATCTCCCCGCTGTCCTGGGCAGGGTCTCAAGCCTTTGATACAGGAACGCCTCGCTGGCGCTGCGCGCCCGGTCCGCGCCTTCAGCCTCGGCGGATACCAGCCGGGTGGCGTGCAGAAACAAGGTCGCGAGCGGCGTCTCCACCCCATCACGAATCAGCCGGCGAACACTGGTGGCGTAGTTCTGTTTCCAGAGCGGATCCACGGGCAGGGTTACCTCGGCCGGCCACCCAGGTACGGCGCTGGCCGGCAGTTGCACCGCGTAACCGATCGCCTCGTATCCCCGGCAGCGCCGGTCGAACATCCTGGCCAGCATCGGCACGTCGAGGTCGGCATAATCGTAGACCCGGACCTCGCGCTTGCGATCATGCAACCGGTGCAGCCGGCCGGCGTATTGGGCGATGGTCCCCCGCCACGATACCGGCAGGGCCAGAAACAGGGTGTCCAGCCGGGCGTCATCAAACCCTTCGCCGATATAGCGGCCGGTCGAGAGCAAGACCCGGTCTTCATCCTCGGGGACGGCTGCCAAACGGGCCAGGAGTTCCTTCAGCTTTTTTTTGCCCGTGCCGCCTTTAAGGACTATCAAGTGGCGGATCGCCGGGGCCAATCGTTGCGCCAGGTGTTCGAGGTGTTCGGTACGTTCGGTCAACACGAGCGGCGACCGGCCTTCCCGCACCGCTGCCGTCACATCCTCGCAGATCAGACGGTTGCGGGCCTCATCATTGATCAGCTCCCCGTACAGCTCCTGAAACTGTATACGCACGTCCGGGTTGAGTGTCTTAAGCGCTTGAAACCCGGTGGGGCGAACAAGCACCGTGTGGACAAATGGACGCGCACGGGCCTGAGCCTGCGGTTCGACGCGATAGCGCACAGACCCGCACTGCATGAAGATGATCGGATGATGCCCGTCCTTGCGGGCCACCGTGGCTGAAAGACCGGTAACAAACCTGGCCTTGGCGCGCCGGGCCACCAGCTCGAAGCTGCGGGCGGAGAGATGGTGGCACTCATCCACCACCAGATGGCCGTAGTCGCCGACCCGGTCATCCACAACCCCTTTGCGCACCAGACTCTGAAGAAGGGCCACGTCAAGCGCGCCCGTCGCCTTCTTTTTTCCGCCGCCGATCCGGCCGAGGGCCTCGACCGGCAACCCCAGGAATGTCGAGAGACGCATCAGCCATTGCTCCAGGAGCTGCCGGCGATGGACCAGAACCAGGGTGTTGACGCCGCGCTGGGCGATCAGCCAGGCCGCGATCACGGTCTTGCCGAAGGCCGTGGTGGCGGACAGAACCCCGGTGTCATGGCCGGACATGGCCAGGGCGGCCTCCTGCTGTTCGGGCCGCAATTCTCCTTGAAACGAGACCTGGAGCGGTTTGCCGCCGTAGCGCTCGTCGCGGACAATGGCGCGGATTTTGTGTTCCGCCAGGAGCCCGTGCACCTCCTCCAGACAGCCTCGCGGCAAACCGATGTGCCGCGGGTAATCCTCGGCGCAGGCGATGATCCGGGGCGTACCGAAGGTCGGTAACCGCATGGCCTGGGCCTTGTAGAACTCCGGGTTCTGAAAAGCCGCCAGACGCAGCAGCCGGTTACGCAGGCCAGGGGTAAGCTGCTCCTTGGCAAGGTAGATCTGGTCGCCAAGCACCAGTTCCAAACTCTCGGGCAAGCCGGCAAGCAAAGGCTCCCGTTGCCGAAGCGAGGGCGGTGTGGTCCACGGCGCGGCCTCGTCTTCGTCGACCGGGGCCAGCCGCACCCCAATCACTCTTCCCTTTGCCTCCCCCTCACCCGCAACCTCCTCCGCCTGGCTTCGACCGATCTTCACGATACTGGCGAGATACGCCCACTGGTCGGGATAAGGGATGAGTCTTTCGTCAACAAAGACGCTATTACCAAGCTCCCGTGACTTCTTTTGCAGCGGCAGGGCGATGAGGCTGCCAAAGCCGCCCTTGGGCAACGTATCTTGATTGGGGAAAAAGCGGTCGTAGGAGTCAAGCCCGACATTGGGCCGGCGCTCCATGGTCTCGGTAAGGATATATGAAGCAAGTTTTCGCGCCAGCGCCGCCGGAACCGGCTCGGCGAAGAACATCCAGACATGCCCGCCATTACCGGAGCGGGACCTCTCCATGGCCGCCGGCAGATTCAGTAGCCGGCAGGTGGCAAGGAAGGCGGTGGCGTCCTCTTGCCAGCTCTGCTTGTCGAAATCGGCGGCAAGCCAAAAACAGGTCTCGTCCTGAAGCATGGGGAAGAGGCCCATGACAAAGTCCTTTCCGGCGTCGTCATGGCCGGAGAGGTGGTGGCGGATCACTTCATCCGTGACAGGGAGGAATCGCCGGTGGGGGCAATCGGCGCACTTCACAACACGCTTGTCGCACAGCCCTCTCACCCATTCGTTGGCGCAGGCCGGCTGATAGCCGGACTTGCCGGTTTTCCGGCTCTCGAAACGGCGGGGATAGACGTCCTCGCGGCCACGAAAAAGTGAGCGGAACAGGCTGATCTTCACGGCGGATGAAGATTTGTGATGAACGGCGTCCTCTGCCATCAACGGTCTCCCGGCTGTCGGCCTACAGTGCCTTCAGATGGCCTGATCTCGGTGGATTAAACGTTGGCGCCAAAATGCAAGATCAAAAAAAAGCGCCTAAAGTCGCGATATTTTCTGGTCAGATAAAACCTTTTACCATACGGAGCTCAGGCCTTTTTGACACTTTAGGCACTCAAGCAATGGTCTTATTTCGCTTCATTCTGGGATAATTTACCAAAAATTCCCCCGCGAGTTAAGGAGAAATTGAGGATGCCATTTTGCATGATCCCCGCATGTCCGGATCATATGACTGAACCAAAACTCCATAATTCAGGAAAAATCAACAAATCAATTCCGGATTACAGGAAACACCTAATCACTTTTCCGGAATCACTGTTTTCTGGAGGAACACCAAATATCTCCGCCAAACATAACCAGTTGAAAATAAATATATTTTTTCACCAATTTAAATCAATACACAGTTGGTATGGATATTGCAAAATCATATGGCTCGAATTCGGCAGATAGTTTGAGGGAAGGGTTCAGTCCAATTCAACATGTCCCCGTCCGGGGAATAAGGAGAGAAATGAAAGGAAAGTTCACCAAATCAAGCTGCTTGTTTACCGGAGTCCTGGCGGCAATGCTGCTCGCTCCCCTTACCACCCATGCTACTTCCATTTCCCTGGGTGCGGCCGGAGACTTCAATACCTTTATTTTCGGCAACTATTATTCCGACAATTCGGATGTCGAAGGCAGACTGGCGGTGGGGGGCAACGCTCACATGAACAATTACAGCGTCGGCCTGAAACTTGATCCGCGGACCGCGGGTGATGTGCTGGTGGTCGGCCATGACCTCTATTTCAACAGAGGCGCGATCAATCATGGCAATGCCCGGGTGGGCGGCAATGCCTATATGTCCAATTACACGGTCGGGGGCCAGGTTTATGCAGGCGCCACCCTGCCCCTGGATTTTAGCGCGGAGGAAGTCTATCTCAAGAGCCTTTCCGCCTCCCTGTCCCAGGAGACACCAAACGGCGCCAGCCAGTTTATTTACAACGGCTATCGCCTGACCGGTGACGGCACGAGCAATCTGCAGATCTTTAACCTGGACGGCTCGAACCTGTTTGCCGCATCTTCGCTGGTCATCGCCAATATCCCTGACGACGCGACCGTTCTCATCAATATTTCGGAGGACTTCTCCGGATTAACCGATATGGGTTTCGGCGCCCTGGCGGACTGCCCGGACAACGTGCTCTTCAATTTTTACCAGGCGACCACCGTGAACCTGTCCGGGGTCGGAGTGGCAGGCAGCATCCTGGCGCCCCTGGCCAATATCAATGCCTATAACGGCAATATCAACGGCACCCTGATCGCCCAATCCTGGAACGGGCCGGTGCAGCAGAATTATTACCCTTTCAATCCCTACACGGCTGGCGAGGCGGCCCCGGTCCCCGAACCGGCCACCATGCTGCTGCTGGGCTCCGGACTGGCCGGACTGGCCGGCGTCCGGCTGCGGAAAAAAGAGAAATAAACCAGCCCCCCCAAGCAAGAAATCACGCACCAAGGCAGGGTCGCTTCGGCCCTGCCTTTTTTTTTGCGCCGCCTGGAAAACCAATTTTCTCTTGTCCCTCCAAAGCGACTTCCTGTTCTCACTCCCCGATAAAAAACAGCCGGTACTCATCCGGCCCCAGAACAAGGTTGTTGATACCGGCGCCGGAAATTACCAGAGATGCCCCCGTCAGCAGATCCTTGACCGTGGTTTTCCCGGAAAGAAAAGCGGCGTTCAGAGCAACTTCGGCCGGCCGGTCATGTTCGTTGAGCAGGCCTAGCAAAACCCCGTTCGCCAGCTGCCGCACATCAGCCAGCACGTAATCCGCGCCAGGGCCAGAGAGCGAAACCGCCGGGCGCAGTCCGAAGAAATCACGGTAGATGGTTTTCAGCCAGGCCGTGCGCACATCCCAGGGCAGGGTTGGCGGGGCGGGAGAAGCAAGGCCCTGGGGCGGGATGATATCGCCCAGGGCAAAGGTGGTGAGGGCTGTTTTGGCCCGGCGATGGGTGGTGGTGATAAGGCCTGGCACGTTTTGCCCGCCGGGTCCGCTGCCGTGACTTGCCTGGACTATGCCCGGCGGCACACCCTTGATGCCGCGCATGATCTTCCAGGAGGCAAAGCTTGACAAGGCGGCGGGCGGCAGCGCCAACGTGGCTTCAGGCGCGGGACTGAGGGTCAGGGACTGGAACCCGGCGGGCCAGGGGCCGCTCGGTGCCGCGCCTGCCTCCCAGGCTATGGACGCGGCAGCGGCGTCGATACCGAAGACCTCGGCCATGGTTTTCAGCCAGCCGGGATTGGCGCGGTGGCGGGCGTCGAACTGGCCGGGCGGATCGCCGTTGGCATGGAGGTGCACCCCCTTTTTCAGTGCGGTTCGCAACCCGGCCAGATGCTTGGGCTGCATCTGAAAATTCCGCGGCAGCAGCAGAACTTTGGCCTCGGCCGGAAAGCCCTGGTCAAGGAAACGGTTGAATGTTTCGCCGTTTATCAGGCGCGGCGCAAAGCCAAGCCGCCGCAGGGCTCCCCACAGAGAGGCCAGCTCCTCGTTGGCCCGGTTCCAGCCCAGATCGATGTCCGTGGGCCACAAAACAAGCACGTCGGCACGGGGTCTGATTGAACCGGGCAGCAGCTCCTCCACCTTGATCTCCCGCATCTGCCGGAACATGGAGGTGACTGCGTCAAAAACCATGGGTTTCGGGTGCCGCTCCTGATCCACTACCCCGAAACCGGCCTCGCGGCTGTAACCGCCGCCCAGAAATCCATTGCGGTCATTCCAGTGGAAGACATGCACCCCGGCCGCCCCGGAGAACAGGGACTCCCAGACCCCGCCGACCAGGGCTCCACCCTGCCTGGGTGCGGCGCCTGGGAAGTTCGTCTCGGTGCTGCTGTTGCCGGTCTCGCTGATCAGCACCGGCATGTCCAGGGTATCGCGGAACTTGGCAATGCCGAAATCCACGGAGCGCATCTCATGACCGGTCAGGGCCCAGGCGTAGTTGTTGATCGACATGAAATCAAGCGGTGCTCCGGCGGCCCGGCAAGAGGCGGCAATGGCGGCTGCGTCCTCGGCGGTGTAATTGGAGTCCAGGCCGCTGAATATGCCGCCCACCATGGCATAGGAGATCAGCTGAGCCGGGGACGCGGCTTTGGCCGCCCTGGCCCCTGCGGCGATAAAAGCGGCGATGGACTGCTTGCGCCACTGGATGAGGTCGTGATAGCCGGAGCCCCGGATACCCTGATGATCATTGCGGTCCGGCGGGTAGGAAGCAGCCATTGGCACGGAGGAGAAATCAGCATAAGCGGCGCCCCAGGCCCCGTTCAGTTCGGAAATACGGTTATGATAGGTGTCAGCCAGAAATTTCCGGTAAGCGGGCAGGCTCCAGCCGGAATCAAAGCCGGCAAAATTCTTCTGCTCGGAGAACTCCCAGAGATCGTAATAGGCGAATTCGTTGCCCAGAATCCAGCCGGCTATGGCGGGACTTTGCCGGTAATGACCGCAGACGGCGCCCAGATACCGGGCATAGGCCTCCCTGCCCTTGGGCTGATTGTAGTTGACAATGGCGGCGGGTCCGCTCGCGGTGCGGGCCATGGCGTCCGGATAGGTTGCCGCAAACCAGGCGGGCGGGTACTGGTAGCCGATAAGCACGAAGAGTTTCAGATCCAGTTCCGCGGCGCGTTTGACCAGATAGTCGGTGCGCGACCAGTCAAACACCCCTTCCCTGGACTCGATCCCCTCCCAGACAAACTCCACCCGCAGGGAATTGGCGCCAGCCTGCTTCATGGCCACCAGGTCCCGGTCAAGCTCTTCCAGGGTCTGGTTGGCAAAAACCGGCGGGTTCCAGACCTGGTAGGCAAAGCCGCGCGGGATGAAAAAAGAGGAAGTATCCGTATCCCAGAAATAGCCGTTTTTAACCAGCAGCCGCGCCTCACTGACAGCGGGACAGAAAAAAAAGAGGAGCAGCAATGGTGCAAGCACGCGGCTGATGCTCCCGGCAAAAAATCCTTCCGCGCCTCTCATAGCACCTTGGGCCGCATCTTGATGACCAACATGTCCTTTCCTGTCTGGATGTCCACCGGTTCCAGCCGGAAGGCAATCTCCCGCGTACCCACATTGGCGGAAAAAGGGGCCATGGTCTCAAAATCAACAGGAAATTCCCTGCCGCCCAAGGCTGTCAGCAACGGAAACAAGGCCTCGGCCGTCTCATTGCCCGGTTTTTTTTCCGGCTTGGAAAAATGGGGTGTAACAAAAAGAATTTTCTTCTTCTTATCGAACCGCAGGAAAAGTTCGCAGGACACCGGCAATTCCACGTTGCCAAGCTTCATCCTGATATTCTGGCCGCCCAGGTTTGTGCTCATGGCCAGATCCCGCCCCGAGACAACCCCCTGCAGCACGATGGATTTGTCCTTGAATTGCAGTTTGTTAAGCGAGGAGACGACAATACTGCCTTCCACGGACTTGCCTTGGGTATCAATGGGTATGGGCAGGGCATCACGGATGGTCTGGCGGATAATTTCAGCAGGCATGGAGATGGTGATGGGCTCATCACCGGCCGAGGCCGCCTGTGTTGCGGTAGGCAGAAGAAAGAAAAGGATAGACAGGGTAATGCGGCAGCAAAATGTCATAAAAATGTACTCTCAACCCCTTAAGGCTCAAGTTTTGCCAGGGCAACGTTATAGCCGATGACCATCAGGGTGTCCCCTTCTTGAAGCAGCAGATCGGCTTTAGGGATAAAGGAAAATTTCCGGTCCCCGACTTTTTTTAAGGAAATCACCTGCACGTTAAAACGGTTGGTGAGATCGATATGGCGCAGCGTTTGGCCGGACCAGCCTTTTACCACCAGCTCCTTGATGGACATGTCCTGGGCAAAGGGCAGTTCACTGATGAATCCAGGCATGGCCACGCGGTTGGCAAGCTGGCGCGCCGCCAGATGCTCGGGAATAAACACCTCGTTCACCCCGATTTTTAACAGCAGTTTCTGATGATCGAGGTTGGTCGCCTTCACCCAGACCTGGGGCACCCCGAGCTCCTTGAGATACATGGAGATCATCGAGCTGGCGGAAACGGAATCGCCCACACTGACCAACACATGGCTCAGGTCGCCGAAACCAAGCTGCTGCAAGGTCTCTTTGTCGATAGCATCCGCCTGATAGACGAAGGGGATGACATGCTGCGCCCTCTTGACGTTTTCCGGATTGGAGTCAACGCCGATCACCTTTTTGCCCAGTTCGACAAGTGTCTGGCCAAACTGAAAGCCGAACTTGCCAAGTCCAATGATACCTATCTCGGATACCTGCTGTTTCATTGCTCTTTTCTCACGAAAGTGAATGTTTCAACGATCAAACGTTTGAACGCTTGAACGCTTTGCCCCATAACAACATCAGCCGATCAGCATGCTTTCCTCGGGATGGGTGTAGTTGCGCTCCCTGTATAAAATATGCAGGGCGTCCAGAAAGAGGATCGGCCCCAGTCTCCCGATAAACATCAAGGAAATAATAATACATTTTCCGGGAATGGAAAGCTTGGGGGTCAGGCCGGTGCTCAGCCCCACGGTGCCGAAAGCGGAAACCGCCTCAAAAAGCGTATCGAGAAACAATCCCCTGACAGCCGGATCCGGAAGAGACCCTCTTTCCGTGATATTCAGCAGAACCGAGGAGCAGAAGACAATGGCCACGGCAAAAATCAGCAGGGTGAAGGCCTTGTTCATGGTCACCCCGTCAATGCCGAAGCGTCCGACCACAACCTGATTCCTCCTGAGAATCTGCGACTTGGAAAAGGCGAGCAGCACCCGGAAGGTGGTGACCTTGATCCCTCCCGCGCAGGAACCGGGGGCGCCGCCGATGAACATGAGGATCAGCATGATGAGCAGCGAGACATTAGTCATGCCGCCGATATCCAGGGTATTAAATCCGGCGGTGCGGCAGGTGACCGACTGGAAAACGGAGGAAAGCACCGCCTCAACCACGGGCATCCGGAGATTACCGGCATACTCGGCAAGATAGATGCTGATTGCCCCGAAACAGATGAGCGTAAACGAGGTGCGGACGACCACCAGGCAATACCAGCTGAGCGGCCTGGTCATCCTCTTGCGCAGGCGGGACCAGGACCAGTTGCCCATCTCCACCAGCACGGAAAAACCGATGCCGCCCAGGATGATCAGCGTCATGATAACGATATTGACAAGAAAATCCCCGCGCCAGGCCATCATACTATCGTTGTACAGGCCGAAGCCGGCATTGCAGAAGGCGGACACAGAATGAAAAAGAGCGGAGAAAGGATGAAAGGAAACCGGACTCCGGGCATAGAGCAGCAAGGCCCCGATAATTTCAATGGAGAAGGTCCACAGGACAATCTGCACAAGAAAACGGCCCAGATGAAAGCCCTTGTCGTGCAGCAGACCCTGGCCGACAACCACCCTGTCGGTCAGCGAGACCTTGCGCCGCCACAGATAGAAGGCCAGGGCGCTGAAGGTCAGGATGCCGAGGCCGCCAAGCTGGATTAAAATCATGATGACGGTCTGTCCCAGCCGGTTGAAACTGGTCCCGGTATCGATGACGGCAAGACCGGTGACGCAGGTGGCGGAGGTGGAGGTGAAAAGGGCGTCGATAAAGGTCACCCGCACCCCGGGCCGCCAGCACTGCGGCTGATGGAGAGCGACGCCCCCGCACAGCACCACCAGCCCGAAAAAGATGATCGGCAGCCATATCACCGGAAAGGAAAAATGTTTCTTCATAGTATGCCGTAAGTCTCCATCACAAACCTTTCCTTCCCCCTCAACCCTCTGCCTTCCGCCTTGTGCCTTGCTCTATTGCAACAGCGGCATCATCAGCGTTGCCAGCCCCAGAAATACAAAAAAACCGCTGATGTCGGTGGCGGCGGTGATAAAGATGCTGGAACCGAGAGCGGGATCGAGCTTCAAGCTTTTGAGGGCCAGCGGAATGGCGGAACCGATGAGACCGGCGATTAAAAGATTGCTCATCATGGCCAGCAGCATGATCAAGCCCAGCCACGGCTTGTGAAAACCGAACAGGGCGATGGCCGCAACCAGCAGACCGATCAGGGCGCCATTGAGCAGGCCGACTGCTGCCTCCTTCATGACCACCCTGCTGCCGCGGCCAAGGGGCACCTTGCCCAAGGCGATGCCGCGCACCGTCACCGCCAGGGTCTGGGTCCCGGCGTTGCCGCCAAGGCCCGCGATAATCGGCATCAGGGCGGCAAGCATGACGTATTGGGAGATGGTCTCCTGAAAAAAACTGACGGTAAGCGAAGAGAGCATGGCGGTGCCGAGATTTAAAGTCAGCCAGGGGCTGCGCAGCCGGCTGCTCTGCAGGATCGACGAGTTCTCGTATTCCTCGGAATCGGTGCTGGCCATGCGCAGCATGTCCTCGGTCGCCTCCTCGGTGACCACGTCCAGGGCATCGTCATGGGTGATGATGCCGACCAGGGCATCACCGCCATTGATAACAGGCAGGGCAATGAGGTCATACTTGGCAATGAGTTCCGCGGCCTTTTCCCGCGGATCGGTGGCGCGGATATAAATGGCCTCGGCCTTCATGATATCCCCCACATAGGCGGAGGGCTTGGACAGGATCAGCTTGCGCAGGGAAACAAAACCGAGAAAGCGGCGGCTGGCGTCAATGACATAGGCGTAATAGATGGTTTCCTTGCCGGGCCATTGCCTGCGGAGTTTCTCCAGGGACTGGGTGACGGTGAGATCCGGGGTGAGAGTGACATACTCCGAGGTCATGACCGAGCCGGCCATGTCTTCCCCGTAGGAGCTGAGCTTGCGGATATCTTCCCGTTCGGCCTTGGCCAGCAGGGGAAAAACAGATTCCTGGGCCTCTTCCGGCAGCCGCTTGAACAGGTCAACCCGCTCGTCGGCCGACATCTCGGTGAGCAGATTGGCCAATTCGTCCTTGTTGATATTTTCTGTAAGGTAAACCTGAAAATCAAGATTGAAATAGCCGAAAACCGCCGCTCTTTTCCACGGCCGCATAAGGGACAACAATCCCCATACGGACTGAGGAGATTGGCCGTCAAGAACCTCGGCAAGGGTTGCTTCGGGAAGATCGACGCAGAGATCGCGCCGTATATCGTTCTCGCCGGTAAGAAGAAGGGTGCGCAGTTCCTGCGCGTATTCAGGAGTGGTCATTGTTCACCTCCAGTCTGGACAGTAAAAGCACAACAGACCGAAGGGGGAGGAAGGCGGTGCGGGCCGCCTAGATAATCATCCTTGCGACACAGACGCCTTTCGCAGTCCACAACGGCAGTCTGTCTGCCATCGATCTTACTGCCGGAATATTTTGACTACCAGGGCCAGGGTCGTCCATTGAAAAACCTTATCTGCGCTGTTTAAAGAAGCATGATCAGGGATGCTGCCTGGTCCACTGCAACGTCTGTTTTCCGTAAGTTGGGCAGGCTTTATTGCCCACCAATCCGGGTGGGCAAACGATGAAAACATTTGCACACCCTACGGCCGTTCCAGTGCACTAGGCCAATCCGTCAAAAAAACTCTCCCAAAATACCCCGTTTCGCCAGAATGTCAAAAGAATAATTGCAATAAAATGAGATGAAATCAGCAGCTGTTGTCGTAAAAACAGGTCATGCCCCGGTAATTGGCAAAAACGAGCTGCTCCCCTTCTTCCCGCACATAATCGGGAAGAAGGGGAATCTTGCCGCCGCCGCCCGGCGCATCCAGGGCATAGGTGGGAACGGCAAGCCCCGAGGTGTGGCCGATCAGCGACCTCATGATCTCCTTGCCCAGGGCGACCGGGGTGCGGAAATGATTGGTGCCGCGGGTCATGTCCGCCTGGAAGAGATAATAAGGCCTCACCCTGATGCGCAGCAGCTTCTGCATGAGCTCCCTCATGGTCAGGGGATCATCGTTGACCCCGCGCAGAAGAACGGTCTGGCAGCTGAGCGGGATGCCCGCGCCGGCAAGCCGGCCGCAGGCCTTGGCCGCCTCCGGGGTGATTTCGGCCGGATGGTTGAAATGGGTGTTGATATAAAGCGGATGAAATTTTTTGAGCATTCCGGCCAGCCTTACCGTCACCCGCATGGGCAGGGTACAGGGCACTCTCGTGCCGATACGGATGATTTCCACCGTGGGAATTCTTCTGACAGCCGTTAAAATTTCATCAAGCTGTTCGTCGGACAGCAACAGCGGATCCCCGCCGGAGATCAAGACATCCCGGATCTCGGGATGATTTTCGATATAGGCAATGCCCGCGGCGAGACTTTCCCGGGTTATGACCATGCGGCTTGTGCCCACCTTGCGTTTGCGGGTGCAGAAACGGCAGTACATGGCGCATTGCGAACAGACCAGAAAAAGAACCCGGTCCGGGTACTTGTGAATGAGATTGGGAACCGGACTGAGATTTTCCTCGTTCAAGGGGTCCTCGAAACAGACATCGTCCCGCAGCTCCTCAAGGCAGGGCACGGCCTGTTTCCACAGCGGATCACCTTTTTGGCGGATCAGGCTGAGATAATAGGGATTAATCCGCATGGGGTAGACTTGAGAGGCCAGGGCGACTCCTTCATCAATAGGCCCGAAAGCCACGGGAAGATCCTCAGCCCTGGTGATGCTGTTTTTAAGAATATTTTGCCAACCCTGCATGGACAGATTCCCCTGCTCCCTGTATTGTAACGTTTAAACGCTTAAACGCTTAAGCGCTCGAACGCGCCCACAGTATCACTTTTATCCCGGCAGCGAAATGGCAAAAAACAAAAAAACACCAGGCTACCTCGCCCTCCATCAATCAGGGGAGCTGCAACGGAGGATTGACACACTTACTGAAATCCTGCGGGAATGCGTGCTTTGTCCGCGGCAATGCAAGGTGGACAGGCTTGCCGGAGAAACAGGGTTCTGCCGGACCGGCGGCAGAGCGGTGGTGGCCAGCTACAACGCCCATTTCGGCGAGGAATCCTGCCTGGTTGGGGTCAGCGGCTCAGGCACGATTTTTTTTGGCAACTGCAATCTCGGCTGCGTTTTTTGTCAGAATTACAGCATCAGCCATGACGGGGAAGGGATTGAAACGGATAGCGGCCAACTGGCAGCCATCATGGTCAGCCTGCAGAAACTGGGCTGCCACAACATCAATCTCGTCACCCCGAGCCATGTCATCCCCCAGATTGTCGCGGCGCTTCCCGCGGCCATCGGCAGAGGACTCACCATCCCCCTGGTCTATAACAGCAGCGGCTACGATTCGGTTGACACCCTGCGACTGCTCGAAGGTATTGTCGATATTTACATGCCGGATTTCAAATTCTGGAGCAGCGGGTCAGCCGGACTTCTGGCCAATGCCCCTGATTATCCCGACAGGGCCGGAGCAGCCGTCAGGGAAATGCATCGTCAGGTGGGGGATCTGACCATGGACGGCCGCGGCCTCGCCGTGAAGGGGCTCCTGGTCCGCCACCTGGTCATGCCCGGCTGCCTGGATGAGACCAAGGAAATAATGATCTTTCTCGCCGCCCTGTCCCCACGGACCTATGTCAACGTCATGGAGCAGTATCGGCCGCTTTACCGGGCCGGGGAATTCCCCACCATCGACCGCCCCCTCTCCCCTGCCGAATATGAGCAGGCGGTGCAATTCGCGCGACAGTCAGGTCTGACAAGACTCGAAGAAAACGGCCTCCTGCGCCTGCTTGAAAAAATAAAATTCCAGCCCTTCCCGGAATAGGTAATTCTACTGGCTTTTTTCCCGTGAATCATGCTATAAGGAATTTTGCAATTGTTCAGGAGGATAGGCGGCAGGCTGAAGAGCAACGGTTATCCGGAACCATGCAGGCGGATCAATCACGACCCTGAAACCCATGCCCATATAATGAAACTGAGACAGGCAATTCTCACATCGGTAGGCCGGAAAGCTCTCATGGCGTTAAGCGGCGTCATGCTCAGTCTTTTTCTGTTTGCCCACGGGGCAGGAAACGCTGTCGCCTTTCTCGGCAGCGAGGCCTTGAATTCCTATGCCGCAAAGCTCCACTCCCTGAGCTTTGCTGTTATTTTTTTTGAATGTGTTCTGCTTGCCGCCTTTGTGCTGCACATCCTGCTCGGCATGTCCCTTTTTCTGGAAAACAGCCAGGCCCGGCCCGTGCGCTATCAGGTCGAGAGATCATCGGCGCAGCGCACCCCGGGATCGCGCACCATGCCCTATTCGGGGGTTGTCATTCTGATTTTCATTGCTGTCCACCTGGTGAACTTTCACTTCACGGACCGGTCGATCCCCGCGGCCGAACTGGTGCGCAAGGTTTTGCGGCAGCCCTTCTACGTTTTCTTCCACATCTCCGCCATGGCGGTGCTGGCCCTGCACATCAGCCACGGCTTCTGGAGCCTTTTCCAGAGCCTCGGCCTCAGCCACCCCAAATACGATGCCGCCTTGAAAAACAGCACCCTGGGTCTGGCTCTTCTGCTCTCCGCGCTCTTTATTGTCATTCCCCTCTGCACGTTATTTATTGATGAATTTTTACTCTGAAGCCGGACAGATGATGAAACTTGACGCCAGCATACCGGACGGGCCGCTTGCCGAAAAATGGGATAGACACATTTTTGCCGGCAGAATTATCAGCCCGGCCAACAGGAGAAAATACCGGGTCATTGTTGTCGGCACGGGTCTGGCCGGTTCCGCCGCCGCGGCGACGCTGGCCGAACTCGGCTACGACGTGCAGGTCTTCACCATGCACGACACCCCGCGCCGCGCCCACAGCATAGCGGCCCAGGGCGGCATCAATGCCGCCAAGAATTACGCAAATGACGGGGACAGTATTTTCCGCCTCTTTTACGACACCATCAAGGGCGGGGACTTCCGGGCCAGGGAGGCCAATGTTTACCGTCTGGCCCAGATCAGCAACCGGATCATCGATCATTGCGTGGCCCAGGGCGTGCCTTTTGCCAGGGAATACGGCGGCGGGCTGGCCAACCGCTCATTCGGCGGCGCCCAGGTTTCCCGCACCTTTTACGCCAGGGGACAAACCGGCCAGCAGCTTCTGCTCGGGGCTTACGGCGCCCTCATGCGCCAGGCGCGGCTCGGCAGGGTCACCATCCATCCCCGCCAGGAAATGCTGGACCTGGTAACCGAGGACAACAGGGCCAGGGGCATCGTCTGCCGCGATATGCGCACCGGCGCCATCACTTCCCACGCCGGTCATGTTGTGGTGCTTGCCACCGGCGGCTACGGCAATGTCTATTACCTCTCCACCAACGCCATGTCGTCAAACGTGACGGCCGCCTGGCGGGCCCACCGGAAAGGGGCCTTGTTCGCCAACCCCTGTTTTGTGCAGATCCATCCGACCTGCATTCCGGTGCATGACGAGCAGCAGTGCAAACTGACCCTGATGAGCGAAAGTTTGCGCAACGACGGCCGGGTCTGGGTGCCAAAAAATGCCGGGGATACCCGGCCTCCCGCGCAAATACCCGAATCTGAACGGGACTATTATCTGGAAAACAAATATCCGGGTTTTGGCAACCTGGTGCCGCGGGACGTGGCCTCGCGCAACGCCAAGCAGCAGTGTGATCAAAACAAGGGGGTGGGCGAGGCAGGGCTTGCAGTCTACCTCGACTTCGCCGATGCCGTCAAACGGGACGGACTTCCCGCCATATTACGCAAATACGGCAATCTCTTTCAGATGTATGAAAAGATAACCGCGCACGACCCGGCCGTCCAGCCGATGATGATCTACCCGGCCGTTCACTATAGCATGGGGGGGTTGTGGGTCGATTACAACCTGATGAGCACCTTGCCCGGTCTCTACGTGCTCGGCGAGGCGAATTTTTCCGATCACGGCGCCAACCGTCTCGGGGCCAGCGCTCTCATGCAGGGGCTGGCCGACGGTTACTTTATCCTGCCCAATACCATTGGCCGCTATCTGGCTGATTGTCCCCTGCCGCTGCCAGACACAACAGCCTCCCTCTTTACCGCGGAGACGAAGAAGGCGGAATCCTTCATCACCAAGCTTCTGGCTGTAAAAGGCAAACGGACCACCGGCGACATCCATAGACAACTCGGCCGGCTGCTCTGGGACGAGTGCGGTTTGCTCCGCAACGGAGCAGGTCTGGGCCGGGCGCTTGCTGAGATTCCCGCGATCAGGGAGGAATTCTGGAAAAATGTCCTGGTGCCGGGCACGGGAATGCAACTCAACCAGTCCCTTGAACGGGCCGGACGGCTTGCCGACTATCTCGAATTTGCCGAACTCATGGTGCGTGACGCCCTGGACCGGGAAGAATCTTGCGGATGCCACCTGAGAGAAGAAAACCAGACCGAGGATAATGAGGCCAGGCGTGACGATGCCAACTTTTGCCATGTATCCGCCTGGGAGTACCGGGGTGAAGCAACAACTCCGGTCCGGCACCGGGAACCTCTTGTCTTTGACAATGTAACGCCCAGTCAGCGGAGTTACCGATAGCCATGGCCAAGCAAAAAATTGACATCACATTGCAGATCTGGCGGCAGGAAAACCCCCAAAGCCAGGGGAGTTTTCAGCACTACAGCCTGTCCGGCATATCGACCGGCCTCTCTTTTCTGGAGATGCTCGATGTGCTGAACGAAAATCTGACCTTAAACGGCCAGGAGCCGGTAGCGTTTGACCATGACTGCCGCGAGGGCATCTGCGGCATGTGCGGGGCCGTGGTCAATGGCAGGCCCCATGGCCCTGAGCCCGGCACAACCCTCTGCCAGCTCCACATGCGGCATTTCAAGGATGGCGATCATCTGGTGATCGAACCATTCCGGGCCAGACCCTTTCCAATTGAAAGAGATCTGGTCATCGACCGCGGCAGCCTTGATCAGCTCATCCAGGCCGGGGGTTATGTGTCCGTCAATACAGGCGGGACGCCTGAGGCCAACACCATTGCCATCCCCCGGGAAACGGCGGAACAGGCCATGGATGCAGCCGCCTGCATCGGCTGCGGCGCCTGCGTGGCATCCTGCCCCAATGGTTCGGCCATGCTTTTTGCCGGCGCCAAGGTTTCCCAGCTGGCCCTCCTGCCCCAGGGGCATCCGGAGGGCAGGGAGCGGGCTCTCAACATGGTGAAGAGGATGGACGAGCTGGGCTTTGGCAACTGCGGCAACGAGCGGGAGTGCGAGGCATCCTGCCCCAAACGGATTTCGATACGCCACATTGCCCGATTAAACAGAGAATTTATCAAGGCGGCTCTCTTTTCAGAATAGTTCCTGAAATCGCCACCTCTTAGTGGAGAAATAGAATGAAAAATTATTTTTTTAAATTTTTCGGTGCGGCATGCGCGTTTCTGCTCCTGCTGCAAATGCTTGCGGCAACCGCGTCCGCCAGGGAGATTTACACCTTTGGCGGGGGACCGGCGGGAGGCACATTCCAGTTCATGGCTGCCGGTATTTCCATCTATGAACCCGTCAAGGAGATAACGGAATTCCGGGTGGTGGCCAAGGCCTCTGCCGGGTCCGTGGAAAATCTGCGCAAGGTTGATTCCGGCAAATTCGCCATGGGGGTGGTATACTCCGGCGAACTTTACATGGGCAGGAACGGCCAGCTGCAGGATGATTCCGCTCAATATGAAAACGTTCTGGCCGTGAGCTACCTCTACGGCGCGCCTGCCCAGCTCGTGGTCCGTAAAAACTCCGGCATACGAAAAATAAGCCAGCTTGCCGGCTCAAGAGTAGGTGTCGGCAATGCCGGCTCAGGCGCCTATGCCAACTGCGAGCGGCTGCTCAGCCATCTGGAACTGTGGGACAAAATAAAAAGAAATGCCATGGGTTACAACGACGCGGCCCTCGCCTTTGGCAGCAATCAACTTGACGCTTTCTGGGTTTTTGTCGGTTTCCCGAGCGGGGCGGTACTCATGGCGGCCCAGAACAAAAACATCGATCTGGTTGATCTTTACAATGATGCGGAGGCAAGCGGGTTTTTCAAAAAATATCCTTTTTTCTCACGGGTTGTCATTCCGGCCGGCACCTATCCGGGGATAGACAGGGATGTGAATTCCTACCAGGATTCCGCCCTCTGGGTGGCCAACAAGGATGTGCCCGAAGACGTCATCTACAAACTGCTCTCCGCAATCTACACAGAGGAAGGTCTCGCCCATATGAGCGGGGTCAATAATGCCGCCTCGGCCATGAACGTGCCGGACGGCATCAAGGGGGTCGTCACGCCGCTCCATCCGGGCGCCCTGAAGTTCTGGAAGGAAAAAGGACTCATGTAACCGGCGCATTCCCGGCTGGCGAAACCCATTTCATCCCGGAGCGTCAGGGCATCCCCGGAGAGCGGCAATGACCTCTCATTCCAATTCTAAATCATTTGTATAACTTTGTACCCCTCAAGGGGGTATTGAACTGAATCGGCTGTGCTGCGCGGCTCCTTGCCGTACTAATTGTACTGTCGCGTCGCTGCTCGCTTGCCTTCGCGTTCTACTTTTGATTTAGAATTGGAATCACTCCTCTCTATATTTCAGAGAAGGGACAAACTTGTTAATGACCCAGAAAATGACAAACGGCGTAACCCCAACCGTGAGCGCTCCCAGGAGTCCTTCCCGATACGTTTCCAGATTATGGGGCAGGATCGGGATGTGGTAATGCATGAAACCTGAAAAGGAGAGCGAAAACGCCTGTCCGCCGATAACGACGTTCCAGCGCATCATGAACACGCCGAAAAGGATCAGGGCCAGGGCCAGCGCGGTCCGGGTTATGTTGAGCCTGGGCAGCATGAGCAGAATAAAGGGCGCCACATTGCCCAAGCCATACTGAAGAACAAAGATTTTCACGAAATCCTCTTCATACATGACCTGGCGCAGAATATCCCAGGATTTCATGGCGGTATATCCCCTGAAGATCAAATCCAGCAGTTCAAGCGAAATGGCGGCCACCAGAAAGGCCAGCAGATAGCGGGACGCCTTCTTGATGACATCCATCTCCACGCCCCTGATCAGCTGTACCGATTTATCCCCCCTGCCCCTGGCCAGGACGGCCTGGAACTTTTTCCCCTCCATGATGACGATGTAGGTCAGCATGCAGAGGGCGATACCGGAAACCACCGCGGACATGATAAAGATAACCGGCATCAGCGGTGACATCCACAGGGCGTTGGCCTTGACCGAACCGAAGATGAAACCGGCATAGCCGTGCAGAAAACAGGCAACCGGGATGCCGATGGCCGCCAGGATCTTCACCGCCTTCTTATCCTTGGCCACCGCTGCTTCGCTCAGGTCATAGGCGCCAAGCGCGAGAACCCGATAAACAAACAGCTTCATGCGTCCGCCCAAACCTTTCTCCCCTTGCAAGGCCTGGATCTGCTCAACGAAATAGACCCGGTAGACAAACCATATCTCACTGACGACAATCATGGCGTAGGTCGAAAAGACAATGCCGAAGGCCGCGATCGCCGAGGTAAAATGCGGGGTGAGCATGACATTGATGCCCCGGAAGGGCTGCTGCAGGTGAAAAAGCAGCGGCATCATGGCAACCGGCAGCAAGGCCAGGGAAAAGACCAGGGAAAATCTGGCCATGTCCTTCAGGTCCTTCTGATTAAAAACGTGATACAGCGAGGACAGAACAAAGGCCCCCGCCACCAGACCGGTCATATAGGGATACATGACGATCTGAATACTCCAGTAAATAAACTCGTTCGGGTAAACAAAAAGATGTTTTACCGTCCATTCCGCTCCATGTACAATCAAATCTTCCATTGTCATCCTACCTCACACTCTTATCAAGTCCGATATAAAAGACCTGCGGTTTTGTACCGAATTCATCTTTCAGAACCGCCACCCGTTCATTTAAAATGATCCTGGTTACCGGATCATCGGGATCCTTCAGGTTGCCCATCTGCCTGGCCCCGGTGGGACAGGCCTGCACGCAGGCCGACTTCAGCCCCTTGCTGATCCGGTGATAGCAGAAGGTGCATTTCTCGGCAACCTTGTGGACCGGATGAAAAAACCGGACCCCATAGGGGCAGGCCATGACGCAATAGCCGCAGCCGATGCACCAGGTCCGGTCAACCAATACGACTCCGTCCTTGGTCTGGTAGGTGGCGCCGACCGGACAGACCTGGGCGCAGACAGGCTTCTCGCACTGATTACAGAGCTTGGGCACGAAAAAGGCCTTGGCGATATCAACGGGATTGATTTCTTCCTCGTTAATCTTACGTCCAGTAAAGCCATCCCGGGCAGCCATGGGTGAGTCGGCATGGGTTTTGCCATCCCTGGTGACGACGTAACGTTCAACCCAGGTCCGGGAGACCGATGCGTCATACGGAATTTCGTTCTCCGTTTTGCAAGCCTTGACGCAGAACCCGCAGCCCACGCACTTGGTGGTATCCACCAGCATGCTCCACCGCACCTTCGCATCACCGATGGAGGCTTTCACCTGGGCCGGGCTGAGGAATTTGAACGCACCCAGCGGCAGCGAGGCGGCAATGGTTCCCATCAACGTTTTCTTCAATAAATCTCTACGCGTGCAACTCATGACATTTCCTCCAGGCTGGGATTATGCGGATTATGACATGCACAACATTCAGACCCACCGTTATGCTCTTCAGGGTCGATGCCGGGAATATCAGAACGCGCCGCGCCGGCGGGAAAAGCAAGTTCTGAATGGCAGCGCAGGCAAAGGGCCCGGCTTTTGTCGAGGGCGAGTTTCTCAGGATTCTCCGGATGGTCCAGAGCCGGTCCGTGGCAATTTTCACATTCGATGATTTGATGCCTGGAAGCCATGTTCTCTTCATGCTGGTCCGCATGGCAGTCCTCACAGTACGCCTTGCCACGATACTTGACGGGAATCGCCTTCCAGTCATCAATACTTCCGGCCCGATGGAAACCGTAGGTGAAATTGACGCCGTTCACGCCAAAATCATCCGGCACCGCCGCATGCCTGTACAGCAAAAACAGGGTGATGATCCCAATGGCCACCCAGAGCGGCCGCAACACATGATTCTTCATACCAATTCTCTCCTAATTTTGTTACTTTTCACCTAACATCCTCCTAAACCCCCAAGGTAACAAACCACATCGTTGCAAACATTGAGTCCCTCCTACTCATCGCGCAAATCCGCCGAACCCGGACACACTCATGATCCGGCAAATTTACCGGAAAATACCGGAATATCCTTTCGCCTCACAATCAGACTCTGTCTAAACCAGCCATTCCCCTCTGCCACCATGTGGTTATGCGTACCACCTTGTAGTATTTTGTTGACACCGTAATTCACCAAATGCTATGTGTAAACAAGAAATTTCACTGCACTGAAAAAAACGTGTCACGCCCCATAAAATTGTTAAAAAGGTAACAAAATTGTCGTGTTACAAGCAGCGCACGGGAGGGTGGAAATCTCCGGCCGGGCCGGAGCGGGGAAGAAACCCGATAACGAGAAAGTCGGCAACCGTTGCAATCATCAGTTGGTTAATTACGGAGAAACTCTCTTTTATCAAAATGGGATAAGAAATGAACAGGACCAGTAATGCGATTGAAGACAAACTGACAGAACTCTCCGGAGAGGTAAAATTACTTGGGGGGAAAATTGACACTTTAACGTCGAGGATGGAAAGGCTGGAGAAAAATCCGCCCCTGAAAGCACACTGTCAACCGGCATCACCTGTTCCGTTTCCGAAGCAGGTGATGCCGGCTAATGAAATTTTAGCCGGGGTTGACAAATCCACCTTCCTGTCCAAACTGGCCACCATCTGTTTTATCCTTGTTTTCGCCCTCGTTTTGCGAACCCTGACAGACGGGGGAATACTTGCCCACAAAACCGGTTCTTTTATCGGCATCGCCTACGCCGCATCCCTGATTGCCGTGGGCTGGAAGTTGCTGAAGCAGCAAAGCGGTATCGCCTCGGTATTTCCGGTTTGCGGCGCCCTGCTCATTTACAGTGTTGTGCTTGAAACCCATGCGAGATTTGAGCCGTTCACTTCGGCAACCGCCTATGCCATTCTCTTTCTGACCTTGATTACCCTGGCCGCTCTCGGGAAACGGTTCAGTCACAGCGTCCTTATCGGCGTCGGGCTGCTGGGAGCAGCCACTGCCGCCCTGATCATCGATTTTCCCCGGCCCATCTCCCACCAGGTGGCGATCTTCCTCCTGGCCGCCAATATCCTGGCATTCTATCTTTCAGATCTGCCGCTCTGCCGAGGGATCCAGATTGCCCTTTACTCCCTGACCCTGCTTTTCTGGATCCTGTGGGCCCATAAAATTAATTTCAACCTGACAAAGGGCTGGGAACTTCCCGCCGGTTATTCCCTGTTCTGGTTCATCCCGCTTACCGCGCTCTTTGGCCTGACTTTTACCGGACTGTCCTATTACCGGGCTTTTCACCGTGGTCGGGAGCTGGGGATTACTGACAGTATTCTACCCACCATCACGGTTTCCTGGACCTATGCGACATGTTGGGCCGTCGCACTTCCATGGCTGCGGCAAAGCCGCGTAATCGGAGTGGCGGGAGTCGCCTTCGCCGCCCTGCTTTATGGGGGGGCATGGGCCATCTTCAGATACAGCCGCGACGGCGGCACGGGAATCTGCGCCTTTACCTTTGCCGCTTCAACCCTGTTGCTGCTCGCCTCGCCTGCCGCGGCAGGCGACATTCTCTTTGCCCTCCCCTTTCTGAGCACCGTTGCCCTCGCCCTGCTCATGTCCTCCCATGCCTGTGAGGTCGGCGGCATCCGGCTCTCTTCTTATTTGCTGCAGGTTTTGGCCTGTATCCTGGCTGTTTTTTGCGGAGTTTTTGCTCCGGGCTCCCCAACCGGGGAGTTTATGGGCTTCCTGGCGGCAGCCTCCATGGCGCTGCTGAGCGGCTTCCACTATTTCCTGAGCCGCAGACATCCCATTTCCTGCAGCTCTGGTTTTTTCCCCAGGCTCGACCCGGCCGACCGCACGGCGGTCGCGCTGCTTATCGCCGCGCTGGTCAACGGTTACTACATGGCTCTGTTTATCGCCTACCATCTTTTGGTTCTCTTCAGCGACGGGCTGGAAAATGGACTTATCGGCTCCCAGTCGGTACTGATCAATACCGGCGCCATCGGGCTGATGATCCTCGGACTGAAAGGGAAAAAACGGGAAATACTCTATACCGCGACAGGGGTGGCGGTTATCGGGGCATGCAAGGTTTTCGGCTTTGACCTGTTTAAGGCAAAAGGCATCCCGCTGGTGGTCAGCGTTTTTTCCTTCGGCGCGGTTGCCGCCGTTGGTTCGGTGGTGCTGCGGCGCATCCCGCGGATGCAGAAAACGTAAAGCGGATTAGGAAAGGATATAGAGGTGAGGCTCTTGCAAAATAAGCAAAGGAGTGGTTCCTGTCATTTCGACCGAAGGGAGAAATCTAATAAAATCAAGGCAATTAAAGATTCCTCACTGCGTTCGGAATGACACACAAGTTCATTTTGCAAGAGCCTCAGGCGCCACTTCAATACAGGCGATTCCATCATAAGTAAAGGAAACGTGCATGGTTTGCCTGGATTCGACAGCCAGTTTATCTCTCTGGAACAGGAGAAGATGATGGAATGGCTCGTCTATCCCTGATAGCGATGAACTATTTTGAAAGATAACCGTTATGCCGGCTGCGGTTGGAGCGAGAGCGCCGCCCGTAGCCTCGCCGGAAAAATCGCGGAAATTCGCAAAAATGGCAGATCCATCACCGATCCCTCCGGACCTTTTTCCGCTCACTCTTTTGTCTGGCAAGGTATAAATCCTCGACTTTCTTTCTTGCCCAAGGTGTCCTGCGCAGGAATTTGAGGCTGGAATTCACCGAGGGATTGCTGGTGAAACAGCGAATATCGATTCGTTTACCCAACTCCTCCCAGCCGTAATGCTCGGCCAGGGTGTTGACGATCTGCTCCAGGGTCACGCCGTGCAATGGGTTATTGGCTTGCTGTTCACTCATGGGCCGGGCTTAATCCTTACTTTTTTTGAAAAAAGGGGTGGAGGAATAACCTCCATGGTAATTGCTGGCTTGACCAACATAGAGCCCCCGCCCCTTTTCCGGTTGTTATGGGTTTGTTGTTAGAGCGTTCCGGAGCAATGCGCCATTAGCCAGGGCGCTGGGTATCGCCTCTCAGCGCAGCCCTGGAGGCTCTATCCACAAGAGTAAAAAGACGATCAACATCATCTTTTTGATTCGCGGCCCGGTGGCCACGCACCTTAACTAATTCACAGGCTGACTCATCGATTATTCTGAAAAACTCCTGATACAGCTCATAATGATTGAGGCGCTGATTCTTCTTTGTCCGATAACCGGTTTGCTCAAGACGATCACGTCTGGCCTGCAACCCCATAATGTTTTGCGAATCAGTATAGACAATCACTTTACTCCCCGATGTTTGAATATCGCTTAAGGCCCACAATAAAGTCTGCAACTCCAGCTTCGTTGAAGAGGTATTGTCAAATCGTCTCACCTTCACCCGCGACTTCAAAAAATCAAGCGAAAGTCCGCGTTCGGAGACAAGGAGGTAAGCCCCATAGCCGATACGGGTCTGGGTATTCACACTTCCATCCGCAAGAAGCAGCAGTTCATGCATAACGAGCCTGAAGAAAAAACCGTTTCGTCCCCATCAAAAACGCGCCCCCTCGCTTTCCTTCCCATAATCTGGAATAATTTCCTTAAAGCCCCCGCGTTTTTTTGTTGCTCCATTCCCATTTTCGAAAGTTGCCGGGGAAACATTCAATTCACCGCGGAGAGCACGGATCTTCATTTTTCCCGTGCTTCTCTCTCTTTACCTCGGGCCGGATAAAAATGCATACTGATTTTTTTCAGGCAAGGCGTTCCGTAATCTCTGCCGATATCTGACAGCCAGGCTCCGCTCATATTCCACCCTTCCCCGGCAGCACCAACACTAAAAAAAAAGGGGGAGGCCAGCTGGCCTCCCCCTTTTTTTAGTTATTTACTTCCGAATCAGAACGACCGATTAATCGTCATCGCGATCGTCATCATCTTCGCGCTGCGGACGCCCCTTTACCGTGACATCCTTTTCAGTTTCACAGCCTTCAGTGTTGATGGCCTTGATCGTTTCGGGCACATAACCGCGCGCCAGCTTTTCAATCTCCGCCTTCCATTTGCCGCCATCGACGCGGATGTTTTCGGCCAGAACCTGACCGGAATCAGCATCTACGATGGAGATGCGGGTTCTGAGGTGCGAGCGGCCTTTTACATCCAGTTCGCGTTCTTTATACCTGGCGTCGGTGATGGAGAGCACTCCGCCTTCCGGGCAGGTCAGACAGGTGTCATCGCTGCTGCCATTACAGTTTTCATCGACACCGTTGCCGCATACTTCGGAGGCGCCGGGATTGATGGCAGCGCTGAGATCGTTGCAGTCATTTCCGCCGCAAGCGGCATCAGTGAAGCCATCGCCGTCCGCGTCAGGACAGGCGGGATCACAACCTTCATCAACCTGTGAGTCGCAGTCATTATCAACACTGTCGGCACAAATTTCCGCCGCGCCGGGATTTACGGTGGCGTCAGCGTCGTTACAGTCAACCGGACCGCATTCGCCGCCTTCCACCGCGTAGCTGTCGCCGTCACCGTCGGTGCATACTGCCGGGCAATTTACCGCCCCGCCGTCCTGAGCATCAACGAGACCGTTGCAGTTGTTATCGATACCATCCGTGCAATCCTCTACTGCCGAAGGATGAACTGCTGCATCGGTATCATCGCAGTCAACAACGCCGCACTCGCCGCCTTCCAGGGCAAAGGTGTCACCGTCATTGTCGGTGCAGACCGGCGCGGTGGGACATCCTTCGTCAACAACGCCGTTACAGGTGTTATCGATACCGTCGCCGCACACTTCGGCCGCGCCGGGGTTAACGGCTGCGTTGTTGTCATTGCAGTCAACCGGGCCGCAGAGACCGCCTTGCACGGAGTAGGAGTCACCGTCACTGTCGGTACACACCGGCGGACATCCTACCGCGGAGGGATCCTGTGCGTCGATCAGGCCGTCGCAATCATTATCGATACCGTCGGTACAGTTTTCCGCCGCGGAGGGATTAACAGCACCATTGGCGTCATTGCAGTCAACCGGACCGCAAGCGCCGCCTTCCAGGGCAAAGCTATCGTTGTCACTGTCGGTACAGGTCGGTCCCGAGGGACAGAAGTAATTCGTCAACGCACTGCCTCCGGATAAAAAGGCCGTCTTGGCAGGGGTTGATGCGCTATAGCCGCCGGTGTGACAGAGGGTGCAGCTGCCGGTAAAAGGCTGGGCCGGGGCGCAGGCAGCGTTGACATCGGCGCCGAAATCACCAAAGGCGTAAGAAGTAGAAGCGGTTAAAAAGAGTGAGCTGGTCAAGGCCAACAGGAAAGATAATTTTTTCTTAGACATAAAATCCTCGTTTTGATGATTAGAAAAGTACAACAAGAAAAGTAATATGGTTTCAGCAGGTTACCATCAACCAGTCGTCTGTGGTTTCATTACCTGAAACCAACGTCTGCTGCTTTGTCACCTCATACTTTCACCTCCAAGAGTCATGTTGATTGCCGAAAAGCGTACATCTTGCGGTGCGCACCACACTGTTTCACTTTTGTTCTGTTTCCCCTCAATTCTTCAGGAGCAATTTGCTTCTGTTACGAATTGTTCAGATCTGAAAGGGAGTGTCCTGCGCTATTGCAGTTGATGTGCCAAATGATCATAATGATCATTCCCAACACGAAATAATCGAGTAACATATTTATTTTACATAATATTTTTTTAAAAGTGCCGGTATTGGCCGGGAAAAACCTTTATCACAAAACATCAACTCTGTCGCTTTTAAGCGACGCCATTTTTCATGCTTGGCTCATGTTGCGCCAAAAAAACACCACAAAGTGGTAGAATTACCCATGAATTGTCCCGCCACGAGAGAGGGGCTAGAAGTGTATGCTTTTGCAGAATTGATCAAAAAAATTGTACTTCCGGCGGGTTAAGGGGTAAAAACAAGGAAAGCATTCCCGTTGGGCAACTATCCTCCCTCAAGAAACTCAACAATTGCCGTCAAAAGAAAGTGGATTGAAAGAAGAGAAAGATGGGTCTCAACAGACAGACGAGGCTGCGGAGTGTTCCTGGCGTGCTTCGCTATATACCTCGCGCGCCGCGTCGAGATTCAGGAGGAATAGACCAAGACCAACAACATCCGGCCAAGGCGACAACGTTGCCGCTGTAAAAATTGCGGGGCCACGATTGCCACGTTCGCCATTGCATCATTACGGGCTGAAAGGAAGGCTGTTCTTGTCAGCTTCCCGCTCTGGCGATGAAAGCGGACTGGACTAAAGGCGCAACGATCCGAGTCCGAGCCCGGTTTCAGGCGCGGATCCGATTTCAGGCGCCCAAACTTCCCGTCTGCAGCAAGACGGCTTTTTCTGACATAGCCTTTTGGGGGTTGTAACTATTCGAAGACAGGCCGCATGAAAGAACGTTCATAACTAAGAAAACACTTTGTTTCTTCGTAGTAACATAACAATAATCTCACCACGGCCAACACTGTGGGCTTTGCCCGCCGGACCAATCGAGGTCAGGCGGGTTAACTGGTTCCTCACGAATGGGTATAGGCGTGCGCCAGACTACCTCCCGGCCAGATCTCCGCCACGGTGGCCGGATATTCGCATAAAGTAGAGTTCCTCCCGCGCCTTTACCCACGGACTTTTTTGCGACGCGATCACCCGTGCGCGAGCGCAATCTTTTCAAACATCATGACCAGACCGGCGGCCAGGGCGTAAATCGATTCGATACCCAGATGATTTTCAGCCGTTCCATCAAAAAAGATATTGAGTTCGCTCTCCAAGTCTTCGTCGGGCTTTGAGTAGCAGATAAGCATGGGCAGCTTGGGCAGAGGATACAGAACAATGGCGATTTCGGCTGTATAACCATGATCGAAGGACAGCTTCCCGCCAAAGATGCTGATCAGGTGCTCAAAAAGGTCGGGGTACCGGTCCGCCAGGTTTTTCAAGGGTTTTTCACAGCGCTGCCCGAAAAGCGGGCTCATGGCCGAGCCATCCTTGATCTCCCGGAATGGCACCCAGGTTCCGGCGGCTTCGTCCCCCCGGCTGTCAAGGATATAGCTCAGCAGTGGAATCGCCAGCCCGGCATGAGTATGACATTCCGAGGTGATCGCGCCGGTTGGCTCGACCAAAAATCTTTTACCAAGGCAGGAGATGGCCAACTTGCCGCTGATCATCTCCCCTCCGAGCCGCGGCGCCGCCGAGACCAGGTCGATTGCCGCAATCATGGCATTCAAGGCCTCGAGCTGCCCGGCACGCTGCCGGTCCATGGGCGCCCGGACCGAAATTTTCCCGTTGAATCGGGCGATGACATCCGGAGCCAGGCCCGGGCAATCCGCGAGTTGCTTGTCGCCCTTGATTATCGCTGCAGCAAAAGCTAGACAGGTAGGGACATAACAGCTCCCGCAGTTGGTTTTGGGCAGTAATTTGTAAATTTCCAGGGGGTTTTTCACTTTGTCATCCGGGGGTTGATTCACAGTCAAATTTAACTTCAGAACTCCTGACGTCATGACGTAATTTCAAAAAGTTAAGCCACCATCTCAGATTCTGGCTTGTTACCGGTTTGAATACGTAAAGCGCCTAAAATGCCTAAAGTACTTAAAGTGAAAGGTTTTATCTGATCAGACTGAAGCAGTCAGAGTCAGAACCAACGATCTCACGATAACATATTGTTTCAACATAACTTTCCTCTTCATCATTTTTTTTTGTCAACAGGCACTCTCTGTTTGGTTATTGCCTAGCAAAGCGTAATTAATTATGTTTGAGCTACACCCAAGACAGCCCGAAGTAAATAGGCAAAAACCCCTATTTATTAAAAATAATGAATGAGGATAGGACGGAAAAACAACAGCCTTTTAAGGAAGATGAACTCGTAAAAAGTCGGCGACAAAGCCCGGATGGCTACGTAACAAAATTCGATATACAAGGCGTAGTGAATTTTTGAGAGTGAAGCTATACATGTGGTATGCCGAACGAACAAAAATACGCTACAACGCAGTAGATCGAATTTTTTACGACGCCATCAAGGAAAAACAATTTTATGCCTTGTCTTCAATCGAGAAATAATAGTATTTCTCAGGCAATTTCGAGCACCCCTCTCACCAGCGGGGGTCAGTGCGTTTCCAGCCCTTTCTGGCCTGGTAATTGACGAACTGGTTGGCCAGCGCGGCGGTGAACAGTTTTTCGATGGCATAGGCATCCTTTTCGTCCTCGGCCCGGAAGTAGTACTGCTGCTCGATGGCGCCCCGCCTGCCGCCGACGATGTCCATGGTGCCGCCGCCTTGGGCGTACTGCCCGCCGATATTGGGCAGATCGTTCACATCATCGCTCTGTCCAATCTCACTGAAGGTCGATTTATTTCTGTTGTAAGTGCGTTGCAGCCAGTCATCCACCGTGGGGTCCCAGTTGTCCCAGCCCTTGGCGCTGCCGATGGTGCAGTGCGACTGGCGCGGGGTGGCGGCAAAAACGATATAGTCATTCCGGTGATTGGCGGCATAGTTGGTGGCGGCATAATTCATGCCCATGGCCTTGGCAATGACATGGGCCTTACCGAAAACCGGCAGCTTCTTCAGTCCGGGAATCCGCAGCCTGGCGAGCCGGACGCCTTGGGCCATGCGGGTAAACTGTTCCGCGTGCCGGGTCTCGTGGTAAAAGGTGACGCACAGATCAACAAACTTTTCGCAGGCGATGTCGTGCTTGACCAGCTCGGCCGGGCCTATTTCAATTTCCCAGTCGCCCCAGCCGAACTGACCGGCAACCCCGGGCTGATTGATAAAGGTTATTTCCAGGGGTTTGATGCCGATGCGGTTCATCAAGAGCAGAAGATTATTTTTGATGGCGCTCTTCCGCTTTTGCACCCGCTCTCCGGCCTGTCCGTTGTTCCAGTCATCCCATATCTTTTTGCATTTGCCGGCAAAATAAGTAATGGTCGCGCTTTCATGTAATGTTGCCATACCGCTGCCTCTCTCATTAATTGATAATGCAATGTGTCTCGTCAATTATTTAATATCATAGACAAAACCATCGCCTCCCACCGTCACCGTCACCCCAGCGATCTGCTCAGCGTTTGCCATTCTGGAAAGCAGCTCCTTGCTCATCTCGGGCAGCAGGGTATGGGAGAGAATATGGTCGATATTTCTCGCACCGCTGTCCACCTCGGTGCAGCGGCCGGCAATGGCCTCAACCACGTCATCGCCATAGGTAAAGACGGTATTGCGGTTTTCCAGCATCCTTTTGCCGACCTTGTTGAGTTTAAGCCGGACAATCTTGCGCAGATTGGCGTCGGTGATGGGGAAATAGGGAATCACCTTCAGACGGCCGAGAAAGGCCGGCTTGAAGTGATTCTGCAGCTCGGGCCGCAGGGTCTCGGCCAGGGCGTCGGCCGCCGGTTTGGTCTCATCGTCGGCGCAGACCTTCATGATGGTGTCGGTGCCGATGTTTGAGGTGAGGATGATCAGGGTGTTCTTGAAATCAATGCGGCGGCCCTCGCCGTCCTCCAGCATGCCCTTGTCAAAGACCTGGTAAAAAAGCTCCATGACGTCGTTGTGGGCCTTTTCCACCTCGTCCAGCAGCACAACGCTGTAGGGTTTGCGCCGCACCGCCTCGGTGAGCACGCCGCCCTCGCCGTAGCCCACGTAGCCGGGAGGCGACCCCTTCAGGCTGGAGACGGTATGGGCCTCCTGGTACTCGGACATGTTGATGGTGATGATGTTCTCCTCTCCGCCGTAGAGAAGATCGGCCAGGGCCAGGGCCGTTTCCGTCTTGCCCACCCCGCTCGGTCCGACCAGCATGAAAACGCCGGTGGGTTTGGAGGGATCCTCGATGCCGGCATGGGCGGTCTGGATGGTCTGGGCCATGGCCCAAAGCCCATGATCCTGGCCGATGACCCGTTCGCCCAGCAGTTTGTCCAGATTCAACACGGTGGTGATCTCGTCGGTCAGCATGCGGCCGGTGGGGATGCCGGTCCAGCCGGAAATAACCGAGGAAATCGTCTCGGAGTCGACTGCGATCTGCACCAGCCCCACCCCGCCCTGAACCACGGCAAGTTCCGCCTCCATCTTTTTAAGTTCATCACGTTTTTGCCCAAGCGAGGGATCCACCGGGTCCTTGTCGTACAGATCGAGAATCTCGTGGCGCGCCGCAACAATGCGGCTGGCAACCTCCATTTCCGCCTTCCATTTCGTATCGAGCTCCGCAAGATTCTTTTCCGTGACCAGCCGGTCTTCGGCCAGCTCGGCCAGCCGCGCCTCATGGTCCTGACCCATCAGCACCTCGCGGTTAAGGATCTTGCTTTCCCGGTCGATCTGGCCGATGCGCCGGGTTGCCGCCTCCACCTCGGGTGGGCTGGTGGTAAGGCCTATGGCCACCCTGGCGCAGGCGGTATCCAGCACGCTCACCGATTTGTCCGGCAGCTGGCGGCCGGGAATATAGCGATGGGAAAGACGGACCGAATCGCGCAGGGCCTCGTCGGTGATCATGACCTTGTGGTGCTTCTCGACAAAGGGGGCGATGGCCCGCATCATGACCATGGCCTTTTCCTCGTCCGGCTCCTCCACCTTGACCACCTGAAAACGGCGGGCCAGGGCCGCGTCCTTTTCAAAGTATTTCTTGTATTCGGCCCAGGTGGTGGCGGCGATGGTGCGCAGCTCGCCGCGGGCCAGGGCGGGTTTAAGGAGATTGGCCGCATCGCCTGCCCCGGCCGAGCCGCCCGCGCCGATCAGGGTGTGGGCCTCGTCAATAAAGAGAATAATCGGCACCGGCGACCCCTTGACCTCGTTGATAACCTGCTTGAGCCGCTCCTCGAACTCGCCCTTGATGCCGGCGCCGGCCTGCAGCAGCCCCAGATCAAGGGTGTGGATGGCGACGCCCCGCAGCGGCGGGGGCACATCGCCCTCGGCGATGCGCAGGGCGAACCCTTCGACCACGGCGGTCTTGCCCACCCCTGCCTCACCGGTGAGAATGGGGTTGTTCTGCCTCCGGCGGATGAGGATATCCACCATCTGGCGGATCTCCACGTCACGGCCAAGCACCGGATCGATCTCCCCTTTTTTCGCCTTGTCCGTCAGGTTGATGGTGTACTGGGCCAGGGCCTGGCCCTTGCCCGCCCCGGCCGGCATGGCAGCCCCGCCGCCCGCGGCGGATCGCGCCGCCTGGGTGGTCATCTCCTCGTTGGCCTCGCCCGAGCCGGCCGTCAGATCGGCCAGGGAGGCGGACAATGTCTCCAGGGAAATCTTCTTAAACAGGGCTGAGCTTGACGCAAGCTCCCGGGCCGTCTCACCATTTGACAGCAGGGCGATGAGGATATGACCGCTGCGGATGGAGTTTGCCTGGAAATCCACCGAGGCCACCAGCCATGATTCCCGGATCATCTGCGGAATGCGCGGGGAAAGGGAAGGAGTCCGGGAATTGCCGGTCTTGAACTGCTCGATGGTCCGCATCAGATCGCCGATCAGATGCGACTCGTTGATTTCAAAATAGCGCAGTATCTTCTGTAAATCCGTGTCCTGCATATCCAGCAGCTTGATGAAAAAATGCTCCAGCTCCACATCATAGTGGGTGTGGGACAGACAGAGGCCGGCAGCCGATTCGAGGCTTTTGCGGCAGGTTGTGTTCAATTTTGCGATGAGTGACTTGAGATTGGTGATTGCCATGGGCTCGACTCCTGTTTTATTATTAACTCCATCTATTCATCAATATGCCAGATAATCAACGAGTACATCAACCGCGTGCGCAACAAACAGACGTTGCGCATCCTTCTACCGGTCCATTCATCAATATGCGGGATTATCAACTTAGGGATTCGGCAATTGTTAATATCCCGTTTATCAAGTCTCAAAACGTCCGTCATTCCGGCATGTTTTAAGCCGGAATCCAGGTTATTCAATGTGGATGCCAGCTAAAAGCATGCTGGCATGACGACACAGATAAACGGTACTTTTGTAATTTCTAATCCCCTTAACAAGTTTTCAGCTCCATCCCCTCTTCCTCAAAGGTAATGTGAGGGTCCTCCCGGTGGACAAAACCCGGGCTCATGCTCCAGGTGGTCCAGCCCAGCCGCGGTGCGGCCGGCAGCGTCGCCCCCAGTATGCAGGGCGGCACCTCCTCCTTTCTCAGCAGGATGCGAACCTCAAACTCATACTCAATGCCCACCATGTACCGCACCAGGGAAAAAATCGGCCGGAGCAGATCACCGGTGGGCAGAAAACGCAGAAACTCCTTGAGATGCATCGGCCCGAGATTGACCCTGAATTTTGTCTGGCAGTCCCAGATAAAACTGCCGCATATGGTGTCCAACCCCAGCTGGGCGTTAGCCTGACCGATGCTGGTCTGGTCCTCGGGGGCTAGGGGAATCATCCTTTCGATAAACTGATCAACCTTGACCGTGGTCCCGGCATAATAGGAAACCGCCGACTCGATGGAGACGGCGGCCGGGATCTGCCGTGACAGCAGGCCGCTGTAAAAAGAGAGCGATTCCTCGGGCAGCCCGATTCTGCCCCTGAGTCCCTTGGTGCCCAGCCCTGCCAGGCTCAGGAGATAGCCGGACAACTTATCGGTAGCGCCGGGCAGGTAGGTCGCCGGGAACTGATGCTTTTTCCAGGCCAGGTAAAAAAGAGAGACCAGGCGGTGATGAAAGATGTCGAGAAAGGACGTGAAACTGAAATCCTTTTTGCGCCAGCGCTCAACCGCCATCTCGTTATACCAGTGGGGCAGCACTCCGGAAGGCCCGAGCAAGCCCATGAAGGCCACATCCATGCTGGCCGGTTGCCCCTCCGCTCCGGGCTCCAGCCCGGCAATGTCGCTGGGGGCGAAGGCGAGCCCTGGCCTTACCTTGAAACGAACCGCCTCCTGCCGGGGGTCCAGGGTCTGGCCCAGGGGCTTGCTCTCAGGGGCAAGCCTTTCCAGCAGATCGACGGCCTTGAAAAAGGAAAAGGTGTAAAATTCCTCAAAAAGCCGGTCAGCTAAAGGAGAATTCGATTGCCGCTTCTCGGGGGCCATTCTCGCAACACCTCTTTTTTCTGAATGGTTCTGGCCACCATCTGACTGAAGGAATTGACCGAAACATACTGGCCCAGAAATCTTTCCAGGATGGAGGCAAAGAGAAAAATCCCGGTGCCGACGTACTTGTCTTCGTCGAATTCAAGCATGACCTGCACGCCCCGGCCCAGGGATCTTCCCATTCTCTTGGTGACATAGCGGGATGTGAGGCGGTTGATGCCGTCGATCTGCTGTCTGGTTGCCGGCGAATTATCAAAATCGTACAGCCTGAGAATCTCGCGCAGCGCCTCCTCCCCGCCCTGGACGATGGACAGATAATTAAGCGACAGATGAGAGATCAGGCGCCAGTGCAGCGCTCCGCCGAGAGAAGGCCGGCGTGCGGGAGTCGCCTTCAGGATGCCAACCACCTTGGCCAGGGGCGCGGCCACCTCAAGATCAAAGTCCCCGTTGGGGGAACCTAACGGGAGCCGGGAGGGCAGATCCCTGTTGGTGCAGGTGGTGTGGAGGGTCAATATCTCCACCCCCGGATCGGTGGCCTGAAAATCGAGGTCCGTAAAGGAGAGATAGACATCCGTGCCCTTGTCCCCTTTTCTCTCGGATTGACGGCGTTGAATGTGCCAGAAGGCCTGCCGGCTCTGCTCGTCGTCTTCCCTGAGATGGTGGCGAATGGAGTAAAACGGACGGTAGTCATACTGCTGTCCCTGTCTGGCGCCGGTTGAAGCCGTCACCCGGTCCACGCTATAGATCTCCATGGCGTCCTGCCTTCTGATATCCGGCAGGATCAGGTATTCGGTCTTGCGTTGCTCCACCCGGATCGGCTCGGCGGTCTTGGAAAAAAGATTGACGGCGGGCGCGGCATTGAGGCAGAAGGTTTCCGCATTGACCACCACGTTGGACTTGGCAACCCTGTTCAGATAGATCCAGATGTCCAGGGTGTCGCTGTTTTTCAGTCCTTTGAGTTTCTCAAGCCCCTGCAGATCAAAAAACAGAAATTTCTCCGGGAAGCTGAAGTATTCAAACAGCAGCCGGTAGCCGGGAAATGACCTCTTGGAAAAAGGCAATACCCCTTCATCATCCTCAAACCCAACCGGGGTGAGGGAGGACGGCCCAAGCGATATGGTCTGCACGGGTCCCTGCTTGGTGGCAGCCTCGCACTCAACGTGGCAGACGTTGTTAAACAGCAACTCATAGAGGGAAAAGACATGTTCATGCTGGCCATGCAGAAAAAAACGCAAACTTTTCCAGCCGAGTTCCGAAAGAGGTATATTACTTGTTGTCTTGAGCTGAATATGAATGGCCTGCTGAGCCCCTTTTTTGAGAACCTTGGGGTCCTTGAAACCCGCGGCTTTCACCTCCACGGGCCAGATTTGCACCGGATGGCAGGTGGTGAACTGGCAGGGAGTGCCGTTGACCGGTTTTGAGTAAAGCTTGGTGCCCCGCTCAAGCAGATAGCCCACTTCCGTGATGTTCTGCATGATAGGGTCGAATCTGACAATGGTCAGCGACGGTATCGGATTGTTGTAATGGGGATAAATGATACTGAACAGCGATTCCGTGATGGCCGGAAAATCGTCATCAATCTTCTTATGGATACGTCCGCTGATAAAGGCGAAGGCCTCGATCAACCTTTCCGTGTGGGGATCCGTCGATCTGTCATGTTCAAGAAGAAGCCGTCCGGCGATCTTGGGATATTTGCGGGCAAACTCAGCGCCCGTCTGGCGGACATAGCTCAGTTCCTGTTCGTAATAGTTCAGCAGTGAATCATCCATTCATATCTACTTTAAAATAGAATATTTACTTCTGTTCAAATCGAAATTCGTGTCAAAGGCCACGGGTTCGTGAATGGAATCAACCATGAGAACGCCGGTGATGCGAAAGCGAAGAGTCCTTGCCGTCCCGGAAGGAGTATCAATATGCACCGTGATATTCTTCAAGCGGGGCTCAAAACGGGCTATGGTTTTTTCAATCTCCAGGCGCAACTGTCCCCTGACGGAGGAATTTGCCGGATTTCGGCTGGTGAAATCCGGCAACCCGTAAACAAAAAGGGAATTATTCACTTCCGTATGCGAGGCCGGAGGCTCGATAATGCTCCGCCGCGTATTGAGAAGATTCTCAAGATCGCTGGCGACAATCGCCTTGATCTGTCCGCCGGAAAAAAACTCCTGCTCAGGCTCATGGGACACAGCGGGTTCGTCGTCCATGAGCCTGTTCAGAATTGACGCCTGGGCGTCCTGGCCCCTTTTCATCGGCGGGACACGGACAGACTAGACAAGCTTGTTCGCCTCAAGATCCCAGCCGGCCGGAACATTACCGCCGCCCTTGCCATCCGCGCGTTTCTGCTTGGTGTACGTCTGCTCGATCTTGCCGTAGTTGAAGGTAACGGACTCGGAGGGCACATCTCCGCCGCCGCCGCCGACGGAAACCGAGCTGATGATGACATTGGTCAGCTTGTACTCCATGTACAGCAGCTTATCCCCTCCGGCGCGGCACAGCTCAAGCTTTACCTCGCCAATATGCTGGCCCGAGGCGCAGGCCTTGAAAAGAAGCGGCGAGGCGCTGTCCAGCGCCTTGACAATGCTGAGATCCTGGAAATCGGCCCGCTGGGTGCTGCCGCCGCCGGCGGTACTCTGGGAACCGGAGGCCATCTGGGAGACGCCCCAGTTATAGGAAAGCACCTCAATCCATTCCTTATGTTTGTCGTCCGTACTTTCACCTTTAATATCCTTGATGTTGATAAACATGTCAGCCGGCATAGTTTTTTCTCCTTTTTGTTAATTTGATCGATTAGTTCCATCGTTACGCATTTAGACAAGAGCAACGTTGAAACCGTTCTTCATCAGTTGTGTCAAAAATATTGCAACGATCTATCGCTTCAGCGCTCAAACGGTTAATCGCTTGAACGCTCGCCACTACCCCTTGGCCGGCGGCGGCAGCTCGGCTACGAGACGCAGGGAAACGGTCAGCTCGTCCAACTGAAAATGAGGCTTCAGAAAACTTACCGCCCGGTACACACCCGGCTTGCCCGGCACCTCGCTCACATCAATACGGGCTTCCCGCAGGGGAAATTTCGCCTTCATCTCCTGGCTGGCATTGTCATCCAGCAGAACATAGTTATTGATCCAGCGGTTGAGAAAATCCTCGGCATTCTTGCGGGTCATAAAACTGCCGATCTTGTCGCGCATCATGGATTTCAGATAATGGGCGAAACGGGATACGGCGAGAATATACTGGATCTGCGACGACAGCCGGGCATTGGCGTTGGCCGCGTCGGTGTCATAGGTTTTCGCCTTGCAGCAGGACTGGGTGCTGAAAAAGGCGGCATAGTCGGTGCCCTTGCAATGCACCAGCGGCACAAAACCCAGATCCGCCAGCTCTTTTTCGCGTCTGTCGGTAATGGCTATCTCCGTTGGACACTTGAGCGCCACATCCCCCTCATCGGTCTTGAAGGTATGCACGGGCAGACCCTGTACCAGACCGCCGCCTTCCACGCCGCGAATGGCCGCGCACCAGTGATACTTGGCAAAGGCCTCGGTCAGCCGTGTGCCGAGCGCCCAGGCGGCGTTGCCCCACAGATATTTCTTGTGATCCGTGCCGTCCACCTGCTCCTCGAAATCAAACGACTCCACCGGCACATTGGCCCGGCCATAGGGCAGACGCATGAGAATATGGGGCATGGCCAGGGCAACATAGCGGGAATCCTCGGACTCGCGGAAGGATTTCCACTTGGCGTATTCCACGCTCTGGAAGATCTTGGCCAGATCCCTCGGTTCGCCCAGTTCGGTATAGCTGTCAAAATTAAACAGTTCCGGGGCCGCCGCCGAAAGAAAAGGGGCATGGGCCGCGGCCGCCACCTGGGAAACTTTTTCCAGCAGGGCGAGATCCTGGGGATGGTTGCTGAATTCGTAGTCGCCGATCAAAGCGCCATAGGCCGCGCCGCCGAACATGCCGAACTCCTCTTCATAAATCTTCTTGAACAGGGCGGACTGGTCGAATTCAGAGGCCTTTTCCATGTCCTTGAGCAGATCCTTCTTGGACACGTTCATGACCCTGAGCTTCAGCTTCTCGCCCGTCTCACTCTGGTTCACCAGATAGGCGAGCCCGCGCCAGGAGCCCTCCAGCTTCTGAAAATCCTCGTGATGCATCACCTCGTTGAGCTGCCTTGAAATCAGTTTATCTATCTCGCTGATGCGAGCGTTGATCATGGCCTCCGTATTCTTGGAAACCGTTATGGCCCCCTCCATGATCTGGGAGACAAACTCGCCGATGACGTCTTTTGCCCACGACTTCTGGCTTTCCTCCCGGGCCAGGCGCCCGTCCTCGATTATCTGGTCCAGGAGGCTTTTCTCTTCCTTCACTTCGGTGGCCTGCGCGGCTCCCGGCTGGACTTGCTGTTCATTTCCGGCCATCTATGCTACCTCCTTTACTCTTTAGTTGTTTCAGCTTCTTTTTTTTCCACGCCAGCCTCCTTGCCCAGTTTCTGCAAGGAATCGGTGTTCGAGATCACGTCCTGGAGCAGCTCGTCGAGTTTATCGTTGCCGTCCAGCTTGTTCAGCAGATCGGAGAGTCTCTTCCTGGCCTCGACAAGCTTGCGCACCGGGGTGATCTGCTCCGCCACCCGCTCGGGATGGAAGTCATCCAGGGATTTGAAGCGCAGCTCCACGGCAATCTTGGAATCATCGTCCGTGAGCTTGTTATCCACGCGATAGGCAAGCCGCGGCTTCATGCCGTCCATGACATTGTTAAAGTTGTCGCGGTCGATTTCGATGAACTTCCTTTCCTTGAGTTTCGGCAGGGGTTCATCCGGTTTGCCGGACAAATCGGCCAGCACGCCGACCACAAAAGGTATTTCCTTCATCTCTATAGCATCCCCCACCTCCACGTCATAGGTGATTTGGACCCGGGGGGCCCTCACCCGGTCCAGGGTATGCTGCAGACTTTCTTTTTTTGCCATATCACTCCTCCTTTATCATTTCATGAATGACACGCTACTCAGGTTGTTTAGGCTATAGGCTGTCAGCCATTATGGGTTGACCGCCATCAATCAAGTGAAAATTCCATTGCCTTTGTAACATCCAGGGTGCAGAGCTTGGTCAGCAGCTCCCTGGCTTTAAAAAGATCATCATCCGAAGCGCCCGCCGCGGTCAGGCAGCGGTAAAGCGTTTCAAAAACCTCAGCGATCCAGATGGGGGATTCCCAGCGCTCCAGCTGCAACTCCGTGACCAGGGCATTAATCTCTTCGGCAATGGGGCGGGCCAGATCGGGCCGCGCCGCCTTGAGACAGAGTCTGGCCATGAGCAGGCGAAAATTTGTCTTTTCCCGGACGGACTGGGCGCTGCATGAGGCGCCGAGCAAATGCTCCAGGGCCGGTTTGATCCCGCCTGACTTGAGCTTGGCAAGGGCATCCCGCCAGACCGCCTCTTCAATACCGGCGGAGCCGAGCAGCCGGTTGACCCGATATTGCCCAGGGGGCAAAACGGTCGACACCACCCTTCCCGCGGCCGGGGCCGGGGAAACGGTTTCACCCCCCTCTTCCTCTTCAGCCCCCACTTCACCGTCAAAGGCCGGACCACTCTTGTCCCTGCCTTTTTCCGGCTCGGGCTCAAGATCGGGCTCCCGTTCCCTTTTCTCCTTCAAGATCCTTGAGACAAGCTGTCCGCAATCCTCAATCGCCGTTTTCAATTCCGCCAGCCGCGGGGCCTGTCTCCCGAATTTTTCATCCACCGTCTGGTCCATTTCATTAAACTGCTCCAGACAACCGGCAACCTCGGCCGCAAGCGTCACGTAAAAGCCCTTGGCTGAATTGGTGACCGCCCCGTCAAACTCCTCGGCGGTCAATTTCCCCTCGGCTATCAATTCATTGCGGGTCCTTTTTTTATTATCATCCACATCACCATGCTGGTTGAGGATATCTTTTTCAGACCCTACCTGCCGGGATTCCTGCCATTTCATCCATGAATAGCCGGGGGAGGTGGCGCTGTCCGTGACGGGGATCTGCTTGATCGGCAGCCAGAGCTTATCATTGAGAAATTCCAGAGGCCCGACCCTGTATTCCAGGTCACCATCCTCTATCTCCGGATAGAGATTTTCCCAAAAATCCAGCAGATAGCGGGTGACGATCCTGAGTCCCTCGCGCAGTCCGGCAAATCCCTCGGTAACCGTCAGCCCCTCCACCAGCCAGGCGGCAATCTGCAGGTCCTTTGACTTCCGGCTGAGGGCTTCCTCCGCCAGCTTCAGCACCTTATCCCAGTCAGAGGTCTTGATGTCATGCTGCCAGTCCCCCCGCTCAAGGGCGTCATCGGCCCTTCGCGCTTCCTGGATCTCATCGTAGACGGGGTTATAGCGGAGATTTTCGCCGGCCGGGTTCTCGCCAGGGATAGGGGCCAGGACGGCTTCGATATCAATTGTTCTCTTCATCATCACTCATCTCTTTGCCCGGAAAATTGAAGACAACCTCACGAATCTCAAGAATTGCCATCTCCCTGTCACCCACGGCAAACACGTGCTGTCCCACCCCCCTGGCAAAACCGCCTTCCAGGGGAAGCCAGTCCGTGACGCGTCCCAGCTTGATCCGTTCATTCTCCTGGCGAAAGGTGTTGGGATATAAGGCCGGCAGATAACAGTTCATGGCATATCCCTCCCAGGTTGTCACGTGGGCGGGGATCCAGAGGAGATCAAGCAGTGTTTTCGGGGCCGGGATGGAAAGTTCACGAATGGCCTCAAAGGGCACCCAGATATAATTGTCATGGGCAAAAGCTTCCAGAAAAGGAAAGAGCAGGGTGTCGGTATCGCAGAAACCGGTAAAGGGGGTATCGTTGACCTTCCCCGAAATCTCCGGGATGAATCCGTCAATCTGTTTCAGGAGTTCACGGGCGTCCTCGACTTTTTTTTCAGCCAGCCGCTCGCGGGTCACGGAAAGAAGTTCAAGATAGACCGGGGTTTGGGTCAGAAAGGAGGCGTTGCAGTTTTTTTCAATCACCTCCACCCGTTTTTTCTCCGCCTGGATAAGATTCTTGTACCCGAGCACCCCGGCCTCCCGGCTGGGGTCCTGGGCGGCAATCGCGTCAAGATGGCGATCCGCCTTATCCCATTCGCCGTAACTGCAGAGCACCTGGAAAAGCAGGGTGCGGCTGGCCAGATCGCCGGGTGATTTTTTTACCGCCTCAACAAGCTGCTGCCGGGCTTCGGTCAGTTTGCCGGATTTGATCAGTTCCTTGGCTTCCACAATGGCGCTATCCTTATCATTTCAAGTTCCAGAGTTGCTGCGGTTATTGAATCCAGATAATCCCGGTGGGCCTGATGAACCCCTGACCACCCTGAACCAACATCGGCCTCGCGGGCGCAACGGTTGTATTGTTGCGCACGCGGTTGAAACTGAATCTTAAATCCAGGTTTCTTTCCTTCTTGTATCACGCCTACCCGCACCATTTCAAATAATAAAAACAATTCTTGCAATCATTCCGCAGGCTCCCACATTCTTTCGAAATCACTGACAGTCAATGGCCGGGTAAAAAGGGCAAAACCAGGCTGATCGATCAGGCCGCCAATGAATAACGAGTTGGGAACCATGCCGATTTTTTGCTTGAGTGTGATATGGTTCTGGATGATCAAGGCAAAGGGATCGTGACTTGCGCATTGCAGAGGCATGAAAAAAATATCCTGCCCCCTGTCAACAGCAGCTGGGGCTTGATTCAGCCCGCTGAAATCCTGTCCGGCCAGCAAATCGCTTCTTTTAGCGTCCAATTCCGGCCACTGCGGCAGGGGCGGACGCAGGATAAGCAAATCCTCCTTGAGACGTTCAAAACTACTGTAATTCCTGGTAGCCATCTGTTCCATCTGGTTCCATAATCCTTCACAGGCATAAGGCAGAAGATCCCAGTGCTCTTCCCATTTCTCCAGAAGTCCCGTTCCCATCACCAGAAAAGGATAGGGCCGGCCCACGGAATCACAGCTGTTGCGGACCACTCCGCAGACAATGGTCTCTCTGGTTGCCGTTTTCGCCCAGAAACGCCAGGAACAGGCGCGGGAGAGTATTTCCCTTGAGGCGGCAAATTTTTCGGTTCCACGCCGCATCCACTCGGCAAAGGCCTCCGCCACGGGGCTTTTTGGCCCGCTGCTGAAGTAATCCTTGGCCACCGGATGTTTTCCGGAAACATGCCACTGCCAGGCATTGGCTGATCTTCCTAATCCCAGCATTTCACGATCCTGGAGGGAACCTGCCCCGGGGTCTCTTCCTGCAGCTGAAATATCGGTTTATTGCCCGTGAATTCGTAGTTAACCTCAATATGCTTGATCCCCAACCGCTGCAGCTCATCCTTCTGCACGGGAAAATCATCCGGAGAAAAGGTATTCCGGCCGGTTTTGAAATCCTGGAGAAATGCGGGGAAAGCCTGGGCGCCCTCATATTTTTTGGTCAGGACCAGATTGCTTATCTCGATATCGAGCACAACATCCCCGCACGTATCAGGGGTCCACTTGAAATTCTTGACCACGGGAAACTGGAAGTTGTCCAACTTGACATCGCCCGCGGCGCATTTCAACTCAAGATGGGTGGCATGGGGCTTGATATGGGCATCCGGGTTGGCATCGGTGGGCAGCCCCTTGATGGCCACATCATAATTGGCCAGCACCGTCTTTTTTACGCTTACCCCGCGGGTGAGGAAATTCAAAAAAGAGGCATTGAAGGCTATCTGTCCATTCGACTGGACGGCGTAATAGCCCTTATTGGGATTGCGGCTGATAAAGGGAGCGGCCGGACCTTTGACAAACTGGTGGGCAAAGCCGTCCTGATCAAGCAGAATATGCATGACCTTCTGTGGATCATTGACCCCCTGCACCTCGACCATGACATCCTTTTCCCAGCGATCCTGCAGATAGCAACCCGCCTCGTTTCTCTGAAAATCCCAGATCAGATCCAGGGGGCTGTTCAGCAGCTTCCAGAATGTCTCATCATCTTTCTTGCCGGTAGCCATATAGTTTTTGAGACGGGCCACCGACTGTCTGGCCGTGGCCAGGGGATTTTTTTCGTCCTTGAAAACCGCGGCGGCCATATCATAGGCGGACTTGCGCGGTGAGAGCTGAGGCGTGATTTCCTGCAGGGCCTTCTGGTACTCCTGGAGAGCCCTGGCCGCCTGCCTCTGATTTTCAAGGCTTGTCACCGCACCCTTTTCCGCTCCGCCGGTATCGAACTTCTTTTCAACCTTGTCAATCAGGGACAAGGATTTTTCGCCGGCCTTGACCAGCATGGAGCCGCTGTCCGTCTTGCCCAGCAGCTCAATCTGGCCGCGGATCACCGGATACATGATCGTCAGGTTGGCCCAGCCCGGCGCGTCATTCTTGCCTTCGGCCACAGGAATAACCTCGACCATCATCCTGTCCAGCAGGGCAAGGTATGGTCCGGAAAGCGAGGTGATCTGCTGGCAGGCGGTAAGCCATTCCCCATGACCGGCGAGACGGTCAATACCCCGGTCAAACCCGGAGGCAAAGGCCTGCCACTCCCTGAAAAAGGCCTGCCGGTACTTTTTCTCCAGGTCCGCCTTCTGACCGGCGATAAGCGAAGGACCGGGGTCGGGCAGCACCGCCTCGAGTTCCACCAGAAATCCGTCAATCAGTTCCTTACCCTTCCTGGTGAAGGCGCGTGAAACCTTGATCTGATCCTTGCCGTTTCGAGTCCCCCCCCAGAAGTCACCAAGCACTACCGGCTTCAGATCATCCTGGTCGTTGGCCCACTGGATCAGCCAGTCCAGCTGGTTGCCCTTGGCGGCCAGGATATGCAGCAGCCACTTCTGCAGTTCATCTTTTTCCTGGGTGATCTGGCCGTCATCCTGATTCCAGTGCAGATAATAGGCATAGATATTGTCTATCTTGCCTTTGACCTCCTGCTCCTGGGGCAATTGATCGGTAAGCATGATGAGAAAAGGCACCTGGGGCATACCGTTGAGCCCCTCTAAGTCCCTTGATTGTAAACGTTTCTTTAAGATGTTGATACGCCGGATCAAATGGCTGACATGGCGGTTAACCGTCTGTTCAGGGGTGGAAACCTGAAAGGCCGCCAGCCGGTCGCTGATCTTCTTGTCGAGCGGCGTGAGAAAACTCGCTCTGAAGAGCTGACAGAATTTATCCTTGAGCTGTTTCTCCAGCTCAATACTTTCCGTCAGGCCGAAACGAGGTATCCACCAGTTTCTGTTTCTCTCCTCAACCTGCAGAATCGCCTGCTGGTACCGGTCAAGGGTCACCACATCCGTCAACAGGTCGCCCTTCATAGCCGGACTCTGCTGAAATTCCTTGGGTACCTCCCGCATGGTGTCCAGATTCTTGACAAAAGCGAAGCTCATCAAGCCGCAGAGGGCGATGAGCAAGGCCACCCAGGAGGTCAGCCCCAGGTTTCTGGTCAGCTGCGTCCACTCGATGGCCCGCCGCGTCGGCGCAAAAATCCCCCGGTCCATGGGCAATATCCGGGCAAAGAAATCATGCAGGAACAAGCCCCTGTTCGTGCCCGGCAGGACCTCTTTTTCGCCCAGCAAGCCGAGCTTGTGCAGAAAATGGGAGTAAGGGGTGCCTTCCTGGCGGCCGCTGGTAAAGAAAAGGCCCCTGAGTATCGGCGTTTCCTGATAAGGATTGTCCTGAAAGGCCTTGGACATGAAAAAGTTGACGCCGTTACGCAGCCGGGCGAATTCACTGGGGAACAGAATCAGGGCGGGGTCCAGCTTGCCGGCCTTGCTGTCATGCAGGACACGGAGCAGGAGGCTGCCGACCCGGTCACTGATGGTGTCGACGGCATTCAGCCAGAAATCAGGGGTAACCTTCAAATGCTGGGGATTCACCACCCCCATGGCCTGATTGACCACCTTTTCCGGCAATTTATCGCAAAAATGGGTCATGCCCTTGATGAGATCGCATTTGGTCACCATGACATAGACGGGGAACTTGGAGCCGATGGTCAGCATGATTTCATCGATCCGGGACCTGATCTGCAAGCCTTCCCGCTCCAGCTCATCCTGGGCCCCTTCCAGCAGCTTATTGGCCGGCACCGTCACTATCAGCCCGTTTAACGGTTCCTTTTTGCGGAACTTGGTCAGCAGGGAGAGAAACTGGCGCCACTCCTCCTTGTCACGCTCCTCATTGACCCGGATGGCATAGCGGCCGGCGGTATCGATAATGATGGCCTGCTCGAAAAACCACCAATCGCAGTTTCTGGTTCCCGAGACGCCGGAGACATTGGTCGCTTCGGCAAAGGGCGAGGAGAGCCTGGCGCTTTTAATGGCGGTTGTTTTGCCGGAAGCGCTTTCGCCGATCACCATATACCAGGGCAGCACGTAGAGGGGATTGCCGAGCTTCTTTAAATGCGACTTCTTCAGGGTTTCAATGGCCTCCTTCCAGCGGGCCTGGAGGAGTTGCGACTCATCCCTTTCCTTGTCCGCCATGGCCTTTAAACGCAGATCATCCTGGGAGATGATCTGATCAACGAATTGCTGTTCCTTACGCCGGTTGATAATTTTCCGGACCAGCAGCACCCCGATCGCCACCCCAAAAATCAGCAGGATGAAAAAGGAACCGGTCCACCACGGCCAGTCGAGAACCAGCACAAGTCCGGCGATCAGCAGGAGCAGAAGGGCAATACCGGTGATAACCAGCAGGGATTTTATGAGTATTCGCCAAAACTGTTTCATCAGGACACCGAAATCAAAAAGTTCTTGCCGACGTTATTTAAAATAAACGTGTAAATGAAAAAAAGCGCGCCGAACAGCAGCACGGGCGACAGAAAGAGGGCAATCGTCCCCAGGGTGAAAAGACCCCCTCGCGCCTTTGGCGTATAGGTGGCGGTTTCCGCGGGATACGCCTCCGGGAAGAGTTCCATCCTCTCCAGGGCGGGCAGGCCGAGCGAGCTGCCGAGCAGGAATTTCAGGTTGGAGGTTTTCAGCTGGTCGAGCAGCAGATCATCGCCGTCCTGGTGATACCTGCCCTTAAAGCCCATGGCCAGGCACAGATAATAAATCTCCCGCGCCCCCCGCTGATTCTGGTCAAGCCGGTTCAGCCGTTCAAAAAACTCCTGGCCGGCATCGGTTGTCTGGAAATATTTACGCTGCAGCAGTTCTTTCTGCCATTGCATCCTGCCCTGCCAGGCGGAATTCAGGATCGATTCATCAATCCAGGCGCAGATTGCGAAACGGGCCTCATTATACTCCTCGGCCGAAAATTCGCCCTGTCTGACCATCTCCTCGCTTTCAGACAGCAGCCGCTGCACATCGATCTGCACCTGGGGAAAGGACAGGGTGTTCTGGTTGCTGCTTTTTAAGAAATAGGCCACATAGGCCACCAGTTCGGCAAAACAATCCCGTAAACGCATTTTTACGACCTCCCTACAACCATGAGTTCCGCCTTGAAATCATCAGGGGCGTTATCCCAGTACAAAGCCAGATTGTTACCTTTCACCACGTTGCCCCACTGGTCGCCATGGTGATTGATCTGAAAATAAAGACAGTGGGCGCGGCGGGGCAATTCCTGCGGCGGCAGGGCAAGATGCTCAAGCGTCACGCCGGGCAGGGCCCGGGCGATTAATAAGGGCAGGGATTCCCTGGAGCCCAGTTTCGCCAGACCAAGCAGGGCGTCAAGAACCGCCTGCGGGTTTTCCTCCGTATCGACCACCAGATAGTAGCGGTTTCCTTCGGTAAAATGAGCCGGCGACAGGTCGGCGATATAATACGTCCCGTCAAACACCAGCCTGACGATATAATCGGGGCCGGCGGTGATTTCGTCCAGCAGCAGTGAGATGAGGGACTGCGCCGCCAAAAAGCACCGGCCGAGCTCGCTGTGATTATAAACGCCGAGCAGGGGCTTTCCGTCGTTTTGTTCGCCCAGCACGTTTATTCTGCTGGAGAAGGAGGAGAGCTCGCCGATCAACTGGCGCAGCAGGCCGAAGGCCACCCAGGGATGGATGCAGGTCGGCTCGGTGAGATGAAAGAGCATCGGCACATAGCGGTTGAGAGTGCGCAAGGCCAGCATAAAGACCATGTCACGAGCCCCGAAATCACTGGTATGGATGCCGCGCTGCGCCTTGTATTCATTAAGCTGCCGGCTGCGGCTGCCTGTCTGGTCCCGGATATCCTTGACGGTTTTCAGCAGAATTTCCGAGCCTTGAATGGTAATGGCGGGAGGAACAAAGACCGGGGAGAAACGAATGGCGTCCCCGTCTCTTTCCAGCTGGGCCAGGGGAAGCAGCAGATAATCGCCGACCATGTCCTTCTCGTTTTCCCAGAAAAGCTTCAGCACCAGGTTCAGCTTTTTCAACTGTCCCGGCGGACCGCTCTCATAGATATCAGCTATCTGTTCCGGTTCGGCTGACGTCATATAGCGCGTTGTTACTTCCGACAGCTTGTCGATACTGACCAGTTCCGTCACATTAGCGCCGGACTCGTCAAGTTTCCTCAAGCCGAGATAAACGGTAAAAGGCTTGTCCTCCTCCAGCCAGGCATCCTTGAAGGACCTGCTCGACAAGACGGCATTGCCGGGAAAGACCACGTAGGTCCCGTCCTGAAAGATAAACTCCCCTTTCAGCACATCAAAGGAAAGATTTTCGAGAGCCCCTCTGGCTATCTCAATTTCAGCGACACCCCAGAAGAAAGGGGTGAGAAATTTCCGGAAGGGTTTCCCCTGGGCCTGAATATAAAAGTCATTCTGCTGAAAATGATGCGGCTGGAGAAAAAGCCCCTGGTGCCAAAAGATTGATCTGTCACTATCCACCTTGATCCCCTTCAGTAAATCCGAATGTATGGGCCGGAGTCCGGACCGGCGCCACTCCCTGTTCCAATAAGGTCTGAACGGAACAAATCGTGCGTCAGTTCCTGTGCAGCGGTCCGGCCCAGGGTATTTTATTCCAATTCCAAATCATTTGTATAACTTTGTACCCCTCATGGGGGTATTGAACTGAATCGGCTGCGCTGCGCGGCTCCTTGCCGTACTCATTGTACTGTCGCGTCGCTGCTCACTTGCCTTCGCGTTCTACTTTTGATTTGAAATTGGAATTACTTGCCGTCAACACTCTTGATCTGGGTTGGTCCCAGTTCGAGCTCAATCTTCAGCACCCCGGGTTCCGCCGTGCTTTTCTTGCTGAATGATCCGCCGACTGTTTTTTCAATAATCGGAATCTCATACAAACGCACGTCAGCCTCTTTGCTGATATTGTAATAGCCCGTACTGATGGCCACATACTTGGTGCCCTCGGCCCGGTCCTGGGTATAGGTGAGTTTCTGCTCGGGCTGGACAATATATCTTTTGGAAAGGGTCACGCTCGGGTCAAACTGGGCGCATTCCAGCAGCTTGTAAATGCCGCTCGTGTCACCGGTCAACCGGTTGAATGCGTTGGGATCGCTGAGCTGATGCACACACAGGAGAACAGTGTGGGGACTGGACTGGTAGAGATTCAACTGCGGGTCCGCGCTGATTTGAATCTCGATGGCATCCTTGCTGTAGGAATACTGCGGGGGCGGAGCCGGAACCGTGGCGGCGCAGGCTGACAGAAAAAACAGACAGAATATTCCGCTGGACAATAATAAACTCTTTTTCATTTACTCCCTCTTCTGGTAAATCTTTTGACAATTTTTTTCAAATTCCTTCATAAATGCTTCTAACAAAAGCCCTGAACTCTGCCAATTACGCAGAGTCTTGTATTTGTCCTGATAACAATCAAACAGGTGCGCCTTGCGCAACGGGCCGAATTTCATGCTCCCCTCATTTTCGGCGGCAATGCGATCGGGGTTTAACTCATTAAGAACTTCACCGATTTTGGTCTGCGCCGCTTCCTTATAAGCCCGCAGGGCAATAGCAAAAAATTCACCAATCTGATCCAGATACTTCTCCAGGGATTTAATCCCCTCATTTTCATCAATGCAGGAGCTGATAACCATGCGGATGGTTTCTTCGCCGGAATTTCCCCCCATGAGGGTGGCGTTGATGCCGCCGATGAGCTTATTGACCGAATCAAACACGGTATTTAAGGCGGCAGCCAGCTGCTTCATCATCTCTTCGGGCGACAATTCCTTTTCCAGTATCCCTTTGCCAAGAAGCATTGTCAACAGATTGTTGAAGGCCTCTGACCCTGGCTCGGCAGCCGAGGGCGCCGCCTCCATGGACTGCTGGCCCTGTCCGAATTTCCCGGCGATTTTTTCAAGCAAAGCGATGCGCTGGGCAGGAGAGTAACCAATGAAAGTCTGCTGCAGGAACGCCTCCACCTGGCTTGCGGCACGCGCCGGATCCCCATGGTGGATCTCGCTGATTGCCGCGGCTATCTGATCAATCTGAGAGTTATTTCCCATCTTTCTTTAATTTCCTCAACTCCGCAAGCTGCTTGGCATCGATCATTATCGTGCGCGGCAGACCGTCATCAGCGGGGGCAGCGGGCGATTGCAGGCTATCGGGCCTTAAACCGCCTCCGGTCTGGCCGGAGTCCGTGCTTTGCCGTGGCGGTTCCGGGCCGGGTTTCGCGCCGGATTGCGCGAGAAAGGCCGCCATATCGTTTACGTTCATGACCACCGTTTTTTCAAGCCCGGCCGCTTCATCAACCACCGGCGGGGCTGTTTTTTCCGTAACGGTTACAGAGGGTTCGGCAACTCCGGACCCGGGAGGTTCGAAAGCGGCAGGCAATTCCCCCGGACCTCCGGCCGGCGGCCTGGACCCGGCAACGGGCGTGTTTGCCATCATGGCGGCCAACTGTTCCCGACCCATGACCACGGTTTTTTCAAGCCCGTCCCCTTCCCCGGCCACAGGCCCGGCTTTATTCTCCGCAACGGGGGCGGCGGACTCCCTGCCTGCCGGCAGGACAGGTGCAAAAGAGGCAGGCGTCCCGGTCGCGGCTGGCTGAGGTTTCGGGCTCCCGGCGGCAGGGGGAGGCATCATGGCTGCCAGCTGCTCCTGGCCCATGATCACGGTTTTCTGCATATCTTCCTCGGCCGGCACCGCGACATCTTCCCTGGCAGAGCCGGTCATGATGACGGTAGCCCCCTCACCGGCAACCGGCGGGACCGGCGGCGGGGCCACGCGCTCCGCCTGCTCAGGCGAGCCGGCCCGCCACTTGTCGCGGATACCGAGGAGCAGGTTAAAAATCGCCTCGTTGTCTTTTTCACCCACCCTTACTTCAGCCGCTTGAGTCTGTACAGATATATCCTTTATATCCTGGACGCTGAACAGACAATTTTTTATCTCAGCGCCAAGACTTCGCAGATGCGCGGAAAAATTTTCACCCGAAAATCCCGGGTCCGGCAGGTAAGAGTTTCTCAGCAGACACCAGCCGAGACCCAGGGCCTGACGCCACAGATCAAGCCAGGGTTGCGGCAGCTGTTTTGGACCGGGATGCCAGAAGATATTTGTCGCCTGAAAGGCTGCCTGGTCATTGTCCGCGGGCCAGGCAAAAAAATCAGCTTGGGCCGGAAATCCCTTCTGCTCCTGGAGAAGCGCCAGGGCTTGACTGATGCCGGCGGCGGATTGGCGGCTGTTGCCCAACAGCACGGTAAACCAGAGAAGGGCCAGGGCATGAAAGCCCAGGGACTCGGGAACTTTCAGAGAAACAGGTTCTCCAGGCACGTCAACGCCCAGGGAAACCGGCATGACCTGGAAATTCCAGAAATAGGGCAGCATCCCCTCTTGATCGGCAAAATCGACCCAGAACTGATCCAGGGTGAGGCGCAGATCAGGATGGCGCAGATGTTTCAGGGCCGACAGGGAAATTTGGCTGATCTGCTCCAACGCGGCAAGCTTCAGATAAAAAATCTCAAGAAAAGCCCTGGCGTCTCCGGCAAAAAACAACGGCATGCCCCCCGCCCTGGCGCGCAGGCTGTTGCTGCACGCAGCCCTGCCCTGCTCTCCGGCGGTATCAAGGGCATTAATGACCTCTTCATAGGTGGCTCCGGCAAGCAGGGACAAAAAATCCTGAACAGGAAGCTGGCGGGCATCGGTGATGAGCATGCGGAACGGATAAAAGGCAAAAGGGATAAGCCTGGAGCCGGCCAGCTTTTCTCCGCTGTAACATTCCCCACGGTTTTTACAGCCCTGGCAGGGAAAATCAGGGGCCGGCGCACCACCGTTGACAAGCAGGGCAAAATCATCAATCAAGCCCCAGCGATCCTTGACCATGGCAGTAGCGGCAATGCTGGGGGCATGGGAATAAAACGCAGCGGGCCCGCTCTGCTCATGACAGGACGGACAGAAAAGAAAACGCTTCAGACTCGTAGTGTAGGGAGGCAGTTTGGCGGCCAGGAGAATGTCGTCCCGGCCGCACAGTTCGAGAAATCCGCCGCACCGGGGACAGGGAGGGTGAAAAAAACACTGCTGGTTTTCACAATAAAAAAGCGAGCGCCACAAAGGCAGTGACGACCTGCCGCCGGAACCCGCCGCGAGATGTATAAAACAAAGAGATGAATCTTTATCGGACAGAGCGGCGGCCGATTGCAGCCAAAGGGCGTCAATCTCTCTGTTGCCCAGCGGCGCATTCTTCTCGCTGAAAGAGTATTTATCTTTCTGCACCAGCAGAAAGACATCCTTTAGCACATTATTTTGGGCAGTGACAAAAGAACCGTGATAAAGCCGTAACAGGGGAGATGAGGAATCAACCACCACAAAGGGAGATCGTGGCTTGCCATGGACAATTTCCTCCTCCGCCTGAGCGGAAAGCCGCAGGTGAATCCTTGCGGATCGCGAGTCAAGCCAGGGGAGCAGGGATTCAGCAGCAAAAATTTGGTCCACGCAGACAACCTCTCGGGGCAAGCAATCATTTATGGAAATGCTGTCATTAACAAGTTATCACTTTAGGGAATATCTCTTTTAATTTCAACTTCTTTTCATAGGGCATCATTGGGCAAAAACTGTATCGTGAACCGCCCGGAGTTTGTCACGGCGCAAAGGACAACTGTTGAAACAACGAGATATCAGTCAGTTATAAACAACAGCCATCCCCTGCCCCCGCACCAAACCGGGGGAGACGATTTCCTTTATGAGCCAATCCGGGCAATTTTTTTTAAAACCGCGGCAGCCAGCCCCCTCTGCCCACCCTGTCCAGCCGTAAAAATGCTTTTGCCTTTTACCGTTTGTTTATCATATATTGATAGTGGTAGTTCGCAGCCTGAGCTGCGAGAATATCAAAAAATCCCGCTGTCCGCATTGAGCCCGCAGGATTTTTTTCACCCATTCACCTAAGAGAAGAGACAACTATGAAAAAGAACTTTTTATTTCTCGCCATTGCCGTTGCCGTCATGTTTTTTTCCGCCCCTCTGTCAGCCGAAGAGGCCTCTGTCGAACTTGGTCAGAAACTCTTCAACAACCCCGGGCTGGGTGCTTCAAAAAACGACAAAAGCTGTAATTCCTGCCATGAAAACGGCAAGGGGATGGACAAGGCCGGGAAAAATCCCGAGCTGGCCCTCATGATCAACAAATGCATAAAAGGCCCCCTGCAGGGGGAAGGCATCAGTGAAGATAGTGTTGCAATGCGCTCTCTCAAGCTGTACATTCAGTCCTTAGCGAAATAATTCATTCAACCCCGGTATAAAAGGCGGTAAAAAGCAGTTTTTTTACAGCCTTTTTATTTGTCAACCCCAAGGAGACACATATGGCACAAATGCTCATCTATAACAAGATCGTCGCCCTCGATACCGTAAAGCACAAGGATATGAAAATTGCCCCGGTAACTGATTTTTCCTTTGCCGCCTCGGCCAACTCCATTCCGATTGCCGCGGTGGAATTCATCGAGACGTCAAAGGAATATCCCATTACTTTTGTCAAGAATACCCAAGGGGAGTTCATTCCTACCGCCATCATGGGACTGCAGGACAACCAGAATCTCTTCATCTCGGAAAAGGGCAACTGGCACGCCAATTACATCCCGGCCTACATCCGCCGCTACCCGTTTGTGCCCTCAACCACCAATGAACCGGACAAACTGAACATCTGTTTTGACGAATCCTACAAAGGTCTCAATGCCGAAAACGGCATTCCCCTCTTTAAGGAAGACGGCTCACAGTCACCCTTGCTTGAGCAGACGGTAAAACTTATCCAGGATTATCATGCCCGCATGAAGCAGACCAGTGAATTCTGTACCCGTCTGGCGGAAAGCGGCATCATCCAGGAAATGAATGCGGAATTCGGCAACAAGGACCGCACCAAAAAATTCAGACTTACCGGACTGTACGTTGTCAATGAAGAAAAACTGCTCCAGATGGATGACGCCAAGGTTTTGGAATTCTTCAGAAAAGGAGAGTTTGCCTGGATCTACAGTCATCTGACCTCGCTCAGCAACTTTACCAGACTAATGGACCGATTCTTCGCCATGCAAAAATAGAATCTTGCGGTAAAGAACATGACAAGGGGGACGGGAAATTTTCCGTTCCCCTTTTTTTTTGCCCAGAGTCGCTGCCCCTGTTGCGGCTCCCTGCTCAGCAACATCAACAAATCAGCGTTGCTCCTCCTGCCAACCCCAATTTACCGTAACTCTTTCGGCTTGTTATTTTTTATTGCCACTTCCCAGCAAAAGTGCTACTCCTTTTTTTAACAAGGGGAAAGCAAAGTAGGAAAAAACGACTGAATTCATGGCGGTATATTTTGCAATTAACCGCATGTGTTTTCTGGGGTGGAAATTGCAACCAGCCTGAACAGCCTCTGTTTCCGGCGGAGACATGATATTGCATGGGGATCGGCCTGAGCCGAACCAGCATGTTGTGTAATTTTCATTAAAGAAATTGGCAGGTTAATACAGATGAAATCAGAAATGCTAGGCGGAAAAATAATATCATGATATTTATTTTTCCACCTAATACATGCTAGATTCACCGCATAGATAACCGTTTAACTATAAAAAGGGGAAAACCATGAACGTCAAAGTCGCAGTAATCGTAGTTTCAAGCCTTATGTTTGGTTCGTTCAACGCCATTGCTGGTGAATCCATGGGATGCAGATGGGCTAAAGCAAAACTTGAGACTGCTATTAAAATGCAAGCAGATTATGCAGAAAAACAACGCTTTTATGTTAAGGAGAACGGTCGAGAAAGTGACAATTATAAGTTTTCAATCGAAAGTGCCCGCGAGGATGAGCGTGAAGCTCGCGCAGAAGTTAACAGGAAATGCCAATAAGCCACTGTTTGTAATATGTTATACATGGGGTGCGCAAATGAATGAAGAAGAACTCCAGCAGGCTCAGGGGGTAATTGATAAAATAGCTATTGGCGACAGGCTTTGTTTGGCTGAAATATATAGAGAAGAGTGGGCCTCAATACGTGATCCGAAAAATTTTGGAAAAAGATTCAAAAAAGCCGTATTTGCGAAAAAATTGAATAATATTATACATGTGGGCATTAGAAATTCCGGAAGGTGTGATGAGTATAAGCGAATATAGTTTGACGCTGGGGACAAACCCGCGTAACTGCGATTAACGAAGCGTAATCAGAGCAATGGGGGACGGACGCGAAAGGGGGACGACGCGAAAGGGGGACGTCCTTAATATTTTAAGTTTTATTTGCTTACAAGCCGGGTTCTGGCCAAGCTAACAGCTTGATATGTTGTGACAAAGTTTTCTAAAAGCAGCAGATTTTACGGCTATAATGCTTTTTTAAACAGGAAAATGCGAACCATAGGGATTGATTGAAAGGAAGCGCAAAATCGATTCCCCTGTGTGCCGGGCCATCTATGCTAAAAAACAGGCGAGGCCAGCATGGCTGATTTCTGCAAAAAGGCTTTTTCCACAGGCTCGTTCGCAGCATGCAATGAATGATTGGAAAGTCGAGAAAAACATTGTTATTCTATATCTAAACTTTATGTAGAGGTATCATATGTCAAACTTAATAGAAAAATTAGAGCATGACCTCCTCCTTCTTTCTCGGCAGGAGCGAGCATTTTTAGCCGACAGGCTTCTAAGTTCACTTGATGGAGACACGCTCACTGATGTAGATGCTGCTTGGGTTTCCGAGGCTGAACGTCGTTATGATGAATATAAAAAAGGAAAACGAACGGGTATTCCAGCTGACCAAGTTTTTGCTGAAGCCGACCGAATGTTGAAATGACCACAATTATTTTTGATCCAGATGCAAGGACTGAGTTTCTTGCAGCTGTTAAGTATTACGAAGAGTGCCAGCCAGGGTTAGGCCGACGTTTTCGCTTTTCCGTTGAGTCTACCTTGCAAAAAATTACAGAAGCACCGTTTCGGTATCGAATTTTAGCCCCTCCCTTTCGTCGCTATCTTTTGCAGAAGTTTCCATACACGGTCGTTTATACAATCGAGCCAGACCATATCCGTATCATTGCCATCGCACACACGAAAAGAAAACCTGGATATTGGCTAAGCCGTGCCCCAGATGCGGAGGGGGATTTCTAAAATACAAGCAGCTTTAAAGCGAACCAACCCACAACTGACAACTGGGGCCGGACTTTACATAACAGCCAGTAGGTGGTGCGGGTATGGCAAGAGCCAATCGTCATTATTTTCCCGGTTATGTTTGGCATATAACCCATCGGTGTCATAAACGGGAATTTCTTTTAAAATTTCCCAAGGGTCGGCAAAGATGGCTTCAGTGGCTCTTTGAAGCAAGGAGGCGGTACAATCTTCTTATCCTGAATTACGCTGTCACCTCCAATCACATCCACCTTCTCGTTTTCGACAAGGAGGACGGAAAATGGGGACGGATCTATTTTCTAAAAAATAATCGGCAAAAGCCGAACAAAGCGCATAGAGAGGGACGGCGGGAGGCAGCTTCCTCTGAAACTATTTCAGTGGCCGCCGCCCCACATGCTGGACTGTCTAAGATAACGGCATAATAACCAGGAAGTCTACACATGAAGATATACCTCGACAACTGTTGCTTCAATCGACCATTTGACGATCAATCTCAAATCAGAATCAGGATTGAGACAGAGGCAAACTCAACAACCACCGTCTAAAAGACGGTGGGTTGAAATAATGGACTGAAAGTCCGGATACGGGTCATGTAGACCCGTCATTATCAGTCCTGAAATCATCGTCTTTTTTGGGTTCAAAATGATGATCGAGATAATTTTTT
>JACRCD010000008.1 GCA_016219175.1 Deltaproteobacteria bacterium | reverse complement strand
GAGTGCCTAAAGTACTTAAAATGCCTAAAATACTTGAAGTTGCGGTACTTTCTGACAAGATAACTCCTTTAACTTTAGGCACTTTAAGTACTTCAAGTATTTTAGGCACTTAAACTGGTAACAGGACAGAATCCCTAATGGTGGCATAACCTATTGAAATTGCGTCACGACATCAGGAGTTCTGAACTTGTACTTCACCAGGGAAAAAACCGTTAACTCCCCTGCCCCCGGCCAGTTACGGGAACAGGGCTTCAGCATGGGCAAGGGCCTCAGAGCACAACCGGATGCCTTAGGGGTAAAAATCGATTTGCGCAGGATCCCCCTCGAAGGCCTTGGGGTTGATCCGGCAACTGTTTTGCCGCAAATCAACATCATTGATAATGGCTGGATATGATGCCCCCTGGACTCCCTTGTCTTTGCAATCAGACATGGAGATCGCCCTCCCCCCTTCTCACCGCCGCGGCCATGGCCTGCCTTTTTTTATGACCGCAGAACGGGCAGGAATCCCATTCCTTTTCCAGCGGCACCCGGCAGGAGAGGCAGTAATCCTGTTTCATGGCCGCGCAGAAGGGGCAGTAGAGAAAATTGACGTCAATGAGTTTCCCGCAATTTTCACACTGCTTTTCATAGCGCGACTGCGAGCCGAGCACCCGCAGGATCTCATCAAGCGCCGTTTCCCCCCGGTTGGCCTTGGTAAGCCCGTTCTCAAGCAGGGTCGCCATGCCGCCGGCCCGGGCCATCTTGACCAGTTCCGCCTCCCGGTAACTGCTGCTGATCACATGCCGGAATTCATCATTCATGGAAAATATCTCAAAGATGCCGGTGCGGCCGACATAGCCGGTCTCTTTGCATTCTTCACAGCCCTCGCCGACGAAAAAGGGGCCCGGCTGATCTTCCGCCGGCACCTTCAGCAGCTCAAGCAAGGCGGGGTCAGGGGTTACCGGCTTCCGGCAGGAGGGACAAAGCTTTCTAACCAGCCGCTGGGCAATGATGCCCTCCAGGGAAGAACTGATCAGGTACGGTTTGACCTGCATATCCATGAGCCGGGTGATGGAGGCCACCGCGGAGTTGGTATGGAGGGAGGAAAGCACCATATGGCCGGTGAGGGCCGCCTTGAAGGCAATATCGGCTGTCTCGTAATCACGGATCTCGCCCACGAGAATGACGTCGGGGTCCTGGCGCATGGTGGCGCGCAGCACCGAGGGAAAAGAGAGCCCCACTTTATCCTTGACAAAGATCTGGCTGGCGTCCTCCAGAAAATATTCCACCGGGTCCTCGATGGTCTGATAGTTCTTGGAGCTGTCCAGCATCTTATGGAGCAGGGAATAGAGCAGGGTGGTCTTGCCGCTGCCGGTGGGACCGGTGGAGATAATCATGCCCTGGGGTTTTTTCAGCAGGAACTCTATCTTTTCCCGGTCCTCCTTCATGATCCCCAGCTCGGCCAGGCTTTTAATGGAGGCGCTTTTATCAAGCACCCGCAGCACGATCTTTTCGCCGTTGATGGTGGGCATGGTGGAGACGCGGATATCAATCATCTTCCCGGCCACCTTCAGGGTAATTCTGCCGTCCTGGGGGATGCGCCGCTCGGAAATATCGAGCTTGGCCAGGATTTTAACCCGGGAGACAATGGCCGGATGCAGATCAATCGGTATTTTGACCCTGCTGTGCAGCATGCCGTCGACCCGGTAGCGGACCAGGGTGCTGTTTGTTTTCGGCTCAAGGTGAACATCGCTCGCCTTATTGTGGATCGCTTCAGTGAGAATGGCATTGACGATGCGGATGACCGGGGGCACCTGGGCCGAGCTGATCAGTTGCTGGACATTAACATTTTTTTCCTCCTCATCGAGAATGATGTCAATATCCTCTTCGGGTTCGGCATCGGCAAGCGTGGAGAGTGCGCCTCGCGGTTCTGTCAGAACCGGGTCTTCGTAAGTCCTGGCCAGCAGGGCGAAAATATCGGAAGCACTGGCGATGACCGGCGCCACCTTCAGACCGGTCATCATGGCAATATTGTCGCATTTGAACATGTCCGAGGGATCGGCCATGGCCACGGTCAGCTGCCGTTCATTAAGACGGATCGGAATGAGCCTGTTGCGCTCGCAAAGATCGCGGGGCAGATACTTTATAACCGATTTGCTTGGGGCCAGGGCTTCCAGGTCAACGTATTCGAGCTTGAGATTTTTCTTTAATATCTCAACGATATCCGCTTCCGTCACATAGCCGAGCCTGACTACCGTTTCCACCAGCAGCTCGTCTTTTTTTCTCTGCTTCCTGGCGTAGTCGAGATCCTCCCTGCTGATCTTTTTCGCCCGCAGCAGATAATTGCCGACAATGCTCTGGTCTTCCCCCAGCACATTGGCATATTTCTGGATTTTTTCCTGCTGCTGGCGGGTAAGGACCTTCAGCTCGCTGTTTTCCTTTTTTAGGGCATACTGCTCCAGGGCAAGCCGGACGGTCAGCTTGAGATCTTCATCATTCCAGGGTTTGGTGATGAATTTATAGACGGAGCCCTCATTAACCGCCGCCATGATGGTATCGACATCGGTAAAACCGGTGAGCATGATGCGGACGGTGGCGGGCCATTTCTTTTTTATCCGCGCCAGCAGTTCAATGCCGGTCATCCGGGGCATCTTCTGGTCGGAGATGACCAGCTGCACCTCTTCCTTTTCCATGATGGCCAGGGCCTTGGCGGGCTCCTCGCAGGTGATGATGCGGTACTCCTCATCAGAAAAAAGCCGTTTGAGCGCCCGCAACACCCCCTGTTCATCATCCACCAGCAGCAGCGTATATTGCTGCCCCTGGTGCGCGCCTGAAGCACCGGCGGGATGATGCCCCGTTTCATGGGGAATGCTATTTTTCGCAGTAAGAGTTTCTTGCATGAAAAGACCTCTGCCGATTGCCGGACTTCACTGCCATGTTCGCCGGCAAGTTCAAAGCGGTGAGCTTGGGCCGGCAGGTTCCTGGTGATTTTTTGCCTGAATACACCAATTACCTTACCGATATTCAACACTCATTTGCAAGGAAAACCGATCTTTTCGGCTGGACAAAGGCTCAAGGCATAAGGCAAGAGAGAAAGGAGCCGGAAGCGGGGGGTGCGCCGCGGACGATCGGTCATCATAGCGGCGTGAAGCGCTCACCCGCCACACTCACCCCCCCTGCCTCCACCACTTACTTTTCACCTCCTGCCTTCCGCCTTCATAGGGTCTTAGAAATTTTAAAAATACCGTTTATCAACAATTGCTCAGTCCCTTATATCCCATCCATGTGAATTTTATTCATTGCCCCTAGCAAAATCTGCTATAGTGTAGCAGGTTATTTGCGGTTTCCCGGGCCAGCGCCGGTTCGGATGCGCAACAGGACTGTTATAGCGGGACGGTCAAATTT
>JACRCD010000007.1 GCA_016219175.1 Deltaproteobacteria bacterium | reverse complement strand
GAAAAAAATGGGCTACAACAATGTCCGCGTTTATCTGGACGGGGAACCCGCCTGGGTGAAAGCTGATTTGCCGAATTACTCCTCCCACGAGTTTGTCAAAAACGGCAACATCATCCTCATTGACACCCGGTTCAGTGACGAGGTGGTGCATGGCAGGATCAAACGCGCGGTCAACATACCCTTTAAAAGACTGGAGGGCCGCATTGATGACATCCCGCGCAAAGCGCCTATCGTCCTCTATGGCGACGAAGAGGCGCTGGAGGCCTTCAAGGAGTTCCGTGACTCCGGATTTAAACATGTTTCCCTGGTCGAAGGCGGTTATGACGGCTGGGTCAAGGCAGGCGGCGAAATTGTCAGCGGACGGGGCATCTCCAACGAAATTTTCTGGCAGCGTATATTGGGCAAGGGGGAAGTCTCACTGGAGGAGTTCCGCAAAGCCGCTGCCGGCGAGGACAGGGAGGCAGTTATTATCGATGCCCGGACCAGACAGGAGGTGACGGAGCTGGGGATGTTCCGCAACGCCATCAATATCCCTCTGGAGGAAATTGCCGACCGGTTGAGCGAAATTCCCAAGGATAAAAAAATCTATCTGCACTGCAGCACGGGGACCAGGGCTGACCAGGCCTACAAAGAACTGATCAATCACGGCTACAACGCCAAGTACCTCTTCCTTGACATCAGCGATCCCGCGTGTGACTGCGAAATCATTAAATCCTAGCCGCGGTTATAAAGAGATGCTAGAAAATTCCATCACCGGAAAACAGCTTGAGCAGGAACTTGCGGAGATGCGGGCTTCTCTGCGGGATCTGGAGAAATGCCGCAAGGCTCTGCGGAAGAGCAAGGAAGAGTATGAACGGCTGTTTGAAACAGCGCCGGACGCCATGGTGTTTGTCAACCGGGGAGGCACCATCGTTCTTGTCAACGCCCAGCTTGAGGAGATGTTCGGGTTTCCCGCCGGCGAGCTTGCCGGGCAGGATCTGGAAGCGCTGATCCCGGTGCGTTTCCGGGAAAAACACCGGAACCTGCTGGACCGCTACTTCACCAATCCCCAGGCCCGGCCCATGGGCCTTATCTATGAAATTTACGGGCTGCGCAAGGACGGCTCGGAAATCCCGGTTGACATCAGTCTCAGCAGCCTGAAGATGGATGGCGAGCTGGTGGCCGCGGCCTCGGTCCGGGACATAACGGAACGGAAACAGACCGAGGAAAAGCTGGAGCACAATTATCATATCCAGAGAGTAACAAGTTCGGTGCTGAAGATCGCCCTGGAACCGCTGTCCCTGGATGAGCAGCTTGACCGCATCCTTGACCTCACCTTGACCATTCCCCACCTTTCCCTGCAGGCCAAGGGGGGGATCTGTCTGGTCGAGGAAGGGTCCGGTGATCTGGTGATGAGGGCGGTCCGGGGGTTTGCGCCCGCCGACCGGCCCCCCTGTCTGCGCATTTCCCTGGGTCAGAGTAAATGTCTGTGCGGCAAGGCCGTGCTGACCGGCCAGGTTGTTTTCAGCAATTGCCGCGAAGAGGGGCATGAGGGCAACGACGCCCTGCCTTTTCCCCATGGCCACTACTGTATCCCGATTATCGCCGGGGCGGCGACACTCGGGCTGGTCAACGTCTTTGTCAAGGAAGGCCATAAGCGCAAAGAGTCGGAAGAGGAATTCCTCGTGGCCATTGCCAATACCCTGGCCGGCATCATTGAGCGCCATAAGGCCACCGAGGAAAGAGCAAGGCTCCAGGAACAGCTGGTGCAGAAGGAGAAACTGGCGGCCCTTGGCCGTCTGACCGCCAACGTCGCCCATGAGATCCGCAATCCCCTGACCGCGGTGGGCGGTTTTGCCAGGAGGCTGCATAAAAACGTGCAAGCGGCGAGCAAGGAAAAGGAGTATGCGGATATCATTGTCTCGGAAGTGGCCCGGCTGGAAAAGATACTGAGTAATGTCCTGGTTATTTCCGAAGGCGTACCCCTGGCTCCTGACTACCATGATATCCATGTCCTGCTTGATGAAGTTCTGCAATCGTATGAGGTATTATGCGCGGAACGGGCTATAACGGTTACGAAGTCATACGGCCTGGCCGCGCCGCATGTCTTTGTCGACAGAGGTCACGTCCGGGAGGTGATCATGAATGTGGTCGGCAATGGTATCGATGCCATGCCCGGCGGCGGCGCTCTTTATGTCGGCACAGCCGATGAAACCGTTGACGGCCGATCGTTTGTGGCCGTCACCATAGAGGACAGCGGGGAAGGAATTCCGGAAGAGCAGCTGAAGATGATATTTGAGCCTTTTTTCACCACCAAGGGGCCGCGGAAGGGGACAGGCCTGGGTCTGGCCCTGGTGAAGAAGGTGCTGGAGGACCATGGCGGGTCTGTCCGGGTCAAAAGCAGGGTCGGCGGCGGCACGCGGCTGGATCTTCTCTTCCCCGCGCCGGTAAAGCGCTTGCAGGAAAAATGATGGCGTCGCAAAAAGCACCCTGAAGGGCATGAATCCGATCCCGCCGCGCCTTGTATATCGAACTTTTGTGCCTAGCCAGCCAGATACTTTTTACGAGTTCATCAAAAATAGACCCCATGCAAAAAATGACGGACGAACAGAACGGCCTGCTGGAAATCAGCATCTTGAAGGGCGCCGTGGAAAACACCAACGAGGCCTTTGTCACCATTGATCAGGATTCCACGGTCATATTTTTCAACAAGGCGGCGGAACGGATGTTCGGCTATTGCCGGCGGGACGTGGTCGGCCAGAACCTGGCGAAAATACTGGGACCGGTCTGCCGCGAGGGGCATCAGCGGGCGGTTGACCAATATGTGCGGACCAAAAAGGCGAAGCTGATCGGCCATGAGACCGAATTTCAGGCCATGCGCAAAGGCGGCGCGACATTTCCCGCCTCCATTTCGTTTTCCGTGACCGTGGTCGACGGGGCCTGCTACTTCACCGGTATCGTGCGCGAACTGACCGAAACCAAGGCGCTGCATGCCCAGATCGTGCAGGCCGAACGGCTGGCCGCCCTGGGCCAGATGGTGGCCGAGATCAGCCACGAAATCAAGAATCCCCTGGTTATGATCGGCGGTTTTGCCCGGCAGCTGCTGAAGAAAATCTCCGGGGAAAAGGAGCAGGCCAAGCTTGAGGTGATTGTTGGTGAAGTTGAGCGGCTGGAGAACCTGCTGGCGGAACTCAAGGACCTGTATCGTCCGCGGCGGCTTAATCTCGCCGATTTCGACATGGATGAACTGCTGCGGGAGGTATGCACGCTGACCAGGGAAAATATGAAAAACGACGCCCTTATCATTCAATGCCAGGCAGGTCCGGGCCACAAGATGATCACGGGTGACCGGGACAAGTTGAAACAGGTCATGCTGAATGTGGTGAAAAACGGCGCCGAAGCCCTGCCCGAAGGCCACGGCGCTGTTTCCGTGCTCTCCGAGCTGCGGGGCGAGACGATTCTCGTCACGGTAACCGATGACGGCGGCGGCATTCCCGAGAAGCTGCTGCGCAAGATATTCTCCCCTTTTTTTACCACCAAGGAACATGGGACCGGTCTCGGTCTCAGCATCTCCAAAAGAATTGTCGATGAACATCCCGGCGGAGTATTTTCCCTGCGGAGCGAGGAAGGGCAGGGGACGACCGTAACAATCACCCTGCCGAGGCATTCGGGACTCTGCCCGCCCCAGCAGGGGTAATTCCACCGGAAAAGACATGACGAAAAACACCCCGGCTTATTCCCTGCAATCCCTTGCCCTGCTGCTGCCGTATTTCAGGAGGTACGGGCTGCGTCTGGCCGGTGGGGTGGCAGCGCTCCTGGCCGTGGATTTCCTGCAGCTCTGGACGCCCCGCATTATCAAAAGGGCGGTTGATGAGCTTGGCCAGGGAACGGCCACCGGTCCCGGCCTGTTGCGCTACGCGGCCCTGGTTCTGCTGCTGGCCGCAGGCATCGCGGTCTGCCGCTTTGTCTGGCGCTATCTTATCCTCGGCTTTTCGCGTTTTCTGGAGCGCGATCTGCGCGATCTGCTGCTCTCCCATCTGCTCACCCTTGACCGCATCTTTTTTCAGCGCCACACGGCCGGGGAATTGATGGCTCTCACCACCAACGATCTCGCCGCGGTCCAGCTGGCCAGCGGCATGGGGCTCATTGCCCTGGTGGACGCCGTGGTCATGACCCTTGCCGCCCTGGCCTTCATGGCCTATATCCATCCGCTGCTCACCCTGATCGCCGTGGCGCCCATGCCGGTGCTGGTCATCTCCACCAGGATGCTTTCCGCCCGCATGCACAATCGTTTCAAAAAGGTGCAGGAGCAGTTTGAAAAGCTTACTGAATTTGCCCGCAGCACCCTTTCCACCATCGGTCTTATCAAGGCCTATACCCAGGAGGGACCCCAGACCGAGCTCTTTGGCCGCATGGGGGAGGATTATATCCGCAACAACCTCAAGCTCGCCATGGTGCAGGGTATTCTTTCCCCTTTTTCCGGATTGATCGCCAACTGCTGCCTGCTGCTCGTTCTTTTCTTCGGGGGCAGGCTGACCATCCAGGGCATCATCAGTGTCGGTGATTTTGTCGCCTTTGTTTCCTATCTTTTCATGCTCACCTGGCCGATGATGGCCCTGGGCTGGGTGGCGAATCTTTTCCAGCGCGGCGCCACCTCCCTGGGGCGCCTGGAGCGGATTCTGCGGGAGAAGCCGGTGCTGGAGGACCGGCCCGAGGCGGCAACCGCGCCGGCTGTCGCGGGGCATATTACCCTTCGTCACCTCTCTTTCCGCTACCCCGGCCAGACCTCCCCGGCCCTTGACGATATCAGCCTGGAAATCAAGCCGGGCATCCTGGGCGTGGTCGGCAGAAGCGGCTCGGGCAAGACAACGCTGTGTCACATCCTGACCCGTCTCTATCCGGTGGCGGACAACATGTTTCTGCTCGACGGCCGGGACGTAAACGGGTTATCGCTGGCTGCCGTACGGGGCGCCATAGCCTATGTGCCCCAGGACATACTGCTTTTTTCCGAAACCATTCAGTTCAATATCGCCATGGGGAGGGCCAACGCCGCCATGGCGGAGATAGAAGAAGCAGCCAGGGCGGCCGCCATCCACCACGAGATCATGAGTCTGCCGGAAGGATACCAGACCAGGGTGGGAGAGCGGGGCGTCAAGCTTTCCGGCGGACAGCGCCAGCGTATTGCCCTGGCCAGGGCCCTGCTGCTTGGCCGGCCCATCATCATCATCGATGACGGCCTTTCCGCGGTGGATATGGAAACCGAGCAGGCTATCATCCGCTCCATGGCCTCCTGTCTGCAAGGACGGACCTGTATCGTGGTCTCCCACCGGGTGGCGCCGCTTGCCGACGCCGGAGAGATCCTGGTCATGGAGCAGGGGCGCATCGCGGCCAGGGGCAATCATGACTTTCTTTTTGCCAACAATGATTTTTACGCAAAAATTTATACGCACCAGGCCAGTGCGCGGGGAAATAAAGGATAGTTCGCCATGCATTACGGCTACGGATATTTTGAGGAGGACCATCTGGGACAGGTTGGCGACAGGAGCCTGTGGCAGCGCATCATGGCCTATTCCCGTCCGCACTGGCTGAAGGTGGCGGGGGCCATTATGCTGTCGATGATCGTCATCGGCGCCAGCCTGGCCCTGCCCTACATGGTCCGCCTCGGCATCGACCGTTACGTGGTCAACACGGCCATGGAAACCACGGCGCGCATCCATGGCCTTGGCCGGCTGGCCGTCATCTTTATCGGCGTCATCGTGGGCGGGTTTGCCGCCAATTTTTATCAGGTAGTGATTCTGGAATGGACCGGTCAGACCATCATGCACCAGATGCGGCAGCAGCTTTTCAAGCACATGCTGGGGCTGGATCTCGCTTATTTCCACAACAATCCCGGCGGCAAGCTCGTCACCCGATTGACCAACGACATCCAGAACATGCACGAGATGTTCACTTCGGTCATCGTCACGCTTTTCAATGATTTTTTCCAGCTGGCCGGCATCATGATTATCCTCTTCTGGATGAACTGGCGGCTGGCCCTGATCTTAAGCCTGCTGCTGCCCGTGATTGCTCTCAGCATCGTTTTGTTCAGCCGGCTGGCCAGGGATGCCTTCCGCGCCATCCGCACCAGTCTGGCCAGGATTAACGCCTTTTTGCAGGAATCACTGTCCGGCATCGCGGTGATCCAGCTCTTTCTGCGGGAAAAGGATACCCATGAAAAATTTGTCGATCTCAGCAGGGGCTATCTGGATAAGAACCTCTATCAGATCAAGATATTCGGTATTTTCATGCCGGCCATCGAGCTGTTCAGCGCCACCGCCACCGGCTGTATCATCTGGTACGGGGGCGGCGAGGTCATCCGCCAGCAGCTGACCCTGGGAGAGCTGGTCGCCTTTCTTTCCTATATGCGGCTTTTCTTTCAGCCCATCCGCGAGCTTTCGCAGAAGTATTCCATCGTCCAGTCGGCCATGGCGTCGGCGGAACGCATTTTTCAGCTGCTGGACACAATGGGCACCCTGCCGTCCCCGCAGCCGCGGCTCGATCAGCCGCGGCTGCGGGGCGAGGTGATCTTCCGCCAGGTTGGTTTCGGCTACGATGCCTCCCAGCCGGTGCTGCACGATCTTTCCTTTCGCATCGAGCCGGGACATACCCTGGCCATTGTCGGGGCCACCGGCTCGGGAAAATCGACCATTGTCAACCTGCTTGAGCGCTTTTATGACCCGGACCGCGGGGTCATCCTCATTGACGGCCGGGATATTCGCGACTTGAATACCCGCTGGCTCCGGCAGCAGGTCGGGCTGGTCATGCAGGACGTCTTCATCGTCCCGGCCAGCATCAGGGAAAATATCCTGCTGGACAGGCGGATGGATGAGGAGGGGCTGCGGGAAATCATCGACAAGGCCCAGTTGGCCGGGCTGGTCGGCAAGCTGCCCGCCGGACTGGAAACGCGGATCGGGGAAGGCGGCATGGATCTGTCCGCCGGCCAGAAACAGCTTCTGGCCTTTGCCCGGGTCCTGGCCCGAGATCCGAAAATCCTCATCCTTGACGAAGCGACCTCAAGCGTTGATTCCGAAACAGAGATGCTGATCGACCGGGCCATCGCCTCCACCCTGGCCAACCGGACCGGCATTGTCATTGCCCACCGGCTCTCCACCATCCGCAGGGCGGACCATATTCTGGTCATGGAGCAGGGGCGGATCGCCGAAGAGGGCAGCCACGGGGAACTGATGGCCAAGGGGGGAATCTACCGACGCCTGCAGGATCTGCAGATCAGCCTGGAGGATGACAACAAGACCGTTCCGGCAGACCTGCCCTGAGGGGGATTATCCTGGCAGCGCCAGACCCATTTTTCTCCGCAGCATGGCGCCGAAGGCGTCCGCCTCCACCGGCGGACTGAACAGATAGCCCTGGATCTCGGTGCAGTTGCGGCTGCGCAGAAATTCAAGCTGTTCGGTGGTCTCCACCCCTTCCGCCACCACCTCCATGCCCAGGGTGTGGGCCAGGGTAAGGATGGTGATGGCGATGGCTTCACAGCTTGGCTCTCCCGGCAGGTCCTTGACAAAGGAGCGGTCCATCTTGATGGTGTCGAAGGGCAGCTTGCGCAGGTAGTGCAGGGAGGAGTAGCCGGTGCCGAAGTCGTCCAGGGCCAGCCGCACGCCCAAACCTTTCAGTTCCAGCAGCAGGGCGATGGCCGCCTGTTCGTCGGCCATGACCGCGCTCTCGGTGATCTCCAGTTCCAGCCGCTGGGCCGGGAAATTTGTTTCGCGTAGAATGGCGGTCAGGGTGGCGAGCAGGTCCCGCTGCAGGAACTGTCTGGGGGAGAGGTTCACCGACAGGACGAGGCGATCATCGTGTTTCCCCAGCCACGTCCCGGCGTCCAGGCAGGCCTGGCGCAACACCTGTTCGCCGATGGGGATGATGAGGCCGGTTTCCTCGGCCAGCGGGATAAAATCCAAGGGAGAAATCAGCCGTCCGTCCTGGGTCCGCCAGCGCACCAGGGCCTCCATGCCGGCGATGCGGCCGGTGGCCAGCGATACCTTGGGCTGGTGGTAGACCAGGAACTCGCACCGTTCCAGGGCCCTGCGCAGGTTGTTTTCCAGGGAGAGGCGGTGCACCACCTGAGCATTCATGGTTCTGGTGAACAACCGGTATTTGTTCTTGCCTTCCTCCTTGGCCCGGTACATGGCCAGTTCCGCGTTCTTCAACAGATTGCCGGCATCGCTGCCGTCACTGGGGAAGAAGGTGATGCCGATACTGACCGTGATCACGGTTTCGTAGATGGAGAGGTTGAAGGGCTGGGCAAAGGCGGTGATGACCGTTTCCGCCAGGGGTATGACATTTTGTTCATTGGCCAGCTGTTCGATGAGAACGGCGAAATCGTCGCCTCCCAGCCGGGCAATGGTGGTGTCGGGGGGGAAGCAGGCGTTGAGCCGCAAGGCCACCTGCTGGAGGAGAAGATCGCCCACGGTGTGGCCAAGACTGTCGTTGACATGCTTGAAGTTGTCCAGGTCAATGGCCAGGACGGCCACCTGTTTCAATGTCCGTTGAGCATGGCCGATAGCCACGGTAAGGCGGTCAAGCAACAGGGTGCGGTTGGGGAGGTTGGTCAGGGCGTCATGCTGGGTCTGGAAGCGGAGCTGTTCCTCGAAACCCCTGACCTCGCTCATGTCGTGGAACACGGCGACATAGTGCGAAATCCGGCCAAAGTCATCGCCGATGGCGGTAATGGTCAGCCATTCCGGGTAGACCTCGCCGTTTTTCCGGCGGTTCCAGATCTCTCCCTCCCAGTGGCCGGTGGTGAGCAGGGCCTGCCACATGACATGATAGAAGGCGGCATCGTGACGGTCGGACTTGAGGATGCTCGGTTTGCGTCCCACCGCCTCCTCCGGACTGTAGCCGGTGATATGGGTGAAGGCCCGATTGACCGACTGGATCACCCCGTTGGCATCGGTGATCGTGATTCCCTCAATGCTTGATTCAAAAACCTGGGCGGCCAAGGTCAGCTGCTGTTCGCTGTGTTTGAGCAGGGTAATGTCCTGCACCGTGCCGAAGATGCGGCCCGGCTTACCGTCCTCGGCCATGGCGATGTCTCCTTCGCCATGAACAATGCGGACCTCGCCGTCCGGACGAAGAATGCGATGAGAGAGGCTGAAGCGGCTGTTGGTTGCTAAAGCGGCCTGGATCGAAGTCGTGACTGCTTCCACGTCATCCGGATGGACCAGGCTTAAAAAGTATTCAAGGGTGGCCGGCTCTTCGCGGGGGGTGGTGCCGAAGATACGGAAGACCTCCTGGGAGCGGGTGATGCGGTTGTTCCGGACATCCCAATCCCAGTAGCCGAGCTGGGCAATGCGCTGGGCCTTGCTCAGGTTCTCCTCGCTTACGCGCAAGCGGTCGGCGGCCTGCTGCCGCTCGATGAGCAGGGCCAGGGTGCTGGCGGCTGTTTCGAGGAACGGCCGTTCATTCTCCTTGCTGGTGTGTCCGGCCGGGCCATAGAGCATCAGGATTCCCAGCAGCTGGTCGCCCAGGATGATGGGCACGATGTAATGGCTCTGGTCCTCCATGCTGCCGTAACGGATTTTCTGCCGGTGGGGAAGAAGAGGGGTGAAGATGTATTTCCGTTCCCTGGCCGCGATCCCGCATAAACATTCGCCGAACTTGAGACGGGCGCAGTGTTCCCGCAGGGATTGGGGGATGTTTTTTCCCACGAACAGGGTGAGGGTTTCCGGATCGGCGCTGTCGGCCAGAAAGATGCCGCCTTTTGCCGTGAACGGCATCCAGGGGATATCAACCAGCAGCTCCAGGGCAGCGTCAAGCTGTTCCGCAAGCGAGGCGCCGGTGAAGCTTAAGCGGAGCAGTTGCTCGATGATCTCCTGTTGCCGGCGGAGCTGCTCCACCTTTTCAGCGGTTAGCGCCAGGACCGTATCAGGTGAGGGCAGCTGGAGGTTTTTCAATGGCGGCAATGGAGTATCCTGCAAGGGTAGCGATAAGGATTAGAGGGCTGAGCTTGCTGGCTGCAAACAGGACTCGTTGATTTTATTAGAATTTTACGATAATTATTCTCATTGGAAAAGTCAATTTCTTTTGCCGGAATTTTGCGGGGCATGCTGATTTCGCATCCATGCGGCAGAAAGGAAACACGATTTTTGCCTAGTGCAACATCCGGGCTTTGTTGCGCTGAAACAGCTGGCCGGTTTCGCAGCCGTGGCATAAAAAAAGATTGCTTATTATCCCGCTTGACTTGGGGCCTGGCACGATTATAGGATGAAGCTTGATGGTGCGGCCGCGTCCCGCTGGATGGCTTCTTGCTTTTGCGGACCCTGGCGGGTTGGAGGCATTACGCGCCTGCATTTCTGTCAATCATTTGCACACAAAAGGGGCTGACAGAGGATGAAAAAGGCGCATCCCATATCCGGCGGAAAAAAGGCGTGGAATCTTGACATGCGCCGCCAAGGCTCAGGTGAAGTGCAACTCGTGTTTGGCGGGCGCTGGTGCATTGATGAGGATCTGCCGTGTGCCGGGGAGTTGAAGTCAGAGTTGAGCGAAGATATCCGCCGTCTTACTTACCACTCGGCTGATCTGGGGGCCTGGGACTCCGGATTTCCGGCCTTTCTGGCCACCCTCCAGAAATTTTGCGTTGGCCGCGGCATTGAGGTGGACCAGCGCGGGTTACCGGAAGGGGTACGGCACCTGCTGACCATGGCCTTTGCCGTGCCCGAACAGAAGGTGAGCGGGCGGCGGGGCGGCAGGCAAACCTTGTTTGTTCAGGTGGGCGCGGCGACCATCGACTTTTTTCGCGGCATGCCCGCGATGTTGCATTTTCTCGGCGAGATCACCTTGTCCTTTGGCCGTCTGTTCACTGGCCGCGCCCAGTTCCGCATGGGCGATCTGTGGCTGGAGATGGAGGAGGTCGGCCCCCGGGCCCTGGCTATTGTCTCGGTCATCTGTTTTCTAGTCGGTCTTATCCTCGCCTATCTGGGGGCGGATCAGCTGCGCATGGTCGGGGCCCAACGGTTTATCGCCGATCTGGTGGCCATCGGCATGGTGCGCGAGATGGGGGCGCTGATGACCGGCATCATCATCGCCGGCCGCACCGGCGCGGCCTTCGCCGCCCAGCTCGGCACCATGCAGGTCAACGAGGAAATTGACGCCTTCAAAACCATGGGCATCTCTCCCATTGATTTTCTGGTTTTGCCGCGCATCCTGGCGCTGATGCTGATGATGCCGCTGCTGACCCTCTACGCGGGCTTCATCGGCATGCTGGCCGGGTTGCTGGTCTCGATCACCATTTTTGATATCGGCGTCTTCGAGTACTATACGGAAACCTTGCAGGCCCTTGAGCTGAAGCATTTCATGGTGGGACTTTCCAAGGGCAGTGTGTACGGCGCCATGGTCGCCTATTCCGGTTGTTTGCGCGGCATACAGTGCGGACGCAGCGCCGAGGCGGTGGGCGAGGCGGCAACCTCGGCCGTGGTGACCGGCATCCTGCTCATCACCATCTCCGCCTCGCTGTTGACCATTGTTTATTATCATCTGGGGATTTGACCATGGAAAAGGAGCCCCATATCAAGATTCATAATCTGACCATGACCTATGGCGATTTCATCGTGCAGCACGATATCAATTGCGTCATAAACAAGGGGGATATCTTTGTCATCATGGGCGGCAACGGTTGCGGCAAAACCACCTTGATGCGCGCCCTGGTCGGTCTGCAGCGACCGGCGGCGGGCACGGTGTTCTACAGCGGCGAAGACTTCTGGAACGGGACCCCGGAGGAGCAGGCGCGCTTGAAGCGGAGACTGGGCATCATGTTCCAGGGCGGCGCCCTGTGGAGCTCCTTGACCCTGGCCGAAAACGTGGCCCTGCCCTTGCATGAATACACCGGACTGCCGCCAGGCCGGATTGACGAGATCGTCTCCTTCAAGCTTGCCCTGGTGGGGCTGGCCGGGTTTGAGGAGTTCTATCCGGTGGAACTGAGCGGCGGTATGAAAAAAAGGGCCGGCCTGGCCCGGGCCATAGCCCTTGATCCGGAAATTCTGGTGATCGACGAACCTTCCTCCGGGCTCGATCCCCTGACGGCCCGCCGGCTGGATGATTTGATTCTGGAGCTGCGCGACAGTCTTGGCGCGACTATCGTCGTCGTGACCCATGAGCTGGCCAGCATCTTGAACATCGGCAGCAGCTCCGTCTATCTGGACAGCGAAACCCGCACCATGATCGCGACCGGGAATCCCAGGGAGGCGCTCAAGTCGGGCGAGGCCAAGGTGCGCCGTTTTCTGACCAGGGGGGAGGCATGAGCAAACGCGCCAACCCGACCTTAATCGGCATCTTTGTGCTCGGCGCCGTCACCCTCGGGGTGGTGGCTGTCCTGCTTTTGGCCGGCGGCCAGTGGTTCCGGGAGCGGCGTCAGCACGTCATGTATTTCGAGGGAGCGGCGCAGGGTCTGCAGGTCGGGGCGCCGGTGGTCCTGCTCGGCGTCACGGTGGGTACGGTCAAGCGAATTCAACTTGGGCTCGATGAAGAGAGCAGACGGTTTCTGGTGCCGGTCACCGTTGAGGTCGACTCCTCCGTGGTCCAGAAACGCGGCGGTGAACAGATCGACCTGCAGGACCGGCAGACCATCAAGCAGCTGGTTGAGCGCGGGCTGCGGGCCCGGCTGCGCATGCAGAGCCTGCTGACCGGCCAGCTGTACGTTGATCTTGATTTCTATCCCGATAAATCCGCCAAATTCTTTGCCACGGACCCGGAGATGAGTGAGATCCCGACCATCCCGACCACATCCGAGGAAATCTCCTCGAAGCTGCAGCGGTTCCCCATGGAAAAATTCCTGAGCGACCTGGCGGCAATCGGCGAATCGGTCAACAGGATTCTTGCCTCGGAAGCGACGCGGGAACTGCCCCTGCTTCTTGAAACGACCCTGCACCATCTGCAGGCGTTGACCGCAAAGATGGATGGAGCGGGAACACCCATCCTTCAAGAGATGCAGACCGACCTCAAGGCGCTCGGCCAGACCTTGGCCGCGGTGCAGGTCGCCGCAACCCAGGTTGAAGGGGCTGCGTTGCAGGTGAAAACCGCGGCCGGCAAGGTCGGTTTGTTTGTCGATACGGATTCGGCAATGTTCAGGAGTATGAGCCGGGCAAGCCTTGAGCTGGCCTCTGCCGCCCAGGCTATCCGGTTGTTAACCGAGGAAGAATCCCCAACCACGCAACATCTTAATGCGGCATTGCAGGAGGTTGCCCGGGCGGCCCGGGCCCTGCGGCTGCTGTCAGAAACCCTTGAGCAGCACCCGGAAGCGGTTCTCAGGGGCAAACCCGCCGAGGAAGAACAATGAACCATAACCTGTGGCGCCGGCTACGAAACTCTCTTTTATTTGCCTTGGACCAGACAAACAACCATTCTAAGCACATCATCGCCCGAGGCGAACAGCTTAAGGTAGCGTCCAAATCAGGTCGGCGCAACCTGTTCAGGAGTCAACTTTGGTTTTTTGCTTAATCGGGAAACGGAAAATATTTTCAACATATTGATATCAAAGTATATTTTTGCTTAACTGGAAAACGGAAATGATCAAGAACTGGATAGAGAAGGCCCTGGATTTTCTTAGCCACAGCCTTACCCCCATTCCACAGGAACAAAATGAACTGGATTGGAAGGAAGAACTTTCTCCGGATAATGCTAAGCTCTGCAGACATCTGTCGGCATTTGCCAATCAGCCTGGTGGCGGGTTCATGGTTTTCGGCATTGAGGATAAGCCCTTCCGGCTGGTTGGCGTTACTCAGCAGTCAGCGGAGAATATTGTGCAAAAGCTGGGCAGTTTGTGCCGGGATTCACTAAACCCGGTAGTTCCCATTGATCATGCCATTGAAAATTATCAGGATGTCCCTTTGTTGTTTATCCATATTCGGGAGAGCGCTATCAAGCCTGTCCACCTGAAATCAGGGACCATGGAAGACAGCTACATCCGCAGCGGTGGGACGACCAGAAAGGCGTCACGTCAGGAAATCGGCGGGTTGATGCTGAACAGTAAAACGCCGCAATTTGAAGAGCTGCATGCCTCCAAACTCAAGCTGGCGCCAGAAGTGTTAGACGCATTGGATTATCGCAGTGTTTACAGATTGTTGGGTAAGCCTGTCCCGCAATCAAATGACGAAGTGCTGCAATGGCTGAAAGATGAGAAGATGATCGACGAGGTGGATGGAGCAGGTTATTATATCACCAATTTTGGGGCCTTGGCCGCAGCGCAACATTTGCAGGATTTTGACGGTCTGACGCGCAAGAGCATTCGGCTTATCAAGTATAAAGGCATCAATAAGCTGGAAGCTGAAAAGGAATTCCCAGGTTCAAAAGGATATGCCATCGGTTTTGAGGGCCTTATTGCTTTCATCAAGGCCATGCTGCCAAGCAGTGAGATCATAAAAAATGCGTTGCGGACAGATACGGCGGTCTACCCTGAAATCGCGGTCAGAGAGTTGGTTGCCAATGCCCTCATTCATCAGGATTTTAGTATTCGTGGTTCCGGGCCGATGATTGAAATTTTTACGGATCGTATCGAAATATCAAATCCAGGCAAGCTGTTGCCGTCTAAAAAAATTGACCGGTTGATCAGAACCACGCCGGAATCGAGAAATGAGATATTGGCGGCTGCTTTCCGTAGGTACAATATTTGCGAAGAACGCGGTTCAGGGTTTGAAAAAGCTGTTGCCGCCATAGAGCTGTATGGATTGCCGCCCTTGAAATTTGAGGAACTGGAAAACTCCTTCAGGGTAACCATGTACAGTCCCAAGACTTTCGCGGAATTGACACCGATGGAGAGGGTTGAGGCCTGTTACCAGCATAGCATCATTAAATATTATTCCAGTGGTGGCATGACCAATACCAGCCTCCGGGAACGATTCAAAATGCATGAAAAGCAAAGACCACAGGTTTCCTTGGTCATAAAAGAGGCGTTGACGCAGGGCAAGATCAAGCCCAAAGACCCCAATAATCTTTCAACAAAATTTGCTGAATACATCCCTGTCTGGGGATAGCTTGTGCTTTACTCTAACCCGGACAAAATGCCTAATGCGGCGATATGGATTTAAATTAATAGACATCTATAGGGGCAAACCCGCCGAGGAAGAACAATGAACCATAACCTGTGGCGCCGGCTGCGAAACTCTCTTTTATTCGCCTTGGCTGGGGGTATTCTGCTGACCGGCTGCGTCCGGTCCGTGCCGGCCCAATACTATCAGCTCTCAGCGCTTCGCGGGGATACAGTCCGTGCCGAATTTGGGGTGTCCAAGGAGGCAACCATTGGTCTTGGCCCCGTGCTGCTGCCGGAATACCTGGAGCGGCCGCAAATCGTCAGCAGGACCTCCGCCAACCGGCTGATCCTGTCGACCCGGCACCGGTGGGTCGAGCCCTTGGCGGAAAACATGCCCCGGGTCCTCGGCGAAGACCTCTCGGCGCTTCTCGGCACGGATCGCATCCTGCTCCACCCCTGGACACGGGGGCGAAGAATCGATTGCCAGATCATTGTTGAGGTGTTGCAGTTCGAAGAAGCTCCCGACGGCACGGTGCAGCTGATGGCCCGCTGGCAGGTCGTGGGCAAGGAGGGCCAGGTTCTCGTTGCGGAAAGGCGAAGCAGCATCAGTTTGACCCCGGCGGCCCCGGATCAGGAAGCCGTGGTTGCCGCCTTAAGCCAGGCCGTCTTCCGGCTGGCCAGGGAAATTGCCCCCGCCCTGCCGGGGCTGGCGGGGCAGTAATCCCCGACCTCCGTCTCGTTTCTATTTCACCATGAAAGGTTTCGCGTTGAGCGGAATTCCATCCACCTGCCCGTGATTGGGTCATGAAACTGGAGGGTTTGGGCGACAAGTTGGAGGGGGTTGTTAAAATCGTCAGCGTGTTCGGGTTGCAGGTCCGGATAATACCTGTCGTTAATAATCGAAAAACCCAGGCCGCTCATGTGGACGCGCAATTGATGCTTTTTGCCGGTGACCGGGGTCAATTGGAAGCGGGCCCTCTCTCCCCGCACCTCCAGGAGCGTAATCCGGGTGCGGGAGTTGCCGGGTCCGTCCGCAACCTTCATTCTGAACCAGGGAGAGCCCCGCTCGATTCTGTTTTCAACCAGCCATTGACTCCGCGGCTGACCGTGGGGATATTGGCACACTGCGTGGTAGGTTTTTTCGACTACGCCATGCCTGAAAAGATCATGGTAGATGCCCCTGTTCTCTTTTTTAACTGAAAAGAGAACAAGGCCGGCGGTTTCCCGGTCGATCCTGTTGACCGGCGCCAGATCCGGGTTTCCTGTTTTTTTTTGCAGGCGGTTCAACAGACATTCGTTAATATAGGGACCGCCCGGGATCACCGGCAGAAAGTGCGGCTTGCAGGCCACCAGAATCTCTTCATTGTGGAAGAGGATGGTTTCGCTAAAAGGAATGATCGGCTCCTGATCTTTTTCCCGGAAATAATAGAGCTTCCGGTGCGGGGTATACGGAGTCCGCGGGTTTATCGGCGCGCCATCGCCGTTTAGGACTTTCCCTTGCTCAATGCGTTTCAGCCATGTCTCGCCCGATACCCGGGGAAATCTCTCCAGCAAAAAGGCGAGGATGGAAGGATAGGGCTTTTTCGCCTCCGGCAGGGTCACAATGGAAGGATGGTCTGCAATGGTCATGTGAGGTTTTTATATGAAAGTTTTATTTTCATGAAACCTTCTTTCATGTTTCGTTGTTCCTGGCGCGCAGGGATGAGGGTTGCCCGGATCCTTCGGAATTCAGGCGCGGGATAAGTTGTTGCAGCCGCGCCCGGGCCGTGGAGATGTCTGCCATGCTGGCAAAGGCCCGCACCTTTCCGGCGTCTGCCGGATCAAAACCGCCAAGGAGGGGATGACGTCCAAGCAAGGCACGGATAAAGGCCCGGTCCAGGCGGTCGCCCGGTTCGTCGGACTGCTCCATCTCCGGCAGCTGGTACCAGGCCTGGACCAGGGGCAAGCGCATGGCCTGGGCGATCTCCTGCCGGAGTGTCGCTGTCGCTCCATAGCCGTGCCGGAAGAGATCACGCATACTCCATTTTTTTATGAGGCCGACGGCCTGGCCGGCGTCGCTGCCGTCGTCCGTCTGCTGCCGCGGATCTTCTTTAATGATCAGGCTCTCCAGACCGAGTGAGATCGTATCCCGGACCCGCAGGGCAATGTCCGCAACATACTCGATATCCTTGGGCGACTCTCCATAAGCGATGATGGCCGTGTTAATGGTCCAGACGAGCTCTTGCTCCAGGCGGCGCAGAGACGGCTGGTCGGTGATCAGGGCCAGGGCCCGCACCAGCAGGTTGGACTCTCCCAGCAGTTGGGCGTACAGGGCCGGTAAGCGGGTAACCGGACCCTCCTCCGGCTCCAGAGGCCGGAGGGGCGGTTGGTCGCGGGGGCAGGTGAAGAGCACGGCGGCCTCTTCTGGAGCGACAAAACCAAGCTCATACATGCGGTTGCCGCGGAAGCGCAACCCCTCTTCCTCTATCTGGCCCTGCATCTCCCAGCGCACGGCGGAGATGAGATGCCGGGCCTCATCGGGATCATGCTGGTAGAGGGCTCCCACCAGCCCCAACGGGTTGATCTGCATGGTCTCTTCGCTCTTGAGCTCCAGGAGATAGAGGGAGTCCGGGGTCATGGCCCGGGTTTTCCCCCCCTCCTCATCCTCGGGGATCTGGTCATCTTCAAAGGAGTAAACCGCGAGCGTCCGGGCCAGAAAGAGGATCTGCACCTCGATGTCCAGGGCGAAAAAGGCCCGGGCCAGGGCGGTCGCCCCCTCTTCGGCAAAGGCTGCCAGCCATTCAACCAAGGCAGTCGCCTCAAAATCATAATGATGCCAGCAGCTGAGATCGATACAGGTCCGCAATTGTCTCTTGGTTAGGTGCAGGAGCAGCGGTCTGGCCTGGTCGAGTCCCAACTCCCGGGCAATCAAATAGGCCTCCAGGGGTTCCAGGGCGGCGACTTCGCCGGCCTGGTCCGTGGCTTCAAGGAGTCTCGTCCCCCGCCGGCTCAGAGAGCGGGTGAGGTCAGCCCGGAAACGAGTAAGTTCCGTTATCTTGTTCGTCATGGTTTTCTCTTGTCGGAAATAAGGTGAAGGGGCATGGGGCTTTGATCAATGCAAAAAAAAAAAATCAAACCGAGGGAGAAGTGGCGTGCGAGTGGAAAGCAGTGTACCGGAAGTAAGAGAAATATTCAATGAGATACGGCAGCGGCCCGGAAAGCATGCTTGCGCCTCGCAAGAATTACAGCAATTTGCTGAGGGTTAGTGCTATAATACGCCATGCTCTGGTTCTCCTTTGCCGTACTTTCCGCCCTCGCCGTGGCCGGTCGCGACGTGTCGATCAAGGCGCTGTTTACCAACGAAAAACCGCTCCAGATTGCGGCCTGCGAGCTGTTCTGGTCGCTGCCGGTCTTTGTGGCCGCCACCCTCTTTACCCCGGTGCCGGAATTCGAGCGCGGCTTCTGGACCATCTTCCTCCTGACGCTGCCCCTCGAGATCATTGCCTACCTCCTCTACATGTATGCCATCAGGGTATCTCCTCTCACCCTCACCGTGCCTTTCCTGGCCTTCACCCCGGTGTTCATGATCCTGACCGGGCAGCTGTTTCTTGGCGAAACCGTCAATTACTGGGGCGGCCTGGGTATCACCGCCGTCGTGGCCGGCAGCTATATTCTGCATCTGGAAAAGGGGAAAGAGGACTGGTGGGGGCCGATTGCCGGCTTTTTGCGGGAGCGCGGTTCCTGGCTCATGTTCCTGGTGGCGGTTTTCTATTCGCTAACCGCGGTGCTGGGCAAGAAGGCCATGCTCTACTCCTCGCCGCTCTACTTCTCCTTCCTCTTCTCCGTAGCCTTCAATGTTCTGATGCTCTCCGGGTTGCTGGCTTGCGGCGCGGCGGACGGACGGCTCTTGCTGCGGCAGTCCGGAAAGGGGCTGTGGTTCGCCCTGCTGCTGCTTGCCTCGGCAATCTTTCATGGCCTGGGCATCACGCTGACCGAGGCGGTCTACATGATCGCGGTAAAAAGGAGTTCGATCCTGTTCGGGGTGCTGGGCGGATGGTTGATTCTCAAGGAGGAAAACCGGGGCTGGCGGGGGCTGGGCAGCCTCTGCATGTTTGTGGGGGTGTTGCTCATCACTTTGCTGGGCTAGTATTGCCGGTGGGCACGATAAAGCCGTGCCCACCCTACGGGAGGAGTGACGCGGGTAGGGTGCGCAACGGCTGTTTTGTTGCGCACGCGTTACGGTGACGGTGCGGATGGACATGGTTGCATTGTAACAATGCCACGGTAACCGGTGGGCACGATAATGCCGTGCCCACCAGGAAAACAGATTTACAGGAGAGCGCCGGGAGAGGTATGTCGAGCTGTTATTTCCCCATTACCGGTTTGTCCGTAACCGGCGAGGATATCACCAGTTTTTCAAGTTTATCCAGGGAGTAGGTTGTGTCTTTCAGTAAATCAAAATGCTGGGGTTCAACGGTGATGCCCGAGCCGCTGATGCTGGGAAAGGCGGAGGAGGCATCAGTGTCCATGTCGAAATGTTTTCTGGCGAGAACGGCGAAATCGTTGCCGTAGGCCCTGAAAAGCAGGGCTTCAGGGTAACGGGCCTGGAGTTCCACGGCAAAGTTCTGGAAGAGGCGGTTGCCCTGCTCCCACCCCTGGTGTTTATTGTATTCCACCACATTGGTCAGATGCAGGATATGCAGACAGGGATATTCCTGGAGATTCCGGTTGTTCTGCAGGAATATCCGCAGGTAATCCTCATTGAACAGCCCGGTCAGCTTATCATTAAAGAAATAAGAAAATCGTTTTTTCTCAATATCCGTGATCGGGGTCTGGGTGGCGGCCACGGGACTCTTTGTCTCTTTGAGCGCCTTGACGGCAGCGGCCACAACCTCGGGGTGAAACTGGCTGCCGCTGAGCGAGGCGAGTTCGGCCAGGGCCTCCTCTATTTTTTTGCGCGGTTTATAGATACGGTTGGTGGTCATGGCGTCAAAGGCATCGGCAACGGCCAGAATGCTTGACAGAGTTGGAACACCATGGCCTCGCAGTCCGTCGGGATAGCCCCGCCCGTCATAGCGTTCATGGTGGTGGAGAATAATCTCGGCCAGCTCGCTGTACATTTCAATGTTGGAAAGCATCTTATGGCCGGCCGAGGCGTGGAGTTTGATCAGGTCATAGTCGAGACTATTGAGTTTTCCCGGTTTGAGCAGAACCGAATCCGGGGTGGCTATCTTGCCGATATCATGGAGGATGGCGGCTTTGTAGAGTTTTGCCGTCTCCTTGTCGCCAATCCCCATCACCCTGGCTATTTTCTGGCTATACCTGGCCACCCGTTCGGTATGACCGGCGGTATAGGTATCCCGTTGCTCAATCATGTCGACAAAGGTGAAGATCGTTTCCTCATAATTGGCCGTGCGCTCGATCATCAGCCGGGCCACCTCCTCTCTGTGGCGGAAGGAGCCGATAGCGAAACCGAGGTCCCCGGCCAGTTCTTCAAGCATGGCCACCTCTTCCTGGGCAAATCCTTCCTGCAGCCAGGTGTAGACCGTGAGCGCGCCCAGGGGCTCGGCCGCTTGACTGGTCCGCAGCGGCAGGGCAATAACGGACTGAAACCCTTGCCTCTTGGTCTGATCGCGCCAGGCAGTCAGATCCTGGTCCTGATGGCCATCGCTGATCACGGTGGCGTCTTCCCGAAGGCATCTTGCCGTCGGGCTGAGATAAAATGGTGATTCGGGACTGTTGATCGCATACGGTGGGGCTGCCAGGTATTTTTCGCTCTCGCCGGAACTGTGGATCTTTCCGATTTTCTCCTGGTCCAGCAGACCAATCCAGCAAAAACCGTAGTGACCATGCTGGACGAAGCGTTCACATGATTTTTTAAGCAGGACCTCCAGGTTTGCCGAGGTGATCAGCAATTTGTTGATATCGGCCACGGTCTGCAGGATGCCCTTGAGATAGATCTGTTGATCGAGCAGGGTATTGATTTTCTCCGTCCGTTGCGCCACCTTGGTTTCCAGGGTGATGTTCAGCCGGTCCACCTCGAATTTTTTTTTGCGCAGGATTTTATTCAAGAGAAGGATGTACCAGGCCACGGACATGATAAGAAAGACACCCACGGCCAGCAGGGTAAATTGCCGCCAGTAGCGGGCCAGGACATCGGCCAGGGAGAAGGCGCCGTAATCTTTATAAGGGCCGATCTTGAGGTCAAAAAGACAGTCATGCACGGGTTGGTAATTCAAGGGGATGGTCCAGCCCGCCGATTGACTGGCCAGGGCCGCCGGATGGTTGCTTTCCATGGTCATTAAGGCGCCGGCCACCAGACGGGAGAGCCTGTCCGGCGTGGTCCTGATTGCGGCCATGGGCCATTCCGGGTAAAGCGCCGTGCTGAGCAGAAAGGGAAAGCCGTTTTCCTGCTGTGGGTTTAAAATCTTGACCTGGTCCAGGCGGATGGCCCCGCTTTCCGCCATTCGTTCCAAAGTGTCGGTGCGGGCTGTGCCGGCGTCAACCGTGCCGGCCAGGACGGCCCGCACAACACCCTCATGGGTGGAGGCATGGCGCAGGGAGGAAAAGTCGGTGAACGGGTCAATGCCGTTTTGGTAAAACTCCCGCCAGGCCACGATCCAGCCGCCGAAGGAAAGCGGGTCCACGGCCATGAAGGACTTGCCCCTGAGGTCGGTGCAATTGTTGATGTCCTGGCGGCCGGCCTTGGTGAAGATCACGCCGCCAAAGGTGGTGGTCTGCTGGCCGGGCATATTCTGGTTGATCAGGGTGGCAATGCGGCTGACCCCGTAGAGTTTCTCCAGTTCCACATAAAAAGCGGGGTTGGTCAGGACAAAATCGACCCTCCCCTGGTGAACGGCCTCATGAATTTCTTTAAATCCCAGGGGGACAATGGTGAAACGGTAAGCGGGGAGCGCGGTGGAGAGGTAATCAGCCGTGGCGGACCATTTTTCCACGGCGATATCCTCGCCGCTTTTGGCCAGGACCCCTATGGATATGGCTTGGGGCTCGGCCCACAGCAGTTGCGGCTGAAACAGGAGAAACAAAAACAAGCAGATCGTCCGAATGATAACAGTCATAGTCTGCCAGGGAAAACGGGATAGGCCGGCAAGCGAGCGGGCCGCGGATTTGCGTCTCGCGCTTCCTTTTTTTGTGCAGGGGTATTTCCCGCACAGTGGGCCGGCAAAAAATATTAATCAACATAACACAGCAAGAGATCAAATGTCTAATGGAATTGCGCGGCATGATCCGCGCTGCCGGAATTCGCCAGTTTTTCTTTCATCTTTCCCCAGGGTTTTGCCGGGCAAAAATTTTCTTGCCCGGGGCTAGAATTTTATGATAGGAATATGCCTAACGAGGGATGGTGAAATTGACCCGGAGAGATAATATCCCACCCTGAAGATTGATTAGCTGAAACCGGATCTGGTCGGGGAAGAGCGGACAGGCCGGATAGCTCAGCCAGGTAAAATGGCTTTTTTGCCGACACATCCGGGATGATCAGTAAAAGGAGGAGATAAACATGCAAGCACGTGGTCCGCTCATGATAGAGCATCGTTTGATCGAACGGATGCTCTCCCTGGTCAAGGAAGCCCTGGTGCAGATCGAATCGGCCCGCAAGGTCGATCCCGTGTTCGTGGATACAGCGGTGGATTTCATCCGTACCTACGCCGACCGGACGCACCACGGCAAGGAAGAGGACATCCTGTTTCGGGAGATGGGTAAACGTCCATTATCCGCCGCAGACCAGCGCATCATGGAGGAATTAATCGAGGAACACCTCTTTGGCCGGCGCATGACCAAGGAGCTGGTTGAGGCCAACACCCGTTACCGGCATGGCGATGAATCCGCCCTGGCGGACATTGTCGGCCGACTGCGCACCCTGGTTGAGTTTTACCCGAAGCATATCGAGAAAGAAGACAAAATTTTCTTCCCGGCGGCCCGTGCGTACTTCAGCGATGAAGAGGACCAGGCCATGCTCGCGGAGTTCCATGAGTTTGACCGGCGGATGATTCACGAGAAATACACCTCCGTGGTTGAGGCGTTGGCAAACCGGCAGGGCAGCGATTGAGGGCGGGACAAATCAAGTGAAGCTATTATTTTTTTTTATGGTAGAGTGAAAGATATTCACTACTCCACCAACTTCCAACTTCGGCTTTTCTTTTGCCGGATAGATGGGGCTTTCCTGTTAGCAGTCACAGGGGCCGATTCCGCCTTTTTCATCGCCCTTGAGTTTATACCCTTCAGGGGATTCACCCGATCTACCGTAGTCTCCCGGCGGTCGCTTCACTGCGAACCGGCTTCTTATAGCGTACCCCAAGGGTATTTCGTTCAAGCCTTCTGGAATTTTTTAATAACGGCTGTTCACTGGGTTGAAGTTTGTATTCACCAGTGAGACCATTCCCCGCAGCTTATGCTGCCGCGGGGAGCTGTCATGCAAACGAGGAGAATCTCATCGGCATCAAAAAATTTGGATATCCGGTACACCCACGAAATACGCCGCGTAACGGCCGGGATACCGAGTTGCTGCGTTCGGAGCTGTTCAGCCTCGAGCAACTGAAGCGGCACGCGGTAACGCTGGCCGGCCGGCATAGAATCAATCCGCGTCCGGGGCCGGACCGGTTGCTGCCACGACTGGCGGACAATGCCCGCGTTCTGCTGGGGGCGTATGACGTCGTAACAGCTGCAATCACGCCGGGACAAAGGATCATACCGGCTGAAGCCTGGTTGCTCGACAATTTCTATCTTATCGAGCAGCAGATCAGCCTGGCCCGGCGGCATCTGCCGCGCGGCTACAGCAGGCAGTTGCCGCGACTGGCTGACGGCCCGTCCGCCGGTTTCCCCCGCATCTATGACTTGGCGTTGGAGTTGATCTCGCATATGGACGGTCGGGTCGACAGCGACAACGCCACCCAATTCGTCACTGCCTACCAGGGTGCTGAGCCATTGAAACTGGGCGAATTATGGGCATTCCCGATCATGCTGCAGTTGGCGCTGCTGGAAAACCTTCGCCGGGTCGGCTTGTGTATCGCCCGCCGGCGCGAGGAGCTGAGCGCAGCCATCACCTGGGCGGACCGCATGCTCGCCACGGCCGAAAGAGAACCGAAACAGCTTATCCAGCTGCTCGCCGAGTTTGCCAATGCCGATGTGCCTTTGACCGCGCCCTTTGTCGAGGAGTTTTACGCCAGGCTACAGGCCCAGGGGCCGGCCATGGCCTTTGTGCAAACCTGGGTTGAACAGAAACTACTCGAACAGGGGGTGACCGCAACCAAGTTGTCGGCGGCGGCAGGCCGGACGGCCGCGGCCAACCAGATATCCATCGCCAACAGTATCGGCAGTCTGCGTTTCATCGACGCCATGGACTGGAGAAATTACGTCGAATCGCTCAGTGTCGTTGAGCAGACATTGCGTGACGACCCTGCGGGGATGCACGCGGCCCAGGATTTCGCCACTCGCGACCGCTACCGGCATGCTGTTGAAGACGTGGCCCGCGGTTGTGCGCCCAGTTCGGGCAGCGAGCCCGCGGTGGCGCGCCAGGCCATTGCCCTCGCCCGGGCTGCCGCGGAGCGCTCGGGTCCCGGCGACCGCACCGCCCATGTCGGATACTACCTGATCGATCACGGCCGGCCGTTGCTGGAGCAAGCGGTCGGCTGCCGTTTGTCGTGGAAATCGCGGGTCAGCCGGGCGTGCCGCGATTTCCGTTTGGCCCTTTACCTCGGTCCTATTTTTTTGCTCACCCTCCTGTCAACAGCGCTTGCGCTCTTTTCTTTCGGCGGTTTTGTGCCGGATGGCTTGCGATTCTGGTTTTTTGCCGTCACCGGCCTCATCAGCGCCTCGGCGCTGGCCGTGCCGCTAGTGAACCTGCTGGTTACCCTCCTCCTGCCGCCCCGCGCCTTGCCGCGATTGGATTTTTCGCAAGGCATTCCCGCCGTGCACCGCACCATGGTGATTGTCCCCACCCTGCTGGGCGGCCCCCAGGAGATTGATGATCTGCTCGAAGCCCTGGAGATCCGCTATCTCGGCAATCGTGATCCCCAGCTGTTCTTTGCCTTGCTGACGGATTTCCGTGACGCGGCCGAACGCACCCTGCCGGACGATGAGGCATTGCTCGCCTATGCCCGGGCAGCTGTGCAAACGCTCAACGAGACCTATGGCGAGGACCGGCCCTGCATCTTCTATCTCTTTCACCGGCCCCGGGTCTGGAATGGTATTGAAGGGGTGTGGATGGGCTATGAGCGCAAGCGCGGTAAACTGGAGCAGTTCAATGCCTTGTTGCGGGGCGGGGAGCGTAGCGCATTTTCGGACATTGTCGGTGATCCCGCCATCCTCGCTTCGATCAAGTACGTCATCACACTTGATACCGACACGCAACTGCCCCGTGACGCGGCCCGCACCCTCATAGGCAACATCGCCCATCCTCTGAACCGGCCGGTGTACCATGGAGCCAAGGGGCGCGTTGTCGAAGGCTACGCCATCCTGCAGCCGCGCGCTTCGATTAGCCTGACCAGCGCGGGCCGCTCCCGGTTTACGAAACTGTTCGCCGGTGATGCGGGCATCGACCCCTATACCCGCGAGGTATCGGATGTCTACCAGGATATTTTCGGGGAGGGGTCGTTCATCGGCAAGGGCATCTACGATGTGGACGCCTTTCGGCAGGCGGTGGATGGACGTTTTCCCGAGAATCTCATTCTCAGTCACGATCTTCTTGAAGGCGGCTATGCCCGTTCGGCGCTGGTGACCGATGTCGATCTCATTGAAGAACATCCGGTCAGTTACGCCATGGAGGCCAGCCGGCGGCACCGGTGGATACGCGGCGACTGGCAGCTGGCCGGCTGGCTGCTGCCGCGCGTGCCCGGCCCAGCCGGAGCGACGGCGAAGCGGCAAGCGAACCCGCTCACCCCCTTGTCGGTGTGGAAAATTTTCGATAATCTTCGCCGCAGCCTCGTGCCGCCGTCACTTTTTGTCGTGCTGGCAGGGGGGTGGCTGTTTGGGTCGGGATCGGCGTGGTTCCCGACCCTGCTGGTGGCGGGGGTGCTGCTCCTGCCCACCTTGCTGAGAACCGCAATCGAATTCATCCGCAAGCCTGAAGAACGGCAGTGGCCGGTGCACCTGTCCCTGACCACCAAATCCGCGGGCCGACCACTGGTGCTCGCTTTGCTGACCTTGGTTCTTTTACCCTACGACACCCTGATCTGTCTGGATGCGATTTTGCGGTCGGGGGTGCGGATGCTGTTCACGCAACGCGGCTTGTTGCTCTGGCAGCTGCCATCCTATGCGCGCCGCAACGCACGCCGCACCCTGCCTGATTTTTTCAGGGAGATGTGGATCGCGCCTGTGCTGGCTGTGGCGCTGGGCTTGTTGTTTGCCTGGACATTGGGGGGCAGCCGGTCAACGGAGCTGCTCTTCCCGGCGCCCATCCTGTTGCTTTGGCTGGTGTCGCCGGTCGTCGCCTGGTGGATCAGCATGCCGCTCGTGTCTCCGGCGCCGGACTTGACCGTTGATCAACAGGGGTTTCTGCGCGCCTCGGCCCGGCGCACGTGGCGTTTTTTCGCGGAGTTCGTCGGGGTGTGGGACAACTGGTTGCCGCCGGATAACTTCCAGGAATATCCGGCGCCAGTCATCGCCACGCGTACTTCACCCACGAACATGGGCATGTCCCTGCTGGCGAACCTGGCGGCGTTTGATTTCGGTTATATTCCTGCCGGAGAATTCCTGAATCGCACCGCCTACACCCTGGCTGCCATGGAAAAACTGGAACGCTACCACGGCCATTTTTGCAACTGGTACGACACCCGCACCCTGCAGCCGCTTCGTCCGCAATACGTCTCTTCGGTGGACAGCGGCAACCTGGCCGGCTGCCTGCTCACCCTGAAAGCGGGACTGAGCGAGTTGAAAGATCAGCCGGTGCTGTCGGCAAACGTTTGGCAGGGATTGCAGGATACCTTGCGGGTGCTGGCCGAACACCTCCCCCCGCCCACAGCCCCGGATCTTGCCGGGAAAGTCAGGCTGCTGCTGGACACACTCCAGCCGCTTGCGGCACGCGAACAGCCACAGTCACTGGCTGCCGCCGCTATCGTGCTGGATGAGATGCACCGTTTGGGCGGAGAGCTGGTTTCCCTGTTGCCGGCGGATAGTGATCGCCATGGCGAACTGTATTACTGGGTCCAGGCATTCGACCACCAAGCCCGCGAACTTGGCGATGACCTGCGATTGCTGGCGCCGCAGCCGCAACTTTTCAGCAACATCCCGACCCTGGCGGAATTGGCCGGCGCGAGCGCAGCCGGAACAGCCGCGACGATGGGATCAGGTGATACGTGCGCGGTGGAGCGGCTTAGAATCATCGACAATCTGATGGAACGTTGCCGGGAGCTTGCGGTGATGGATTTTGAATTTCTCTACGATACCACCCGCGGCTTATTGGCCATAGGTTACGACGTCGGCGAACGGCGCCGCGATCCGTCCTGCTATGACCTGCTGGCCTCGGAAGCGCGCCTGGCCAGTTTCCTGCTCATCGCGCAGGGTCAGGTGCCGCAGAAGCATTGGTTCGCCCTCGGCCGCCTGCTGACAAGTCATGGCGGCGACGTGAGCTTGATTTCCTGGAGCGGTTCGATGTTCGAATACCTTATGCCGCAGCTGATCATGCCGAGTTACGAGAACACCTTGCTGGAGCAGACCTGCAAGGCCGCGGTGTCACGCCAGATCGAATACGGCCGGCAACGCGGTGTGCCCTGGGGTATTTCCGAGTCCTGCTATAACGCCACCGATGCCAGCCAGGTCTATCAATATCGGGCCTTCGGCGTGCCCGGACTCGGTCTGAAGCGCGGGTTGGGTGATGACCTGGTCATCGCGCCCTACGCCAGCGCCCTGGCGCTGACGGTGATGCCGCTGGAAGCGTGCCGCAATTTGCAGGTTCAGGCCGCGAATGGTTTCCTCGGCGCCTACGGGTTCTACGAGGCAATCGATTACACGCCGTCGCGCCTGCCGCGGGGAAAGAATCACGCCATCGTGCATACATTCATGGCGCATCATCAAGGCATGAGCCTGTTGGCCTTTGCGTATCTATTGCTCAATCGGCCGATGCAGCGCCGGTTCATGTCCGACCCCCTGGCCCGGGCGACGGAATTGCTGCTGCAGGAACGGGTGCCGAAAAAGGGGGCGACGTTGCGGCCGCACGCCGCTGAAGTGACTGCCGCCGCGCACCCCCCAGCCGTGGAAGCCGGCGCGATCATGCGCGTGTTTACCGACCCGAACACGCCGGCACCTGAAGTTCATCTGTTGTCCAACGGCAGGTACCATGTCATGGCTACCAATGCCGGTGGAGGTTACAGCCGCCGCCGTGACCTGGCCGTCACCCGGTGGCGCGAGGACGTTACCGCCGATTGCTGGGGCACCTTCATTTACCTGCGCGACCTGGACACGGGGCGTTATTGGTCAGCCGCCTATCAACCGACACTGCGCAAGGCCGATCACTACGAGTCGATCTTCGTGCAGGCGCGCGCCGAATACCGGCGGCGTGATCAGGCCATCGAAGCGCACACCGAGATCAGCGTTTCTCCTGAAGACGACGTCGAGATTCGTCGTGTCACCCTTGCCAACCTGTCGTCCCGTACCCGTCATATCGAGGTGACGAGCTACGCGGAGGTCGTGCTGGCGCCGCTCAATGCCGACCTGGCCCATCGCTCTTTCAGCAACCTGTTCGTGCAAACCGAAATTTTGCCCGAACGGCAGGCGATCCTCTGCACCCGGCGGCGCCGCACCCCGGAGGAGCAGGCGGTGTGGATGTTTCACCTGTTGGCCGCGCCCGGCGCGGTTGAAGGAGACCCGTCCTACGAGACTGACCGCGTCAAATTCATCGGCCGGGGTCGAACACCGGCCAACCCGGTGGTGCTGGATAACGGGGAGAGCCCCTCCCTCTTGTCGAACACCGATGGCTCGGTGCTCGATCCCATCGTGGCGATCCGCCGTACCATCATTTTATTACCTGATGAATCAGCGGCGGTGCAGATCATTTCCGGGGTCGCGGACACCCGCGAGGCAGCGTTGGCTTTGCTTGACAAATATTGTGACCGGCACTTCGTTGAGCGCGCCTTTGAAATGGCCTGGTTCCAAAGCCAGGAGGTCCTGCGCCACCTGGGGGCAACCGAAGCCGATGCCCAGGTCTATGGCCGCCTGGCCAACTCCGTCATTTTCGGCAATGGTTTGCGCCGCGCTGCGCCAGGCATCATCAGCCGCAACCGGCTCGGTCAGGCCGGTCTCTGGCGCTTTGCCGTTTCCGGCGATCTGCCGATCGTCCTGCTTCGCATCGGCGACCTCAATCGTATCGACCTGGTAAAACAGGTGCTGCAGGCCCATGCCTATTGGCGGATGAAAGGGTTGACCGTGGATCTGGTGATTATCAATGAGGATTTCTCGGGCTACCGGGCGGTTCTGCACGATCAGATCATGGGACTGATCAACGCCGGGCCGGAAGCGCATGTTATCGACAAACCGGGCGGCGTTTTCGTGCGGCGCGCCGAAGAGCTTACCGAGGAAGACCGGGTTTTGTTCCAGACCGTGGCCCGCGTCGTGTTCACCGATAGCGTCGAGACCCTGGGAGAGCAGGTGGAACGCCGGATATCAACGGAGCCCGTGTCCGACCGTTTCAAGCCATTGCGGAAATCGCCGGCAGCTGAAGCGGTCCATCCGCTGTCGGCGCGTGAGCGCATTTTCTGCAACGGCCTGGGGGGCTTCACCTCCGACGGGCATGAATATGTCGTCACCCTGGAGCCCGGCCAGACCACCCCGACGCCGTGGGTCAATGTCATCGCCAGCCCGCACATCGGCACGGTGGTCAGCGAGAGCGGCAGCGCCTATACCTGGGTGGAAAACGCCCACGAGTTCCGGCTGACCACCTGGCACAATGACCCGCTCTGCGACAGCAGCGGCGAGGCGCTTTACATCCGCGACGAGGAAACCGGGGCGTTCTGGTCGCCCACGCCGCTGCCCGCCTGCGGCCGGTCCGGGTATGTATGCCGGCACGGGTTCGGCTACAGCGTGTTCGAGAATTACGAAGCCGGCATCTCCTCTGAGCTGTTCACCTACGTCGCCATGGACGCACCGGTGAAGTTCGCGGTGATTAAGCTGCGCAACCATTCGGGGCGGCCGCGGCAATTGTCTTTGACCGGCTATTGGGAGCTGGTGCTCGGCGAGTGGCGGCACGCCAATCTGATGCACATCATTACCGAAACGGACCCGCACAGCGGCGCGCTGTTTGCCCGCAATGCTTACTGTCGGGAATGCGCCAACCGGGTCGTCTTTGCGCAGATCAGCGAGCTTGAGCAAACGGTGACCGGAAACCGGACGGAGTTCATGGGCCGCAACGGAACGCTGGCCAGCCCGGCCGCCATGCGGTGCAAGCGTTTGTCCGGCAGGACCGGTGCGGGCCTTGATCCGTGCGCTGCCATCCAGAGCCGGATCGAACTGGCCGACGGGCAGGAGCGCGAGATCGTGTTCATCTTCGGGGCGGCCCGCGACAGCGCCGAAGCGCAGCATTTCATCCAGCGCTTCGGCGGTCCGGCCGGGGCGCGGCAGGCATTGGAAGCGGTGTGGGAACACTGGAACCGCACCCTGGGCGCGGTGCACGTGGAGACGCCTGATCCGGCACTCGACGTGCTGGCCAACGGCTGGCTGGTCTATCAGACCCTGTCGTGCAGACTCTGGGGCCGCAGCGGTTATTACCAATCCGGCGGGGCCTACGGTTTCCGCGATCAATTACAGGACACCATGGCGCTGCTCCATGCCGCGCCGTGGCTTGCCCGCGAACAGTTGATCCGCAGCGCCGAACGCCAGTTCCGGCAGGGCGACGTGCAACACTGGTGGCATTCGCCCAACGGCCAGGGCGTCCGCACCCATTTCTCCGATGACTATCTGTGGCTGCCGTATGCCGCCTGCCGTTATGTGCTGGCCACCGGGGATACGGGAGTGCTCGACGAGTCGGTACCTTTCCTGGAGGGCCGCGAATTGAATCCGGAAGAGGAAGCTTACTACGACCAGCCGCAACGTTCGTCTGAATCGGCCAGCCTTTATGAGCATTGCGTGCGTTCCATCAAACATGGTTTACGCTTTGGCGCCCATCAACTGCCGCTGATGGGCTGCGGAGACTGGAACGACGGCATGAATCTCGTCGGCCGTGACGGCAAGGGCGAGAGCGTCTGGCTGGGGTGGTTCCTCTACGAGAACCTGCGGCTGTTTGCCGAGCTGGCCCGCAGCAAAGACGACGGGGCCTTTGCCGCAGTCTGCACCGAGCAGGCTGCGCTGCTGCGCAACAACATTGAAGCCAACGCCTGGGACGGCGGCTGGTATCGGCGGGCCTATTTCGATGACGGCGCCCCCCTGGGTTCGGCCGTTAATGAGGAATGCCAGATCGATTCGATCAGCCAGAGCTGGGCGGTCATTTCGGGCGGCGGCGATGCCATGCGGGCCCGCCAGGCGATGACGGCGGTGGACAAACGCCTGGTGCGTCGCGACGCCCGGTTAATCCAGCTGCTCGCCCCGCCGTTTGATACATCAGACCTTGAGCCCGGTTATATCAAGGGCTACGTGCCCGGCGTCCGCGAGAACGGCGGCCAATATACCCATGCCGCGATTTGGACCACCACAGCATTTGCCATGCTGGGGGATAGGGAACGGGCCTGGGAATTGTTCGCCATGCTCAACCCCGTCAATCATGGCAGTCAAGCGGAGGAGATCGAACGCTACAAGGTCGAGCCGTACGTCATGTGCGCCGACATTTACGGTGCGGCGCCGCACACCGGCCGGGGCGGTTGGACCTGGTACACCGGAGCGGCGGGCTGGATGTACCGGCTGATTGTGGAAACACTCCTGGGCCTGCAACTGGAAAAGGACCAACTGCGCATTGCCCCGTGTATCCCGGCCCATTGGCAGTCGTACAAAATCCACTACCGCTACCGCGAGACCTTCTACCACATCACCGTCAAGCGCGAGGGTGAACAATCTGAGCAGGTGATCCGGGTGACGGTGGACGGTGAGGTGGTCAATGGCGCCGGCGCGGATGGTGCTGGGCGGACCCAGGGCATGATCCCCCTGAAGGACGACCACCGGGAGCATCACGTCGAGGTGGCCATGGGGTAAATGAGCTGCTTGCCGGAAGACTTCACGCCCTGGTCGACTTTTACCCCAGGCATATCGAAAAAGAAGACAAAATCTTCTTCCCGGCGGCCCGTGCTTACTTCAGCGAGGAAGAGGACCAGGCCATGCTGGCGGAGTTCCATGAGTTTGACCGGCGGATGATTCACGAGAAATACACCTCCGTGGTTGAGGCGCTGGCCAAGCGGTAGGGTCTCTCCCCGTTTTTCAACAACCTGCTAAGGCATGAGGGCGCCGGCGGCAATCAATGCCGTCAACTCCGGAACTCCCAGGCCGGGGTCCGGGCAGGCATCGGGGCGAACCCCGGCCATCAACTCAGCCAGCGAGACGGTTTTGGAGCTTCGCTCAAGCTCGAACAGTGTCATGGGGCGCAGCCGCAGCCGGGTCAAGCGTCCGGCCCCGGTATGACGGGTGAGATCATCGGCTGGCGCCGCGGAGCCGGTCAGAATGAACTGGCCTGGCGCACCACGCTCGTCAACCGCTCGCCTGACATGGTTCCAGATGACGGGTTCAATCTGCCATTCGTCGATGAGCCGCGGGGTGTCGCCTGCCAGCACCAGGCGGGGATCGACGGCAATTGCCTGACGGGCGTTGTGATCGACGTCAAGCAGCACTTCACTGGCGGCAAGATTCCGGGCTGTTGCCGTTTTGCCGCATGCTTTCGGTCCTTCGATCACCACGGCGCCGGAGGATGACAGACGCTGCCGCAGTTCGCCGTCCGCCACTCTCGGATGATAGAGCATGTTTCCCTCACTTGGCGCAAATTGTCCAGCATGTGAATTGCAATAAGTTTATGCCAATGAATATAGCTAAATCAGCTTAACAAATGCAATAGAAAAGCCCAGGTGCTCTCCTGCCGATCTCTCCTTAAAACTCAAGACAGGCCCGGCCCCACCATGCTGTCCTGCTGCCGGACAGGGTAAGTTGCCTTGGGGGGGAAGGGATAGGAACGGGGAGGAAAATCAGCCCGAATCACGGCGGGCCGTAGACGCCCTGGGCTACATAGCGGATGCGGCCCTGCTGCCGGAGCCTGCTGGTGATGGCGTAAATTTTTGTGCGCGGGAAACCGGTCGCCTCTTCCAGCATGGCCACTGTGGCGCCTGCCGGTTTTTTGCCGATGATCTCCTCCACCAGCGCGGTGGCGGTGCCCTGTGTTTTTTCCTCTGGCCCCGGCCCGGCTTCCGGGACGGGCTGGGGTTTATTTTTCCGGGAAGTCCGCTTGTCCGCCGGGGGCTTGCTGGCGGCGCTGAAATCCGGCAGTCCATCCATGTCAAGGCCGAAGAGGCCGGAGAGGTCGGCGTCAGCAATAACCCTGGCACTCTTCTTGCCCGCCCTGGCCAGCAGATCTCCGGTTTTGTCCTTGACAGCCTGTGCCACCATCTCTCCGGTATCCGCCTGCCGCAGGGTGAAGAACAGGAGCGGATCTTCATCGAGCCGGGCGCCGATGCCGTAAAGGGTGGCCGCCACATGCTTGCACATTGAGGCCCAGTCCGGGCAGGAGCAGCTGAAGCTGATCTCTTGCGGGGTCGGGAACAGTCCCTTGCCGTCGGCCAGGAAGATGTCGCCCAGCGTTTTGGGGAATTTCCCGGCCAGGAGATCCGCCAGCGAGCGCAACTCACCCTGGCACTCTTTTCTGATGTGGTCCCAGTTTCCCTTTTTCACCGGGGCAATACGGATGACAACCTCATAGGGTTTGGCTCTGCTGCCCTGGACCAGGGCGGAGACCTTCCCGCCCTCGATCCTGAGATCGAGGACGGCGCCATGGCGCACATAGCTCTTGCCCCGGCCGATGCGGTTGCTGTAATCGGCGTAGCGCTCCAGGTTTTTATTCCAGGCCTTGCCCCACCAGGTGCGGGCCAAAACGTTGCCTTCGAGAACGACCGGTGCAATATCCGGCCTCTTTTTCCTGAGCTGCGCAAGTTTCTTTTCCGCCTTGGCCTTTTTCTCGGCGACCGTGATGTATTCGGGAAATCCCCAGTAGCTCATGCTTATTCTCCACGGGGACGGAATCAGTCCCCTCCAAAGCCGGGGACACAATGATTTCGCAAAAACCGCGAAAAAATTCAGTCCCCTCTTATATATTCAGGGTGAACAGTTCAAACAATTCCTCGTTGCTCATCTCGGTCAGCCAGTTTTCACCGGAGGCGGTAACAATTTCATCCGAGAGTTTCGCCTTCGCGGCCAGCAGCTGATCAATTTTTTCCTCAATAGTGCCCTTGGTCAAAAACTTGTGAACCATGACATTCTTCTGCTGGCCGATGCGGAAGGCCCGGTCGGTGGCCTGATTTTCCACCGCCGGGTTCCACCAGCGGTCAAAGTGGATGACATGGCTGGCCGCCGTCAGATTCAATCCGACCCCGCCCGCCTTCAGGGACAAGACAAAAAAAGGCACATACTCGCGGCCCTGGAATGATTCGACCAGCGCTTTTCTTTTGCCGACCGGCACACTGCCGTGCAGGACCAATCCTTCCCGGTTAAAAATGGTGGCCAGAAACCGGGACAGCGGCCCGGTCATCTCCTTGAACTGGGTGAAGACCAGCACCCGCTCCCTCTTGTCATGGATGGTTTCACAGATTTCCCGCAGCCTTTGAAACTTACCGCTTTCCTGTTCAGCGAAATGATCCAGCCCCAGGTATTGCGACGGATGGTTGCAGAGCTGCTTGAACTTGATGAGCGCCGACAGGATGAGTCCTTTGCGCTGCATGCCTTCCGCGTGGGCAAGGGTTTCCCGGATGGAGGCAATGACCTCGCTGTAAAGAACCGTCTGTTTCTTGCTCATGGCGGCCCAGGTTTTTGCCTCCACCTTGTCGGGCAGATCGGAGATAATCGATTTGTCGCTTTTCAAGCGCCTGAGGATGAAGGGACTGACTACCCGGCGCAGCCCGGCATAGCCGTTGGGATTGTCGGCCAGCCCCTTGGCAAAGCCGCTGAACTCCCTGGCATTGCCCAAGAGCCCCGGATTGACAAAATCGAACAGGCTCCAGAGATCGGACAGTCTGTTTTCAACCGGGGTGCCGGTCATGACGATCCGGTTGCCGGCGGCAAGATTTTTGACCACCCTGGTCTGCTTGGTGCCGGGATTTTTGATGGCCTGGGCCTCATCCAGGATGAGGTAATTCCAGAGGTGCTGTTGGAGCCACTCATATCGCTGCGCCAGGGCATAGGTGGTGATAACCAGGTCGAGACCGGCCAACTGTTCCGAAGAGAGAGCCGGCACGGAGCCGGGCCGGTGGAAATCGGGATGGGCGGCAAAGAACGAGAGCCCCGGCGCAAAGGTCTCGATCTCGCTGGTCCAGTTGGCTAAAAGCGAGGCCGGGATGATCAAGAGCGATGGGCCCGCTTTCTTGCCCTCGGCCTTGAGCGCGTCAAGAAAGGCCAGGACCTGCACGGTTTTACCCAGACCCATGTCATCCGCCAGGCAACCGCCGAGTTTCATATTGTGCAGGTAAAAAAGCCAGTTTAGGCCGTCCTGTTGATAGGGCCGCAGTTTGGCCTTGAATTGCCCGGTGGTTTTGACGGTGCCGATTGTCGCGGGTCGCCGCAGCCTGGCAAAAACCGTTTGCAGCCACTCGCCGTGGGATATGCCGGAAATATCCGCGTCCGCGCCGCCCAACAGTTTCCGCGGATTCATGGCAAAACGCATGGCGTCAAGAAGAGTGATCCCCGCGTCCGTAATCAGTTGGCCGGCCTTATCAAATGCCTCCAGGGTCTGCCGCAGTTTTTCCGGATCAACCGCCACCCATTTGTTTTTCAGAAAAGCCAAACCCTCCGACTCATTGAGCAGCCGGCGGGCCTCCTCCTCGGTTATTTCCATATCACCGATCATCAGCCGCGGGGAAAAGTCAAGCAGGGCATCCATGCCGACCATGGAGGGCGGCTTTTCCCCGATACTGACCCGGATTCCGATGCCGGCGCTCTTTTTCTTCCACCAGTTGGGGATACGGCAGAGGATGCCCGACTCTTCATAAACCGGAATCTCCCGCAAAAAGGCAAAGGCCTCCTTTGACGACCAGGCCAGCGGGTAAAACAACTCGCCGCTGTCCCGCAGGCCCGCCACCAGCTCGCTCTTTTGCGCCGCGTCATCAACGGTGACAAGCAGTTTTAGCAGTTTCCCGTTGTCGTCCTTGTATTCTTCCAGGGCATATTTCAAGGGCAGATGCCTGGATTCGCCCTCCTCGTTCAACCTGGTGGAATAGGTGGCGAGAAAAGCGAAGGGGGCTTCATGGTCCTTGTTTTCGACCAGATGGAAATAAATCCGGCCGGCGAGATGGACATCCGGGCTGTATTCCTTGAAAAAATCAGCGACCGGCCCGGCAAACCCCTCGATTTTCCGGTAAAATGTCTCATGGAGCGCGTCCCACAATTCCGCAAGGGTTTCAGTGGTCAGATATTCTCCGCCCGGCATCAGGGGCGCCGTTTCCAGCAGTTGGGCGCGTTCCTCGCCGGCGAGGGAAACGGCGGCATCGGCGCGCAACTCCTCCAGGCCGGGGGTGAGTTTGAGTTTGTTGATAAACAGGCTGGAGAAGGTTCGCCAGAACGTCAGGGAAGGCGACAGGGGGGTGCTTTTGGCGCAGAAACCGAGAAAGAACAGCCAGCCCTCCGGTTCATCAACATACCGGGCGTGAATTTCATTCTGCAACGAGAGGGTGTGTTGTTTGTGCCCCGCGCTCCCGGCGGCAAGAGGAGTCCACTCAAGCTGGATGGAGCAATCCGGCATCAATATGGCGGTAAGTTCGGTATTTTGCTGCATTGTCAATATCCGTGTGTCGATGTCCAGGCCCGTGGCGGTGCCTCATGAACCGCCATTTCCCGTTGGAGACGAATACCCCCCAAAACACCCCAAAATTTTCGGATTGCACGGTAGCACAACCGCCGTTACCGGACAACAGAAAAAGAAAAGGGTTATAGTTGAGCCTCTGGCAAAATGACGGCAATGAACGTTTCGTCATTCCGGACAAGCGCAGCGCGACCCGGAATCCATTTTGGTGCGAGAAGTTTGTCTAACTCGATAGCGTTACCCTGGCCAGTGCAAAGCTGCATTAAGGAGGCGCATGAAAAGAAATATTTTTAGACCGCAAAAAAGCTGGATAAAAACTTTCCGGATGGTATTCTATGTTAGAATAGCGGCATAAATTTTTTTCTGCCTCCGAAAAGACGTAAAACTCCGCGTCTTTTCGCAGGACTACTCTGTATTTGAACCTAAAGACATGACCAGTTCTAGCACCACCTGTGTGAAATGTGGTGAATCGCTTGAGTTCGTCGACTTGGCTGTGGAACCACGTATTTCCTGTCCTCGCTGCGGCAGTATTTCACGTGCCTTTAAAGAGACGCTCATTGATGGTTTACGGATACTCGATTCTCAACGTGGACGCCTCAAACGCCCATCGCTCCCAAGCGACAAAAAACTGCGCTGGGAGTCGTTTACCGGTTATGAATTCAGCCATGACCGCCAAAAGATGGTTCATAAAGCGCGCATGTTTGACAAAGATACCGACGAGTATGTGGAGTGCGTTACTGATATCGAGACTGGGGAGATCATTCTTGAGTGCATTGAGCCATTTACTGAGCATGTTGGGCATGGCACAGCCAAGAAGAAGCAGTCCTAACATGCCGCTCCAGAGGGACGCTCCGTCGGCAAGCAGGCTCCGCACCCCTGAGCTAGCACGTCAGCCCTCCGGAACTGTGAACCGTTCGAAACAACGGCCACCTGGCCAACAGGAGCTTTGCCATGTATTTGCTGAGCAGCAGTGATATCAGTCGCTGGTTTGCCCGACAGAAAAAAAACAACCTTCCTGGACGGGAGTTGCAATCCTTTGTCTTTACCGATCACCGCCAGCAGGCGAGGCTCGAGCAGCTCTCTTCGTACCTGGGCACTCTCAACTTTACTGGCGGGCCGGTGGTCTATGACGGCGACGGAGAAGCCTATATTACTGTTCACCCCCCATCGGCCATGGATGAGGACAGCCTGCTGTCAATGAACAGCAGCCTTCGTCAGTTGGCTGGCAAATATGGCGTCAAGTATCTGGGGTTAGAGGTTGCCGACGAGCTTGATCGCAACCAAGGCCAGTTACGGCACCAAAGAAGAATTAGCGAGTCGTCGCCAAGTATTGCAAGGAATTCAAAGGCAAAAGCGGCTGCGCTTCAACAGGCGGCATATGGGCCTGATACTCATTGTTCTAAGCCCCCCAAGAGACAACCGGCCAGCCCAATGAGCGGATGGCCGCTGGCCGTTTCCGGGCTCTGCCTTGTTGCCTTTGGCTGGTGGCTGCTTTGTGGACAAATTGCATCAACAAAAGAGTATCAATCTCAAAAAGAGTGGATTGTAGCCCAGGGGCTGTTGCAAGAGGTTGGCATTGGTTATCACTGGGGCAGTCGCGCTTCGACGTTTGAAATGCTTGCTCGGTATACCTTTCAGGTAAACGGTCGCGACCTTGAAGGAACATGGATAGATGGCCGGCATTGGAGCGGGTACCTCTATGGCGTGCAGAACCTTGTTGCCGAATTTGTGCCTGAGGCAGCGAACCTAAAAAAACAAGATTTCAGCTTCGGAGAGAGTAAAAAAATATGGCGGTTGCCCTTCCCCGGTGTGCCTGTCCAAGTGCGGTATGATCCGGCTGACCCGGCGCGAGCGCGGTTGGTTCTCAAAAATCCTCTCCCCTCCGAGGTGGCCCATCCCGTGTTAATCTGGGGAATTTCTATTGCCATCATGCTGCTCGGGGCAGCGGGGGTAGCCATTTTTGTTGCCGGTTTTTTTCTGCGGGATGAGCAAGACCATTGAGTCAAGAAAGCCGGAGCGAAAAAAGCAGATATTGCGGAGGCAATAAGAAAAGTCCGGGGTAAACAATGAAAAGTGTCCTGGATGCCAAGCGATGATGACAGATACAAAAATAAGATTAAAGGGAATCCAAGTGCTTACAGTTTGAACCTTCCACCGCTGAAAAGGCATAAAAAAAAGCCCTTATTGCTAAGGGCTTTTAGGGTGGTCCTGGATCTCTCCGGACTATGACTTGGTGGGATGCAGTCCATTAAACTGATTATTTAACCACTTGAAATGATGATATTTGTTTAGTGAGAAAAAATTGATAAACCCCCAAAAAGACCCCCAAAATAAAAACTCTCCCCATGCCAAACATTTTTTTGCTCACGGGAACGATACCTTTTCGTGTGAAGTCAGAAATCAACAAATTTATCGCGAGGAAAACCACTGTTATCGGGAAAACCCATTGAAGTATATGGACAACAAGCAATTGCGGGTTTATTGTCGATTAGCGATGCGACATCATTTATCCAGGTTGATCGCGGACCAATTTTTTTGACCAAATACCACAAAATACAAATCAACCCGTAAACCCTTTTTCTTGCATCTAAACACAAATTTAACCTGTCAAAATATTCTACATTAAACATATGAACAGCATTAGCGGATGCCCAGTTCCAAATCCTTGAATGATGGGCGCATCGGTTTCTCAACGTGTTTATTGTATCTAACCACCCAGAAAGAATTTTCTTGTTTGGCACATCTAATCTATCACAGATTTTTTCTTGATATTTCCCGTTGAGATTCGTGAAATATTTTGACATTACGCCGAAATCCCATGTCTCAACAGCCACCCAAAACGGGATAGATTTGTTATTTTTCTTGTGCCACAAAATACAATCTTCCTTTGATCTGTCTATTAAATCTTTTTGTGATTACCACCGACTTTCAGCCAGCTTCAACAATTTAGTGGGTCTCGGCAAAGTATGCACAGCGGCATGAGCCAAGCTTGGCACCATTTTGCCCAACTCAAAACGGCGGTTGAATCGGTAACAAAACTCAGCAAGATAACGGGGTATATGTTTTTCACTGATTGCATGATAACTGCCACGGATGGCATTTTTGACGTTGCCGAGCATGGTGTTCACCCATTTG